>WHSZ01000131.1 GCA_009379845.1 Pseudonocardiaceae bacterium | reverse complement strand
TGTCCGAAAAATGTCAGCGGTGAGACGTCATTACTGACAACGCAAGGAGCCCCGATCCCCCTCGCCGTTACTGACACGAAGTGACGCCTACCCGCTGACACCTGGTGACGTATCCCAGGTCAGTGAGATGACGCCTCACAGGTGGTGGCGAGCACCAGGCAGGCCGCGTAACGCTGCTCACCCGAGCGCTTTCCGGCGACCACGACACAGTTCGCCGATGCCTCGAGCGGGGAGGAGTACGCCGCGCAGAACTCGGTGGTGTCGGCCAGTTCCGGGTCGATCTCCGCGACCCCGACGCGCTCGGCTTCCACGGTGCCACGCAGTGCCGCGCTGACCGGTTCGGCGAGCAATTCGGGATGATCGAGTGCGGGCGCCACCCGCAGTGTTCCGGCGATGGTCCAACTGGTCACGCCGCCCAAGGTTAGCGGTTCACCACCGCTGCCCGCGTTGCACCTCGTTCAGTTTCGGGCGCACATCCACGATGTAGACCAGCACCGCGACCAGTCCGGCGATCCAGAACATCATGCCGATGTTGTGAAAGCTGAACAGCAGCAGCGCGGCGGTGCCGCCGGCGGTGATCCCCATCCACGCGGGCTTGCTCATCCGGTCGGCGGCGGAATAGGCGTCCGAACGCTGCATGGCGGCGTTTACGAATGCGAACACACCGAGCGGCAGCGCCATCCAATCGATGATCGTCACGATCCACTGCGCGAGTACCGGCACGCCTCACAGCGTACGTGGCGCCACTACCGGAAGACCACACGGCATGGCCCCCGGCACGCTCCGAGGAGGGCGCCGGGGGCGGTCATGTCATACGGCTCAGCTGCTGCTCTTCGGGTCCTCGCCGCTGGTGCCGCTGACCTTGTTGCCGTTCGCCTTGGCGGTCGTGCTACTGGTCTTCCGGGTGCTGCTCGTGGTGCGCGGAGTGGTCTTGCTCGTGGCCTTGCGTGTCGCGCTACGGGTCTCCTGCGCGACGTCCTCGGCAACGTCCTCGACCTTCTCCGCGGCCTCGCTCGCCACCTGCTCGACGGTGCGCGCGGCCTTGTCACCGGCCGCACGGGTGCGATTGGTGACCTTGCCGAGCACGTCCTCGGCGAGCTCGCGGGCGTCACCCGCGGCGCCCTCCATCCGCTCCTGCGCGGTGTGGACGGCTTCCTCCAGCTGCTCGATGGCCCTCTTGACCTGCGGCTGGGCGGCCAGCTTGCCCCAGGCTTCCTCGCCTTGCTCGGCGAGCCGGTTGTACAGCTTGACCGCGGCTTGGGTGTACTCGTCGAGCAGCTTGCGCAGCTCGGCCGAGTCCAGCCGCTCGCGGAGGCTCTCCGCGTCCGACGGCAGCTCCTCGAAGGTCTTGCGCGCCGCGTCGGTGCTCTCCGCCGCCCGCTCCTTGGCCTTGTTCACCGCGTCCGCAACGGCGTGACTCGCCAGGTTGCCGGCGCCGAGCGCGGCCAGCAGCGGGGTACGCAGCTGCTCGACGGCGCCGCTCACCGCGGTGGTTGCCTGCTCGCGTGCTTTCCGCACGTCTTGTCCGTTAGGAACAGTCATTTCTCACTCACTCCTGTATCACCAAGTACGGCTTGGTCCACTTCGGTCATCTCGATGTCCACATTGGACCGCTCCGCTGCGGGTGAAGTGGACGCGTCCTCGTGGTTTTCCCTGCGGAAGGATTCGTAGACATCGAGCAAGATTTGTTTTTGCCGCTCGTTCAATCCGTGGTCGGCGCGGATCGCGTCGACCACCGGCCCGCCGAGCGGCTCATCCAGAATCCCGGCCTGCACGTAAAGCGCCTCAGCGGAAATCCGCAGCCCCTTGGCGATCTGCTGCAGGATCTCCGCGCTCGGCTTCCGCAGGCCACGCTCGATCTGGCTGAGGTACGGGTTGGACACGCCGGCGAGCTTGGACAGCTGCCTCAACGAGATCTTGGCGGTGCTGCGCTGCTGCCGGATGTACTCACCGATATCCCGCCCAAGGTCGGCGACCTTGTCGATGGGTCCAGACGGGGTTGCCCCGTTCACATCGTCAACCGACTCCATCCGGTCACCTCCTTGCGACACCACGAACGCTACGCTTGAGTGCTAGCTGTAGCAAGCGCCCTGCTTGCACTCTAGGCGTGTGGTAGGTCACAGGGCTACCGTGAGCGGATGGAACGCCTCGCTGAGGCGGACGAGTTACGGGAAAACCTCGTCCGGTCCTTGATCACCGATCGGGCACTGTGCACCGAGCGGTGGCAGGCGGCGTTCCGGGCGGTGCCCCGGCACGTTTTCCTGCCGAGGTTCTTCCAGCACGACGATGAGGGCGGCTGGAGTGCCGTCGATTCGAATGATCCCGAGTGGTTGGAGGCGGTCTACTCGGATCGCGTTCTGGTTACCCAGCTCGACGGTGATCCCACGCGATGGGAGACCGCGCGGCGGGCGCGGCGGGTGGAGGGCAAGCCGACGTGCTCGTCCAGCATGCCGATGATCATGGCGATCATGCTGGAGGCACTGCGCGTACGGGACGGCCAGCGGCTACTCGAGATCGGCACCGGAACCGGCTACAACGCGGCGCTCTGCTGTTATGCGCTCGGTGATTCGCTGGTGTCCACAGTGGACATTGACGAGGACCTGGTACGCACGGCGCGCGAGCACCTCGCGACGTGCGGCTTCGAGCCGCGCAGCACGATCGCGGACGGGGTGTACGGCTACCCTGCCGGTGCGCCGTACGACCGCCTGCTGTGCACCTGCGCGGTCTCCGAGATCCCGCTCTCCTGGCTGGAGCAGACCCGGCCGGGCGGCCTGGTGGTGACCACGTTGAACCGGCCGATCGGCGCCGGGCTGGTGCGTATCGAGGCGCTCGGTGGCCCGCACGGTGTTGGCCGGGTACTGGCCACCGACGGGCGGTTCATGCCATTGCGCGCGCACCAGTTGGACGACCCGGTATCGCTGCTGGCGAATGCCGATCCGGGTAGCCGGTTCGTCAGCACTCGATCCAGCACGCTGCCCGTTTCGGCGATGCTGGATCCGTGCAGCCCGTTCGAGTTCTTCAGCGGCCTGGCATTGCCGGACGTGCAAGCGGTCAGCGAAAACGACCACGCGGTGCTGGTACATCCGGACGGCTCGTGGGCGAGTCACCGCAGCCGGCGTGGCCGGTCGATGATCGCGCAGGGCGGCCCGCGCCGGTTATGGGACGAGGCGGAAAACGCCTTCGAGCAATGGAGACTGCTCGAAGAGCCGACCCGGGACCGATTCGGTATCACGGTCGGCCCGCAGGCGCAGGAATTCTGGCTGGATTACCCGGACAGCGAGTACCGGTGGTCGCTGCGTCCTGGTCCTGGGTAGCTGCGCGCTAGCTGTGCGGATCGCGGTGTTTCTTGGTGTGGGGTGTTTCGTCGTGTGCGCGCGTCCGTGTGGGTGTGGGGTGCGCGGAGGGTAATGGTGTCGCTTCTCGGGTGTCCAGGGCGCCTGTCGGCGTCGCTGCGCGACGACCCCGCCGGTGGCGGGGTCGTCCGTGGACATCCGAGCCTCGGCGACACCATTGCTCGTCCCATCACCCGTTTGTCGGGCGCTCGATTAGGTGTTCGAAAAGTGTCGGTCGGGTGGATAGAATCAAACACATGAACGCACCCGCAGACGCTCCGGCCGGTGGTGAGTTGTGGCAGCTCACTGGCGAGGAGTTGCGGGACGAACTCCGCTCGGCGGAGCGGGTGCTCAATCGCGCCTTCGGCCGCTCGCTGCAGGTGATCAGCGAATTCCTCGCCCGCGGCGACACGTGTGGCTACTCGAGTTTGCGGCGGTATGTGCAGGATGCGGTGAACGTCACCGACACGGACGCCCGGCATCGGATCACCTACGCCCAAGCCCTGATGGGGACCCGCACCGTCACCGGCACGGAGATGCCCGCACCCCTGGCGGAAACCGGGCAGGCGGTGGTGGAGGGGACGCTGAGTCCGA
>WHSZ01000138.1 GCA_009379845.1 Pseudonocardiaceae bacterium | reverse complement strand
TCCGTTGACCGGTTTGGCGAATCGGAGTTTGTTTCACGAGCAGTTGCGGCGTGCGTTCACGGACGGGGCCGGTGGTCGTATCGGGTTGTGTTTCCTTGATCTGGATGGGTTCAAGGTGATCAACGACAGCCTCGGGCACGACATCGGTGACCAGTTGCTTGTCACCGTGGCCACACGGCTAAACGCGCTCGTCACCGCCGAGGACCGGCTGCTCGCCCGGATGGGCGGGGACGAGTTCGTGGTGCTCATCCAGGACAGCTCGGGCACCTCCGAGCCGATCGAGCTGGCCGAGCGGATCCTGCAGTGTCTCGCCGAACCGGTGCACATCGCGGGGCACGAGCTGACCGTGTCGGCGAGCATCGGCATCGTGGAACGGGCCGTGGACGACACCACCCCCGCTGACGTGATGCGGGACGCCGACATCACGCTGTACTGGGCAAAGGACGACGGCAAGAGCCGCTGGGTCTGCTACGACTCGGTGCGCAACGCCCAGGAAATGACCCGGTTCACGCTGTCGGCCACGATGCCGGCCGCGCTGGAACGCGAAGAGTTCTTCGTGGAGTACCAGCCGCTGGTACGGCTTTCCGACGAGCGGCTGATCGGCGTTGAGGCGCTGGTTCGCTGGCGGCATCCTTCGCTTGGGGTGCTCTCTCCCGATCGGTTCATCGACCTCGCTGAGGAAACCGGGTTGATCGTGCCGCTCGGCCGCTGGGTGCTGCGCGCCGCCTGCGCGCAGGCGCGGCAGTGGCTCGATCGGTACGGCGAGAAGGCCCCGATGGTCAGCGTGAACCTGGCGGCGCGTCAGGCGCGGGATCCCGAGCTGGTCGGCGACATCGCGGCGATCCTCGGCGAATTCAACCTGTCGCCGGAACGCCTGCAGCTGGAGCTGACCGAGAGTGACATCATGGGCCCGACCGGCGAGTCACTCGATGCGCTGCACAAGCTCGCCGGAATGGGGGTACGTATCGCGATCGATGATTTCGGCACCGGCTACTCGAACCTCGCGTATCTGCGCCGGCTGCCCGTGCACGTCCTGAAGATCGCGGGCGCCTTCATGGAAGGGCTGCGCGGTAACGACAAGGTCGACTGGCCGGTGGACGTGAAGATCGTCGAGTCACTGGTGTCCATGGCCCATGTGCTGGGCCTCACGGTGACCGCGGAGGGCGTGGAGACCCGGCCGCAGCTCGATCAGCTGCGGTGGCTCGGCTGCGACGCCGGGCAGGGCTGGCTGTTCGCCAAGGCCGGTCCACCCGCCGAGATCGACGACTGGTTGACCCGCGCCGGTGCGCTCGCCGGGTAACGCGGCCGGCTTCGAAGGGCGCGACGGCCCCGAATTCGTAGCGATCACCGATCCGGCGGTACCAACGTAGCCCAATCGAGTGACCTGTGTGTGTAGCCATAATGCAGCACAATCACCCCCGTATTGGGGTAATACGCTGAGGGCTCGCGTGGATGGGGGCTTCGGCGGTACGCGGGGAGCTAGCTGGATGTATGTGGTGTCCAGCCCGTCGGGGGCTCGGAAGCATGGCGACGACGCTGAGCGCGGTGCGACCGGCCGGGAAGCAGGATGGCTCAGTTGACACTCGAGGAACTCCGGATTCGCGAGTGGTCGCGCACGTTGCGCGAAGGGACGCACCTAGCGCTGCACACCGTGGACTTGCACGGTCGGCTCTGCGCGCTGACCGAGGTGCTGACCGGCGTGTTGCACGCCGATTCGTTCCAGGAGGCCAGGGCGAACGAGGTCGGCGCCGAGCTGGTCCGGCTGAACGCCACGGCGCCGGAATGCCTTGCCGGCACGCTTGAGCTGATCGGCAGGGACCTGGCGCCGAGCGTGCCGACGCCGGAACCGGACCGGTGCGCGCGGGTGCAGGGTGCCGTCGCGGCCGGCTTCGTGGCCGCGCTCCGCGAACAGGTCCTCGATCAGCAGGAGTCGGTGCGACGCACGATGGTGCAGGCGCTGGAACGTTCCGAAGTGGATCGGCAAGCCTCCGAAGACCGCTTCGCCGTGATGTTCTCGCAAGCGGCCGTGGGGGTCGGGATCTGCGATATCCGCGGCAACATCCTCGAGGTCAACCAGTCGATGGCGAGCCTGCTCGGCTACCGGCCCGAGACACTGCTGACGATCTCGTACCTGGATTTCATCTACGACGATGATTCGCCCGAGGTGCATGAGGCCTACCACAAGCTGATCTCCTGCCAGGCAGATGATCACACCCTGGAGAAGTACTTCCGCCGCCCGGACGGCAGCGTGGTGTGGGCGCACGTGAACGTCTCGGTGATCCGAGCTCCGGATGGAAGACCGGAATTCCTGGTGATACTGGCGAGCGATATCACCGAGCGGTATCAGCTCGCGCAGCGGTTGCGGCATCAGGCGACGCATGATCCGTTGACCGGTTTGGCGAATCGGAGTTTGTTTCACGAGCAGTTGCGGCGTGCGTTCACGGACGGGGCCGGTGGTC
>WHSZ01000024.1 GCA_009379845.1 Pseudonocardiaceae bacterium | reverse complement strand
GCTGGGCCTGCTGCTCGGCCTGCTGGGCCGGTTGCTCGGCGGGTGCCTGCTCGCTGGAGCCGGCCGAGGCCGCCCCGTCGCCGATCACGGCCAGCTCGGCGCCAACCTCGACGGTGTCGTCCTCCTGGGCCAGGATCCGCTGTAGCGTGCCGGCCGCCGGGGACGGGATCTCGGTGTCGACCTTGTCGGTCGATACCTCCAGCAGCGGCTCGTCGACCTCGACGGTGTCACCCTCGTGCTTCAACCAGCGGGTGATCGTGCCCTCGGTGACGCTTTCGCCAAGTGCCGGCATCTGGACGGAGAAGGCCATCTTTCGCTGACTCCTCGTTGTTCGTTCGCTGACTTGGTGCCGACTGCTCAGCCGTGGACGTGCAGCGGCTTGCCGGCCAGGGCGAGGTGCGCCTCGCCGAGGGCTTCCGTCTGGGTGGGGTGGGCGTGGACCAGCGGGGCGACGTCTTCGGGGAAAGCTTCCCAGTTGTAGATCAACTGTGCTTCACCGACCAGCTCGCCGACTCGCTCGCCGACCATGGTGACGCCGACAACCGGTCCCTCTTCTCCTTCGGCACCGGCCTTGACGAGCTTTACCCCACCCGCGGTTTTCAGGATCTGGCTCTTGCCGTTGCCCGCCAGGTCATACGTGAAGGTGTGCACCGCGCCGTAGCGCTCCTTCGCCTCGGCTTCGGTGAGGCCGACCGAGGCGACTTCCGGCTTGCAGTAGGTGACCCGGGGTATCCCGGCGTCATCCACCGGCTTCGGGTTCAACCCGGCGATTTCCTCGGCGATGAAGATGCCCTGCTGGAAGCCGCGGTGCGCGAGCTGCAGGCCCGGCACCAGGTCGCCGACCGCGTACACGCCGTCCACGCTGGTGCGCATCCGCTCGTCGGTGCGGACGAAGCCGCGTTCCATCGTGACGCCGGCTTCCTCGTAGCCGTGCCCGGCGCTGTTCGGGCCGCGGCCCACCGCGACAAGAAGGAGGTCGGCCTCGAGCTGATCGCCGGATTCCAGGGATACCGATACGCCGGTCTCGCCCTGCTTCGCTTCGGTGAACTTCACGCCGGTCTTGAACTTGATGCCGCGCCGGCGGAACGCGCGCTCCAACTGCTTGGAGGCGTACTCGTCCTCGTTCGGCACCAGCCTCGGCAGCGCCTCGACGATCGTGACCTCGGAGCCGAACGAGCGCCACACGCTGGCGAACTCCACGCCGATCACACCGCCGCCGAGCACCACAACGCTTTCCGGAACGTAGTCGAGGTTCAGCGCCTGCTCGCTGGCGATGACCCGGCCGCCGAGTTCGAGGCCGGGCAGTGTCTTGGAGTACGAGCCGGTGGCGAGCAGCACGTTCTTGCCGGTGTAGCGGTCGCCGTTCACCTCGACCGTGCGGTTGCCGACCAGCGTGCCCGCGCCCTCGACCAGCGTAACGTTGTGGGCTTTGGCCAGCCCCTGCAGGCCCTTGTGCAACCGGCTGACGATGCCGTCCTTGTACGAGTTGACACCGCCCATGTCGATGCCTTCGAGCGCGGACTTGATCCCGAACTGCTCGCCTTCGCGCGCGTTGTCGGCTACTTCCGCGGCGTGCAGCAGGGCTTTGGTCGGAATGCAGCCGCGGTGCAAGCAGGTACCGCCCAGCTTGTCCTTTTCGATCATGATGACGGACAGGCCGAGCTCGGCCGCGCGAAACGCGCAAGCGTAGCCGCCCGATCCGCCACCGAGGATCACCAGGTCGGCGGAGGTGTCGGTCACGTCGCTCTCCTCGAAGGGCAGTATCGGCGTCTAACAGTTTGGTGATCGTTACCGGTTGGCGCGGCCACCACACATCATCTTGTCACTACGTGCGGCAGGCTTGCGACCTGGTGGGTCCTGTTGGTGGATGCTGGTGTCAGGCGCAGTCCGCGGAGCAGTTGGGAGGTCGATCACGGTGGGTCTTTTCGGCTCGATGCGCAGGAAACGGAAGGGTGGCGGGCCGCGTAAGGCGAGTTCGACGGATACCGATCACCTGGACGCCTGGGCAGCCGAGCGACGCGGTGTGGAGGCGTACCTCGAACCGAGAACGAACGTGACCGAAACCACCGTCGTGTTGATCGCGCACGACGGTGAATGGACGCGGCGCCGAGTCGAAAGCCAGGAGGCCGCGCACCAGTTCGGTCGCAAGCGCGGCATTCCCGTCTACGAGGTGCACAAGGTTGGCTACCCGCAGCGCATGCGGGATTACACCGAGCGGCAGCGGATCCTGGATCGGCGACGCCGCGAGGACGAGCTGGACTGAGCTTGGACTGAGCCTGGTCTGAGCGGGAGCGAGCCGGCCCGCGCTGGCTCGGTGCCGTGCTCAGCCGTGCTCAGCCGTGCTCGGCGATGTCGCTGAGCAACCCGGCCAGCGTGCGAACCGGAACGCCGGTGCCGCCCTTGCCGGTATATCCCCACGGCGAGCCGGTGTTGAACGCCGGGCCCGCCACATCGAGATGGACCCACGGCAGCCCGTCCGCCACGAATTCCCGCAGGAACAGTCCCGCGGCGAGCATCCCGCCCCACCGATGCCCTGTCACATTGGCCAGATCCGCGAGCCGCGAGTCCAGGTCGCCGCGCAGCTCCTCTGGCAACGGCATCGGCCAGCCACCCTCGCCGCTGCGTTGCGCGATCTCGGCGACCCGGTCACGGAACTCCTCGGAGCCCATGATGCCGGGGGTGCGGTTGCCGAGCGCGACCAGCTGCGCGCCGGTCAACGTCGAGGTCTCGATGAGGTAGTCGGGCTCCTGCTCCGCGGCGAGCACCATCGCGTCGGCCAGCACCAGCCTGCCCTCCGCGTCGGTGTTGAGGACCTCGACGGTCTTGCCGCCGTACATGGTGAGCACGTCGCCGGGCCGGTACGAGGTCGCCGACGGCATGTTCTCCGCGAGCGGAACAGTGGCGGAGACCTCAAGCGGGTAGCCAAGCTTCGCGGCCAGCAGCACGGTGGCGATCACCGCCGCCGCGCCGCTCATGTCCGAGGTCATGTGGTCCATGTTCGCTGCGGGCTTGATCGAGATCCCGCCGGTGTCGAAGGTGATGCCCTTGCCGATCAGCGCCACTTTCTTCCTCGGCTTGCTGGCGGCGTAGCGCAGCCGCACCAGCCTCGGCGGGCGCGCGGAGCCGCCGCCCACCCCGAGGATTCCGCCGAAACCCTTGCGGCGCAACGCTTTCTCGTCCAGCACTTCGACGTCGACGCCGGCGTCGTGGGCCAGCGAGCTGGCGCGGTCCGCGAACGAACCGGGGAAGAGGTCATTGGGCGGCGTGTTCACCAGGTCGCGGGCGATCGCCACCGACTCGGCGATCGCCGTCGCCGCCTTCAGCACGGCCCGGTGCCCGCGGGTCGTTCCGTCCGGTGGTGCCAGCAGCTCCACCTTGCCGAGCGGGGGGTTGCCGGGGTCCGACTTGTACTCGGTGAACGCGTAGCCGCCGAGCGCGGCCCCTTCGGCCGCCGCACCGAGGTCCAGTGTGGACAGCGTGCACAGCGCCGTCTTGGTGCCGGCCAGCTCCCTGGCGGCGGCGCCGGCCGCCCTGCGCACCCGTTCCGCGCCGATCCCGCCGTCCTCGTCCGGCTTGCCGAGCCCCGCTGCCAGCACGACACCGGCCCGGCAGCTGCCGAGGGTCGGCAGCTTAACGGTCTCCTCGGCCTTGCCGGTGGCGCCGAGCGAGGCGAGCACGCCAGCCAGCTGGCCACCGAGCGCCGCGTCCACCTGCTCGGATCCCGCGGCCAGCTCGGGACCGTCGGTGCCCTGCACGGTGCCGATCACGATCGCATCGACGCGTGCACTGGCGACGGCTTCCACCTTCGTGGTGGACAGGGCGAGCTTCGGGACGGTCACGGCTTCTCCTAGCGCTCCGGGGCGGTGAGTACTTTTGGTCGGTACAACGACCAAAAGTACTCACTGGAGGTTCGGGCAGGGATGATCGGGGCCGGGCTGTTCGTGGGGCTCGGCCCGGCTGCCGCGGCCGGTGGCTGGTGGCTGCTCGGTGGGCTGGTGCTGGCGGCGTTGACGGTCCTGCTGGCCGCGCGTTCCGTGACCACGGTCGGGTTCGACCGTGGCACCCGATGCCTCGGGGTGGCGTTGCGCGCGGTGGCAGGGGCCGCCCTCCTCGGCGCGGCCGGCGTGTACGTCTCGCCGGACCGTCCCGCCCTCGCCGGGCTCGGTGTGCTGGTGGTCGCCTTGGCTGCCAGGGCGAGCGGGGTGGCTGTCCCGGCCACGGTCGTCAGGGTGCTGGTGGGGGTGGTGCTGGCCGGGCTGGCGGTGTTCGCGGTGACCTGCTTCGTGATCGAGCCGGCCGGGCGCGGCGCCGGGGATGCCGGGGCCAACGCGGCGCTCGGCATGTTGCGCGGCGCCGGGGTGCTGCTGGTGGCGTTCCTCGGGGGTAGGCGGCCGGTCCGGCGCCGCGTCGGCCTGGCGCTGGTGGCGTACCTGGGGGTGGCCCTCGCCGCGCTGTATCAGCTCGGTCCGGCGCGGCTCGGGCTGTCCGCCGTTCCGCTGCACGATGCGCTGGCCGCGGCGGACGCCTCGGCGCTGCGGCCGATGATCAACGTAGTGGTGCTGCTGGCGGTGTTCGCGGCGCTGTACCGGTTGCTCGGCGGGATGGTGGCGGATGCCAGCGCGCTCGGGGTGCCGGGCACGGCCACGTCGCTGAGCATCGCGGGCGGGCTGCTGGTGCTCGTCGCCGGGTTGCTGCTCGGCCCGAGTGACGCGCTCAGCCTGGCTGGCTGCTTGACGTTGGCCGGCTGCGGTTGGCTGCACGTCCGTGCGGTGCGCCGGCAGCGGGCGAGCGCGGCCGGTGGCCTGCTACTCGCCGCGGCGATCGCGGTGGCGATGCCGGCCGGGTCCCTGCTGGCAGCCGCCGCGCTGCTGGTGGTGTGTGCCGTGATCGCGGGCACGGCATCGCGGCGCGCCGACAGGTACGGTTTGCCGCGTGAGTGAGACCGGATCCCCCATTCAACGCAGCCCGTTGCACGACGCCCACGCCGAACTGGACGCCAAGTTCGCGGAGTTCGGTGGCTGGGAGATGCCCATCCAGTACGGCGGCAGGGGAGTGGTCGCCGAGCACACCTCGGTCCGTGAGTCGGTCGGCGTCTTCGACGTCTCGCACCTCGGCAAGCTCGTGGTATCCGGGCCGGGCGCCGCGGCGTTCCTCAACACCTGCTTCACCAACGACCTGAACCGCATCGCGCCCGGCAAGGCGCAGTACACGTTGTGCTGCACCGACGACGGCGGCACCGTCGACGACCTGATCGTCTACCTGGTCGGCGCCGACGAGGTGTTCTGCATGCCGAACGCGGCGAACACCGCCGAGGTGTACCGGATGGTCTCCGAAGCCGCCCCGGACGGCATCGACGTGCGGGAGGCGCACACCGAGTACGGCGTGCTCGCCGTGCAAGGTCCGCGTTCCGCGGAGGTGCTCTCCTCGCTCGACCTGCCGACTCCCGAGGAGTACATGTCCTACGTGGACGCCGAATGGCGTGGCCACACGGTCCGGGTGTGCCGCACCGGCTACACCGGAGAGCACGGCTACGAGCTGGTGCCAGCGGCCGAGGACGCGCCGCAGCTGTGGTCCGCGCTGCTGGATGTGGTTGGCCCGCTCGGTGGTGGCCCCTGCGGGCTTGGTGCGCGGGACACGCTGCGCACCGAGATGGGCTATCCGCTGCACGGCCACGAGCTGTCTACGGACATCACCCCGGTTCAGGGCGTTTCCAGCTGGGCGGTCGGCTGGGACAAGGAGCGGTTCTGGGGCCGGGATGTGCTGGTCGCCGAGCGTGCGGCCAAGCCGCGGCGCCGGGTGCGGTGCCTGCGTGGCTTGGAGCGAGGCGTGCCCCGGCCCGGTATGCCGGTGCTGGACAAGGACGGTATCCAGATCGGGGAAACCACGTCGGGCACGTTCTCGCCGACGTTGAAGATCGGTATCGCGCTCGCGTTGATCGACACGGCAGCCGGGGTGTCCGCCGGCGACGAGGTGGTCGTTGACGTGCGCGGCCGGAGCTTGCGCTGCGAAGTGATCAAACCACCGTTCGTGCAATCCGGGGTGCGCTGACGGCGCGTTTCGGCGAATTACTGCGAATCCCGATTTTCTGACGTCCAACCACGGGATACGCTGCAGTTCATGACCTCAAATGTGCCATTCACCAGAACCCTCAACCCGACCCCGGCCACTCCGGAGCGAGTTGCGGAGGTATTGGCCAATCCTGGCTTTGGGGTGCATTTCACCGACCACATGGTGACCATCCCGTGGGATGCGGAGCGAGGCTGGCACGACGCGACGGTTGGGCCGTACCGCACGTTCGAACTGGATCCCGCGTCGGCCGTGCTGCACTATGCGCAGTCGGTGTTCGAGGGCCTGAAGGCCTACCGTCAGCCGGACGGCTCGATCGCCTCGTTCCGGCCGGACGCCAACGCGGAGCGGTTCCGGCGCTCGGCGCGCCGGATCGCCCTGCCGGAGCTGCCAGACGACGTGTTCGTCGAGTCGCTGCGCGAGCTGGTCGAGGTGGACAAGCGGTGGGTGCCAACGCGCGACGGCGAGTCGCTGTACCTGCGGCCCTACCTATTCGCCACCGAAGCGGGGCTCGGTGTGAACCGCCCCGCGAACGAGTACCTGTACGCGCTGATCGCCTCGCCGGCCGGCTCGTACTTCGCGGGCGGGGTGAAGCCCGTGAAGGTGTGGCTGTGCACCGAGTACGTGCGCGCCGCACCCGGTGGCACCGGCGCGGCGAAGTTCGCCGGCAACTACGCGGCGTCGTTCGTCGCCCAGGCGCAGGCCGTTGAGCAGGGCTGTGACCAGGTCGTCTGGCTGGATGCCGTGGAGCGCCGGTGGGTCGAGGAGATGGGCGGGATGAACCTGTTCTTCGTTCTCGGGTCCGGCGCGGACACCAAGATCGTGACGCCGGAGCTGAGCGGCTCGCTGCTGCCCGGCGTGACCCGCGATTCGCTGCTGCGGCTGGCGCGGGACCTTGGCTACGAGATCGAGGAGCGGCGCATCTCCACCGAGGAATGGGAGAAGAAGGCGGAGTCCGGCGAGCTGACCGAGGTGTTCGCCTGCGGCACGGCCGCGGTGATCACGCCGGTTGGCAGCGCCAAGCACGCGAACGGCGAGTTCACCATCGCCGGCGGGCAACCAGGCGAGGTGACCATGCGGTTGCGGGACACCCTCACCGCGATCCAGCAGGGTACCGGGCCCGACCCGCACGACTGGATGCACAAGCTGGCCTGACGGCCGCGGTTTGCCGTGAAGGCCACCTTACGGGCAACCAACGCCCCGAATGGTCCCTTCGCTCGCCGCGGGCCCGGATTGCCCGAACGTGCCGTTCGCTACTCCAGATTGCTCGAACGTGCCGTTCGTTACGGCGCGGCCACGCAGACGATCAGCGTCACCGTGCCGGCAAGCTCGATCGCCGCGCCGAGCACATCACCGGTGATACCCCCGAATCGCCTGCGCACGTGCGCGGTGAACGCGACGACGAGCACCGCGGCAAGCAACACGGCAAGCGGTCCGAGCCACGGGCGCGCCGGGACGGCGAACACCGCGGCCGCGCCGAGCAGCACCGCCCACAGCACGGGCACCAGCACCGGCTGCGAGCCCGCGACCAGCGCCCCCATCCCCTCCGGCCGGGCCGCCGGCACGCCACGCCGGCAACACCAGGTGAGCCCCGCGCGCCCCACGGTCAGGGCCAGCGGCACCACCCACCACCGTCCACTGTGGACGACGGCGTTCAGGCACGCGGCCTGCGTACCCAGCACCACGAACAGCGTCACCACGCCGAACGGCCCCACGCCGCCGTCCCGCATCACGTCGAGCGCGCGCTCCGGCGGCCCGTAGCAGCCGAGCCCGTCGGCGGTGTCCGCGAGCCCGTCCACGTGCATGCCGCGGGTCGCCATGGCCAGCCCGCCGACCACCAGCAGTCCGGACACCAGCCCTGGCAGCCCCAACGCGTGCGACCCCGCCAGCACGCCCATCGCCGCCAACCCCAGCAGCAACCCCACCAGCGGGGCGGAGGCGATCGCGCGCCTGGCCGCGCGCGGCGAGACGGTGCCGCCGGCAATCGGCAGCACGGTCAGCCAGGACAGCGCCAACCGCACGGGCCTCAGTCCTGAGCCGGCAGCGGGATATCCGGCCCGGAAATGCCCGCCTGCTGGAACGTCGCCATCTCGACGAGCACCCTGGCAGCCATGGACAGCAGCGGCAACGCGGTCACCCCACCGGACCCCTCGCCGAGCCGCATGTCCAGCTCGAGGACCGGCTCAAGGGACAGCTGCTCGAGCGCGAACAGGTGCGCGGGCTCGGGCGAGCGGTGTCCGGCCACCCACCACTGCCGTGCGCCCGGCGCCAGCTCCTCGGCGACCAGCGCCGCCGAGCCGGCCACCACGCCGTCCAGCAACACGGGCGTCTCGCGCACCGCGGCCTGCGCGAGGAACCCGGCCATCGCGGCGAGATCCGCGCCACCGGCAACGCGCAGCAGTTCCTCCGGGTCGGCGCTGACCGCGCGGGCCCTGCGCAGGGCGTCCCGGATCACGGTGGCCTTGCGCATCCACGCGTTGTCGTCGATGCCGGTGCCCCTGCCGACCACCGCGACCGGCTCGCTGCCGGTGAGCGCGGCGACCAGCACCGCGGCGGGGGTGGTGTTGCCGATGCCCATGTCGCCGATCACCAGCAGGTCGGCGCCGGAGTCCACCTCGGCGTCCGCGATGGTGCGCCCCGCGGTGATCGCGGTGCTGGCTTCCTCCTCGGTCAGCGCGTCCTCGACGTCGATGGCGCCGGACGAGCGGCGCACCTTGAACTCGGACACCGCCCGCTGGGTGTCCGCGGCCACCGCCATGTCCACCACGCGCACGCTGGCACCGGCGACCCCGGCCAGCACGTTCACCGCCGCGCCGCCGGTGAGGAAGTTGCCGACCATCTGCGCGGTCACCTCGGTGGGGTACGCCGACACCCCCTTGGTCGCCACGCCGTGATCACCGGCGAACACCACCACCCGTGGCCGCGCGAACGGCCGGGGTGGGCAGCGGCGCTGGCAGGCCGCGAGCCAGATCCCGAGCTCCTCGAGCCTGCCGAGCGAGCCGGCGGGTTTGGTGAGCTGCTCGTGTCGCGCGACGGCTTCCCTGCGGGCTTGCTCGTCGGGTTCGGCCACGGGGGGAAAGGTGATGCCGGTCAAGCACTAGCTCCTTCAGCGCAGGGTCAGTGGTATCCCGGCGACGAGCAGGACAACCTCGTCGCAGCACTCGGCCAGGCTCGCGTTGAGCGCGCCGAGCTGGTCGCGGAAGAGCCTGCCAGAGCGGGTCGCCGGCACGATGCCCAACCCGACTTCGGCGGAGACCAGCACCAGACGGGCTGCGCAGCCACCGACCGCTTCCACCAGGCGTTGCCGTGCGGCGTGCACCGGTTCGAGGTCATCGCTTTCCCACCCACCGGCGTCATCCAGCACGCCGGTCAGCCAGGTGGCCAGGTCGTCCACCAGTATCGGCGGGTCGTCCACGCGCGCGGCGCGCAGCGTGCCGGCCAGCTCAGGCGGGGCGGGTTCGCGGGTCGTCCAGCTGGACGGCCGCCGCTCGGCGTGTGCCGCGATCCGCGCGGTCCACTCCGCGTCGCCCGGATCCCGCCGCGCGGTGGCCACGTAGGTGGCAGGGGCGGTAGCCGGCAGTAATCCCTCGGCGTGCGCGGACTTGCCGGAACGTGCTCCGCCGAGCACCAGCGTCCGCCGCGGCCCACCAGCTTCCACGCGCCGGACATTACGCAGTACTCCGCTCGTGAGTCACGAGCGGAGTACTGCGATGCCGTCGAGTTGCTCGTCGATCTTGGCGCACAGCTCGGCGTCCAGCCGCACACCCGCGGCCTTGACGTTTTCCCGCACCTGCTCCGGCCGGGAAGCACCGATGATCGCCGAGGCGACATTCGGGTTGCCCAGCACCCACGCCACCGCGAGCTGCGCCATGGACAGCCCCGCCTCGCCGGCGAGCGGCTCCAGGTTGACCACCCGTTCCAGCACCTCGTCCCGCAGGAAACGGCTCACGAACCGCGCGCCGCCCTTCTCGTCGGTGGCGCGTGATCCTTCCGGCGGCGCCTGACCCACCCGGTACTTACCGGTCAGCACGCCCTGCGCCACCGGGGAGAACACGATCTGGCTGAGCCCTTCGCGCTCGCAGGCCGGCACCACCTCGGGCTCGATGACCCGCCACAGCATCGAATACTGCGGTTGGTTCGAGATCAACGGCACTTGCAGCTCCCGTGCCAGCGCCGCACCGCGGGTGATCTGCTCCGCGGTCCACTCGGACACCCCGACGTAGAGAACCTTGCCCTGCCGCACCAGATCGGCGAACGCCAGCATGGTCTCCTCGAGCGGCGTGCTCCGGTCGAACCGGTGTGCCTGGTAGACGTCCAGGTAGTCGGTCCGCAACCGCCGCAGCGAGCCGTTCGCGGACTCCATGATGTGTTTGCGGCCGAGACCCTTGTCGTTCGGCCCGCCCGGCCCGGTCGGCCAGAATACCTTCGTGCAGATCTCCAGGCTTTTCCTTCGCTGCCCGGAAAGCGCCCGGCCGAGCACCGCTTCAGCCGCGGTGTTCGCGTACACGTCGGCGGTGTCGAACGTGGTGACACCGGCATCAAGCGCGGCCCGCACACACGCGTGTGCCTGATCCTCCTCGACCTGTGATCCGTGGGTGAGCCAGTTGCCGTACGCGATCTCGCTGACCGAAAGGCCGCTGCGGCCGAGCCGACGAAACTCCATATCGCGAGCGTAGCCCCGCATCGCGGCCGATCAGGCCGGGTTCGATTAGGCCATCCGATGAGACTTCCGCCCAGCCAAGACGGCGCAGCCGAGACAGCCCAACCAAGACGGCCCAGCCAAGACAGCGCAGACGCGGGATCAGACCTATCCGCCGCCGTTAGACAGAGTCGCCCGGCTTCACCCGTGGCTTGGGCACCCGCAGCTTCCGGATCTGACTGGCCCGCACGAACGCGTACCAGCCGATGGAGCGGCCCTTGACGTCTTCCTTCGGGAACTTCTCCCGCACCTGCCGGGTGATCCGCCTGCCGTTCAGGAAACCCTCCACGATCATGCCGAGCAGCATGAAGGTGGTCAGCATCGTGGCGATCTGCTGGACTTGCGGATACGGCACGAGCAGCGCGCCGAACACCACGATCGCCAGCGGCATGAACAGGCCGAGCAGGTTCCGCCTGGAATCCACCACGTCCCGCACGTACGCCTTGACCGGTCCGCGATCCCTTGGCAGCAGGTACTTGTCGTCGCCGGCCATCATCCGGGCGCGGCGTTCCGCGGCTGCCTTCTTGCGTTCTTCCTTGGCGGGTTTGCTCGCCCGCGAGCGCTTCATCGCCTCGCGCGTGGTACGCGGCGGCGGCGCGACCGGGCCACGCCGTTTGGCTTCCACCTCGCGGCGTTTCGGCGTCGGACGTCCCTTACTGGGCGTGTAGGACCTGGTGTCCTGTTCGGTGTCGATCTCCACGGCGTCGTCTTCGATGGCGGCGGTGTCTTCGGTGGCGTTACGGCGCAGGAACCTCACACGTCCAGGGTATTCCAGACCGGCCAGTGTGGTGAGAGGCGCCACCCGACGATGACGCTAGGCTCGGTGCGTGCGAGTCGTCGTGGCACCGGATTGCTTTACCGGAACGTTGAGCGCGCGGGAGGCCGCGGAGGCGATCGCCGCGGGGTGGTCCGAGCGGGCACCCGGCGACGAGTTGGTGCTGCGGCCGCTGGCGGACGGTGGGCCCGGCTTCGTCGAGGTGCTGCACACCGTGCTCGGCGGTATCCTGCACCCGCTCACCGTGACCGGGCCGCTCGGCGAGCCCGTCCCGGCCGAATGGCTCGAGGTCGACGGAACCTGCTACCTCGAGTCGGCGCACGCCGTCGGGTTGCACCTGGTCCCGGAGGCGAAGCGGGCGGTGGGCTGCGAGGAGGCCACCAGCTACGGCGTCGGCGAACTGCTCAGCGCCGCCCGTGAGCGGGGCGTGCACACCATCGTGGTCGGGCTCGGCGGCTCAGCCAGCACCGACGGCGGCGCCGGCATGCTCGCCGCGCTCGGCGCCACCCCACTCGACGACGCGGGCACGCCGCTGCCGTCGGGTGGCACGGCGCTGGCCAGGTGCGCACGGCTGGCGCAGCCGCCACCGGCCGGTCTGCCCCGGCTGGTGCTGGCATCCGACGTGGAAAGCCCGCTGCTCGGCGAGTACGGCGCGGCGCGGATGTTCGGCCCGCAGAAGGGCGCCGACGCCGCGGCCGTTGACCGGCTGGAAGCCGGGCTGAGCCGCTGGGCGGAGGTACTCGCCGCCGCCGGAACGGACATTCGCGGCGAACCGGGTGGCGGTTCCGCCGGCGGGCTCGGTGCCGGCCTGCTCGCCCTCGGTGCCCAGCGGGTTTCCGGCGCGGCACTGGTCCGCGAACACACCGGGCTGGATGCCGAACTGACCCGTGCCGAGCTGGTGCTCACCGGCGAAGGCAGCTTCGACTGGCAGTCGCTGCGCGGCAAGCTGATCACCGCGGTCGCGGCGGGTGCCGCCGAGCGCGGGGTGCCGTGCCTGGTGCTGGCCGGCCAGGTCAGCGTGGGCAGGCGGCAGGCGGCCTCGGTTGGGGTGGACACCGCCTACGCGGTCGCCGAGCACGCCGGATCCGCGGAAGCCGCACTGGCCGATCCCGCGGGCACGCTCAGCGCTCTGGCCAGGGACATCGCCGGCCAGTGGAGCCTTGGTGGTGGGCAACGTAACTAACCGTTCGACCACACAGCCCGCTGGATGTGCCACCATGGACAGGGAATAGGCCCCGCTGGTGCGGTGTTAAGCCGGTCGAACCACCAGGTAGACGTGGAGGAGTCCGAGAGAGCTATGACGACCGCTCAGGAGAATGCCACCGAGACGCCGACCCACGGTGTGACGCTGACCGAAGCGGCCGCGGGGAAGGCGAAGACGCTGCTCGACCAGGAGGGCCGGGACGACATGCATCTGCGCATCGCCGTCCAGCCCGGTGGTTGCGCCGGCCTCCGCTACCAGCTCTTCTTCGATGAGCGCACCCTCGACGGTGACCTGTTCCGCGAGTTCAACGGCCTGCAGGTGGCCGTGGACCGGATGAGCGCACCATACGTGCAGGACGCCGTGATCGACTTCGTGGACACCATCGAAAAGCAGGGGTTCACGATCGACAACCCGAACGCCGGCGGGTCCTGCGCCTGCGGCGATTCCTTCCACTAACCGTTTGAACCCGTCGTGGCCTCCGCCAACGTTGGCGGAGGCCACGACGGGTGAGCGGGTCTCGAGCGAGAAACGTCAGATATACGCCTCGAGGTCGTCGACCTGTGCGAGGCACACTTCGTTGACCGTCCACGGCTCGGCGGAACGCGCCAGCGGCACCGCGCTTTCGGCGCACAACGAGTCCGGGATATCCGAGCAGTCCGCGATCAGTTCGGACATGCGTTCCGGGAGCGCGTCGTCTCTTCTGGGGTTCGGCACAATTCGACGGTAGGGGCACCGCTGGCTGTGCGGCACCCTTACCAGCCGGTAGTCTCGGTTGGGGAACGGTTAACTACCCAGAAGGGTCAAGTCCGATGGGTACTCCAGCTCGTATCGCCTCAGCTCGTATCGCCGTTGCCGGAAGCATCGCCAACGACAACCTCATGCGTTTCCCCGGCCGGTTCGCCGATCAACTCGTCGCCGACCAGCTGGCGAACGTGTCGCTGAGCTTTCTCGTTGACGACCTGGTGGTGCGGCGCGGTGGCATCGGCGCGAACATCGCGTTCGGGATGGGTGTGCTCGGTTGCCACCCCGTACTGGTCGGCGCGGTCGGCGATGACTTCGACGACTACCGTTCCTGGCTCGAGCGGCACGGCGTGGACTGTTCCGGCGTGCACATCTCCGAGTTGAAGCACACCGCGCGCTTCGTGTGCACCACCGACGACGACATGTGCCAGATCGCCGCGTTCTACGCGGGCGCGATGTCCGAGGCACGGCTGATCGAGCTGGAACCCATCGCGAACCGGCTCAGTGGGCTGGATCTGGTGATGATCAGCCCGGACGATCCGCAGGCGATGCTGCAACACGCCCAGGAGTGCCGGCAGCGCGGCTACCCCTTCGCCGTCGACGTGTCGCAGCAGCTGGCCACGTTCGACGGCGCGCAGGTGCGGGAGCTGATCACCGGCGCGGAATACCTGTTCACCAACGAATACGAGTGGGAACTGCTGCTGCGCAAGACCGGGTGGCGCGAGGACGATGTTGCCTCGAGGGTTGGCATCAGGGTGACCACGCTCGGCGCCAAGGGCGCCCTGATCGTCAGCCCCGATGACGTCCCGCTGCGGCTGCCGTCCGTGCCGGAAACCACGAAGGCCGATCCGACCGGCGCCGGCGACGGGTTCCGCGCCGGGTTCCTTGCCGCCCGCGGCCACGGGCTCGGGCTGGAGCGGGCCGCTCAGCTCGGCTCGCTGATCGCCGTGCAGGTGCTGGAAACCGTCGGCACCCAGGAGTGGATCTTCGACCGGCAGGAGGCGTTGCGCAGGCTGCGGGACGCCTACGGTCCCGAAGCCGCCGACGACATCGGCGCGATACTGCCCGGCGCGGCTGGCTGACCGCGATCCACCGGCACACCCTCGCGGCCAGGTAGCCGCTGAGCGGCTCAGACCAGCACCGGGTACTGCGGCTCCGGGATTCGCGGCTTGATCCGGTGTTCCACGAAGATGCCGTGCCACACCATGAACACCAGCAGCGCCCAGATCCGCCTGCTGTGGTCAAGCGTGCCGGCCTTGTGGTCGTCGAGCAGGCGCAGGATCGCCGTCTTGTCCAGCAGCTCATCGGTACCCGAGTCGTTGATGATGCCGCGCGCCCAGTCGTACATCTCGTCCCGCAGCCACAGCCGGATCGGCACCGGGAAGCCGAGCTTGCGCCGGTTCAGCACGTGCTCGGGCACCACCTGGCGCAATGCCTGGCGCAGCGCGTACTTCGTGGTCTGCTTGGTGATCTTCTGATCGAGCGGGATGCTGGAGGCGACCCGGAACACCTCCGGATCGAGAAACGGCACCCGCAGCTCGAGCGAGTTCGCCATGGTCACCTTGTCCGCCTTGACCAGGATGTCCCCGCGTAGCCAGGTGAACAGGTCGATGTGCTGCATCCGGCTCACCGGATCCCAGGCCGCCGACGACCGGTACAGCTCGGCCGTCACATCGGCGTGCCCGACCCCGGGGGTGAAATCGCGCAGCACGCCGCGCAACTGGTCGTCCCGGAACAGCCTCGCGTTGCCGTAGTAGCGCTCCTCGAGCGACAGCGAGCCGCGGCGCAGCAGGTCCTTGCCGCGGGTGCCTTCCGGGATGCGCGTGGACACCTTGCCGAGCAGCCGCCGGATCCCGCCGGGGATCTTCTCGAACGGCGCGAGCGAGATCGGCTCGCGGTAGATGGTGTACCCGCCGAACAGCTCGTCCGAGCCCTCGCCGGACAGCACCGCCTTCACGTGCTTGCGCGCCTCGCGCGCGATGAACCACAGTGGCACCAGCGCGGGGTCCGCGACCGGATCGTCCAGGTACCAGACGATCAGCGGGAGTGCCTCCATCATCTCGTCGGCCGACACCGTCCGGATGACGTGCCGGACCCCGATCGCGGCCGCGGATTCGGCGGCCACATCCACCTCGGAGTAGCCCTCCCGCTCGAAGCCGGTTGTGAACGTGATCAGGTTCGGGTTGTGCTCCTTGGCCAGCGCGGCGATCGCGGTGGAGTCGATGCCGCCGGAGAGGAACGCGCCGACGGTGATGTCCGGGTCGGCGATCATGTGCTTGCTGACCGAGTCCCTCATCACGTCGGTGATCCGGTCGTGCAGCGCCCTCGCGTCGGCCGCACCACGCACCGGCTCGGCCGTGAACCGAGGGAAGAAGTACCGCTCGAACTCGAGCTCCCCGCCCGGCGACACGGTGAAGGAGGTGCCCGACTCGATCCGCCGCACGCCCGCGTGCAGGGATTCCGGCTCCGGAACGTATTGCAGCGTCAGGTAATGCTGCAGCGCGCGGGTGTCCAGCTCTTCGGCGACCCCAAGCACACCGGAGAGCTCGAGCAGGCTCTTCTTCTCACTGGAGAACGCCGTACCGCCGGGCCCGGATGAGTAGTACAGCGGCTTGATGCCGAACGGGTCCCGCGCACCGAAGACCACCTTCTCGTCAGCGTCCCAGATCAGGAACGCGAACATGCCGCGCAGCCGGCTCACCGCTGCAGGGCCCCAGTAGTGGTATCCGGCAACGATCGCCTCGCCGTCGCCTTCCGTGCCGAAGCTGGCGCCGTGCTCGGCGGCCAGCCGCTCGCGCAGCTCGAGGTAGTTGTAGATCTCGCCGTTGAAGTTCAACGTGTACCGGTTCGGCGACTCCGGCGGGCCCCAGGTCAGCGGCTGGTGCGAATGCTCGAGGTCGATGAACGCGAGCCGGTTGAAGCCGTACACGACTTCGGCGTCGGCCCAGGTGTCGGTCTCGTCCGGGCCGCGGTGCCGCTGGCAGTGCAGCGCGGCGCCAACCGCGTCCCGCGCTCTGGCCGCCTCGTCCTCGCTGGCACACACCAGTCCAAGCAAGCCGCACACGCGCTGGCCGCCCCTCTCGTCGTCGTCGGTTCCGAAGTCAACTTCGTGCCAGTATGCGGCAAGGCCCGGGCGCGGACGCACGCGCGGTGTGGCTGGCGCCGCACGCCCCCTGACGCCCTTCCCGGTGATCCCTCGGCTAGGCTCCGCGGTGACTCCTTCACAGGGACACGCGGGGTGTGTACACGGTCAGCACGCTCGCGTGCGCCCGGTGGGAGTGTGCAGATCGGGAGTCGAGGAGGCGTCGCGCAGTGGGCCGCAACGAGCGCACACCGGCAGCACGGTTCGGCAGGGCCGGCAAGGTTGCCGCACTGGTCGGGCTCATCGCCGTCACGGCGAGCGGGTGTTCATTCGAAGAGGCGCTGCGGTTCGGCTGGCCGGAGGGCGTGACGCCGCAGGCGCAGGAGATGCGCCAGCTGTGGACCGGCGCCACGATCGCCGCCCTGGTCATGGGTGTGATCGTCTGGGGGCTCATCCTGTGGGCGGTCGCCTTCCACCGCAAGCGTGCCGACTCCGACGAGTTGCCTAGGCAGACGCAGTACAACGTGCCGCTCGAGCTGGGGCTCGTGGTGATACCGACGATCATGGTGCTGGTGCTGTTCTACTTCACCGCGACCACCGAGACATCGGTGCTGGCGAAGGAAAAGGACCCAGACACCACCGTCGATGTGACGGCGTTCCAGTGGAACTGGGAGTTCAGCTACCCCGGCTACGAGACCCCGGACGGCCAGACGGTCAACACGGTTGGCAGCTCGGACGAGATCCCGCTGCTGGTGCTGCCGACCAGCCAGACGATCCAGTACAACCTGCGCTCAACCGACGTGATCCACTCGTTCTGGGTGCCGGAGTTCAACTTCAAGCGGGACGTCATGCCGTTCCCCGAGAAGAACAATCAGGACAACGCGTTCCAGAACAGGATCGACCAGACCGGCGCGTTCGTCGGCCGGTGCGCGGAGCTGTGCGGCACCTACCACTCGGCGATGAACTTCGAGGTTCGTGCCATGCGGCCGGCCCAGTTCGACCAGTACATGCGGCTGCGCACCCAGGTCAATCCGGATACCGGCGAGCCGTACACCGCCCGCGAGGCGTTGCAGCGGATGAACTGCGGCGAACTGTGCAGCCCGCGCGCGGTGACCACCCAGCCGTTCAACACCGACCGCACCGCGCGTACCTCATCCGGGTGAGGTTGACCGAACGATGCGTGTGGCAACGTGGTTGGTGAGAGTGAGGACAGCATGAAGGTCGAAGCCCGGATATTCGATATTGTCACGGTCTTTGCCTTTGGCGTGGCGATCATTTACGGCGTGCTGACCGCTGCTTACGCGCCCTCCGGGGTCGAGCCGGTCGGTCTGGTCGCGCTGATCCTGACCGGCGGGCTTTCCCTGCTGGTCGGCACCTACTTCCGGTTCGTGTCACGCCGGATCGAGGGGCGCCCTGAGGACCGGCCGGATGCCGAGATCAGCGACGGCGCGGGCGAGCTGGGGTTCTTCAGCCCCGGCAGCTACTGGCCGATCGCGATGGCAGCGGCGGCCGCGCTGACCGGTGTCGCGATGGCCTTCTCGCAGTGGTGGATGGCGGTACTCGGCGGGATCGCGCTGCTGATCGCCATCGGCGGCCTGGTGTTCGAGTACCACGTCGGCCCGAACGAGGAGTAGCGCGTCCGCACGCCGCGCCCTCGATCGCGGCGCCCGCCGTGGTGTCGTCAGCGCCGCGTCGTCAGCGTCGTCAGGGCGGGAGCGTCGTCAGGCTGGCAACGACGTCGAGTACCGCGCCCAGCGGGTGAGCAGCTCGCCGGCCGCGCCCGAATCGACCGCCTCGGTGACCATTCGCAGGCCGGCCCGCAGATCGGCGTGCACGTCGTCGGTGAGCCCCCGGTGCGCGGCCACCGCCGCCGCCGCGTTCAGCAGCACGGCGTCCCGCACCGGCCCCGGCTTTCCGGTGACCAGATCCTGTACGGCGCGGGCGTTCGCCGCCACGTCGCCGCCCCGCAGCTGCTCCGGTCGAGCCGCTCCGATGCCCAGCTCACCGGGGTCGATCGACGCCTCGCGCACCGAGCCGTCCCGCACCACCCACGCCGACGTAGTGGTGGTCGTGGTGATCTCGTCCAGCCCGTCGTCTCCACGCACCACCAGCACCGAGGCGCCCCGCGAGGCGAACACTTCGGCCACCACCGGCGCCATCAGCTCGTTGGCGCAGCCGACCAGCCCGGCCGCTGGCTGCGCCGGATTCGTCAGCGGCCCGAGCACGTTGAACGCGGTCGGGATGCCGATCTCCCTGCGCGGAGCCCCGGTGTGCCGGAAGGCCGGGTGAAACACCGGCGCGAAGCAGAACCCGATGTTCAGCTCCGCCACACAGGAGCGCACCCCGTCTGGGTTCAGTTCGATGCGGACGCCGAGCCGTTCGAGCACGTCCGCCGTGCCGCACTGCGAGGAAGCCGCGCGGTTGCCGTGCTTGACCACCGGTACTCCGGCGGCCGCGGTCACGATCGCGGCCATCGTGGAGATGTTCACCGTGCCGGAGCGGTCTCCGCCGGTGCCGACGACGTCCACGCACGGGCGATCCACCTCGACGCGGTGCGCGTGGGCGAGCATCGCCTCGGCCATCCCGGCAACCTCGGCCGGGGTCTCGCCCTTGGCCCGTAGCGCGACCGCGAACGCCGCCATCTGAGCGGGCGTGGCCGAGCCGGTCATGATCTCGTCCATCGCCCACGCGGTGTCGGCCGCGGTCAGGTCCGTGCCGGCCACCAAGCTGGTGAGCAGCTTGGGCCAGGTCTGCGCGGGTCGAGTCATCGGATCAGCCGCGCACGACGGGCAGCCGCCTGGTGCGCAGCACATCCGCGACGGTCTCCGCGGCGGTCAGCGGGTCCAACGGGTGCACGAGCACGGCGTCCGCAAGCGACCAGGTGGCCAGCCAGCGATCGTCTTTGCGGCGTACCGCGATGACCACCGGCGGGCACTCCGAGATCTCCATCTTCAGCTGCCGGCACAGCCCCATGCCGCCGGTCGGCTGTGCCTCACCGTCCAGGATCGCGAGATCCACCGTGCCGGCGTCCATCTCGCCGATCACCTCGGCGACGGTGCCGGCCTCCTGGTAGGTGACCCGGCCGATGTCGACGGCGGGGCGGCGACCGACGGCCGTGATAATGCTCTCCCGGATCCCGGGCCGGTGACTGAACACCAGGATGCGTTGTCCGGCCGTGTGCGGCGTGCTCATCGTGGGCAGCTCCTCCGGGCGGTCGCCAGATCGACAATGCGCGAACGAACGCGATGTTAGCTGCCTGGTCCAGGCCGTGGGCAGCGGACCTATTCGGACCTTCGCTGGGCGTGGTGAGGTGTGATCCAGTTGACCCGACACGTGCACGGACCCGACGATGTCGCGCGCCCCGGAACAAGCAATAATGCGAGCTGTGACTACGGCAGCGCCTTCCATCGGCCAGCGCGTGCACTCGCTGAACCGACCGAACATGGTCAGCGTGGGCACCATCGTGTGGCTGTCCAGCGAGCTGATGTTCTTCGCTGGGCTTTTCGCCATGTTCTTCACGGTGAAGGCTCAGAACGCCAGCGGGCATTGGCCACCGCCGCTTCCCAACGGGGAGCCGATCCACCTGGACATCCCGTACGCCGTGCCCTTCACGATCATCCTGGTGGCGTCGTCGTTCACCTGCCAGCTCGGGGTGTTCGCCGCGGAGCGCGGCGATGTGTACGGCCTGCGGCGCTGGTACATCCTCACCCTGGTGATGGGCACGATCTTCGTCGGTGGCCAGCTGGGCGAGTACCTCACGCTCATCAGTGAGGGCGTCACGATGAGCTCGAGTGCCTTCGGCACGGTCTTCTACATAACCACGGGTTTCCACGGGCTGCACGTGATCGGCGGGTTGATCGCCTTTGTGTTCTTGATCATGCGCACCAGGCTCAGCAAGTTCACGCCGGCACAGGCGACCTCGGCGATCGTGGTCTCCTACTACTGGCACTTCGTGGACATCGTATGGATCGGTCTCTTCGCGGTGATCTACATCGTTCCGTGAAGCCAGCTACAGCGATGCCTCGCACCGAGCCTCGAACTGACAGCAAGGGTTGCCGCACATGACCACCACGAACACAGCCAAGCCGAAGCGCACGCACAGCAAGTTCCGGCGCCGCCTTTCCGGTTTCCTCGCGCTGGGCTTCGCGCTGTTGAGCGCCGGCATGCTGTACAGCGCACTCGCCCCCGAACCGCAGACCGCCCAGGCCCAAGGCGACCCGGCGCTGATCCGCAAGGGCGAGGAGGTCTACAACAACACCTGCATCAGCTGCCACGGCGAGAACCTGCAGGGCGTGCCGGACCGCGGGCCCAGCCTGAACGGGGTCGGCGAAGCCGCGGTCTACTTCCAGACCTCGACAGGCCGGATGCCGGCTGTGCGGCAGGAGGCGCAGGCCGAGAAAAAGCCGCCGAAGCTGAGCCCGGACGAGATCGACGCGCTCGGTGCTTACATCCAGGCCAACGGTGGCGGCCCGGAGCGTCCCGAGGAGTCCGGTGCGGCGCTGCAGGGCAAGGACTCCGCACGGGGCGGCGAGCTGTTCCGATTGAACTGCGCGTCCTGTCACAACTTCACCGGCCGAGGCGGTGCGCTGTCGTCCGGCAAGTTCGGTCCGCATCTGGATGGGGTCAAGGAGGACGCCATGTACACCGCGATGCAGACCGGTCCGCAGAACATGCCGAAGTTCTCCGATCGTCAACTCACGCCGGAGGAGAAGAAGGACATCATCGCCTACGTCAAGTCGGTGACGGACGGAAACAATAATCCCGGCGGCAACGCCCTCGGTGGTTACGGTCCGATGCCCGAAGGTTTGATCGCATGGGTGGTTGGCATCGGAGCACTGATCGGTGTGACGCTCTGGATCGGAGCCAAGGCATGAGTAACGACAACCCGAGCCGCCCTGACGAGGACCTGCCAACCGACGAAGAGCTCGGCGAGATGAGCCGCGACGAGCTCCTCCGGCTGGGCGGCAAGCTGGACGAGGTCCAGATCGTCGAGTACCCGGATCCGTGGCCGGTCAAGGGCACGCGCGCGGAGAAACGCGCCGAGCGGGTAGTGGCGATGTGGTTCGGTCTCGCCGGGTTGGCCGGGCTGGCGTTCGTCGTGGTGTTCCTCTGGTGGCCGTACCAGTACCAGCCGCCGAACGACCCCGAAGCACACTTCCTTTACAGCCTGTACACGCCGCTGATCGGGCTCACGCTCGGGCTGTCGATCCTCGGTGTCGGTGTCGGCGCGATCGCCTACACGAAGAAGTTCCTCCCCCATGAGGTCGTCGTGCAGCAGCGCCACGACGGCGGTTCGAGCGAGCTGGACAAGCAGACCGCGGCCGCGCATCTGGCGGATGCCGGCGGCCGCAGCACGATCGCGCGCCGCTCGATGATCAAGCGCAGCGCCGGGTTCGGGCTCGGCGCCTTCGGCCTCGCGGCCGGGGTTTTCGCCCTCGGCGGGTTCATCCGGGATCCGTGGAAGGACACCGAGAACCACGAAGGCCTGTGGCACACCAGATGGCAGCCGGAGAACGGTGAGAAGGTGTTCCTGCGCCGGTCGACCGGCGACGCGCACGAGATCTCGCTGGTCAAGCCCGAGGATATGGAAGCGGGCTCGATGGAAACGGTGTTCCCGTTCCGGGAGACAGACCGGCACGACGAGGAAGCACTGAACGAGGCGATGAAGAGCGCCGACAGCCCGGTCATGCTGATCCGGTTGCGGCCGGACGACGCCACCAAAGTGGTCAAGCGGGAAGGGCAGGAAGACTTCAACTTCGGCGATTACTACGCCTACACGAAGATCTGCAGTCACCTCGGCTGCCCGACCTCGCTGTACGAGCAGCAGACCAACCGGATCCTGTGCCCGTGCCACCAGTCGCAGTTCGACGCCCTGCACTACGCGAAGCCGATTTTCGGTCCGGCGACCCGTGCGCTCGCGCAATTGCCCATAGCAGTGGACCCGGAGACCGGATATTTCTACGCTAGAGGTGACTTCATCGAGGCCGTCGGCCCGGCGTTTTGGGAGCGTAAGTCATGAGTGCGATCACCACGCCCACCAAGCCGAGCAACGCGGCCGAGCGCGCTGCCAATGGGTCGGCCAAGTGGACCGACGATCGGTACCACCTCGCCGGCGGGTTGCGCCGGCAGATGAACAAGGTCTTCCCGACCCACTGGTCCTTCCTGCTCGGCGAGATCGCGCTGTACAGCTTCATCGTGCTGCTGCTCTCCGGCACGTATCTTGCGCTGTTCTTCGATCCGTCGATGGAGGAAGTGCAGTACCAGGGTTCGTTCACCAACCTGCGTGGCATCGAGATGTCTAGGGCCTACGAGTCCACTCTGGAGATCTCGTTCGAGGTCCGGGGCGGGTTGTTCGCCCGGCAGGTGCACCACTGGGCCGCGCTGCTGTTCATGGCGGCGATCGTGGCGCATATGCTGCGGAACTTCTTCACCGGCTCGTTCCGTCGCCCGCGTGAAGTCAACTGGGTCATCGGCGTTGTGCTGTTCATGCTCGGCGCCCTCGAGGGCTTCGCCGGCTACTCGCTGCCGGACGACCTGCTCTCCGGCTCGGGTTTGCGGATCATGTCCGGGCTGATCATGTCGATCCCGGTGCTCGGAACGTGGACGCACTGGCTGGCCTTCGGTGGTGAGTATCCGGGCACGGAGATCATTCCGAGGCTGTATACCCTCCATATCTTGTTGATTCCGGGGCTCTTGCTTGCCCTGATCGCGGTCCATGTGGGGCTGGTCTGGTACCAGAAACACACCCAGTTCCCCGGCGTGCGTCGCAAGGAATCCAACGTCGTCGGCGTTCGGATCATGCCGTACTTCGCGCTCAAGGGCGGCGGTTTCACGATGATCGTGATCGGCGTGACCGCGCTGATGGGTGGGCTGTTCCAGATCAACCCGGTCTGGAATCTCGGGCCGTACAACGCTTCTCAGGTTTCCGCGGCGACCGTGCCGGACTGGTATATGGCTTGGACGGACGGTCTGCTTCGAATATGGCCCGCATGGGAAGTCTATCTCGGCGACTGGATGATCCCGTCCACGTTCGTCCCGTTCATGATGGGCCTTCCGATGTTGTGCGGTCTCGCGGCGGTGTATCCGTGGATCGAACGGAGACTCACCAAGGACTACGCGCACCACAATCTGTTGCAGCGACCGCGGGACGTGCCGGTGCGGACCAGTCTCGGCATGATGGCGATCACGTACTTCATGGTCACGCTGATCACCGCGGGCAACGACGTGATCGCGGACAAGTTCCACATTTCGCTGAACGCGATGGTGTGGTTCGGCCGGATCGGGTTGCTGGTGCTGCCCCCGCTTGCGTATGTGGTCACCTACCGGATCTGTCTCGGGTTGCAGCGTGCCGACCGCGAGGTGCTCGAGCACGGCGTGGAGACGGGCGTCATCAAACGCCTGCCGCACGGCGAGTTCGTGGAGGTGCACCAGCCACTCGGCCCGGTCGACGACCACGGACACCCGGTTCCGCTCGCCTACCAAGGTGCGCCGGTGCCGAAGCGGATGAACAAGCTCGGCTCGGCGGGCGCGCCGGTTCCGGGCAGCCTGCTCAAGCCCGACCCGGCCGAGGAGAGCGTGGCTCTCGCCCGTGCCGCGCAGGAGGAGCACGCCGCGGTCGAGTCCAACGGTGAGGTTCCGCGCGACGGTGCGGAGGGCAACGGCGAGGTCTCCCAGCAGAGCGAGGACGAACGTGCCGGGTACGGTGCCCGCGAGTAGCGGGTAACGACAGCGCTAGCGGCTGAGGTATCGGGATCAGTCGGAGTTCTGCAGGCCGATCGCGAACGCGGACTCGGTGTCGGCGCGGGAGTAAGACCGGAACGCGATATGCGTATCGGTGTCCAGCACGCCCGGCACCTTGCTGATTCGCCCCGGCACCAGATCGGCCAGCTCCTCGTGGGTCTGCACCCGCACGATCGCAATCAGATCGACGTCGCCCGCGCAGGAATACACCTCGGCAACGCCGTCGATATCCGCGATCGCCTGTGCCGCTTCGGTGATGGTGTCCGCGGCGGCGTGCATCAACACGATCGCGGTGATCACGGCGTTCCTCCTCGCGCTCGATCCGGTGCGGCACGCGGTGGGTTCCGCACGCCGTGCCGCGATCGTACCGGCCCCGTCAGTCGCCGGCCGCAGCCAGCACCTCCGCTGCGCTGCGCGCCGACGCGGCCTGCCGCAACCACCCGCGCCAGCGGGCCGCGGCACCGGCCGGCTCGGCCCACGGCTGGGCACAGCGCACCAGCCGGGTGTCCGGTCTGGCGAGCCACCGGGACAGCACGCCGACCTCCTCGGGTGGCGCGCCGCGCAGCGGCCCCTGCTCCGGCAGCACGGTCTCCGCGCTGGCCACCAACGCCTCGACCACCGGCATCGGCGGCACGCCTCGCTCGGCGACGCCGGCAGAGGCCAGCCGCCCGTGCCGGATCACCACGAGCTGCCAACCGCCGGCACCGTCCGGCTGTGCGGCGATCAGCTCGGGTACCGCGGCCAGTGCGGCCAGCCGCTGCCCGCGGTCCACCGCTCGTACCAGCGCCGCCATCCCGTCCCTGCGCAGCGCCGCCTGCTCGAATCGTTCCTCGGTGGCCAACCGGTCGAGCTGCCCGGCGAGGGCGGCGAGTGGCTCGCTGCTCCGCCCTTCGATCAACTCGGTGACCGCCCGCACCGCCGGCGCGTACTCCTCGACGCTCTGCCGCCCTGCGCACGGCGCGCCGCAGCGCCCCAGATCGGCGAGCACGCAGGGCGCCTCGTCGGCACCCGATGCCGGAATCCGCCGGGTACACGCCCGCAGGCCGGATCCGCCCTGCAACGCCTCGGCGGCCCGCTGCGCGGCCCGCTGTGATCGAAACGGCCCGAGCGCGCCGTCCCGCGGCTGGCGCACCACGGACAGCCGGGGGAACGGCTCGTCGGTGAGCATCAGCCACCACCCGCCCCTCGGGTTCTTCGAACGCCGGTTGTACGCCGGACGGTGCGCGGCCAGCAGGCGTAGCTCACGCACCTCGGCCTCCAGCGCGTGCGCGCACGGCACCCCATCGACCCTGCTGGTCAGCGCCACCATCTCGCGCAACCGCGCCCGCGTCTCGCTCGCGGTGAAGTACTGCCGGACCCGGCGCCGCAGGTCCGAGGCGGTACCGACGTAGAGCACCTCGGAGTTCGGCCCGCGAAACAGGTACACGCCCGGCGAATGCGGCAGGTGCTGGGCGAGCGTGCGCTTCCGGCGCTGCGCGGTGGTGCGTTCCGGCAGGTAGTCGAACAGCTCCTCGAGCGAGTGCACGCCAACCGAGCCGACCCGCTCGAGCAGCGCGTGCAACACGTCGACGGTCGCCCGCGCGTCGTCAAGCGCCCGGTGGGTCGGCGTGCGCGCCCCGAACAACGTGGCCAGCGCGGAGAGCCGGCAGCTCGGGGTGTCCTGCCGGGACAGGATCCGCCGCGCCAGCCGGACGGTGCACAGCACCGACGAGCGTGGCCGAGGGTAGCCGTGCCGCTGGCAGGCCGCGCGCAGGAACCCGGTGTCGAAGCCCGCGTTGTGCGCCACCAGCACGGCGTCTCCGGCGAATTCCAGGAACGACGGCAGCACCACGTCGATCGTCGGCGCCCCGTGCACCATCGCCTGGGTGATCCCGGTGAGCCGCACGACCTCCGGTGGGATGCCCCGCTGCGGGTCGACCAGGGTGCCGAACTCGCCAAGTTGCTCGCCGCCGCGTACCTTGACCGCGCCGATCTCGGTGATCGCGTCACCTTCCGCGCTGCCACCCGTGGTTTCCAGGTCGAATACCACGAACGTGGTGTTCCGCAACGGCGTGCCGAGCTCATCGAAGCTGAGTTGCTCGTTCCGCGGAGCCATGCCGCGCACGGTAAGTGCCGGGTCCGACAAAACCGGCCCGTCCTTTGTGGACGATTATTGCGCCGGTGTCCCGCCGCCCCGGCCCGACGACCTAGGCTTGGGTGATGACGGCGCAACGTACCGGTGCGGCTGGCGACGAGTCCGTTTGGGACGCGTTGCCCGATACGGTGCGTGGCAGGCTGGCCGAACTGGCCGCGAAAGCCGTCGGTGAACTGCCAAAAGTGGACGTTCCGCAACGCCTGCGCGCGGTGGCCCGGTTCACCCCGGCCAAGCGTGCCAGGCGCGGTGCTCATGCCCTGCTGACCGAACTGCGCGATTCGTCCGCCTTTCGCTCGGCGGTCGTGCGGTGGTGGCAGGACAACAACTCCGACGCGCTCGACCCGAACGCCGAGGATACCGTCGCGGCCACCGCGGCGGCGGTGTTGCTCGGCGAACCGGACGCGGCCGAGCGGGTCGGCCTGCTGGCTGAGCGGGCCGAGCAGGCCACGTTGCGCGAGCAGCGGGACACCGCGATCGCGCGGGTGGCCAGGCTGGAAACCGAGATGCAGGAGCTGCGGGCCAAGCTGGCGGACGCGCAGGACGCGGTGCACCGGGTGCGGGCCGAACGTGAAGCCGAGGTCGAGCGCCTGCGCGGGCGGCTGCGCGAGCAGGGCAAGAGCCTGCGTGACGCTCGGGACGCCGCCGAAGCGGGTGAATCCGCGGCCGAGCGGGTCCGTGCGGAGCTGGCGGCCGACCTGGACGCGCTGCGCGCCGAGCGCGACGCCGAGCGGGAACGGGCCGAGCAGGAACGCGGCCGCGCGGAGCGCGCACGGGCGGACGCCGAGGTCGCACGGCAGTCCGCGCGTGAGGCGCGGCAGGCCGACGAGGTCCGCCTCGCGCTGCTGGTGGACACGGTGGACGGCGCGATCACCGGGCTGCGCAGGGAGCTCGCACTCGGCAGCCCGAGCGGCATCGGTTCGCGGCCGGCCGACCAGGTGCGTGGCGCCAGCATCGCGGCGAGCGCGAGCGGCCGGGTGGATGATCCAGTGGCACTGGACCGGTTGCTCGCGCTGCCGAGCGTGCACATGGTGGTGGACGGCTACAACGTCACCAAGACCGGTTACCCGGAGCTGGCGCTCGCCGATCAGCGGGATCGGCTGGTGCATCAGCTGGCCGCTCTCGCTTCCCGGACCGGGGCCGAGGTGACCGTGGTGTTCGACGGCGCGGGCGTGGTGGCCGTGCCCACCGCCACGCCGAAGGGTGTGCGGGTGCTGTTCAGCGATCCCGGTGTGCTCGCCGACGACGTGATCAGGGCGCTGGTGGCGGCCGAGCCGGAAGGGCGTCCTGTCGTGGTGGTGACCTCGGATCGCGCGGTCGCCGATTCGGTGTGGCGTCGTGGCGCCCATCCGGTGCCCTCCGCGGTGCTGCTCACCCGCCTCGGTCGCGTCTGAGGCGTGACGTTCGCCGGGTTGCCCCGTTATAGGAGCAACGCGGTGTTGTCGGCGGGTGGAGGTGGCGGTGCGGTCGCTGAGGTTGGTCGTGGTGACCGGTGTGGTGCTCGCCCTGGGTGCTTCCGGGCTCCACGGGCCGGTAGCCGCCCAGCCCACGCCACCACCTCCGGTGGAGGCCGGGGTGGCTCCCGGCGCCCCGGTGCCCGATCCGCGGCCAGGTGCGGCCTTCGCCGATCCCAAGGTGGCCGAGCTGCAGAACAGCGCATCCCGGGTGCAGCGGGAGCTCCGCGAGCTCGCCGACAAGATCGGCACCGCGCGTTCCGACGTGGCGCGTGCCGCCGCGGCAGCCACGAAGGCACGCGCCGCGCGTGAGCGTGCCGACGCGGTGGTCGCCGCCCGCCAGGATGAGGTGGACCGGTACACGAACGCCGTGTTCAACGCACTCGGCAAGCCGGACGAGTTGCGGCTGTTCCTGCTCGCCACCAACCAGCGGGACTGGTTGCGCGGCGCCCGGCTGGTCGCCGAGTTGCGGGCGGACCAGAACGCGCGGCTGTCCGGTGCGCGGGACCGGCAGCGCGCGGCGATCAAGGCGGAACGCGCGGCGGTGCGGGCAGAGCGGTCGGCCGCGGCGCGTCACGCCGAGTTGGAGAGCCGCACGAACCACGCCGTCAACCGTGCCGACGCGGTGTCCTCCGAGCTGCGGGACGAGATCAGCGACGCCGATAAGGCCGTGACCGATCGGCAGCGGGCGCAGGTCAAGCGCAACCGGGAAACCGCGGCGAACTGGCGGGACTACCTCCGGCGGTTGCGCGCGGCCGGCGTCACCCCGCCCGCTGCCGCCGCGCTGCGCGATCCGGCAGCGCTGCCGGCAGGGCTGGAACCGCTGCGCGGCGCTGGCGGGCGAGCGCAGGCCGGCGTGGCGCGCTGGACCTCGCCGAGCGGTGAACGGCTGCTGGTGCTGCCCGAGGAGACGATCGCCGCGGTGAGCTCCGCGGTGCGGGTGCTCGGCCGGCCGTACGTACCGGCAGGCGGCGGCGCCGGCCCGGCTGCCTACTCGTGTGACGGGCTGACCCGCTCGGCCTACACCGGGGCGGGGCTGCCGCTACCGAGCTCCGCGACGGGGCAACTGGCGGTGAGCAGGCCGGTACGGCGGGCCGACGTACAGCCGGGTGATCTGGTGTTCCTCGGCCCGAAGCGGTACGGCGTGCAGTCGGTCGGCATCGTGCTGGACAACCGCACGATGCTCGCGGCGGACGCCAGGATGGCGGGTGTTGTGGTCGCCGGACTCCCCGGCGGCGACTCGGTGCTTGGCTTCGCCCGTCCGGCGCTCGGGCCGCGACCGGCCGCGCCGGTGCCCGAACGTGCCGAGGGGGAGCTGAGGTGGCGCTGCGGCAGCGTGATCCTGCCGGCGAGGCGCGGCGACCAGGCCGCCGGCGCATGGGGTGGTTACCCGAACGGGCTGATCCCACCGGCCGCGTTGTGCCGGATCGGCGTCGGCGAGCACGCGCTGCGCTGTGATGCGGCTGCGGCGTACCGGGCGATGTCCGAGGCGTTCGCATCGAGGTTTGGCCGGCCGCTGTGCATCACCGACTCGTACCGCACGTTCGGCCAGCAGACCCGGCTGTACGCCCAGAAGCCGGGGCTCGCCGCGGTGCCGGGGACCAGCAACCACGGCTGGGCGCTCGCCGTTGATCTGTGCGGCGGGCTCGAATCGTTCGGCACCGAGGAGTACGCCTGGATGCTGGCCAACGCGGGCGCGTTCGGCTGGTCGAACCCCGGGTGGGCTCGGCGGGGCGCCGCGCGCGAGGAGCCATGGCACTGGGAGTTCGTCGGACGCACATTCAGGTGAGCGGCCCGCCGTCGGGGCACAGCGTGGCGGGGAATTGTCGGTCGGGGCGGTTACCTTCCGCGTGAACCGAACACCGCGTGGAACGCGAGGAGGAACCGTGATCGTCGACTGTGATCGGTGTGAAGTGCGTGGCGATGCCTGCCAGGATTGCGTGATCAGTGTGCTGCTCGGTGCGCCGTCCAACGTCGAGTTCGATGCCGGCGAGCGGCGCGCGATCGACGCCCTCGCGGGTGCGGGGATGGTGCCGCGACTCCGGCTGGTGTCCCCGGACACCGAGCCGCGTTCCGGCGCGGCCTGAGGCCCGCGGCGCTCAGTTCGCACATCGCGACACGCCGGTCGATGGATCGAGCGGCGAGCGGTGCTTGCTGTGCGGTGAGCGGTTAACGATATTGGGTTACCCCGGTCACGAGGGGGAGTCGACCACTGGGCCATTGGGGCTACTGGCAGATTCACGGCTCATTTTTTCGTGCGGCGGTGGACGCATTGGCTCACGTTTCGTAACCTGTCCGAGATCTCGCGGACGGCGGCCGTCATGGACGACGGCGACGCGGGATCACCGCCGTGACAGCCTGTCGGGGGGCTGCACCGGACCCCACCCGCGACGGTTGCGCGAAGGAACGTGAAGCCAAGCGGATGGCAGTACCGCAGCCGCCGGACGTGACGTCCGGCCGGTCGAGCGAGGGCCCCCGACCTCGACGCGGTTCCTCCGGTGGGCGGTGACGACGAGCACGAAGGAGACACGCGCGACGTGGCGTCGCATCGACTCAAGCGTTCGGTGCGCGGAGCACTCGCCGCTTCCGCTGTGATCGCGGCAGTGAGCTATGTTTCGGCACCGGCTATCGCAGACCCCGCAGACCCCGCCCCTCCGAGCGCATCAGAAGCGCTACAGAAATACCGCAAGCTGACCACCGAGGCCGAGAAGCTCAACGAGCGACACCTCAGGGCCCAGGACGACCTGCGCGCCAAGCAGGGCGAGTTGCAGAAGGCCAACGGCGACCTGGAATCGGCCAAGCAGAGCGAGCGGCAGGCCCGCGCCGACGAGCAGCGCTATCGCGGGCACGTCGACCAGCTGGCCGACGCCTCGTTCCAGGGAGCCCGGTTCAACAAGCTGTCCGCCTTGCTGACAGGTGAGTCCGCGCAGGACTTCCTTGATCGCTCGTCGGCGCTCAACGTGCTCGCCTCGGACAAGGCGGAGGCCCTCGACCGGCTGTCGAGCGCTGTCGACCAGGCCTCATCCGCGCAGCAGAAGGCGGCCGACGCGCAGCGGCGTGCCGAGCGGGCCAAGAACGCCGCCGAGAAGTTGACCAAGGACATCGAGAAGCGAAAGCAGGAACTGAACGACCAGATCGCCGAGGTCGAGGAGGCCGCCGGCCTGCTGAGCAACGAGGACCAGGACTCCCTGTCCTCGCCAGGCGACCAGGGCTCCTTCCTGGCACCACCCGGCGCCGCCGGTGAAGCCATGCAAGCCGCGCTGAACAAGCGGGGCAGCCCGTACGCATGGGGTGCCACCGGCCCGGACTCGTTCGACTGCTCGGGGCTCACCTCATGGGCCTACGAGCAGGCCGGGGTGAGCATCCCGCGGTCCAGCTCGGCCCAGTCGGAAAACGGCCAGCCGGTCGACCGGAGTGAGCTACAGCCAGGTGACCTGGTGTTCTTCGGATCGCCGGTACATCACGTCGGCATCTACGTCGGCGACGATCAGATGGTGCACGCACCCACCGAGGGTGACGTCGTGAAGGTCGCACCCCTGCAGGACGACTACAGCGGCGCCCGCCGCGTCGCTGGCTGACCGTCCTCCCCAAAGAACCGGGGCCGGCGCCGACAACGGCGCCGGCCCCGGTTGCTTTTCCCGCGACATCCCGGCGAGGTTCTACGATCTGTAGACCATGGCGGGAACGGCCCGGACCAGGGCATGGCTGACGGCGGCGGTCGCGCTCGTAGCGCTCGTCGCGGTGCTCGTGGTCGCGGTGCCCGGAGGGGACCGCGCTCGGCAGGCTGCTCCGCCTCCCTCGCCGTCCACGACACCGTCCGCCGCCACCGCCGCGGCCAAGGCGGCCAGCACCGAGCAGATCCGTGAGCTGCTGAACCGGCGGGCACAGGCGGTCCTGCACCGGGACGAGGAGGCCTTTCTCGACGGGATCGACCCGCGCGCCGACCCACGGTTCGTCCGCTCCCAGCGCGAGCTGTTCGCCAACCTGGCGCGGGTCCCGCTGGCGGAGTGGCGGTACCGTCTCGATCCCGCAGCACCCGCGGACCTCTCGCGGGTCTCAGGGCGCGGGGATGCCGGGGGCGCACGGCTCTGGGCTCCGCGGGTCAGCCTTGAGTACGCCCTCGCGGGGGTGGACAAGACGCCCACCAGCCGCCCGATGGGCTACCTGTTCGTGCACCGCGCCGGCCGGTGGTATCTGCGTTCGGACACCGCGCTGCGCTCGAGCGGGCGGGAGACCTGGCGTGGACCGTGGGACTTCGGCCCCTGCGTCGCGTTTCCCACCGGTTCCGGGCTGGTACTGGCGCATCCGTCGCGGACCGAAACGGCGCGGCGACTGGCGGCCGAGCTGGATCCCGCGGTGCGTGCGGTGACCGACGTCTGGGGAGACGGCTGGTCACGACGGGTGGCGCTGTGGCTGCCGGACACCGCCGAGGAGATGCGGGCGCTTGTCGGGCCGAAGTTTCGCATCGAGGGGATCGTCGCGGCCGCGGTGGCCGACCGCGTGGACCGGCCGAGCCACTCGGCGTGGGGGCAGCGGGTGGTGGTCAGCCCCGGTGGCGCCGAGCAGCTGTCCGACGAGTCGCTGCGGGTTGTGCTGCGACACGAGATCACGCACATCGCGGCGCGCGGGGACACCGTGGACGGGGCGCCGATGTGGTTGCTCGAGGGATTCGCGGACTACGTCGGGTACCGCGAGACCGACGTACCGATGGCGCACGCCGCGCCGGTACTGGCCGCCTCGGTCCGGACCCACGGGCTACCGAACGCGTTGCCATCGGATCAGGATTTCGCCGCGGGTGGGGCGGCCTTGGATCTGGCCTACCAGCGGTCCTGGTCGCTCAGCCGCTACATCGCGGAGGGATTCGGCGAGCCCAAGCTGCTCGAGTTTTACCGGCGCATCGCCGGCATCGGCCCGGTCGGGAAATCCACAATGGACGCGGTGCTGCGAGAAGTACTCGGCATCGACCGTGGCGGTTTGCTCAGGGGCTGGCGCGAGTACCTGCGACACGGTTTCGGCTAACGTTGTGACATGTCCGGGCTGCGCGTGCTCTCCGAGAATTCGGCGGACGGCTGGTGGGAAATGGTCTCCCACCAGCCGGACGCGTCATTGCGCGGAGTGGTGCGAAGCTACACCGGTTACCGGGAATACTCCACGATTCCGGTGCGGCGAAAGGAGATTCCCGGTGCGGACGTCGGGTTGATCCTGAGTTTCGGTCCCACGATCCGCGTGCTGGAGAAAGCCGATACCGGAGTGGTGCTCGCCGAACCGAGCAGTTTCGTCGCCGAGCTCGGCACCAGGTACGCGATCACCGAATACCGCGGAGAGCAACATGGTGTGCAGCTCATGCTCACCCCGCTCGGCGCCGGCATGGTGCTCGGCATGCCGCTGGGCGTCCTCGAAGGGCAGGCGGTCGAACTCACCGACCTGCTCGGTGCGCCCGTGCGCAGGCTCATCGAACGGCTCGCCGAAACGCCCACCTGGGAGGGGCGCTTCGCGGTGCTCGACGCGTTCGTCTCGGCGCGCCTTTCCGATGCCAGGCGACCGTCCCCGGCCGCCGCGTTCGTGTGGCGGCGGCTGTGTGAAACGGACGGGCGTATCCCGATCGGGATGCTCGTCGATGAGCTCGGCTGCAGCCACCGTTACCTGCTCTCCGAATTCACCGCATACCTGGGAATCGCGCCGAAGTCGTTCGCCCGGATCCTGCGCGCACGGCGGGCGAGGCGGCTCATTTCGGAGGGCACCATGTTGCTACGGGATGTCGCGATGGACTGCGGTTACAGCGATCAAGCGCATCTGTCCAGAGAATTCCGCGCGATAACAGGGGAATCGCCGAGTGGCTGGCACCCGCGGCTGTTCCCCGACTGAGGGTCTCGTCGCCGGCCGCCACAGGTCAGTTTTCTTCAAGGTATCCCAGCCCTACGTCGCTAGCGTGCTTGGTGACGGAACTTCCCGCCGATGAAGGAGACATGATGACCGCGGTACCGAACATCTTTCCCGTGCTTCGTTACCGGGACGCTGCCAAGGCCGAACGGTGGCTCGCCGACGCGTTCGGATTCAGCACGGTTTTCTCCGTTCCCGGCGAAGGCGGCCGTATCGCGCACGCCGAGCTGCGATTGGGGGCCGGCCGGATCATGATCGCCTCGGCCGATGACGTCGCCGAGGAAACGGCCCTCGATCCCCGAACCGCCCGGCAGTCCAACTACGTGGCTGTGCCGGACATCGACGAGCATTACGCCCGCGCCGTGGCTGCCGGGGCGCACGTCACCCTGGAACTCACCGACATGGACTACGGCTCCCGCGAGTACAGCGCCACCGACTTCGAGGGAAACCACTGGAGCTTCGGCACGTACCAGCCGGAGCCCGATCCGGATGAGTAGCAGGCGGGCCGCCGCTACCGAGCCAGGGCGATGCTCTGCTGCTCGGTGAACTCGTGCAGACCGGTCAGCCCGCCCTCGCGTCCGAAGCCCGCGAAACCGAAGCCACCGAACGGCACCTCGGGCGTGTTGGGTGCACCGTTGTTCACGCCGACGATGCCGATCCGCAGCCGCGCAGCCAGCTCGACGGCGTGCTCGGCGCTGGCCGACATCACGTAACCGCCCAGCCCGCAGCGCCAGCCGTTGACCTCCCGCACGAGGGCGTCTTCGTCGTCATAGGGACGTACGACGCACACCGGGCCGAACACCTCCTCGCCCCACAACGCCGTGTCGTTCTCGGCTTCGACGAGGGTCGGCGGGCAGTACCACCCCTGCTCCGGCACGTTCCCGGCGCGCACCCGGCATCCGTCCGCCTCGGCCCTGCGAACAAGGTCGGTCAGCCGCGCGACATGACTCTGCCGAAGCAGCGGGCCGAGCTCGGTCGCCGGGTCGCGCGGGTCTCCCACCCGCAGCGCGGGAATCCGGTCGGCGAGCGAACGCAGCACCGAGTCGTACACGCCGCGGTGCACGAAGACGTTGTTGGCCGCGATACAGGAGGCGCCGTTGTTCCGGAACTTCGCCACCAGCAACGCCTCGACGGCCACATCCAGATCCGCGTCCGCGCAGATCACGAACGGGGCCTTGCCGCCGAGCTCCATCGTCACCCGCGTCATCGAGCCCATCGCCCGCTGGGCGACCAGGGTGCCGACGCGCGTGGAGCCGGTGAAGGACACCGCGGCCACGCTGTCCTGATCGACCAGCGCGGTGGTGATCTTCTCGCCGTCGCCGACAACCACGTTGAGCGAGCCGCCGGGTAGGTGCCGCCCGGCGAGTTGGGTCAGGCCGAGCCCGGAAAGCGGGGTGAGCTCGGACGGTTTGAGCACCACGGGGCTGCCGGCGGCCAGCGCGGGGGCCACCTTGCGGGCGGGAATCGACAACGGGAAGTTCCACGGGCTGACCGCGGCGACCACGCCGACCGGCTGGTGGCTGACGAGGAAGCGGCGTGCCCCGGTGCGCAGGTGCTGGTCGGTTGGCATGGTGGCGGCATCCGCGAACCATTCGAAGTACTGGGCGGAAAACCCCACCTCGCCCTCGGCCTCGGCATAGCGCTTACCCGTCTCCATCATGATCACGTCAGCCAGCGCGGCGGAGTTCTCCCGCAGCTCGGCGGCTATCGCCCGCAGCGCCGCCGCGCGTTCCCGTGCGGAGGTGGCCGCCCATTCTGGCGCCACGGCAACGGCGGCGCGGACCGCGTCATGCACGTCATCGACGTCGCCCCAGGCAACGTCGGCGAACGTGTTCCCTGTGGACGGATCGGGAAGGTCGTGCCGCTCGCCGGCTCGTGGCAGGCCGGCGACGATCGCGCTCGGCGCGACGCCATCGAGGTGGGTAACGACATCCGCGATCGGGTTGGTCGAATCAGAGGTCATGATGGGTGCGTTCCTCCACGTGGGTCTGGTAGTTGCTGGTGACCGTGCGGTCGAGCTCGATCCCGAGCCCCGCGCCTTCCGGCACCACGAGGGCGCCGGATTCCAGCCGCAGGGGCGTGGTGAGCAGGTCGGTGCGCAACGGATTGGCGCGGACATCGAGCTCCATCCACCGCACGCCGGGGAAGGCGGCGGCGAGCTGCAGGCTGGCGGCGATACCGACCGCACCGCCATAGCAGTGCGGGGCCACACCGGTTGGCGGGTGCCGGGCGCGTTCGGCCACTTGCACGCCGACGCTGAAACCACCGGACTTGGTGAGATCCGGTTGGATCAAGTGGATGGCCGCCGAGTCGACGTACCTGTCGAAGGTCGCGACGCCGTAGAGGTTCTCGCCGGTCGCAAGCGGGATCGGCGTCACGGCCGCGAGCTTCTCGAACTCGTCCAGCTCGTCGCTCGCCAGCGGTTCCTCGAGCCAGTCGACGCGATAATCGGAGAGCACCTCGGCCATGGCTTTGGCCGTCTCGAGGTCCCAAGCCTGGTTGGCGTCCGCGAACAGGGCAGGCCGCTCGCCGAGCACCGACCGCGCCTCGCGCAACGTGGTCCGGTCCCGCTCCTCGCCGAAGCCGATCTTGGTTTTCACCGCGGTCAGCCCGGCCCGCAGCGCCGCCTCGGACAGCTGCGCCGCGTCGGTCGGGCCAACGCCGCTCGCGTAGGCGGGGACCCGGTCGCGCAGCGAACCGGTTCCCAGTAGCTCGGCGATTGATCGGCCGACCTGCTTGCCGCGCAGGTCCCACAGCGCCAGGTCGACCGCGCTGATCGCCTGCCAGATCGGGCCGGGTGCACCCCACTGGCGTCCCAACCGGAGTAGCCGGCCGGTGAGCTGGTTGTGCACCCGGCTTGGATCGGAGACGTCCTGCCCGACGAGTAGTGGCGTGAGGCCGTCGCACAGCGTGGCTAGCCGCTCGCGGGGCGCCCACGCCGGGTAGTTGATCCAGCTCTCGCCGATGCCCGTGATGCCGCCCGCGTCGATTTCCACCAGGCAGAGCCGGCGGTCGGTCAGGCTGGCGAAGGACATCGGAACGGTGTCCTCGAGCGGCGCGGAGAGCACCGTGACCCGTACCCGTTCGGCGCGCAGATCCGGCGTCACGGAGGCTTCTCCTTCCCATGGACCCCATGGACGCTGTGCTCGAGGTCGCGCAGCAGGCGGGAGATGTGCGCGCGACCCGCCCGCTCGGCGCGGTCCGGGTCCGCCGAAGTCAGCGCCTCGAAGATCACCCAGTGCTCGGAGAGCGCCTGCGGGGTGCCGCCGGGGGAGCGGCGCGTGGTGTACATCGCCACCCGGATCTGGCCCTGCAGTCGATCGAGCGACTCGATCAGGCGGTTGTTCCTTGTGAGCTCGCGAATCGCGGCGTGGAAGGCCTGGTCCAGCTCGTAGTGCCGCGCCACGTCCCCGGTGTCGACGGCGTGGCGGTGCTCGTCGAGGATGCTCCGCAACCGCGCGACGTCTGGCTCCTCCAGCCGCTGGCTCGCCAGCCGGCACGCCAGGCCCTCCAGTACCTCGCGCAGCGAGTAGATCTCCAGGAGGTCCTCTGCCCGGATGTCGGAGACCACCGCACCGCGGTGCGGCCCAACCTGGGCCAGACCCTCGTAGGCGATCCGGGCGATGGCCTCCCGCGCCGGGCTGCGACTGATGCCGAGGCGTTGCGCGATGTCCGGCACGGACAGCCGGGTTCCAGGCGGCAGCTCATGGCCGAGGATCGCGTCCCGCAGTGCCACGTAGGCCTGCTCGGCGAGCGCCTCGCCGCGCATCGGCGTCCGGAGAGCCATACACGTAGCGTGCTACATGTTGTATACAAAGTCAACGAGGCCACCAAAGCCCACGGCCGCCGCGGGCTAACCCGCCAGCAGGTCTGTTGCGGGGGAACCGGTGCGCGGTCGCGGCGCCGGGCGATGGCTGAAGTACTCGGTGCTCAGTAGCTGCTCGCGAACTCGCGGGTCGGTGAACACGCTGACCCCCGCGCCCCGGTCGAACTCCGACTCGTGCGCGCGCAGCGCCTGCCACTTGGTGTCCAACCACGGGCCGACGTCCACCGCGGCGTCGAACGGCAGGTCGGGGGTGGTGACCAGCCACAGCCCTGCCACCTGCCACGGCTGTCCGGACTCCGGGTACAGCTTGGGATGCGCGCTCGCTTCCACCGCTGCCACGGTCGCGCGATGTGCCTGCAGGTGATCGGGATGCCCGTACACGCCGAACGCGTCATACGTGACCACCGTGGTTGGCCGGAACGCACGAATCTCGGTGACCAGCGTGCGCACCACTTCATCGAAGACGGCCGCGCAGAACGAGCCGGGCTCGGCGGCGCCGGAGCCCGCGCCGCCGGAGTCCCGGTAGTCGAGCACCTGCGGCTCTCCGGCCCCCAGAATCGCCATCGCCTTGCGCAGTTCGGCCACCCGCACCCCGGGTGCGGCAACGGAACTGCCATCCGCGCGCACCCCGTCGGTACAGGTGATCACCTTGATCGGCACCTGCTCACCGGCATAGCGGGCGAGAATCCCGCCGGTCCACAGTGACTCGTCGTCCGGATGCGCGTGCACGCACAATAGCCGTGCATCAGTCACCAAATCCTCCCGCATTCTGGTCGCCAGCTACCAACACGCGGGCGAGAATAGCGAGCGCCCCGTTAGTCTCGACACGTGCGCAAGACGCTACTGATCACCAACGACTTCCCGCCAAGACCCGGCGGGATCCAGGCGTACTTGCACGCCTTCGCCACCGAGCTGCCGGACGACGAGCTGGTGGTGTACGCACCCGCGTGGGAATCCGCCGTCGGTTCGCACGCGGAATTCGACGCCGCGCAGCCGTTCGAAGTGATCCGGCATCCCAGCCCGCTGATGTTGCCGACCCCGGACGTGCTCAACCGTGCCAGGCAGATCCTGCGGGCGTACGCCTGCGAAACCGTGTGGTTCGGTGCGGCCGCGCCGCTGGCGCTACTCGGGCCGGGGCTCATGGAGCACGGCGCGCGCCGGATGGTTGCCTCCACACACGGCCACGAGGTCGGCTGGTCGATGGTGCCCGGCGCCCGGCAGGCGCTGCGGCGGATCGGTAACACCGCCGACGTGATCACCTTCGTCAGCCGGTACACCCGGTCCCGGTTCGCCGCCGCGTTCGGCCCGCACGCGGTCCTTGAACATCTTCCGTCCGGAGTGGACACCACGCGGTTCCGCCCGGATTCCGGCGCGCGCCAGGAAATCCGGCAGCGTTACGGCCTCGGCGAACGCCCGATCGTGACGTGTGTTTCCCGGCTGGTGCCACGCAAGGGGCAGGACATGCTGGTGCGGGCGCTGCCGGCCATCCGCGAGCGGGTTCCGGGTGCCGCGCTGTTCCTGGTGGGCGGTGGGCCGTACCGCAAGCGGCTCGGCGAGCTGGCCACCGCGCTGGACGTCGAGAAGCACGTGATCTTCACCGGCTCCGTGCCGTGGACGGAGCTGCCGGCGCACTATGCCGCCGGGGACGTGTTCGCGATGCCCTGCCGCACCCGGGGCGGCGGTCTCGATGTCGAGGGGCTCGGGCTGGTGTACCTCGAGGCGTCCGCGAGCGGGCTGCCGGTGGTCGCCGGCATGTCCGGTGGCGCGCCGGAGACGGTGCGCGACGAGGTGACCGGGCATGTGCTGGACGGGCGCGAGCTCGGTCAGCTCATCGACACGCTCACCGCGCTACTCGCCGATCCCGCGCGCGCCGCGCGGATGGGCGCGGCCGGGCGGGAATGGGTCAGCGAGAACTGGCGCTGGCCGCGGCTTGCCGCCCGGCTGTCCAACCTGCTGGACGGCGCGCACTACGTCGCGTAGAGCGCCTCGATATCCGAGGCGAAGTTCTTGCTCACCACGTTCCTGCGCACCTTCAGGCTCGGCGTCATCTCGCCGCCGCTTTCGGTGAAGTCCACCGGGAGAACGCGGAACTTCTTGATCGCCTCCGCTTTGGACACTACTGCGTTGGCCTCGTCCACAACGGACTGGATTTCCGCGCGCAGATCGGGGTCCGCGGTCAGATCGGCGACGCTGGCGTCCTCCGGCTTGCGGTTCCGCTGCTTCCAGCCAGGGAAGAACTCCTCGTCGATGGTCACGAGCGCGGCGATGAACGGTTGCTGATCGCCGATCACCATGCACTGGCTTATCAGGGGGTGGGCCCGGATGTGATCCTCGAGGGCGGCAGGTGCGACGTTCTTGCCGGCGGCCGTCACGATGATCTCCTTCTTCCGACCGGTGATCTTCAGGTAGCCCTCCTCGTCGAGCTCGCCGAGGTCGCCGGTGCGGAACCATCCGTCATCGAGTGCTTCGTTCGTTGCCTCCGGGTTGTTCCAGTACTGGCCGAACACGATGTCACCGGTGATCAGCACCTCGCCGTCCTCGGCGATCCTGACCTTGGTGCCGTCCACCGGCCGGCCAACCGTGCCGATCTTGGTGGCCTCTTCGGTGTTCACGCACGCGGCCGCGCTGGTCTCGGTCAGGCCGTAACCCTCGAGGACCGGCACGCCGATGCCCCGGAAGAAGTGGGCGAGCCGCTCACCGAGCGGGGCGCCACCGGACACCGCGGCGGTGCACCGCCCGCCGAGCGCGGCGCGCAGCTTGCCGTAGACCAGCCTGTCGAACAGGGCGTGCCGCAGCCGCAGCAGCAGCCCCGGCCCACCGGTATCCTGCGCGCGGCTGAACTCCACCGCGGTCGCCTGGGCCGCGTCGAAGATCTTGCCCTTGCCCTCGGAGTGCGCCCGCTGCTTCGCGCCGTTGTACACCTTCTCGAAAACCCTCGGCACGGCGACGACCGAGGTTGGGCGGAAGGTGCCGAGATCGGCGACCAGGTTGCTGACGTCCGCGGTGTGTCCGAGGGTCAGCCGCGCGTAGACGCAGGTGATCGCGAGCGCGCGAGCGAGCACGTGCGCCAGCGGCAGGAATACCAGCAGCGAGTTGCCAGGCTGGAGCACGCGCGGGAACGCCGCGCTGTCGGCCCGGACCTCGGCGAGCAGGTTGCGGTGGGTGAGCACGCAGCCCTTCGGCCGCCCGGTGGTGCCGGACGTGTACACGATGGTCGCCGGCGCATCCGCGGTGACTTCCCGCCTGCGGGTCTGCACATCCTCGTCGCTGACGGCCGCGCCCTTGTCGGTCAGCTCCTCGATCACGCCCTTCGTGTCATCCGTGGCTTCGATCTGCCAGACGTGGCTGACGTGGGACAGCTTCCCGAGCACGCCGTCAACCAGTTCGCGATGCGCCGTGGTCTCCACGATGATCGCCTTCGAGGCGGAGTCACTCAGCGACCACTCCGCCTGCTCGGCGGAGGACGTCTCGTAGATCGGCACCGTGACACACCCTGCCGACCAGATCGCGAAGTCCAGCAGGGTCCACTCGTAGCGGGTCTTGGACATCAACGCGACCCGGTCGCCGGTGCCGAGCCCGGCGGCGATCAACCCCTTGGCCACCGCCCGTACCTGATCGCCGAACTCCTTGGCGGTGATGTCCAGCCAGGAGCCGTTCACCTGGCGGCGGAAGCTCACCGTGTCGGCGAATCGTTCCGCGTTGGCCCACACCATGTCGGTGAGGTTCTCGTCGTCGGCGATCGGGCTCGCGTCTGGGCCGCTGAATTCGCGCACCTCAACCCTCCGTACGAGTTGGTGTTGTCAGGTTACTACCAGGTAAGGATCTCGTTGAGCGGTTAACGTAGCGTCCATGGGGCTTCGCGGCTAGGGTTCCTCGCCCCTCGGTATGGGTAACATCCTGGCGACGGGTCAGGGCGCGTGACATTCTCGCGACTGTGGTCAGTGTGCCCGAAACCGTGCCCGGCCCCCCGTCGCCGGCACCCGCCCTGGACATCATCGACGAGACCTTCCTCGCGGTGCCGCCGGCCACGGTGGCCGCGGTGTTCGCGGATCCGAACAGCTGGCGGTGGTATTGGCCGGACCTACGGCTGGAAGTCTACGCCGACCGCGGTGATCAGGGGTTGCGCTGGACGGTGCGCGGCGCGCTGGTCGGTACCATGGAGATCTGGCTGGAGCCGGTGCTGGACGGCACGCTGCTGCACTACTTCCTGCGAGCTACCCCCGCGGACGGCGCCGGCAATCCACTGACGCTTTCGCCGGCGCGGCTGCGCAGGGAATACGATCGGCGGGCCCGCGCGGCAAAGGCGATCTCGTTGCGGCTCAAGGAGATCTTGGAGGACGGTCGGCAACCCGGCTGCCCGCCGACACCATAAGGTGGAGGGCGTGCGGGTTCACGTGGTTTCGGACGTCCATGGCAATGTCGAAGCGCTCGCCCGCGCGTGCGACGGCGCGGACGCGCTGATCGTGCTCGGCGACCTGATCGACTTCGTCGATTACCGCGACCATTCGAAGGGCATTCTCGGCAAGCTGTTCGGCGCCGAGCGGGTGGCGGTGTTCGCGAAGCTGCGCAGGGAACGCCACCACTTGGAGACGGCCGCCTACGCGCGGTCACTGTGGGAGAGCCTGGACGACGCGGCGGACGCGGTGGAGAACGCGATCCGCGAGCAGTACGAGGAGCTGTTCGGCGCGATGACCGTGCCGACCTACGCCACGCCCGGCAACGTGGACGTGCCGGCGTTGTGGCCGGACTTCACCGGTGGGCACATTCAGGCGCTGGACGGGGAGGTCACCGAGATCGGCGGGCTGCGCTTCGGGTTCGTCGGCGGTGCGCTGCGGCCGGCCGGCACCGCGCCCCGCCGCACCGGCGTGTGGCGCCCGTACCTGCGTCTCGAGGAGGACTTCGACAAGGGCGTCGCCGCGCTGGATCGGGTGGACGTGGTGTGCACGCACATCCCACCGGACGAGCCGGTGCTGCTCTACGACGTGCTCGCACGGCGTCCCGAGCTGGGCTCGGCTTCGCTGGCCCGGCTGATCAACGAGCAGCGCCCGCGCTGGTCGCTGTTCGGCCACGTGCATCAGCCGCTCGCGCCCCGCGCCCGCGTCGGCCAGACCGACTGCGTCAACGTGGGGCATTTCAAGCAGACCGAGCAGCCGTATGTGCTGCGGTGGTGAACCACCCGCCCGGTCCAGCGGCAACCAGCTCTCGCGGTTGAGTTGTCCGCCAGTACGGTGAGCCGCCCCGCAGGTACCGAAACGGTGGTCGCGACCAGGTAGCCTGCGCAGCATGGCCGACGAGTCGACCCAGTCCATTGTGGTGAACGCACCGCCGGAGCGGATCATGGCGGTGATCGCGAACTTCGACGAGTATCCCGAATGGGCGAACGCGGTCAAGCAGGTCGAGGTACTCAGCGAGGAAACCGTCGGCGAGGTCACAAGGGCCAAGCAGGTGCGGTTGACCTTGGACGCCGGCCCGGTCAAAGATGTCTATACCCTCGAATACGACTGGGCGCCGGACGGCCTGATGGTCAGCTGGCACCTGGTGAAGGGCCAGATGCAGAAGGCCCAGGAGGGAAGTTACCGGCTCGAGCCGGAGGGCGAGCAGACCACAGTGACGTACACGCTCGCCGTGCAGCTGGCCATTCCGATGATCGGATTGCTTCGACGCAAGGCGGAAAAGGTGATCATGGACATTGCCTTGAAAGACCTGAAGCGTCGCGTCGAGCAGTCCGCGAGCTAGGGAACACTCGAGTGCGCGTCCTGCTGTTCACCGGCAAGGGTGGCGTGGGGAAGACCACGCTGGCCGCGGCCACCGCCGCGCAGCTCGCCAGTCGCGGGCGCAAGACGCTTGTCGTGTCCACCGACCCTGCCCACTCGCTCGCGGACGCGTTCGGGGCTCGACTCGGCGCCGAGCCCACCGAGGTGTCCGATGTGGACACCAGTTTGCACGCGGTGCAAGTGGATTCTCGTGGGCTGGTCGATCAAGCGTGGCATGGGCTGCGGGAACAGTTGCGCCTCGCGCTGTCCACGGCAGGCGTGCACGAGCTGGACGCCGAGGAGCTCACCGTGTTGCCGGGTGTGGACGAGTTGCTCGCGCTGACCGAAGTGCGCCGGCTGGTGCACACCGGGTTGTGGGACGCCGTGGTTGTCGATTGTGGACCGACCGCGGAGACCTTGCGGTTGCTTTCCCTTCCTGAAGCCGTTTCCGGTTACCTGCAGCGCATGTTCCGCCAGAAGCCGTTGTCTCGCGCGCCGTTCGGCGGACCCCGGAACGTGGCCGCGGTCGCGGATTCGGTGGCGAGCCTTGCCGAGCACCTGTCCACGCTGCGCGAGTTGCTCACCGACTCGACGACCACCACGGTCCGGCTGGTGCTCACCCCGGAACGGCTGGTGGTGGCGGAAACCCGCCGCACGCTCAGCTCGTTGGCCCTGCGCGGAATCACCGTGGACGGGCTGATCATCAACCGGCTGACGCCGAAGCCGGGGGTGTGGCGGTCCTCGGCCGCGGCGTGGCTACGCACCCGGCGCGCCGAGCAGGACAAGGTGCTCGGCGAGCTGGCCGGCACCGGCATCCCAGAGCCGCGCACCGTTGAGCATCGGGCGGCGGAGCCGGTCGGGATCTCCGCGCTGCTCGGCATCGCCTCGGAGTTGTATGGCGGCACGGACCCGTTGCGGGGAAACGAAAACGAGCAGTCGAGCCTGTTGAGTGTGGACGATGATCCGGCCGGCGGGTATCGGCTGCGCCTCGCGCTGCCGCTGACCGACGATGCCGCCGTTGAGCTGGCGAGAGTGGACGACGACCTTGCCGTTACGGTGGACGGCACCCGGCGGCTGATCGCGCTGCCGAACCTGTTGCGCCGGTGCGAGGTAACCGGTGCCGAGGCGGACTCGGACGGGCTGACCGTATTCCTGAGCGGGGGTCGCACATGAGCGACGACGAGGGCGAGTACGCGCCGCGACTCGCCGAGGAAATCCGGCTGCTGGTCGATATGGTGGCCGCACGGGCGCAGCCGTGGCTGGACGGCGTGGTCGCGGCCGGTCATTCCGGCGAGCAGCATGCCGGTGCGGGGGAATCCTCGGCCGGCACCGGGACCCGCCGCCAGCCGAGCGAATGCACCTGGTGCCCGCTGTGCGCGGTGGTGGCCATGGTCCGAGGTGAACGGCCGGAGCTGGCCGCGCGGGTGTTCGACCAAGCCGCGGAGCTGATCGCGTTGCTGCGCGCGGTGCTCGCCGACCGGTGGGAGCCGGGAACCGTGCACATGCCGGGCTTCCGGCCCGCCGGGTCGACATCATCGGGGCCGGCATCGACAGGCTCGACAGCATCGGGGCGGCCGCCGGGATCCCCGTCACCGGGGTCCCCGTCACCGGGATCCCCGTCACCGGGATCGCCGTCGCCGGCGGACGATTCGCCCGAGTACCCCACTCGCGATGCCGGATCGCCGCGCGTGCAACGTATCGCGGTTCGCAGGCGTGGGGCGGCAACCGAAGACATGTCCCCATCCACCGGAGGCGCGTCATAGTGCACGCGATCGGCGTGGACGTGGGTGGCACGAGCGTGCGGGCCGGGGTCGTCGACGAGCACGGCACCGTGCTGGACACCGCGCGGGCCGCGACCCCTAGCGACGAGTGCGCGCTCGAGGACGCGATCACCTCGGTGGTCAAGGGATTGGCGGAGAGCCACCCGGTGAGCGCGGTCGGCCTTGCCGTGGCGGGATTCGTGCACACCGACCGGCGGAGCGTGATGTTCGCCCCGCACCTGGCTTGGCGTAGTGCCCCGGTGGCCGATCGGATCGCGTCCCGGCTCGGGTTGCCGGTGGTGCTCGAACACGACGCGAACGCGGCGACGCTCGCCGAGCACCGGTTCGGCGCGGCGCGCGGCGCGGGCGTGGTGGTACTGATCGCCATCGGCACCGGTATCGGCGCCGGTCTGCTGCTGGACGGGGAAATCTATCGGGGCGCGTTCGGCGTCGCACCGGAACTCGGCCACCTGCGGGTGGTGCCGGGCGGCCGGCCGTGTTCGTGCGGCAAGAAGGGATGCTGGGAGCGGTACTGCAGCGGTACGGCGTTGAGTACCACGGCGATCGAGCTGCTCGCCCGGTATCCGGGCCGCTCGACGGTGCTCGCCCGCGAGGCGGCGGATGATCCGCGCGAGCTGACCGGCCGGAAGGTGGCCGGGGCGGCGAGGGACGGCGATGCGGTCGCCAAGGAGGCGATGGCGGATTTAGCGCTCTGGCTCGGCGAGGGGCTCGCGTTGGTCGCGGATGTCTACGACCCGGAGATCGTGGTCATCGCGGGCGGGGTATCCGCGTCGGCGCCGCTGTTCCTTGACGACGCGCGGGAGCACTACCGGGCGCTGACCACCGGAACGGGGCACCGCCCGATCGCGCGGATCCGTACCGCGCAGCTCGGCGACGAGTCCGCGATCGTCGGCGCGGCCACCCTGGCAAGGGATACCGCATCGTCGTAGCCGGCGCTCACCCGTGGTTGGTCACCGCCGGTTAGAGCTGCGCGCCGTCCGAGTCGGCACCGGGCGGCGGGCCGTGCCGCTTGCTGAGTACGAAGAAGCCGAACCCGCAGGTGATGGCCAGTAGCGCGATCGGCGTCGCCACCGCGGAGCTCAGCCCGATCAGACCGGGAACGGTGAGCAGCAATACGCCCACCGCGATGAAGAGCAGGACGACCACGGTGCCCCTGCGTGGTTTGGGCAGTGGCGGTGGCTCCGGCGGGTGATAGTGGTCGTCCTCATCGTCGAGGTTGTCCAACGTCCGCCAGGTCGGATCCCAGTCGACCTCGCCGGTGCGCCAGCCGCGCTCCGGCTCCGACGTCGCGGTGGCTGTGGTGCCCTCCTCGCCGCCGTGCACATCGACGTCGTCCTCCTTGGCGAAGTCGCGCCCGACGCCCTCGGATTCCAACCCGGCGATGATCTCGGCGAAGGCCGCGTCCACGTCCTCCGGTCCACCCGAGCCGTTGCCCCTGTTCTTCACCCGATCACCTCCCCGTTCTCACCCGCCGGCTTCACCGCCCGCTCGGCGTGCAGCTGCAGGAATTCCACGCTCTTCGCGAAGACTGTCGGTGCGTCGTGGTCAAGCGTTGCCACGTGCAGGCTGTCGTGCAGCAGCACTTCGGTCACCTGGGAGCTACTTACCCCGTCCAGCACGATCCGGGAATTGACCGGTTCGACGACATGGTCGACGACGGAGTGCAGCAGCAGTAGCGGCTGGATGACCTTCGGCAGATCCGCCCGCACCACCCGCCACAGCTGGCTCAGGCTGGCCGCCGCGCGCAGCGGCAGCCGATCATAGGACAGCTCAACGACGCCGGGCTTGGCAATGTCCCCCGCGATCCCGCCGAGCGCCGGCACGATGCGGCTGACTAGTGGCAGGAATTTCGCGTCCAGCCGCAGCGTGGTGACCGACGGGTTGACGAGCACGATGCCGGCGATCGACGTGCCGTACCGCTGGGCGAGCCGCAGCGTCAGCGTGCCACCCATCGACTGGCCGAACACGAACACCGCGTCGCAGCCGGCGCGCAGCGCGTCCAGCTCGGAACTGACACAGCCGTACCAGTCTGTCCAGCGGGTGCGGTTGCACTCCCGCCAGTTCGTGCCGTGTCCCGGCAGCCGGGGGCAGCGCACCGTGTAGTCGTGCTCGGCGAGATACTCACCCCATGGGCGCATGCTCTGCGGGCTCCCGGTGAACCCGTGGCACAGCAACACTCCGACGTCGCTGGATCCAGAGTGCGCGAACGGTTCCGCGCCGGGGAGAACGGGCACGTGCGCCTTCTCTCGTCTTCAGCGATGCCTGCCCGACCATCGTCGCACGGACCGGCCCGTGATGGCATAGCACGTGAATATCGTGTAAGGCGCGGTTTAGCGGCCGTAATGGTCCCGTGAACAACCGCATCTACACGTGGGTAACGTTGTTCTCCGCGCTCCCGGTTCGTACTGTAGGTATTGAATCGGAGTCATCTCTCACAAGATCGCCCAGGACGGGAGTCGCGGTGCTGTATTGGGTGTTGAAACACCTGACCCTTGGACCTTTGCTTCGGCTGATGTGCCGGCCCAAGGTCTCCGGCAGGGAGAACCTGCCGGACAGCGGTGGTGCGCTGATCGTGAGCAACCATCTCGCCGTGGTCGACTCCTTCTTCATGCCGCTGGTCGTGCGGCGCCGGGTGACCTTCCCCGCGAAGCTCGAATACTTCACCGAGCCCGGCATCAAGGGCAAGCTCAAGAAGTGGTTCTTCTCCGGGGCAGGGCAGGTGCCGATCGACCGGTCCAGCGGCTCGGCCGCGCAGGCGGCGCTGGACACCTGCATCCGGCTGGCGCGCGAGGGCAACCTGGTGGGGATCTACCCTGAAGGCACCCGCTCCCCAGACACCCGGCTGTACAAGGGCAAGACCGGGGTGGCGCGCATCGCACTGCAGGCCCACGTGCCGGTGATCCCGGTGGCCATGGTCGGCACCGACGAGGCTAACCCGATCGGCTCCAAGATGCTTCGTCCGCACCCGATCGAGGTGCGCTTCGGCAAGCCGCTGGACTTCTCCCGGTACGACGGGCTCGCCGGCGACCGGTTCGTGGAACGCTCGATCACCGACGAGATCATGTACGCGCTGATGGAGCTGTCCGGGCAGGAATACGTGGACATCTACGCGGCGAAGGCGAAGGAGTTGCTCGAAGCCGAGGCATCCGGGATCCGCCCCGCGGTGCCGCGTCAGGCAACCAGCGCCGCCGGTGAGGCGGAGCGGATTCCAGACACCAAGGCCAGCTGAGCACGCAACGGTCGCACATCTACGCTGCCCCGGTGCGGTTCTTCTACGACACCTAGTTCATCGAGGACGGGGTCACCATCGATCTGGTATCGATCGGTGTCATCGACGAGAACGGGCGCGAGTTCTACGCGGTGTCCACGGAGTTCGACGCGCGCAAGGCCGGCCCGTGGGTGCGGGAGAACGTGCTGCCGAAGTTGCCACCGCATGCCGACACGGCATGGCGTTCCCGCGCCCAGATCCGCGATGAACTGATCAAGTTCCTCAGCCCGCGCGGCGAACGGGTGGAGCTGTGGGCCTGGTTCGCCGCCTACGATCACGTGGCGCTCGCCCAGCTGTGGGGCGCGATGCCGGCGCTTCCCCGGCAGTTGCCCCGGTTCACCCGTGAACTCCGTCAGCTGTGGGACGAGGTCGGCAGGCCGAAGCTGCCCGACCCGCCACAGGACGCGCACGACGCGCTTGCCGATGCGCGGCACAACTTCGCGCGCTGGAAGGTGATGGAAGAGCACCGCCGCAAGCGCGGGTCTCCGGACCGGTAATAGGCTGGTCTTGAACGATTCATCCAGCACAGCGAGCCGAGAGGAATGGCAAGACATGCGAGTCGGAGTACTCACCGGCGGCGGCGACTGCCCCGGACTGAACGCGGTGATCAGGGCCGTCACGCGGAAGGGCATCGAGACGCACGGCTGGGAGATCGTCGGGTTCCGCAGCGGCTGGCAAGGTCCGCTGACGGGGGACTGCAGGCCGATCGGGCTGGACGACGTGGAGGACATCCTGGCGCGGGGCGGCACGATCCTGGGCTCGTCGCGCACCAATCCGTACAAAGAGGACGGTGGCGTCGAGAAGATCAAGAAGGTGCTCGCCGACCAGGGCGTGGACGCGTTGATCGCGATCGGTGGGGAGGACACCCTCGGGGTGGCCAACAAGCTGACCGGCGAGGGTATCGGCGTCGTCGGGGTACCGAAGACCATCGACAACGACCTGGACGCGACCGACTACACGTTCGGCTTCGACACCGCGGTGCACATCGCGACGGAGGCGATCGACCGGCTTCGGACCACCGCCGAGTCGCATCACCGCGCGCTGGTGGTGGAGGTGATGGGCCGGCACGCCGGCTGGATCGCGCTGCACTCCGGGGTAGCAGGCGGCGCGAACGTGATCCTGGTGCCGGAGCGGCCGTTCTCGGTGAACAAGGTCGTCGAGTGGACGCAGCGCCGGTTCGAGCGCCAGTACGCCCCGATCCTGGTGGTCGCCGAGGGCGCGATCCCGGAGAACGGCGCCGAGGTGCTGCAGACCGGCGAGACCGACGCGTTCGGGCACGTGCGGCTCGGCGGGGTGGGTACCTGGCTGGCCGACGAGCTGGCCAGGCAGACCGGCAAGGAATCCCGGGCGGTGGTGCTCGGGCACACCCAGCGCGGTGGCATCCCGACCGCGTACGACCGGGTGCTGGCCACCCGGTTCGGGCTGCACGCGGTGGACGCGGTCGCCGGCGGTGAGTTCGGCGCGATGGTGGCGTTGCGCGGCACGGACATCGTGCGGGTGCCGCTATCCGAGGCGACCGCGAAACTCAAGACGGTGCCGGACGAGCGTTACGCGGAGGCCGAGGTGTTCTTCGGCTGACCCCGCGCCCGGGCCGGCCGGCCGCGGACGAGCCGCCAGGCAACGCCGCGGCGCGGGGCGAACAGCCGGATCAGCAGGAAGCAGCACACCGCGGTCAGCCCGATCATCCCGGCGATCGAGCTGTCGTAAGCCACCGCCGCGCGCTGCCCGACGATCGCGCTGATCCAGCCGATGCCCACGGACACCAGCAGCATGGTGTCCAGCCGGTTCGACACCAGATGCGCCGCGGCCGCCGGCACCACGAAGAACGTGACCACCAGGATCGCGCCGACGCTGTCGAACGCGGTGACCGCGACCAGCGCGCTGGCCACCAGCGCGAGGCGCTGCACGAGGCGACCGCGCATCCCGGTGACATCGGCGAATTCCGGGTCGAAGGTCAACGCGTGCAGCGGGCGCCACAGCACCAGCACGAAGGCCAGGGTGAGCACCGCGGTGAGCACCGTGGTCAGCAACGGGCGCGGTACGTCCAGCCCGCCGATCGCCATGGTGCGAAACGGCGCGAAGGTGATCTCGCCGTAGATCGTGGAGTCCAGGTCGATGTGCGCGCCGGAGGCGAACTTGCTGATCCCGAGCACACCGAGGGAGAACAGCGCCGGGAAGGTCAGCGCGATGGCCGCGTCGGTGCCGAGCAGCCTGGTGCGCCGCAGCGCGTCGAAGCCGAGCACGCAGATCAGCCCGAACGCCGCGGCGCCAAGGGTGGCCAAGAGCGAGGAGCGGCTGCCGGTGAGCAGGTACATGCCGACCACGCCGGGCAGCACCGCGTGCCCGATCGCGTCCGAGGTGAGCGATTGCCTGCGCAGCACCAGAAACGGGCCGAGCAGCCCGCAGGCGGTGGCCAGCGAGCCGGCGGTGAGGATGATCACCAGGTCGTCAGTTGCCATGCCACGCCTCCGCATGGGACAGGCGCGCGGTACGCCGGCGCCACGCCCTGCTGAGCACGCCGCGTCGCGGGGCGAACAGCAGCGCGGCGGTGGCCAGCCCGGTCACCAGCAGCACCACTACCGGTCCGGTTGGTAGCTCGGCGCGGCCGGCGAGCACCGCCCCGGCACCGCCGGAGAACGCGCCGATCAGCCCGGAGATCGGCACCAGCGTGGCGAGCCGTTTGGTGAGCGCGCGGGCCGCGACGCACGGCGCGACGAGCAGCGCGACCATCAGGATCGCGCCGACCGTGCGCACCCCGAGCACCACGGCGATCACCAGCAGCGCGGTGCTGGCCGCGTCGATCGTCCAGGTCGGCACCCCGGCCACCGCGCTGAACTGTGGATCGAAGGTCGCCGAGCGCAGCAGCCGGAAGAACACCACGACCGCGAGCAGCGCGAACCCGCCGAGCAGCAGCGCGATCCACACGTCGCGAGCGACCATCCCGGCGGCCTGCCCGAACAGGTAGGCGTCCAATCCGGACTGTTCCGGGTTGCCGCTGTGCCCGACCCTGGTCAGCAGCACGATGCCGAGCGCGAACGTGGCGGACAGTGTCACCCCGATCGCCGCGTCCGGCGCGGTACGCCCGGCCCGTTCCAGCCCGATCATCAGCGCCGCCGCGGCGATCGCGAACAGTGCGGCGCCAGCGAGCAGCATGCCCTGGTCCTTCATGCCGACCACCAGGAACGCGAGCACCACACCGGGCAGCGTGCCGTGGCTCATCGCGTCGCCGAACATCGCGCGACCGCGGAGCACCGCGAACGGCGCGAGCGCTCCCGCCACGAACCCGAGGACCGCGCTACCCATCGCCACGATCGCCTCCGGGTAGGGCAACGGCAGCAGTGCGATCGCGGTGTTCACGGTGCCGAGGTCACCCTCTCCGACTGGTCCCGCGCCGGGTACTCCCGCGTCGAGGGGTCCTCCCTCGGCTTCTCGCGTGCCGCCAGGACAAGCCCGTAAGCCTGCTCGAGCGCCGCCGCGGTGAGCACCTCGTGCACCGGCCCGGCGGCCACCACCGTTCCGGAAAGCAGCGCCGCGTGGTCGAAGCGCTCGGCCACGGTTCGCAGGTCGTGGTGCACGGCGATCACGGTGTGCTCGCCGTCCGCGCACAGCTCGGCCAGCAGGTCGGTCAGCGCCGCCTCGGTGCGCGCGTCCACCGCGGTGAACGGTTCGTCCAGCACCAGCAGGTCCGCCCGCTGCGCGAGGGCCCTCGCCAGGAACACGCGTTGCCGCTGCCCGCCGGATAGCTCGTCCAACGGCTCGTTCACCAGGTCGGTGATCCCGGTGCGCCGCACCGCCTCGGCGACCGCCGCGTCGTCCGCCTTGGTGAGCCTGCGGAACCAGCCACGATGCGGATACCGCCCCATCTCGACGACCTGGATCGCGGTGATCGGGAAGTCCTTGGTCACCAGGTCCTGCTGCGGGACGTACGCCACCCGGCTGCGGTGCTCGCGCAGCTGCCCACCGAGGACTCGCACGCTGCCCCTGTTGAGCGGCACCAGGCCAAGCGCGGCTTTCACGGCGGTCGATTTGCCCGCCCCGTTCGGTCCGACGATCGCGCTCAGCGTGCCGGTAGGGATCTCGAACGACACGTCGTACAGCGCGGGCTTGCCGCCGTAGCTGACCTCCACCCCGTCCCATCGCAACGCAGGTGTGTCGTGAAGGCCACCTTCCGGGCACTCAACGCCCCGAATGTGTCCCTCGGTCCGCTCGGGTCCGCGCTGCGAGAACGTGCTGCTGCTCTGCCGGATGTTCATGACAACCCCGCTACGAGTCGGTCGACGTTGGCGCGCAGCATCCCGACATAGCTGCCCTCGGGGCTGCCGGGCGCGCCGGCGGAATCGGAGTACAGCTCGCCGCCGATCCGAAGCGCGTGTCCGCGGGCACGCGAGGCGGCGAGCACAGCTTCAAGCGTCTGCCTGGACACGCTCGATTCCACGAACACCGCGGGCACCCCGCGGCGGGCGACGGTGCTGGCGACGCGTTCGACATCGGCCGTGGTGGCCTCGTCACCGGTGGAAATGCCCTGGATGCCGAGCACGTCCAGCCCGTAGGCGCGGCCGAAGTAGCGGAACGCGTCGTGCGAGGTGACCAGCACCCGGCGCTGCGGCGGGATCCGCGCGAGGCGCTGCCGGATCTCACCGTCCAACCGGTTCAACTCGCCGTGGTACCGCTCGGCGCGCCGCTGGTAGTCCGCCGCGTGCTCGGGGTCCCGCTTCGCGAGCGAGTCCCGGACCGAGTCCACCACGATCTTCCACAGCCGTACGTCGAACCAGACGTGCGGGTCGTGTTCCTCCCGCGGGGCGGCGCCCTGCGGGGCCGCGAGCAACTTCTCGGCCGGGATCCGCTCACCGGCTTGCACGACCGGACGGCTGCCCGCGACGTCGTCAAGCACATGCTGCATGTTGCCCTCCAGGTACAGGCCGACGGCGATCACCAGGTCGGCCTCGCGCAGCCGGTCCACGTCGCTGGCCGTGGCCTTGTACAGATGCGGGTCAACGCCAGGGCCCATCAATCCGGTCACCCGCACGTGCTTGCCGCCGACCCGCCGCACCGCGTCGGTGAGGAAGTTGGTGGTCGTGACGATCTCCAGCGGGGCCGAGGAATCCCGGCTCAGCTGGGTGCGAGGCCACACCGCCCAGGCGATCGAGCTGCCGAGCAGCAGCATCGCGGCCGTGATGATGCTGGTGATCAGCCATCGGCGCCGGCCGCGGGCCCGCGCGCGATTCTCCGGCGCGCTCACCTGTCCACCTCGACGTAGACCGACTCGGCAAGCACGTCCCCGAAGCCGTGCGTGACCTCGTCGGGTGGTGAGCCGACCCGCACCATCAGCGGGCCTCCGAACGGCTTGCGTTCCAGCACGGAGATCCGGTCGCCAAGGCCGATCTGCTGGTCGGTCAGGTAGCGCAGCAGCTCCGGATCCGAGTCGACGACGCGCACGATCTGGCCGCTGGCCGGCGGGTCGAGGGTGGCGAGCGGTTGCGCCGTGGCCACCGGGATGGAGCCGTCACTGGCCGGGATGGGGTCACCGTGCGGGTCGACGACCGGGTGCCCGAGCTTCGCGGCGATCCGGTCAAGCAGCGTGTCCGAGATGGTGTGTTCCAGCAGCTCGGCCTCGTCGTGCACCTCGTCCCACGAGTAGTCCAGCTCCTTGACGAGGTAAAGCTCGATCAGCCGGTGCCGGCGCAGCACCTCGAGTGCGATCCGCCTGCCCGGCTGGGTCAGCGTGATATCGCCGTAGCGGGCGTGCTCGACAAGGCCGAGATCGGCCAGCTTGCGGATCATGCCGGACGCGGAGGAAAGCGACACCGCGAGCCGGCCGGCCAGCGCGCTCGGGGTGATCACCTCCGCGCCGCGCTCGCGGAGCGCGTAGATCACCTTCAGGTAATCTTCGACGGAGCTCGATCTCCACTTCGGCGCGCCGAACATATCTCTACGGTAACCCTGATACCTCGGTTCGCACTACCCATGCAGCGCCCCGAGATGCAGGTACGCGGCGAACGTGCCGACCCAGTGCTCGGCCGCGTAGCCGTTGCCGAACACGGTGCGCCAGCTCGCCTCGGTGTGCGCGCGAGCGGCCTCGGCCGCGAGTTCCCAGTGTGGGTGCTGGTCCGGCAGCGCGAAGCCGATCTCGCGCCAGCACCACGCGCGGGACAGCACCAGACCGGAAAGGTGTGAGCCGTGCGGATCGCTGGGATCATCCACGCTCACCGGTTCCCGCAGCCCCGTCCACCGCGGCGCGGCGGCGTCCGGCAGGAAGGCTTGGAACCAGTCGCCGAACTCCGCCCGGTCGAGCACCCGGCGCATCAGGTCGGCCTCCACGAGCGACGGGGAAAGGAAGTCCGCCGCGTCCGGCTCGAACCCGCCGTAGTCGACGTCCGTCCCGTACCAGCGAACGGCCGCCGACGAGCACGCCTCGGCAAGCTCCGTGTCGCCATTGCCGCGTGCCGCGTCGAGTACTAGCCCGGCGGCGAAGGCGGTGTTGCCGTGCGTGCCGGTGCGTACCGGAAGCCGCGCGCCGCTGATCCATTCGAGCCAGCGTCGGCGCACCACGCGGGCGAGCACCGCGATCGGGCCCGCCCAGGCCACGCTGGAAACGCTGGCCGCGTTGGTCGCGTTGGACGCGCTGGCAGCGCGCAATTCCGCGTCCAGCATGAGCAGCCACGCCCAGCCGTACGGACGTTCCCACCGCATGCCGTGCGGTCCCGCGAAGAACTCAGCCTCGGTCGTGCAGCCCGATTCGGTGAGCAGCTCGTCAAGCGCCTCGCGGGCACGGGCGGCTTCCGGAAGGTCCGGGCGCAGCCGCAGCATCCGGACGATCAACCAGGTCTGGTGCACGCAGGAATGCCAGTCGTAGGAGCCGGCGAACACCGGATGGACGGCGCGTTGTGGCCGCAGCTGCTCAGGCCCGTCGATGATGTGCGTCCAATGCACCGGATAGTCGCGCCGCAGGTTCGCGATCGCCGTGCTCAGCAACCGGTTCGCACCGGTGTCGTCGAGTGTCGTGGTCATCAGGCGTCATACTGCCCGTCCCCGGCCGCACACCGCCCCGCGGTGAGATACCTGTCCCACCCGCACAGGGAAGGGCGCGGACCCAATAAGCTGGGGGCGTGAATTGGACCGTGGACGTACCCGTCGATACCCTCCCTGAGCTGCCTCCGCTCCCGCCGGAGCTGCGCAAGCGTCTGGATGACGCGCTCGCGCGGTCGGCCGCCCAGCAGCCGGAATGGCCGGACAGCGAGCAGGTCCGGCAGGTGCGCACGGTGTTGGAAAGCGTTCCGCCGATCACCATGCCGGCGGAGATCGACCGGTTGCACGAGCGGCTCGGCATGGTTGCCCGCGGCGAGGCGTTCCTGTTGCAGGGCGGGGACTGTGGCGAGACGTTCGCGGACAACACCGAGCCGCACATCCGCGCGAACCTGCGCACCCTGCTGCAGATGGCGGTGGTGCTGACCTACGGCGCGAGCCTGCCGGTGGTCAAGGTCGGCAGGATCGCAGGGCAGTACGGCAAGCCGCGGTCGAACACCACGGACTCGCTCGGCCTGCCGGTGTACCGGGGCGACATCGTGAACTCGCTTGTCGCCACGCCCGAGGCCAGGGTGCCGGATCCGAGTCGGATGATCCGCGCGTACGCCAACGCGGGCGCGGCGATGAACCTGCTGCGCGCGTTGACCGGCGCGGGCATGGCGGACCTGAATAAGGTGCACGACTGGAACAAGGACTTCGTGCGGACCTCCCCGGCCGGGGAGCGCTACGAGGCGCTTGCCGCGGAGATCGACCGGGGGCTGCGCTTCATGTCCGCGTGTGGTGTGCAGGACCCGAGCCTGCACACCACGGAGATCTACGCCAGCCACGAGGCGCTGCTGATCGACTACGAGCGCGCGCTGCTGCGGCTGGATCAGTCCGATCCCGCCAACCCCAAGCTGTACGACCTCTCCGCGCACTTCCTGTGGATCGGGGAGCGCACCCGGCAGCTGGACGGCGCGCACATCGCGTTCGCCGAGCTGCTGTCCAACCCGATCGGCTTGAAGATCGGCCCGACGACCACGCCGGAGCAGGCGGTTGAGTACGTCGAGCGGCTGGATCCGCGCGGCACGCCCGGCAGGCTGACGTTGATCCCCCGGATGGGCAACCAGAAGGTGCGCGATGTGCTGCCGCCGATCGTGGAGAAGGTGACCGCTTCCGGGCATCAGGTGATCTGGCAGTGCGACCCGATGCACGGCAACACGCACGAGTCGTCAACCGGCTACAAGACCCGGCACTTCGATCGGATCGTCGACGAGGTGCAGGGTTTCTTCGAGGTGCACCGCGCGATGGGCACGCATCCCGGCGGCATTCACATCGAGCTGACCGGTGAGGACGTCACCGAATGCCTCGGTGGTGCGCAGGACATCTCGGACACCGACCTGTCCGGCCGTTACGAGACGGCGATGGATCCGCGGTTGAACACCCAGCAGTCGCTCGAACTCGCGTTCCTCGTCGCCGAGATGCTCCGCTCGTGAGTCTTTTGGGTGCTATAACCCTTGAAAAGACTCACGAGCGCGGCGGCTTGATCGCCGCGCCCGCACCCCAGCCGCTGTAACTGATGTCGGTGAGCTGCTTGCTGTTGTCGCCTGCCATCAGGCTGTACTTGTAGACCTCGTGCAGCTTCTTCGGCAGGTAGTCCTTCCCGAGGGTGAGTTCGAAGTCGATGCCAAGCTCGCGGAACGGGTTGTCCGGGCCGCCAGGTCTGGGGTTTTCCGGCGGGACACTGCCCCGGTAGCTGATCGTGTTGCCGCGCTCGGACACGGCGAGCTCGGTGGCGTCATCGAGTAGTTCGGCTATCCGCTCGACGCGCGCGGCGTTGCGCACGTCGACCAGTTGCCCGGCGGCCAGGTGTGCGTCCCCTTGGTTGGTGCGTTGGTCCGGGGGCATATCGACGTCCCTGGTCGGCACCCTTTGCCAACTGTTGCCGTCCGCGACGTAGGTGGTGTCGTGGAAAACGAAGCCGCGCAGCTTCGACTCGGTCGAGCCGCGCCGCATGCCCGGGATGTTGTAGTAATCGGTGATCTCGGCCGTGCTGCGGGATTTCCGGTAATCCAGCCTGCCCTCGCCGTGGAACTGCTGTGCGCAGCACCCGTTCAGCTCGTAACTGAACGACGCGGTGCGCGCCTTTTCCGCCTGCTCGATGATGATCACCTTGGTGCTGCCAGGGTCATCCGGTGGCCTTGTCGGGAGGGGCGCATCGCTCGCACCGGGGCTTTCCGAGCCGGAATTGGCGATGAGCACCGAGCCGACGATGACGGCAGCCGTGACGATCGCGCCGCTGGTGATCAGCACGGAGCGCCGCTTCGGCAGCCTGATCTTGCCGGGTGTCAGCGCGTCGGGTGGCTCCGGGGCTGGCGCCCCCAACCCGGGTGCGTTCGCGCCCGGCGCGTGCGCGAACGGGAAGAACGCGGCCAGCAACGCGGCGAGCGCGGCCAGCCGCCTGCGTCCGCGCGATTCCCACTCCGGCCCGTAGCCGGCGACGGCCGCCGATTCCAGGTCACCGAGGAAGGCGGTGGCCGACGGCGGTCTGGTGGCCGGGTCCTTCGCGAGCCCTTCGGACACCAGTTCCCGCAACGACTCGGGGACTTCCTCCACCGGCACCGGTGCTTCGCGGTGCGCGCGGGCGAGCGCGGTGAGGTTCTCCTGCCGGAAGGGGCGATGCCCGGTGAGACATTCGAAGCACACCACGGTGGCGGCGTACACGTCGGCGGATGGGCTGGCTGGCGCGCCGAACCACTGCTCGGGCGCGAGATACGCCGGGCTGCCCTCCGCGGCGACCTGCGCGCCGGTCGGCACCGCGATTCCGAAGTCGGTCAGCTTGCTCGCGCCGTCCGCGCTCACCAGCACGTTCGCCGGTTTGTAGTCCCGGTGCACCACGCCGGCCGCGTGCGCGGCTGTCAGTCCGAGCAGCGAACCTTTCAGCAGCACAAGGGCCGCCTCGGGCTCCATCGCGCCGTGGCTGTCGAGCAGCCGGCGCAGCGTCACCCCGTCCACCAGCTCCATCACGATCGCCGCACCGTGGGTGGATTCGACGTACTGGTAGAACCGCACCACGTTGGCGTCGGCCAGCCCGGCGAGCAACTGTGCCTCGCCGCGGAACCGGGCCCGGAACTCCTGATCACCGAATAGCTGAGCGGACACGTACTTGATCGCCACCGGTGTGCCGGTCGCGTCGTGCACGGCGTGCACCACCCGCCCCGATGCCCCGGAGCCGAGCTGGCGCACCTGCGTGTACCCGTCGAGCTGCCAGTCCGATGCCATCCCCGCATCGCCCCCTCGTTCAGTCCCTTGGCGCACAGTAAAGCGTGCTTCGCCCTCGTGAGTCTTTTTGGGTGCTATAACCCTTGAAAAGACTCACGAGCGCGGCGGCTTGATCGCCGCGCTCGCGGCGCTGCTGCCGGAAACCGAGGGCCGCGAGCTCACCTGAGCGGATTCCTCCTAGACTCGGCTGGGTTTCTGGCTGGGGAAGGAGCCCGCGCCGATGGACTATCGGTGGCCGGTAGGTAGCCGTATCGGGATGCGCCTGCGGCACGACTCCGCGACGGCCGCGCTCGTGGTGGACGGCAGCCCCACCGACCAGTCGCACGTCCAGTTCGACGGGGCAGGAGAACGGGCGCTGACCACGTTGCTGCGCCAGTCGTGCGCGCGGGCGCCCGGCGAGGTGGAGTCCGTCGCGTGGGAACTCTCCGAGCTGCTGGTCCCGCCGGAGCACGCGGAGCGGGTGGCGGCGCTGCGCATCGTGCCGCGCCCCCCGGTGTCCGACGCGCTGCGCGAACACCCGTCCCCGATGCTGCGGACGCTGGTAGGGCAGCGGGCCACCGTGCGAGGTGGGCACGACCTGTTCGGAATGGAGCTCGCCCCGGTGGACCTGGACGCGGCAGCACGCGCGGCACGGGCGGCCGCCGATGCCGGGTTCGCCGCGCTGGCCGTCACCGCTGCTGGATCCGCCGGCAGCCCGGACCACGAGCGCGCGGTAGCTGAGCGCGTTCTTGACGCCGTGCCCTGGCTGCGGCTGTGCCTTTCGCACGAGGTCGGTGGGCTCGGTTTGCTGCAGCGGGAGGCCGCGACGGTGCTCACCGCGGCGCTGCAACCACGGGCAACCGACCTCGTAGGGCGTTGCGAACGGATCACGGCGGCTGGCGTCCGGCGGGGTGTCGCGTGGTTCGCCTCCGGCGACGGGGGCCGGGTGTCGGCCGAGCGGTTGCGGAGTTTCCCGGTGACCGGGCTCGAGGCCGGCAACGCGGTCGGGCTGCTCGGGGCCGCGATGGTGTCCTCCACCGCGACGGCCAGCGTGGTGCTCGCCGCCGGTGACCGGTTCGCCGCCGGCCAGGTGCGGGACGGGCTACCGCATGCCGCCTCGGACGTGATGGAGCTGGGCGGCATGCGGCTGGCAACCCCGCAAGCCGTGCTTTCCCCGGTTTCGGCGCCGGCGGTCGGCGAGCCCACCATCGTCGCAGCGGTCAACGAGACGGACGCGGCCGCGGCCCGCCGGTTCCGCGCCGGGCTCGGCTCCGCCGCCACCCTCGTCGATCCCGGTACCGACGTGGTCGCGGTCGGCTGCACGGCCACCGAGCCAACCGCGTGGCTCGACCTCGTCGTGTCCGCCGATACGCCGGCCGAGCTTCGGCGGGTGCGCACCATGATGGAAGACCGCACCTGCACGCTGCTCGCCTCCGGCGGCGCACGGCCGGGCACCGAGCGGGTGGTCAGCTCGGCCGTGGTGCCACTGTCGTTCCTGCGCAGCGGCTCCTACCGGGTCGTGATCCGGGCCAGCGGGCGGCTGGGTGGCCAGGCGTGAACGGCGATGCGCGGGTACCCGAGATCGGCCCAGACGACGTGGACGCGCTGGTCGCCGGGTCCGAGTTCTTCGGGGCGTCGATCGCGGGCTCCAGTGTCGAGAACTTCCGGACCTGGACACGCGAGGTGCTGGAACGGCGTGGGCCGGTGCCGCTTGTCGAACCGGGCGAGCTTGACGCGGACACGCCGTGCGCCGCGGTGGGCATCGCCGGCTCGATGACCGCGATCGTGGAGCTGCCGCCCGCGGGGGACGAGCCGGCGACGGTGCTGACCGCGCTGCAGAACCAGCTCGGTCGTGCGGTCGGCGCCGTGATGCCGATGAACGCGGCCACGATCAACGCGCTGTTCCCGGTGCTCGCCGCCGCCGAGTTGGGGCTGCCGGTGGTGGATTGCGACGGGATGGGCCGCATCCTTCCGTTGATCAACCAGACCAGCTACGCGCTGGCAGGACTACCACTGACGCCGCTGACCGCCACCAGCGCCGTGCGGGACCTGGTGTCCATCGACGCCAGCGCGCCGCGGGCCGAGCTGCTGATCAGGGCGATGCTGAACACCGCGGGCGGGTGGATGCTGTGCGCGCTGTACCCGACCGAAGCGCGGAATCTGGTGACCGCCGCGATTCCGGGTTCGATGAGCCGCGTCGTGCGGGTGGGGCGGCTGCTGACCGGCGCGACCGACCACGACGGCATCGTGCTCGGCCTGCGAGAGACGGCCAATGCCACGGTGCTCGGCAGCGGCCGGGTGGTGGAGCTCGGTCCGTCGGGTAAGCGTGGTGCGCCGACCCAGCCGGCCAACCCGACCACGGTGGTGGTGCGGGAGGAGCGGGCCGACAGCCGGCTGATCCGCCTCGAGGCGCAGAACGAGCTGCTGCTCGCGGTGATCGACGGCGTGCTGGCCACCGCGGTACCCGATCTGCTCTGCCTGCTGGACCGCAACAGCTTGCGGATGAAAGGACTCGAACGCGTCGGCCTCGGTGACGAGGTCGATGTGCTGGCCGTCCCCGCGGCGCCGGTGTGGCACAGTCCGGCCGGCCTCGAACTGGCCGGGCCGGCCGCGTTCGGTCTGCCGGTGCGGCACCCGAAGGAGCGAGACGGATGAATCGAACCCCGTCCACGCAGGCGTTGACCGTCGACGCGTTGGTCCACTATGGACCGCTGGCGAACACCAGGGCGTTGATCGACGATCATTTCGACCAGCTGGTGCCGCACGTCTCGCTGGTCTCCGAGCTGGACCAGATCCGGTCCTGCGCGCCGCACACCGCCGTGGTGCTGCACCAGTCGCTGACCCACGGTGTCTGGGCGGTGGAGTCCGCGATGCGGCTGGCGTGGGAGCGGGCGGCCGCGTGTGTGGTCACCCCGGCGTTGCCGGGGATCGGCGAGTCCACCGCGCACCTGGCGCAACGGCTGCGCACCCCGGTTTTCGTGGTCGACGGCGACTCCGCGCAGTGCGCGCTCGATCTCGCCGCGGCCATCACCAACCCGGACGCGCTGCGGGCCAAGCTGCTCGCCCGGTGCGCCGTGCTGTTCTCCGAACGCAGCGGTGCCAGGGCGATTCTTGGCGTGATCAACACCGAGGTGCCTGGGGTGTCCGCTGCGCTGGTCTCGGGCGACGGGCAGGTGCTCGCCGGCCGTTCCACCGTGGCGCGTTCCGGGGCCGGCTCGCGGCAGGTGCGGGTGGAGGTGCCGGGGCCGGACGGCCAGCCGTGGGCCTCACTTGTCGCCGAGGTCGCGGGCGCCGGGCCGCTGCTGGACACGGTGCGGACGATCCTGCGGCTGGCGTGTGTACCGCTCGCCGCGGCCGTCACGCAGCAGCGGCTGGAGCTGGTGCACAACAGCGCGCGGGCCGGGGCCGCACTGGACGTGTTGCTCACGGACGGCTCCCGACGCGTGGCGTACTCCAGGGACGCCCCCGACGACGTCGCCTCGGAGCTGGGCTGGCAGGTGGACGGCCGGCACATCGGGGTGTTCCTGCGCGTCGCCACCTCGGAGGCTGGCCCGGACGTGGAAACGCTGACCCCGGGCGTGGTGTCCGCGTGGCAGCGGGAATTCGGCGATCGCCCGCTGGTGCCCCGTTCCGGCGGGTGGGCGAGCTGGTGGCCGGCAGAGAGCAGGGCGGCCGGCGACGTGTCCGGCGAGCTGGGGCTGGGACTGGTCCGGATGCGCTCCCCGGTCGGGCTGGTCGCCGGAATCGGGGAGCCGGCCGAGCAACTCGCCGGCCTTCGCGAATCGCTCGCGCAGGCCGAGCTGGCCTCCGCCGCGGCACAGGGCAGCACCGCCGGCCATGTTGAGCTGTTCGCCGAACTCGGCGAGCGGCTGGTGCTGGCCTGCCTGCCCGTCGCCGAGCTGGCCCGCTCGGCCGAGGTCGCACTCGCCGACCTGCTCGCCGCCAGCGATCACCGCACGCTGGTGACCACGCTGGCCGCGGTGCTGGATCACGGCGGTTCCACCGGCCAGGCCGCGGCACAGCTCGGGGTGCACCGCAACACCGTGCTCGGCCGGCTGGAACGGATCCGCGCGCACGGCATCGACGTCGACCGCCCCGATCGCCGCCTCGCGTTGCACCTTGCCGCCTATGCGCTGGCCACCCGCGCTCCGTAGGCGGATTCCGCGGCTTCCGGCGTGACCTGACCGTCCAGCACGTCGGCCCGCACCGCGTCGGCCTCGCGGTCCTCCGGCGGCCCGAAACCGCCGCCTCCGCCGGTGGCGCACCGGATCACGTCACCCTTGGCCAGCCGCAGCCCGTTGCACTTGAGCAGCCGCCGCTCGTCCGCGCGGCCAGGGTTGATGGTCACTTCGGGTGGGGTGGCGTCCCGGCCGCCGAACAGCCCCCACGCGGGCGTCACCGAACGCTCGAACCACAGGGACACCGTGCAGTCGTGCTGGGCAACGTACTCCCGCACCACACCGTTGCCGCCACGCCACTTGCCGGCGCCGCCCGAGTCGGTGCGGATGTGGTAGTCGATGATCCGGAACGGGTAGCGGGTTTCCACCACCTCGATCGGCAGGTCCTTCAGCGAACCGTTCACGTTGTTGATCAACGCGGTTTCCCCGTCGGAACCCTCGAAGCCGCCCCAGCCACCGAGCGTGGCCTCCAGGCTCACGTAGTCCCTGCCGGTGCGCGGATCGTTGCCGGCGAACAGCACGATCATCGAATCGCCGTGGCTGGCGCCCGCGACCCTGTCCGGCAACGCGGGCGCGAGTGCCTTGGCCACCAGGTCGATCAGCAGCCCGAGCGGGGTGAAGTACCACTGGACCGCGGCAGGGGAGACCGCGCCGAGCACGGAGCCTTCCCGCACCTGCACGGTCATCGGCCGGAACGACCCGCCGTTGCCAGGCACGTCCGGGCTGATCAGCAGCTTGTAGCCGACCCGGCAGGCGGAAACCGCTTGCGCCACACCGCAATTGATCGGCCCGGCGGTCTGATCGGCGGACTCGGTGACGTCGAAGTCGATGTCCGAGCCGCGCACGGTGATCTTCAGCTTGACCGGCACCGGGGTGTCCAGGTCGATACCGTCGTTGTCCAGCACGCCTTCCGCAGTGTACACGCCGTCCGGGATGCCCTCGATGACGGAACGCTCCAGCCGCTCGGTCTGCGCGAAGATCTCGTCCCTGGCCGCCCGCAGGGTGTCCACTCCCCACCGCCGGATGATCTCCTCGAGCCGCTTCTGCCCCATGGTGATCGTGGCGATCATGGCGTGCATGTCACCGGTGGTGGGGTAGGGGAAGCGGACGTTGGTGGAGATCGTGCTCATCACGCCGTGCACGTCCTTGCCACTGTCCACGAGCTTCTGCGCGCCGAGCCGCAGACCCTCCTGGAAGATGTTGACGGAATCCATCGAGCCGCCGGGGTCCTTGGAGCCGACGTCGATCCAGTGCGCACGGGTCGCGGTGAAGCCGATCAGCTCGTCGTCGACGAAAACCGGCCCGAAGATCGTCACGTCGTTGAGATGCGTGCCGCCGAGGTAGCTGTCGTTGAGAATCCACACATCGCCCGGCTGCCACACATCCCTGCCGAACTGCTCCTCGGTGTCCTTGGTGCAGGTTTCCAGGTTGCCGAGGAAGATCGGCAGCCCCGCGGACTGCCCGAGCACCTGGTGCTGGTCATCCAGCAGCGCGACCACGCAGTCGCCGCACTCGTAGATGATCGGCGTGTACGCGGAGCGGATCAGCGTGGCGTTCATGTCGTTGGCCGCGGAGGACAGCGCGTTCCGGATGATCTCCACGACGACCGGGTCCACTGTGGTCGTGGTCATTGGATCTCCTTGCTCCGAATCATCAACGAACCGATGGTGTCGACCGATACCGCGTAGTCCGGTGGCACGACGGTGGTCGCGGTGTCCTCGACCACGATCGCCGGCCCGTCGAAGGAATGCCCCTTCGCCAGCACGTCCCGGCGTACCAGCGGGGCTTGGTAGCGCTCGCCGCCGAAGATCACCTCGCGGGTCTGGTGCTCGAAGTCCTGGCCGCTCGCCGCCGCGATGCGCTCGGTCTCGGAACGGTCCAGGGTGCCGAACGCGGTGCAGCGCAGCGTGACGAACTCGACCGGGGCGCCGAGGTTGGCGTGCCCGTAGCGGGTCTCGTGCAGCTGCGCGAACCGCTTGGCGATCGTTTCGACGAAGTCCTCCCTGTGCGGTTCGCTGGCATCCACGATCGGCACCGTGAGGGTGTATTCCTGTGCCGCGTAACGGATGTCGACGGCATGCTCGACGCGGCGCCCTTCGGGGGGCACGCCTTCGCTGTCCAGTGATCGCAGCCCGGTCTCCGCCATCCCGGCGATCTTGCTTGCCATGTCGGCCCGGTCAAGGTCGGCGTCCAGGAAGTAGTACGGCTCGGAGAAGTCCTTGCGGATGTCGGCCTGCAACATCCCCCACGCGGAGAAGGCGCCGGGGAAGCGGGGCACGATGACCTCGCCGATGCCGAGTTCGCTGGCGAGGAACGCGGCGTGCATCGGCCCGGCTCCGCCGAACGCGACGAGGGCGAACTCGCGGGGCTCGATGCCGCGGGACACCGTGATGGTGCGGATGGCCTGCGCCATCTTGGCGTTGGCCACGTCGCAGATCCCCTCGGCCATCGCCTCGGTGCCCATGCCGAGCCGGTCACCCAGCTCGGCGACGGTGCCCCTGGCGGGTTCGGTGAACAGCCGCAGCTGTCCGCCCGCGAACCAGTCCGGGTCGATCCGGCCGAGCACCAGGTTGGCGTCGGTGACCGTGGGCTCAGTGCCGCCGCGCCGGTAGCAGGCGGGTCCGGGCACCGCGCTCGCGGATCGTGGGCCGACCCGCAGGCCACCGGCCTCCATCCAGGCGACCGAGCCGCCGCCGGCGCCCACCGTGTGGATGTTGACCACGCTCATCAACATCGGCAGGCCTTCCAGCGTGGCCTCCGGGGAGACGTCCGGCTGCCCGTCGATGACCATGGACACGTCGAACGAGGTGCCGCCCATGTCGATGCAGATCAGGTTGGGCCGGCCGAGCGCGGCGGCGAGTGCGACGCCGCCCATGGTGCCGCCGACCGGGCCGGACAGCAGGGTCTGCAGCGGGCGTTGCCGGGCGGAGGTGGCGGTCAGTACCCCACCGGAGGACTGCATGACGTGCAGCGGCACCCGCAGGCCCTGCTCGGTGAGGCTGTCCTCGAGGTGGTTGAGGTAGCTGCGTACCGCCGGGCCGGTGTACGCCTCGATCACCGACGACGAGGTGCGCTCGTACTCCCGCCATTCCTTGGCTGCCTCGTGGGAAAGCGAGATCGTGATGTCCGCACCGAGTTCCTCGACGAGGATTTCCCGCACCCGGCGCTCGTGCGAGGGATCCGCGTAGCTGAACAGGAACGCCACCGCGATCGCGCCGAAGCCTTCCTTCCGGTAGCGATCCGCCGCGGCGCGCACCGCGGCTTCGTCCAGCGGTTCCACCTCGGCGCCGGACGGATCGATCCGGCCGCCCACTTCCACGATGTCCCGGAGCGGGACGAGTGGCTCCGGCTTGCGGTAGTGCAGGTCGTACAGCCGGGTCCGAGGACCGCGGGCGATGTGGTACGTGTCGCCGGCGCCTTTCGATGCCAGCAGCAGCACCTTTGCGCCGCGCCGTTCCAGGAAGGCGTTCAGCCCCTGGGTCGTGCCGTGCACGGTGAACGAGATGTCCCGAGGGGAATCCACCAGCGAGGCGAGGGCGGAGTTGACACCCTCGGTCAGATCGTCCGGTGTGGTGGCGGATTTCCCCGCTTGGAAGCGACCGGAGGTTTCGTCGTAGGCGACCACATCGGTGAACGTGCCGCCGATGTCCATGGAGACCCGGAACCGGCTCATCAGCGAACTCCTTTCGCGGGAAGTTAGCTCGCCTAACCGTATGAACCGGTCATTGCCGGGCACTGTGCATGGTGAACATGGCGCGTGCTCACCGTCGTGCCAGCTGCCCACCCTCCGAATTCCGTGCACCCCTATGTTGACGAGTGTTCGTATCGACACTCGGTGTGACCACCAGCAAGGGGAGGGATGGTTGTGGCGACTCGCATCGCGATGCCGCGGCCCGTGAGGTACCGCGGATCCGTGAATGCGGCCGAGGCTTTTCGCGCGTACAACGACGCGGTGAACCGGCAGGATCGGGCCATGGCGCGAGCCTGGGTGTCACCCGACCTCACGGCCACGGTCAACGGGTGCCCGGTGACCGACATCGCCTACGTCGACCCTGTGATGGACCGGACGCTGCTGCGCTGCTATCCGGACTGCCACAGGGAAATCCTTCGCACCCTCGTCGAAGGTGATCAAGCGGCGGTGCGCTGGCGAACGCGAGGCACACCGGCGGAGGACCGCGCGAGCCTGCCGCCGCTCGATGTGCACGGCTGCGTCTTCGCCAGGGTGCGCGGTGGTCGCATCGTCAACGTGGCGATCTACTACGAAGACGTCGGCCTGCAGGCGGTGCTGACCCGCGCCCGGCAGTCCTGCGGGGTACCCGCCCACCACCGATGACCTGCCAGCACGTCAGGGGGAAGGCGGGCGATTTCCCACGGGTCGACGCCAGCGGCTAACGGTCCCGTTTCTTCAACGCCGGGTGGTCGATCCCCCAGTTTTCCAGGGCTCGAACGATGAAGTCGCCGCCGATCTTGTTGGCTTCGTCCGCCTGCCCTTTGACCCGCTCGGGGCGATCATCAGGTTGTTCGACTACCCGATCCTGCTCGGCGGCGGGATGTTTCCACGTGTCGCCGCAACCGTTGGGGCAGTCCCATTCGATCGTGCGCAACACGGAACCGTCCGCGTTGGGCTGCTGCCACGACATTGTGCCCGTGCCGTGGCACAGCGGGCAGTCATCGTCGTTTGGGTACTTGTCCGACTCCACCGCACGTCCCACAGGTGTTCCGGTTCCGGTCCATCCCCGACCCGTGACAGTCGGGGCACTCCTCCATGTCGAAGGGGAACATGCTACTCGCCCTGGCCGGAAACCAGCGCAACTTGGGTGGTGACGAGCAGCGACGGTGCCTTGTTGATGAATTCGGCTAGCACATCGTCGTCTACCGAACCAACAATGTGCCCCGCCCGGGACACGTCGTAGTAGCCGTCGACGTTTCGCTCCGTAGTTAACTCGTCGTCCACCAGGAGGCGGGCGAGCGCGAGCACGGCGCACAAGTCTTTAGTCGTCATCATCGTCCTTGTCTGGGATGGGGCGGTGCCGTCGAGGTCGTGGACCGTCCCGTCTTCCTGCACCCACCAGTTCATTGCCTACCCCGGACGGGGAGCTTGAGGCGCGTCACGCGTGGCCAGCCGTGTGGCTCGTCCATGACCACGCGGCGGCGTCTCTTTCGACGGCCTTTTGATCCGCACAGCCGCTGCAGGAACGTTCGGAATGCTCTGGTCTCGGACATGTCGCCTCCCCGTCGGCAGTATGCTGGTCGCGACCCAATAAGTGGTCGCAGACCAACCATGGTGGTCAGCGACCAGTATCGCAATGCTCCGATCGGGTGACACGTCGACGACGTTTCCGGTCCGCTATGCTGTGGTGCATGGCTGCGACCACTGGTAGCCCCCGCATTCGCGCTTTGGCGGCTGCGCTCCGGCAGGCTCGAGAAGGTGCAGGTGTCGGAGTTCGTGAAGTTGCCCGCCGGATGGGCATCCAGCACTCAACCGTGTCGTACTGGGAGACCGGGCGACGGTCCCCACGGATCGAGGACGTTGGCGGCTATCTCGTCGCGCTCGGCGTGTCCGGCGACGAGCGGGAACGCATCCTCAATCTGGCGCGGGACGCATCGGAGGCTAGCTGGCTGACCGTCGGCGTTCCGGGAATGACCAACGGTCTCGCCGGTGTGCTGGAGTGCGAACGCACCGCGGAGACCATCACTGACTGGTCTCCGCTCGTCGTGCCTGGTCTACTGCAAACCTGGGATTATTCGCGGGCGATCATCGGCGCCTACGGCGCGTCGGCCAACGATGTTGAGCCGCGGGTGTTGCTGCGCGCGGGACGGCGGGAGATCCTGACCAAGAGCAACCCGGTACGCCTTCACGCGCTGATCGGCGAGGCGGCGCTATACCTACGTGTAGGTGGTAACGGGATTCATGCCGATCAGTTGCGTCACCTGCACAAGTCGGCGACGCAAGCCGACAACATCACGGTGCAGGTTGTGCGTACCGCTCTGGACTGGCATCCAGGCGTCGCAGGTCCGTTCGTGCTTTACGAGTTCCCAGGTGCGCCGCCCATCGTGCATCTGGAACATCACCGGTCTAGCGCGTTCCTCTACGACGAGGACGACCTCGCGGAATACCGGAGCGCAGCGGATAGCCTTCGCAAGGAAGTGGCGATGAGCCCCAACGACTCCCTGGAGCTCATCGCCGATGTCATCACGGAGCTGGAGACGACATCATGACGGTACCGCACGCGCCAGCCACCTGGCGAAAGGCGAGTTTCAGCAACCAGGATTCCAACTGCGTCGAGGTTCGCCTCGGTCCTGCGGTCGGTGTCCGCGACAGCAAGAACCGCGGCGCCGGCCATCTCGCCCTAGACCGATCCGAGTGGGCGGGGTTCCTCGCCGCGGTGAAGGACGGCGAGATCAACAGCTGAGTACTTCGACTATGGCGGCCCCTCGGTTGTGATGCCCGAGGGGCCGTCTTCGTCGTGAGGGCTTTGAGAGGGCCTCACCCCAGGGCCCTCCTGCTCCTTGTAGACGAACGAACTCCTGGTGAAAGTGGTCAACGTTCCCGTCAGGGAAAGGCTGGGAGAGTGGCCGCGCATGAGCGCCATCACGATAAGCGCTCGTTCGCCGCACGAGCGGTGGAAGGTGCGGGATTGGTGACCTCAATAAGGCCACCGAGTGACCGCTTGAGTCGTCGTAGTAAGAACGGTGGGACTCTGTGGTGGTCGACGTACTCACGAAGGCTCGGTGGAGTCACTGCGAGGCGATGGTGGGAGGCTTCGCGATGTTGCTGGGGTGAATCCCATCGGCCGAACAGCAACGACATGTGAGCGGGCAGCAATCGTCTGGCCGCTGACTTTGCTCGCTGCGTATAGCTATCGACGGCTGATTGCCGCGTTGGTGGATCGGGGACTACCAGTCGGAAGGGATTCCTGCCGTGGACTGAGGTGGTTGGTCCCGTAATCGCCGCAGCGAGTTTGCGGGCTGCTTCGCTGTAGCTCCAGCTCAGCCCTAGATTTTCGGGCCTATCGTTGCCGGTCTCCGCCAGTGAGGGAAGCAAGAACGCGGTTCCTGATATGCCGGAGGTGGCGTACCGGGCAAGTTGTTGGCGTTTGGCCAGGCCATACGGCGTTTGGTAGAGCCACGGGGCGAGGGTCGCCGTGGTGCTGGCGGAAACAAGTGAGCTGGACTGGCCGACGGCGGCGAGTCTCTCGTGCAACTGCAGAATGTAGGACGTTACCGCAGCGATGGAGGTGCGCATTGTGGTAACGGTTGCCCGCTTAAGAAGCAGGTCCACGAGGACGGTGTGCCGGTGAACGCCAGCAATTCCGGTGAGTGCGCCGAGGCTGCGGGGCCATTCGGCGGGGTTGGTGACATCGATCTGCATCCAGTGCATCCCAGGCGGGCGGACATTGGGCTTGTCCTTGCGAGCCACGGCCAGCACCGTGACCGGCTCCTTCGCCAACAGCAGCAGCAACCGTGTCCCAAGCCGCCCTCCCGCACCGAAAACGATCACGAGGGTGTTTCGGGTCATGGCGCGCTGTGGTCCCACTGTTCGGCGAACATGACGAAGTCGTCCAGATAGCTCTGCTTGACCTTATGCCAACGCTTTGGTTCGGACCCGCGATCGTGGTAGGCAGAGCGGGCCATCTCAAGTCCGGTTTCGTCCCATCCGCTAGCGAGTTCAATCGCGGACAGGAGGGGGCGCTGACTGGCAGGGTCGTCGGAGAGGACTTGCTCAGCCAGTGCGTCGGCCGTCATGCCAAGGTGGATGGACGAGGCGGGAATGCTCTTCGACATCTTCGGGTAGCCCCCGAGTCCTTCGAGGACTCGGAAATACAACGCCCCGATCGTGGCCTCCCAGCCGAGGCTGAGCTCGTCGGCCGCTTGTTGACGGTCGAGCACCAAGCGGGCCAGTTCGGTGAAATACGCCTCTTCTAGGCCCGAGACCATCAAGATATTCTTGGTGCCGGTTTCGGCCGGTCCTAGCACGTCGGCCACGGTGTAGAGCGAGTCCACGGTGATTCCGATCTCGCTGCTAAGCAGGCCATGCGAGTCGTAGAGTTCGAGCAGGCTTTCGCTGTTGTCCAGGAAGTCTTGACGGGTCAGGAAACGGGCGATCTTGCCAGCACGTGCGAGGTTGCCAAAGTCCAGATGTGATCGCAGGGTGCATCGCGACTCATCGAGCCCAATACGCCGAAGGAATGCCGACATCTGGTCGCGCACGGCTTCGAGCTGCTGCCAGGGAACGTTGCGGGAGTTCCAGGCACCGAGCTCGGAGATGATTACGGTCATCTCAGTCTGCAAGCGGCGTTGCAGCTCGATGATCCCCAGCATGACCGACAGGGTGCCCGCGGTGGGGGCGTTGGTGGGGCCGAAGCCGGTGATGATGTGCAGGTCTCCGTGTGCTTCCGAAGGGAGCACACGGTCGGCTTGGTCGGTATGGGAGAAACGCCGCATTAATGGGCCGAGGCAGTCACGAATCGCTGCTGGGGCACTGTTTGATATCAGCTCAGTGTGCATGAGCGGGGCCTGTCCCTTCGGTGTTGAAGTTGCTCCAGCAGTTTTTGAGCGTGTCCGTTTCGCCGGGCATCGCGGACGAGGGTGAGTGCATCAGCAGCAGGGATCTGGCCGTCGTGGGCGATAAGCACGATCAGCGCGGCGTTGTGCTCGACCAGCCGGACGCGCGCGGGATGGCCGGTGGGGTTCACAGCATCGGCGACGGCTCTTGCGTTGGCTGAGTGGTGGCTGCGGTGACCGACGGCGTTCCGCCAAGCGACACCGGGTTCGTCGTGTCCCGCCTGCTTGGAGAGTTCGACGTGTCCGTCTCGGACGAATGCGATGTGGGCGGTGCCTATGTTCGACCACTCGTCTATGATCTCGGTAGGTCCGATCTCGGATGCCACCACACAACCGGTGCGTAAGTCTGAGCGAACGGCACAGAGAGTGTCAGCCGCCAGGTTCACATCCGTGTGGGCTAGGGCGTGTCTGACAAAGGTTTCGGTCGGTGGCTGGGATGCTGCCGGGTGTGTCGCGTTTTCAGTTGCTTTCCGATGATCAGTGGGTGTTGATCGAGGACTTGCTGCCAGTTCGTACCGGTAAGCAAGGTCGGCCGT
>WHSZ01000098.1 GCA_009379845.1 Pseudonocardiaceae bacterium | reverse complement strand
GCCACCAGATCATGCTCCGCGCGGGTCCGGACCTCGTCGGGGGTCCCGTCGGGCAGGTCGGTGAGGGTGTTGTGGATCTGCTCCACCTGCCTCGGACTCAGCGTCCCCTCCACCACCGCGCGTCCCGTCTCCGCCAGGGGTGCCGGCATCTCCGCACCGGTGACGGTGCGGGTGCCGATCAAGGCTTGGGCGTAGGTGATCCGATGCCGGGCGTCCGTGTCGGTGACGTTCACCGCATCATGCACATACCGCCGCAAGCTGGAGTAGCCACACGTGTCGCCCCGCGCCAGGAACTCACTGATCACTTGCAGCGAGCGGCCGAACGCGCGGTTGAGCACCTGCTCGGCGGTGTGGAGTTCGTCCCGCAACTCCTCGCCAGTGAGCTGCCACAACTCACCACCGGCCAGAGCGTCTGCGGGTGCGTTCATGTGTTCTATTCTATCCACCCGACCGACACTTTTCGAACACCTCATCGAGCGCCCGACAAACGGGTGATGGAAAACCATCACCCCACATTTCGGCACAGCGGAAAACGAACCCGGGGTGCGGGGCATTTGATGCGAGCAGGCGCCCTGGACATCCCAGAAGCGACACCATTCAGGGTGCGGGCACCGGATCGTGCCGCCGAGATCGCGGTGAATACCCGCTCGCGCACCTCCCCGGCGGCAGCGAAGCGGCGACCGCGTCGGCGGAGGTACTCACACGGCTAGCGGGCCGGCTGCAGCTCGCGCGCGTAGCGGTCGATCCGATCGGCGTAGGCGAGGCCGATTTGATTGAGCACGGCGGCGCCGTTGGTGAGATCGCGGATGGCTCGCGGCTCGGTGCCGGCGACGGCCGGCCGTGCCGAGTAAGGCAACCACACGGACCGACCGAGGAAGACCAGTTGGCCTAACACGGCCAGGGCGAACATCGCTGTGGTGATCATGGCGCCCTCCAGATGGCTCTGTCAATTGGACTGCATTGCTTGTATATTGGCTCGACACTGGCTTACGTCGATAGAGCCAATGAAGGGCGAAATGGTTCATTTTCGAAGTGCTCCAGAACTCGCCGAGCTGCTGGGCAGCTGGTCCACCGGCCAGGGACCGCTGTATCGCAAGCTCGCGGATGCGCTGGCAAGGGCCGTGGATGAGGGCGCGTTGCGCACCGGGGAGCGGCTGCCGTCGGAGCGCGAACTGGCCGGCGTACTGGCGACCAGCCGGGCGACCGTGGTGGGTGCGTATGAGGAGTTGCGTTCGAGGCAGCTGCTTGAGCGGCGGCAAGGCAGCGGCACTCGGGTGGCCGCACGCACGCCAACGCCGCGTGCCGATGGCCGGGTGGCGGGCGGCCGCGGGACCGCCATTTTCCAACGGCTGATCGACGGACCCGGTCCACTTATCTCATTGGCCTGTGCCACGGAAGGCGGTGCGCCGGAAGTGGCCGATACCCTGAACGACGTGACTCGGTACGACATGACCGAGTTGCTCGCGGATCCCGGCTACCACCCGCGTGGTCTGCCCGAACTGCGCGAGGCGATCGCCACGTACTACACCCAGCAAGGGCTGCCGACCTGCCCGGACGAGATCCTGGTTACCACCGGTGCGCACCAGGCGTTGGTGGTCGTCGCCGAGGTCTATCTTCGCGCGCCGTCCAGGGTGGTCGTCGAGGCGCCAAGCTGGCCCGCGTGCCTTGACATCTTCCGCGCCGCGGACGCCGAGCTGGTGCCCGTCGGCCTTGACGACGAGGGTATCCAGGTCCCGGGGCTGGCCGCCGCGCTCGCGGAAGGCGCACCCGCGTTGCTTTACGTGATGCCGAGTCACCACAACCCAACCGGAATCCTGATGTCACCCGCGAGGCGACGGCGGGTGGCGGAGCTCGCGGCGAAACACGGCGTCGCGATCCTGGAAGACAATGCCTACACCGGCATCTCGTACACCGACGAAGACGAACCGCCGGCCCCGCTGGCGGCGTACGCACCGAGCGGCGCGGAAACGCTGACCGTGGAATCGCTCGGCAAGGCGGTGTGGGGCGGGTTGCGCATCGGATGGTTGCGCGGGCCCGCGGAAATCATCGAACGCTGCGCCCGCCGCAAGGCGTTCGCCGACCTCGGCACGCCGATCATCGATCAGGCGCTGGCCGCGCGGCTCATCCCGCGGCTCGGGGAGCTCGCCGCACGCCGGTCCGCCGCCCAGCGCGAGCGGCTCGAGGTGCTGGAACGTCTGCTGAAGGACCAGCTTCCGACGTGGCAATGGCGACGTCCGGACGGCGGTGCGTCGCTATGGGTCAGCCTTCCGGATGCGAACGCCGACGTGTTCGCGCAGCTCGCGTTGCGGCACGGCGTCGAGGTGATTCCCGGCTCGGCGATGGATCCCACCGGGCAGCACGACAACTGCATCCGTGTGCCGTTCACCTTTACCCCCGACGTACTGAGCGAACTCGTGCACCGGCTCAGCAGGGCGTGGAACGAGCTCCAGCGGCACGGCCCGAGTGACTGCGATCCGTTGCGCCCGATCATCTGAGGTCGGCGATGAGCAGCCGTCCTCTCCGTAGCGCTAGCCCCGTGGCCTCAGGTAACCGTCTTTGAGTCCGGCGAAGCCTAGCCTGACCAGCGTTTCTCCCAACGTGGCCTGCTCGCGCAACGCGTCTTCCATGGCGATCAGTTGCCGGAACGCGCGACCGTATTCCCGTTGCTCGACGAGCGGAAGCCGCGGGACCTGGGTGCGCCGGATGTCGAGGCGGCTCGAGCCGGAATGCGCTCGGGGATCGGCGCAGCGCAAGCACCCGGCGAGGAAATCCGGATCGAGCCGGTCCTGGTCCACCCGGTACAGGGTGACGTGCGGGCCGAGCGCCGCGCCAGCCGCGACCACCCTGGCGACGCCCGTCGCGGAGGCCACCACATCGCCTGGCTCGGCCGTGAGCAGCCCCGGGCCGTTCGGCGTGCGTTCCGACGGTGGTCCGCCCGCGGCGACGTCGTCGGCGGTCAGCAGGGGCAGCTCACCCCGGCCGGTGATCGTCTTCGCGGGTGCGTGGCTGATGGTGATCAGTCCCGCTTTGACCAGCTCGCCGATCGTGGTGCCCGGCGGCGCGCCTTGCTCGGTGCGAACCTGGAGCTCGGGCGGGGCCAATTCGTTGGCACGTAACCGATCGAGGGCGGCGGTGAACTCCTGGGCGAGGTCCTGGCCGGTTTGCCGTAGCCGTCGCGCCGGGCTCAGGTCGACGTCGTCGTCCAGCAGCTCGATGACGCTCGCCGCCTCGCTCGTTTCCGGCTCACGCAGGTAGCGCTGCCAGAGGTTTTCCACGGTCGCGAGATCGTCGCCCGCCTCCGCCAGCAGGATCTGGCTGGGCGGGCGTTCGCCCGGTTCCGGACGGCACAGCAACCAGAGGTCCGGGCCGCCGGACCGCAGGGTGAGCACGGCGCGCAGCGCGCCGGCCCGCAGCAGGTTCCCGCGAATCCGCTTGCCGGCGCGGCGACTCGCCGCGGCCGTCGGCATGAGGACGGCGACAAGCCCGCCCGGCCGCACGTGCCCGAGGCAGTGCTGCACCCAGGCGAGTTCGGACTCGCCGCGCGGCGGCAACCCGTATTCCCAGCGTGGATCGCCGGTCAGCTCATCGAATCCCCAGGCCCGTTCGTTGAACGGCGGATCGCAAACCACGGCGTCCACCAGCCGGCCGGCGAATCCGTCGTCGCGCAGTGAATCCGCGGCGACGATCTCCGTGTGGCTGCCGCTCAGCAGCGCTCGGACAGCGGCGATCGTCGCCGCGGTCTCGTTGATCTCCTGGCCGAGCAGCTGGTCGGCGGGTGCGGCGTTCAGCAGGGTGCCAAGGCCGCACGCCGGGTCGAGGACGGTGCCGCCAGCCGGACAGGCCAGCCGCACCATGAGCGTGGCGACCTCGTCGGGGGTGACGACCAGCCGGCGAGAATGTGCGGCGAGGTAGCGCTCGCAGAGAAACTCGAAGGCGTCGCGATGACCGCGCTCGCTCGCCAGGTTGGCGAGCAACCGGATCAGCTGCGGATCCTTCAGTTGCGGGTCCACCGGGGCAGGCAGCGCATCGAGCAAATCCTCCCCACCGGTGTGGATGGCCAGCAGGAACGCTCCCGCGCGGCTCACCAGGTGCCCGAGGTGCAAGTCGTCGCCGGACGCGCGAAGTCGTTGCCAGGCGCGGTCGGCCAGCGACACCCGGTACGATTTCCCGTTTCGATACAGCCAGTCCTCGATTTCCTGGAGGGAGAAAAGTGGACTGGACGCGGTGCCGCCCACCGGTTGCGGGAAATCCTCATGCCGGCGGCGCCAGTTGCTCACCGCCGCCCGTCCCACGTCGACGAGCCGTGCGATGTCCCCGGCGTTCACGGTGTCGTCATGGCTCATTGCTGACACACTAGTTCACAGCGTTAAAACAGTCCACATAAGAATCGCTTGTGAAGCGAGTACACGAATGGTTCACTGAGTTTATGGCAGACAATGGGCCGGTGCGGATTCGCTACGCGGTCGGCTCGGACCCCGGCCTGCATCGGCAAGAGAACGAGGACTCGGTGTACACGAGTTCCCGGCTGCTCGCCGTGGCCGACGGGATGGGCGGGCATGTACACGGCGAGATCGCCAGCTCCGCGGCGATTACCGCGATGGCGGCGCTTGACGAGAGCCTTGGGTCGGCTGACCCGGATCCCGCTGCCGAGCAGGCGGGTAGCGGACCCGAGGACAACGAGTCGGTGCCGGACATCGACCCGCGCGCCGCGCTCTCCGGAGGGGTGGCTGACGCCGGTCGACGGCTGGACGAGCTGGTCGGCCGAGACCCGTCGCTGCAGGGCATGGGTACCACGCTGACCGCGATGCTGTGGATCGGTGACCGGTTCACCCTCGCGCATATCGGCGATTCGCGTGCCTACCTGTTGCGCACCGACGAGCTCCAGCAGCTAACCACCGACCACACGTTCGTACAGGCGCTGGTCGACGAGGGCAGGATGCTCCCCGAGCAGGCCGCGGAGCATCCGCGCCGATCGATGCTGACCCGCGCGTTGCAGGGCGGCAGCTCGGCCGAACCGGATGTCACGCTGCACGACGCGTGGCCGGGCGATCGATACCTGCTCTGCTCGGACGGCCTGACGGACGTGGTCTCGTTCGACGAGCTGCGCGGGGCGCTGTGCGCCCGGACGGATCCGGACGTGGTCGTTCGTGAGCTGATCAATCTGGCCAACCGGGGTGGTGGCCCGGACAACATCAGCTGCGTCGTGGTGGACGTCGAAGCGATTCAGGAAGGCGCGGTCCAGGGAGGCACAACCGCCGCCGAGTGACGGCGAACATTTCGGCGACGAATCCCGGCCTCTAGGATCGGTAGCCAGCGACTGGCGCTACGAGGTGGAATCGACCACCGGGGAGCGAAGAGGAAAGGCTGGCACCGCGCGCCTGGGTGCTCCGGCCGGTGAACCACGACGTGTGGAGGAGCCCACCATGCATCAGCCGCCCATCTCGGAACTGTCCGGCGCGGACCCGGAGCTCGCGCAGCTCGTGGAGGCCGAGGCGAAACGGCAGTACGAGAAGATCCGGCTGATCGCCTCGGAGAACTACGTGTCCCAGGCGGTGCTCGAGGCGACCGGAACGGTGCTCACGAACAAGTACTCCGAGGGCTATGCCGGCCGGCGCTACTACGAGGGCCAGCAGGTGATCGACCAGGTCGAGACGCTGGCCATCGAGCGCGCCAAGGCGTTGTTCAACGTTGAGCACGCGAACGTGCAGCCGTATTCGGGCTCGCCGGCGAACCTGGCGGTTTACCTGGCGTTCGCGCAGCCCGGCGACACGATCATGGGAATGGCGCTGCCGGCCGGTGGCCACCTCACGCACGGCTGGAGTGTCTCGGCCACCGGTAAGTGGTTCAACCCGGTTCGTTACGGGGTGACCAAGGAGACCGGCAGGGTCGACATGGACGAGGTGCGCGAGCTGGCGCGCGCCGAGCGTCCGAAGCTGATTTTCTGTGGTGGTACGGCGATCCCGCGGACCATCGACTTTCCCGCGTTCGCGGAGATCGCGCGCGAGGTGGATGCGGTGCTGGTCGCGGACATCGCGCACATCGCTGGACTGGTAGCCGGTGGCGCGCATCCCTCACCGGTCGGCCACGCACCGGTGATCACCACGACGACGCACAAGACGTTGCGTGGGCCGCGCGGCGCGATGGTGCTCGCCGACACCGAGCACGGGAAGGCGTTGGACAAAGCGGTGTTCCCCGGCCTGCAGGGCGGGCCGCACAACCACACAACGGCGGGCATCGCGGTGGCGTTGCGCGAGGCGGCGAAGCCGGAGTTCCGGGACTACGCGCGCGGCGTGGTCGCGAACGCTCGCGCGCTGGCGGAGGCGTTGCAGGAGCGCGGCTTCGAGCTGGTTTCCGGTGGCACGGACAACCACCTGATCCTGTTGGACCTGACGAACAAGCAGGTCGGTGGCAAGCCTGCCGCGCAGGCGTTGGACCGGGCAGGCATCGAGCTGAACTACAACACGGTGCCGTTCGATCCGCGCAAGCCGTTCGACCCGTCCGGTATCCGGCTGGGTACCGCGTCGATCACCACTCGCGGGTTGGGTGCCGACCAGATGCCCCAGCTGGCTGACTGGATCGAGCGGGTGGTCATCGCGGCCGGCTCCGGCGACGACGCCACCATCGATCGGGTGGCGGCCGAAATCAGCGAGCTACTCGCGAAGTACCCGATGCCCGGCTGGAGCACCTGACCGCACACATCTCAGTCCTGAGTGGGCTGCTCCTGGACACGGGTGAAGGAGCGCTTGATCTCGGCTTCGGCTTCGATCCGGCCTTCCCAGTTGGAGCCCTCCACGCTTTTCGCCGGCTCGAGATCCTTGTATACCTGGAAAAAGTGCTCGATTTCGAGCTTGTGGAATTCGTTCATGTGGTGGATGTCGCGCAGGTGCTCGAGGCGTGGATCGTCCGAAGGGACCGCGATGACCTTGTCATCCGGTCCTTTCTCGTCCTTCATCCGGAACATGCCGATGGCCCGCGCCCTGATCAGGCAGCCGGGAAAGGTGGGTTCCTGAACGAGCACCAGCACGTCGAGCGGGTCGCCGTCCCTGCCGAGCGTGTTGTCGATGAACCCGTAGTCCGCCGGGTACTGCGTCGCGGTGAACAAGGTGCGGTCCAGCTTGATGCGGCCCGTCTTGTGGTCCACTTCGTACTTGTTGCGTTCCCCTTTGGGGATTTCGATCGTGACGTCGAACTCCACGCCGGCCTCGCTCGTCTGGTACGTCGGTTCACTGGATGGGCTGCTCGGGGCGCACGCGCTCGCGGGCAACCCTTACCGTCTCATCATGGGTCAGTCACTAGTGTGGACCACAGCGCGTCGTCGCCGGCACGTCGCCGCTGTGACCATGACCGCACTCACCCACCCTCGAGGAGAATCGGTTGTCAGGGCACGATTCGGACGATGAGCGGCCAGCCGGCGACTCAGAGGCCTCGCGGGCCGAATCGGATGGCGAGGCGCCCGCCCAGCAGCCGCTCTGGCCGTCGGAATCGGATGCCTCACTGATCGAATCGGACGACGAGTCGCCGGCGGATGTCTCGGCGGATGCCGAGGGCGAGGTGCCGAGGGACGTCCCAGCGGAGGCTCAGTGGCCGACCGAGGACACCGAGGACGAGGTCGATGAGGAGCCGGTCGACGAGGAGCCGGTCGCGGAGGCGCCTTCGTCGGAGCCGGAATGGTCGGAGCCGCACCTGGAATCGGCGCCAGAGCCGGAAGGTGAACCGGAGGCAGGCCCGGACGCGGAATCGGAGACGGAGCCGGCCGGTGACCCGCCGGGGAGAGAACCCGTCGATGACGAGCCGGTCGTGCCGGCCGAGCGCGAGCCGGTCGAACCACCGGACCAGGATCCGGAACGGGAACGGGCCTGGCAGGCGCCGGAGCGGGAACCGGTCGAGTCGCTCGAGTACGCACCGGCATCCGAGCCGGAAGGGGAACCCGAGCCGGAAGAGGAACCCGAACCGCGACCCAGGGACGAGCCCGACCCCCGGCAAGCGACGCACGAGCTGCCGAAGCCCCCGCCGCTTGTCAACGAGGCCGACGACCCGCCGACAACGACGTTCCGCGCGATGCCGACGGCCGGCCCACCGCCCCGTCCCGAGCCCCCCGCGCCTCCCCGGCCGCCACGGCAGCCACCGTCCCCGCAGCAGCCACCGTCCCCGCAGCAACCGCCCGCACCGCAGCAGCCACCCGCACCGCAACACCCCAAACCGCCGCAGCAGCCGCCGCCGGGACAGCAACCACCACCGCCCCGGCCGCCGCCACCGCCGGCGCAGCGGCCGCCATCGCCCACCGGTCCACCGGGCGCACGCCGACCGCCTCAGCCGCCGCCCCGGCCGGTACAGCCGCCACCGCCCGAGTCCGCCGGGATTCCCTCGGCCTCGCACGCGATGCCGATGCGCATCGAACCCCGTGGGGCGGGACCGGACGATCCCAGCAGGCCGGTCGAAAGCGAAGAGTTCGACGACCACGACAACCGAGTCGAGCACGCCGACCAGCGCGAGCCGGGCGAACCCGAACCCGAGCCCGAACCCCGAACCCGCCCACGCCGGCGGCGGCTCGCCCTCCTGCTGACACTCGCGGCCGTGGTGGTGCTCGGGGCTGCCGCCGCCGTACCGCCGGTGGCAAGCGGGCTCGAATTGCCGTGGGCCGAACCGCTGCCGAGCGCCGATCCGCCGGAGCCCGTACAGGTACGGCCGGCGTTGCGGGGACCGAGCGCCAACACCCCGCGACCGACCACGGAAGGCGTTAGCTCCGCACTCGCCGGGCCGGCCGGCTCGCCGGCGTTGGGATCACTGTCCGGAACCGTGATCGACCCGCAGAACGGCAACGTGCTGTGGCAGCGGAATCCGAACACCGCGGCGGTGCCTGCCTCCACCACCAAGCTGCTCACCGCGGCGGCCGCGTTGCTCAGCATGGATCCTGGGCGGCAGCTGAGCACCAAGGTCGTGGCCGGCGAGGCGCCGGGCAGCGTGGTGCTGGTCGGCGGTGGCGATCCGACGCTGTCCTCGTTGCCGGCCGGCGAGGAGTCCGTCTATCCGGGCGCCGCGCACCTCGACGAGCTGGTGCGGCAGGTGAAGCGAAGCACCGGCGGCAACGTGCGGAGCGTGCAGGTGGACCTCGACCGGTACACCGGCGAGAACCAAGCCCCCGGCTGGGCGCCGACGGACGTGGCGGACGGATACATCACCCCGATCGTGCCCGCGATGCTGGATGGTGGGCGGTCGAATCCGACCGAGAAGGACCCGCCGCGCTCGTCGAATCCGGCCGGAGCGCTGGCCGATCAGCTGGCGGAGCGGCTGGGCGCGGAGGCCTCGGGGGACTCCAGCGTCACCACGGCGCCGCGCGGCGCGAAAGTGCTCGGTGAGGTGCGCTCCGCGCCGATGTCCGAGCTGATCGACACCATGCTGAGCAGCTCGGACAACGTGCTCGGCGAGACCATCGCGCGGGAGGTCGCGATCGCGCGCGGCGTGCAGCCGTCCTTCAAGGGCGCCGCGAAGGCAACGCTGGATGTGTTGCGGAGCAACGGGTTCGACGTGTCCGGCGGGCAACTGTCGGACGGCAGTGGGCTTTCAACACAGAACAAGGTGACGCCGAAGCTGCTGGCCGGCATCCTCACCGTGGCCGCCGGCCCGGATGGGAAGGACAACCGGACGGCGAAGCTGCGGCCGTTGCTCGGTGGGGTGCCGGTCGCCGGCGGTAGCGGCACGCTCGAGGATCGGTACGCCAGCGGTGCCGGCGCGGCCGGGCGCGGCTGGGTGCGGGCGAAAACGGGCACCCTGTCGGGCGTGAACACCCTCGCCGGGATCGTGCTCGACTCCGACAATCGGGTGCTGGTCTTCGCGTTGATGTCCGGCGGTTCCTCGGCGGACGCCAGCCGTCCCGCGCTGGATGCGGTAGCCGCGAGCCTGCGGCAGTGCGGCTGCCGCTAGCGGCAGCCCGCGGCGCGGAACCGGGAAATCCCGGAGTCCCAGCTGCTCGCGGGGCCTTGCCCGTTGTCGCGTGGCGGGAGCCCAGACTCGACGAGCTCCTGCGGCACCCGAAGTAGGCCGTGCTCAGGTAGCGTCGCGAATGTGAATGGCGCGAAGAACGGGGGTCAGACCGTGGTTGCCGATCGAGCCGCGAACGGGCGCGCGGCCGCGACGGCACCGGTGGATTGGTCGATCGCCGCCGCCACCGGCAAGCGGTTGGTGCGCCCAGGGCCGGTGATCCCGCGCGAGCAGGCCGAGCAGACCGTGCACGCGCTGCACGCCGTCAACGGGACGGCCGAGCAGCACGTTCGCGAGCTGACCGGCCTCGGGCACGGCCTGCCGTTGCACGACGCCGAGGTGGTCGACCGGCCAGGCTGGGTGCAGGCGGCGACGGACGGGCTGGCCACGCTGACTTCGCGCGCCGTCCCGCGCCGCGATCGTGGCCCGCTGAACTCGGTACTCGCCAGCAGCGCGGGCGTGCAGACCGGCGTGCTGCTGGCCTTCCTCGGTTCCCGGGTGCTCGGGCAGTACGACCCGTTCGGCCCGAAGGGTTCGGGCGGCAGGCTGCTGCTGGTAGCGCCGAACGTGGTCAGCGCGCAGCAGGCACTCGGGGTATCGGCCAAGGACTTCCGCATGTGGGTGTGCCTGCACGAGTGCACGCACCGGCTGCAGTTCAACGCCGTGCCTTGGCTGCGCGAGTACTTCGCGGGCGAGGTGTCCCGGCTGCTTTCCGGGCTGACCGACGAGGACAACTCGAAGCTGAACCGGCTGCCGGAGCTGATCAAGCAGGCCCGCGAGGCGCGTAAGGGGGACGGCGCGCTCGCCGTAGCGGAGCTACTGACCTCGCCGGAACAGCGCGTCGTGCTTGATCGGCTGATCGCGCTTTCGACGCTGCTCGAAGGGCACGCGGATCACGTGATGGACGCGGTCGGCCCGTCCGTGGTGCCAAGCGTGGCCACCATCCGCCGCAGGTTCACCGAACGCCGGCGCGGCGGTGGCGTGCTGGACCGCGTGCTTCGCGTGCTGCTCGGGGTGGACGCCAAGGTGAAGCAGTACGCCCAGGGTTCGGCGTTCACCCGGCACGTTGTGGACACCGTGGGGATGGACGGGTTCAACGTGGCGTGGGAATCGCCGGAAACCCTGCCCACCCGCGCGGAGATCACCGACCCGGACGCCTGGCTGCGCCGCGTCCGCCCATGACCGGACCCGATCCGGCGGTCGCCGCGGTACGGGTGGCCGTGCGCCGGTTCCTTGAACGGCATCCGGGGCACGGCAACGAACTCGGCGTGGCGGTATCCGGCGGCGCCGACTCCCTCGCGCTCGCCGCCGCCTGCGCGTACCTGGGCCCGCGTTCCGGAAAGCGGGTGCACGGGCTGATCGTGGATCACGGCCTGCAACCGGACTCCGGCCGCGTCGCCGAACGCGCCGCCAAACAACTCAACGAACTCGGCCTGGACGAGGCCCGCGTACTCCCGGTACGGGTCGAGGGGCCGGGCGGTCCGGAAGCCGCCGCCCGCCGGGCGCGTTACCGCGCGCTGCGGGAAGCGCGGCCCGACGGGCACGCGCTGATCCTGCTCGGGCACACCCTGAACGACCAGGCGGAAACGGTGCTGCTCGGGCTCGGGCGCGGTTCGGGGCCACGCTCGGTCGCCGGGATGCCACCGCTGGATCCGCCGTGGGGCCGGCCACTGCTGGAGATCACGAGGGATACCACGCGGGCGGCCTGCGAAGCCCTCGGCCTCACCCCGTGGCAGGACCCGCACAACGCCGATCCGCGCTTCACCCGAGCCCGGCTGCGCGGTGAGGCGCTGCCGCTGCTCGAGGACGTGCTCGGCGGGGGCGTGGCCGCCGCACTCGCCCGCACCGCCGCGCAACTGCGGGAGGACACCGAGGCGTTGGACGAGCTGGCCGAGCGATTGCTGGAAGAAGCCGACCGGGCCGGCGCCCTCGACGTCCGCACCATGGCAGGCCACCCGGCGGCGATCCGCCGCCGCGCGTTGCGGAGTTGGCTACGGGCAGCCGGGGTCAACGACCTGACCGACGCGCAGCTGCGCTCGGTGGACGCGCTGATCGGTGATTGGCGAGGTCAGGGCGGTGTGTGGTTGGCGGGACACTTGGTGGCAGGCCGGTCGCATGGGACGCTTCACGTACACCACGAAGCATCCGACGCGTAACCCGCGGCTCATAGAGGGGACAACTGCCGTGTACGAAGGCGATATCGCCTCCGTGCTCATCACCGAGCAGCAGATCAACGACAAGGTCGCCGAGCTCGCCAAGCAGGTAAGCGAGGACTACCGGGAGCGGGGTAGCGCTTTCGACCTGGTGCTCGTCGGCGTCCTCAAAGGCGCGGTGATGTTCATGACGGACTTCGCCCGTGCCCTGCCGATGCCCGCGCAGCTCGAGTTCATGGCTGTCAGCTCGTACGGCTCGTCCACCTCGTCGTCCGGCGTGGTGCGCATCCTCAAAGACCTTGATCGGGACATCGCCGGCAGGGACGTGCTGATCGTGGAGGACATCATCGACTCGGGGCTGACGCTTTCCTGGCTGCTGCGCAACCTCGCCGGCCGCGGTCCCGCCTCGCTCGAGGTATGCACCCTGCTGCGGAAGCCGGACGCGGTCCGGGTCGATGTGCCGGTTCGTTACGTCGGCTTCGATATCCCGGACGAGTTCGTGGTCGGCTATGGACTCGACTACGCCGAACGGTATCGTGATCTCCCTTACATCGGCACCTTGAAGCCAACCGTTTACTCGACGTAAGCGTTCGGTCAATTGTGTGCCGGATGGAACGCGCGATAGGGAGAACGCGTCATACGAAGGTCAAGACTGCGTTAGCCTAGGCGTGGCTCAGTGCCGGCCACGGGAACCGCTCGCGGGGCCGGAAGTACCGAACACTGACTCCTGGGGTCTCAGGGGAGAGGCGGAAAGAGGGATGTACGAGGCTGGAACGGGGGCTGCCGCGGGTACGCCGGGCGTGCTCACCTTCGCGAACTCCGCGACAAGCGGCCAGGTCTCGATCAATCCGGACGAAGCGCAGAACGCGCTCGCCAAGATTCGCAGCGGCAAGGACGCCGTGCAGCAGCTGATGGCCGAGGCGGGGGCGCTCAGCGAGCAGGCCCAGCTCGGCGCGAACCCGGTTGGGCAGGCGATGGCCGGCAAGATGGCCACCCGCGCGCAGGGCGGCGCCGGCGGCTCGTACGCGGATGCCCTGAAGAAGCTCTACGAGCAGTACACCAAGGCCGAAGAGGGTCTGGTCGCGGCGATGAACAACTACCGCGGCAACGAGCAGGACGCCGCGAGCCGGTTCGGCGGCCTGGCGTGATCTTCCGGGTGCGCACCGGTATCGCCGTGCTCGCCGTCGCCGCGACCGCCAGCGCGCTTGCCGGGTGCGGCGAGGACAGCACGGAAGGTCAGGCGAGCCCGCGTTCCGGCGAGCCCAAGCCGACGAAGAGCGGCCCGTCCGGCACGAATCTCAGCAAGCAGCAATTGTGCGAGCTGCTGTCCGGGCAGGAAGCGCGAGAGTTGTCCGTCGAGGCGGGCGGCACCCCCGGCGTCTACGCGGGGGATCCGGCCTGCAAGTGGGCGAGTGACAAGGCTTCGGTGAACCTGACCTTCAACAACAAGGGCACCAGCAAGGACCTCAACATCCAGACGAAGTCCACGCCGGTCAAGATCAACGGCCGGAACGGCGTGCTGATCGAGTACCCGCCGGCACCGAACTGCGGGGTGGTCGTGGACCTGACCGAGAAGTCGATGACCCGTGCCATGGTCAGCGTGTTGAGCGCGGGCCAGGCCGAGCGGCTCGATCCGTGTGAATTGGCACAGCAGGCGGCCACCATGGCCACGAAGAAGATTTCCGGATAGGGGGAGTGATGGCACCGCAAGACTCCGGTTCCCACTCGGCTGGGCCGTACGGCACCAGCTCGTACGCGGGCGACAGTGCCGACGCCACGGCGGCCGGCCTACCCTTCGGGCTCGGCAACAATCCCGCGCTCTCGAACGCCTTCCAGGGCATGTACGCCAGCAACCAGGCGGAGAACCTCAGCGAAGACGTGGTGATGGGTGAGGACCGCGTGATCGCGGACCCGCCGAACTGGGAAGGCATGAGCAGCGAACAGCTGTACCTCGGTGCCACCCAGCAGAACGACCCTGGCAGCGCGGATCGCCTCGGCCACACTTGGAATGAGCAGGGCAACGCCCTCGCCAACGCGGCGAACGAGCTGCACTCCGCGATCGCCGAACTGGGCTCCGCCTGGACCGGTGACGCCGCGGCCGCCGCCCAGGGTTCACTCGCCGGGCTGGCCGCGTCCAGTGGCCGGGCAGGGCAGGCGGCGCAGATGATGGGCAACCGGCTCGCTCAGCAATCCGTCGCCGCGGCCAACGTCAAGGGTCTTCCGCAGCCCAAGAACTTCGACGCGGGGCAATCCATGGCCGCCATGATCGGTGGCGGGCCAGCCGCGCTCGCGATGGACATGAAGGCGCAGAAGGATGCCGCGGACTCGGTCAAGGCCGAGCAGGTGAAGTACCTGACCGCCTACACCCAGTCGATGTCCGATGTGGACAGCAGCACCCCGACCTTCGACCCGGATGCCTACCGGGGTCGGTCCAGTGCCGACGACGGTCGCGGTGGCGGTGCCGTGCTCTCCACGCCGGACGGCGGAACCGGCTACGGCGCGGGCCCCGCTTCGGGTGCCGGCGCGTTCACCGGCGAGTACGGCGCGAACGGCGAGGAGCAGATCGCTGGCATGCCGATGTCCGGACCAGGCGCCGGCACGAACACCGCGGGCTACACGGGTGGCCCGGTCGGTGGCGCCGCCGCGCCAGCGGCCGCGAGCGCACCCGCCCCACAGCCGAGCGGTGGCCTCGGTTCGGCAGGTTTCGGTGGCGCGTTCGGCGGCTTCGGAGCGATGTCCGGTGGCGCCCGGACGGGCTCGTCCAACCAGCGCGGGAACAGCACCTCCAGCGCGCGCAGTGCGTCGATACCGGGTGGACAGGGCACCGGGGGTCCGGCTTCCGGGCCGAGCACCGGTGCGCAGACCGGCGCGACCGGCGGATACCCGGGCGGTGTCGCCCCCACGGCCGGTATGGGCGGGGACGCGAACCGCGGCGGCTCCGGGCGGCCAGGTGCCGCCGGCGCGCCGATGGCCGGCGGTGCCCGTGGCCAGGGCCAGGAGGACGAGGACTACGAGCGCGCTTCGTACCTGATCGAACCGGATCCGGAGGACGCCTTCGGCGCCGACAGTTCGGCCGCGCCGCCCGTCATCGGGGAGTGATCGATGACGGCGGCGGAGTCGTTCACTCCGCTCGAGCTGGACTTCCTGTGGGAGTCACTGGGGGCGGGAGAACTGCCCTACCCGTTTGAGCTGCGCTCGCACGGTGCCACCATCGGCGAGCGCGGCGCACTGCGGCAGCGGACCCTCGCGGAGCTACAGAAGCGGCAGGTGCTCGACGACACGGGCCGGGTCGTCCCGCACATCGAGGACTTGCTGCTGCTGCTCGCCCAGGCCGAGTCCACCGTGGATGCGGTGTATCTCACCGAGCCGAACAGCCCCCCGCTGCGGGTGCTGTCCGCGGCCGGCGCGGATCGCGCGGTGCTTGCCAGGCAGGACGGCGACGGGTTCCGGATCGGCCAGGTGCCGCCAACGGCGCTGGCGTCGTCGATCGTGGACGCGCTGCCCCCGGCGCCTCGCGGCTCCGAGCAGTCGATCAGCCTGCCTGCCGACGAGCTCACCTCGGCGCAGCGGCAGGGCTTCCAGCCGCTCGGCGGGGGACGGGCCAGCGAGGACGACACCCGCAAGGCGCTCGGCAGGCTGTTCGACCAGCAGCGCCTGCGGGGCGGCCAGTTCGCCGCGAACGCGCGCAACAGGATGGGTGCGCGCAGTCGATCAAGGGTGCTCGGCTGGTTCGACACCGACTCCGGGCGCTACCTCAGCCAGACGACCGGCAGCTTCGACGGTCGCGAGTGGATCACCATCGCGCCCGCCGACGCACCCACCCTTCGGCATCGTGTCGGCGAGATGCTCAGCGGTGTACAAGCGGCGACGGCCGTGCGGTGAACCCGTTGCACTACGCTCCGGCTGAGCAACCGACCTAGGGGGTGAACGCGTGGCTTCGGCCGAGTTCTTCACACCGCTCGCCCTCGATTTCCTCTGGGAGTCGATGGAGATCGGTGAGCTGCCGTACCCGCTTCAGGTTCGCTCGCACGGCCGGACCGTTGATGAGCGCCGGGCCCTGCGGCGAAGGGCACACGGCGAGCTCGCCGCACGTCAGATCCTGGACGGCGGCCGGCCGGATCGCCGTGTTGAGGACTGGCTGCTGCTGCTCGCCAGGCCGGCGAGGAGCGTCGACTCGGTGCACATCAGCGACCTGAACGGCGCGCCGATCGCCGCGCTGGCAGCCAGCGACGGCGTGGAGAACGCGGTGATCGCCGTGCAGGACGCCGACGGGCTGTGGCTGCGCCCGCTCCCGGTGTCCTCGCTGGCCTCGTCGATCGTCGAGCTGCTCCCGCAGCACAAGCGGGGCACCGAACGCTCGGTCACCATCGCCAGCACCGAGCTCGCCAAGCCATTGCCGCGCCGCGATCCGGTCGCGGCAGGTGTCGGGGCCGGCCAGCAGGATCCGGAGGAGGCCGGTCGGCGTTCCGGCAAACGATCACGCTCGCAACTGGTGGACGCCCCGACCGACCCGAGGGCCGCCTACGCCCAGCTCGCCGAACACCCCCGGCAGCGTGGCGGCCAGATCGCGGCGAACAGCCGCAACTCGGTGGGAGGCAGGCGGCGTTCGAGGGTGCTCGGCTGGTTCGACAACGACACCGGCAGATACCTCAGCATCTCCCGTCCGGGACCGGACGGCTCGGAGTGGGTTACCGTCTCGCCGGCCGATCCGGCCACGCTGCGGCACCACATCGGGGAGATGCTGACCAGCGTTGCCGCTGGTCGATAGGCTTAGCCGGGCACCGGACCGGGAACACCACGTTCGGTTGTGTCGTTGTGCAACCGAGAGTGATAGGCGCTTCGCCTGCACGGCTTCCTGCGACTCAGCCATCGAGCGCGCAACGCCGGGCGGTACGCTGGTAATTCGGTGTGCCCGAGCTACCTCCGAGATGTGGGGCACCGTCGGGACGTAATCAAGGAGGGTCGAGGTCCGCAGTTTCCCTGCTGGCCGTTAACGAATGGACCGTAAGCGCCTGCTACGCAACCCCGTGCTGTGGATACTCGCGGTGGTTCTGCTCTACCTCGTCTTCAGCATGCTGTTCGACGACACCCGCGGCTACAGCGAAGTGCCCACGTCCAAGGCCGTGGCGCAGGTGCAAGCTGGCAACGTCGCGAACGCCGAGATCGAGGACAAGGAGCAGCAGCTCAAACTCACCCTGAAGCAACCGGTCAACGGGCTCGGGGAGGGCAACAAGCAGCTGATAACCCAGTTCCCCGCGCAGACGTCCGCGCAGATATATAACGCCCTGCAGGACCGAAATGTCGAGTTCGACACCAAGGTCACGCAAGAGTCGTTCCTGACTCAGATGCTGATCTATCTCATCCCGCTCGGCCTGCTCTTGCTGCTGCTGATGTGGATGATGAACAACGCCCAGGGCGGCGGAAACCGGGTGATGAACTTCGGCAAGTCCAAGGCCAAACAGCTGACCAAGGACATGCCGAGTACCACGTTCGGCGACGTGGCCGGTGCCGACGAGGCCGTCGAAGAGCTCTACGAGATCAAGGACTTCCTGCAGAATCCCGGCCGCTACCAGGCGATCGGCGCGAAGATCCCGAAGGGCGTGCTGCTGTACGGTCCGCCCGGCACCGGCAAGACCCTGCTGGCCCGTGCGGTTGCCGGTGAGGCGGGCGTGCCGTTCTACACGATCTCCGGTTCGGACTTCGTCGAGATGTTCGTCGGTGTCGGTGCCTCCCGGGTCCGTGACCTCTTCGAGCAGGCCAAGCAGAACGCGCCGTGCATCGTGTTCGTCGACGAGATCGACGCGGTCGGCCGGCAGCGTGGTGCCGGCCTCGGTGGTGGCCACGACGAGCGCGAGCAGACGCTGAACCAGCTGCTCGTCGAGATGGACGGGTTCGACTCGCGCGGCGGGATCATCCTGATCGCGGCGACGAACCGGCCGGACATCCTCGACCCCGCGCTGCTCCGGCCCGGCCGGTTCGACCGGCAGATCCCGGTTGCCTCCCCCGACCTGCGTGGCCGGCAGGCGATCCTGAAGGTGCACTCCAAGGGCAAGCCGTTCGGGCAGGACGTCGACATGGAAGCGCTCGCGAAGCGCACCGTCGGGATGTCCGGCGCGGATCTGGCCAACGTGATCAACGAGGCCGCGCTGCTGACCGCGCGGACCAACCAGCAGATGATCACCAACGCCGCGCTCGAGGAGTCGGTGGACAGGGTCATCGGCGGCCCGGCGCGCAAGAGCCGGATCATCTCCGAGCGGGTCATCAACTCCTTGTCGTCCTCGGGCACGACCAGCGCGTGCCCGCCGGTACGCCCGCGCGGCAAGATGGTGAGCTTGTACACCGGCTCGAGGTCCGGCATCGCCCACGCGGCGAGGGCGTGACCGCCCTCGTGGTAGGCGGTGATCTTCTTCTCGTGTTCGGAGATGATCCGGCTCTTGCGCGCCGGGCCGCCGATGACCCTGTCCACCGACTCCTCGAGCGCGGCGTTGGTGATCATCTGCTGGT
>WHSZ01000059.1 GCA_009379845.1 Pseudonocardiaceae bacterium | reverse complement strand
TCCTACTCCAGGGCATTCAATCAGGCACTTGTTCTAGTAGTACCTCTAAGGTGGAGGTGCCGGGAATCGAACCCGGGTCCTCTGCCGCCTTGCCAGGACTTCTCCGTGCGCAGTTCGCTGTGTCTCTGCTCGGCCCCACCGGTCACGCGAACTAGCCGGTGTGACGGGCCCAGCCGCTGTAAGTGTCCCGTCGAGGCCCGCGGCCAACCTCGACGGTTGAGCCTCCTAGATGATGCCGGCTACCGGGTCGGAGGCGCTCCCGGGCCGACAAACTTCACGCTCGCTCAGGCAGCGAGGGCGAAGTTGCGCTGACTATTTGTCTTGGCGCTTATATTTAGTGCGACGACGCTTGAGGTGGTCGTACGCCTGCACCTGCACGCTTCTCCTGACTCAACGTCCAGAGTCGAAACCGTTCACCCCCTTGCTCGGGTTGTTCGCACAGGATAACGCCTCACGGGCCCCAGATCATTCCCGCTCGGCCGATCAGATGTCGATCAATTTCAGCGATCCGCGAACTTGCCGCGGCACGGGGTGGGGCTGGCCCTACCACCAGGAAGCCGGTGCGCCCCATGGATGGCAGGCGGTCGACGCGTAATGCTGGAAGCATCAATCGCACGACTATCGAGTAATCGAGGGGTAAGCCATGACTTCGTCATCGGGGGTGGCCAGCGAGTACGACGGCACTCGCCCTTCTCCCCCCGTTCCGGGCGCCGCCTTGTATCTGCTTGTCAACCTGGCGAGCGGGATCTTCTGGTCGATCCTGCTTGTCACGCTGACCATGGTCGGCATCGGCACCGCCGTCATCTGGGTCGGCGTCCCGATACTGATGCTCGCCGCGGTGCTCTGCCGTGGCGGTGCCATCCTCGAGCGGAGCTGGATACGCCGCGCGCTCGGCGTGTACATCGCCTCCCCCTACCGGCCGTTGCCGAGCGGATTCAAGGCGTACTGGCGTACCCGGCTTTCCGACCCCGCGACCTGGCGTGACCTGGGGTATTTCCTGTTGCTCCTGCCGTTCGGAATCATCGAGTTCGCGCTAATGGTGGCGCTGTGGTCGGCCAGCCTCGGGCTGCTGTTCCTGCCCGTCTACTTCCGTTTCCTCCCGACCGGGAGCTGGCGGTGGCCGGACTGGGACCGTCCCTGGGTGATCGTGGATTCCACCCTGGAAGCGCTGCCGTGGGCGGCACTGGGCTTGCTGCTGCTGGTCGTGGCGATCGTGGTAACCAAGGCGGCCGGCGCGGCACACGGCCGGTTCGCCCGCTCGCTGCTCGGTCCGGGCCGCGCCACCATCCGGCGGCTGGACGCGCAATCCGGATCCGACGGCACGCCGAGCCGTGGCCAGGGCGACGTCGACGCGACACTGGGGAACAGGTGAACGACGTGACCACTCCCTCGTTCGACCCGACGTCGGAGTCGCTGATCGACCAGCAGTCAGCGCACACCGTGGATACCACGAGAGGAACCCGCCAGATGGCCAGCGAGCAACCAGGCGCCTCCCGCCCGCTACCACGCGCGGACCTGGCGCTCGCCTTCCTGCTCACGCAGTTCCCGCTCAGCCTGGTCGCCTTCGTGATGGTGTTGTGCACGCTGCTGATCGGCGTCGGCACCGTGATCATCTGGGTCGGTATACCGGTGCTGATTCTCAGCGTCGTGCTGGCGCGCGGCTTGGGCAACGTACATCGCGCCTGGGCGAACGCGACGCTCGGCACCGGGATCCCGATTCCGGCTCGCGCGCGCCAGTCGGACGCCGGTCGGCTGCGCCAGTGGCGAACGCTGCTCACCGATGCCCGTACCTGGCGGGACGTCGGCTACCTCGCGCTGGCGCTGCCGCTGTCGGTAATCGAGTTCGGACTCGCGCTGTCCGGGATCGTGCTGCTACCGATGGCGATCTGGGTACTTCCCCGCGTCGCGTGGCTGCACGGCCAGCTCGCCGCGAGCATTCTCGGCCCGAACGAGACCGCACGATTGGCCGCGAAGGCGCATCACCTGCAGGCTTCCCGTGCGCGTGGCGTGGATGCCGCGGAGGCGGAGCGCAGGCGGATCGAGCGGGACCTGCACGACGGAGCGCAGCAGCGGCTGGTCTCGCTCGCGATCAGCCTCGGTCGCGCGAAGTCCAAACTGGACGCCGACCCCGAGGCAGTGCGTGGGCTGATCGACGAGGCGCATGCGGACGCCAAGCTCGCCGTCTCGGAGTTGCGCGACCTGGCCCGCGGAATCTACCCGGCGGTCCTTGGCGATCGCGGCCTCGATCCGGCGCTGTCCTCACTTGCCGCCAAGTCCCCGATCCCGGTGGACGTCAGCGTGGATACCGACCCTCGCCCACCGGCCGCGGTGGAGAGCACCGCGTACTTCATCGTCGGCGAAGCACTGACCAACATCGCCAAGCACGCGAACGCGACCGTGGCGCAGATCCGGGTATGGCGCGAGGACGACAAGGTGGTCGTGGAGGTCAGCGACAACGGTCAGGGCGGCGCGGAGCTGCGACCGGGCGGAGGCCTTTCCGGGCTCGCCGATCGAGCTGCCACTATAGACGGCGTAGTGACCGTGGTGAGCCCGAAAGCGGGCCCGACCGTGATTCGCGCGGATCTGCCGTGCACTTGGTGATGAGGAGCCCGCATGCGCGTGGTGATGGCGGAGGACGCGGTGCTGCTCAGGGCCGGCGTCCAGCGGTTGCTCGCGGATGAGGGCATCGAGACCGTGGCCGCCGTCGAGGACGGCGCGGGGCTGCTCGCGGCTGTGGTCGAGCATCAACCCGATCTGGCCATCGTCGACGTCCGGATGCCTCCCACATTCACCGATGAGGGATTGCGCGCCGCGCTGGAGGCACGCCAGCAGCTGCCACAGCTTCCGGTACTGGTGCTCTCCCAGTACGTCGAGGAGCGCTACGCCGTCGAGCTGCTCTCCGGCGGCGCCAAGGGCGTCGGCTACCTGCTCAAGGAGCGCGTCGCGGATGTCGGCGAGTTCCTCGACGCGGTGCACAGGGTTGCCAAAGGTGGCACCTGTATCGACCCGGACGTGATCGGACAACTGATGGCACGCGGGCGCCACGACCCACTGGCATCGCTCACCGAGCGGGAACGCGAAGTGCTCGGTTTGATGGCACAGGGCCTGACCAACACCGCGATCTCGCGGTCCCTGGTGATCTCCGACGGCGCCGTGGAAAAGCACATCGGCAACATCTTCAGCAAGCTCGCGCTCGAGCCGAGCACCGAGGAGCACCGCAGGGTGCGCGCGGTGCTCACCTACCTCGATCACTCCTGACCCCAACGCGTCACCTACCGCAATATGCATCCATATTGCGGTTTTCCGCATGGCCAGGAGCGGGAGTGGGCCGGTAGGGAATACCCCACCGACGACGATGGGGTGGCGCCAGCACCAAGAGGCCGGTCAGCAGGACTGTGCCAGAGCCGTTGGCCCACAAGACTTCTGGATGTCCGTGAATTCCACGAAACCTTGGGACGTCCAGCATGCCAAGTACACAGGCGAAAACCAGGCGGCCGCGAGATCCGTTCCTGGATCTGGTTCGTGCCGGTGCGATTCTGCTCGTGGTGGCGCAGCACTGGCTGATGCCGGTACTTTCATTCCACAATGGACAGTTGAGCACCGGAAACGCGCTGACGACACCGGGCTGGTGGTTGCTGACCTGGGTCAGCCAGGTGATGCCGATGGTGTTCTTCGCGGGCGGAGCCGCGAACCTGATCTCCTTCCGGGCGCACCGAAGCCGCGGCGGCAGCACGCGCGACTGGCTCGGCAACCGGTTGCACCGGCTACTGGTACCGGTCCTGGCGCTGGCCGCGGTATGGGTGCCGCTACCCCACCTGCTCGCCGACCTCGGGGTTCCGGCGCAACCGTTGGACATCGCGGGCGGGATCGTCGCGCAACTGCTGTGGTTCCTGGTGGTGTATCTGGGTACGGTGCTGATCACTCCGATCGCGGTGCGGACGCACGAGCGGTTCGGGCTCGGTGCGCTCGCGGTGCTGACGATCGCCGCGCTCGGGGTGGATTGGCTCCGGTTCGACGGTGTCCCGCTGGTCGGGTACCTGAATGCCGTGTTCGTCTGGTTCGCGGTGCACCAACTCGGCTTCCACTACGTCGACGGCGCGCTGAGCGCGGCGAGCCGGCTGCGCGGCGCCTGCTTGGCTGTCGCCGGTTTCGGGGTGACGGCGCTGCTGGTACTGGCCGGGCCGTATCCGGCGAGCATGGTGGGGATGCCGGGCGCGCCGGTGTCGAACATGAGCCCGCCGTCGGCCTGCCTGCTGGCCGTCGCGTGTGGACAGCTGGGCTTGCTGCTGTGGTTGCGCCCTGCGTTGCTTCGGCTCGCCGCGAAGCGGCCCGTCGCCGGCGCGCTGCGCTGGCTCGGCACCCGCTGCATGACCGTGTACCTCTGGCACATGCCGGCACTGGTCGCGGTGACCGGGATCGCGGTCCTCGGGTTTGGCTACGCGACGCCGGAGCCGGGCTCGGTGCCGTGGTTCGCGGTCGCGCCGGTGTGGCTGGGCCTGCTCGCGGTGACGCTGGCCGGTCTGCTGCGGTTGTTCGGCCGATTCGAGGCGTCGGCCGGCGTGCCGCGAGCGCTGCCGGCGTTGGCGCAGCTGGTTGCCGGCGGGCTGCTGACCGCGGGCGGCCTGCTGGGGCTTGCCGCGAACGGGTTCGGGCCGCCGAGCGAGGCCGGCGTGCCGGCGGTGCTCACCTCCGGACCGGTTCCGTGGGTAGCGCTGGTGCTTGCCGGCTTCGCGATGATCAGCTACCGGTTCTCGCCGCGCACCACACTGGACGTGACCGCCGATCGTGGCATCCGGTTGTTCGCCCGGCTACTGCCGCGCGGGTAGGCCGAGCAACCGGGCCGGTGTGTCGTGCAAGACAGCGTGCAGGAACGGCACACCGAGCCGCTCGTCCGCCCTTGCCCACGCCGCGATCGCGCGGATCTGCTCGGCGTAGTCGTACGGGATGTTGGGGAAATCCGTGCCCAGCACCACACGATCACCGAGCTCGGCCAGCCTGCCCGCCCAATCCGCGGGCAGCGGGCCGAACGCTTCGGAGAAGTCCACGCCGACCATGGTGGTGTCCAGGTGGACGTGTTCGTACCGTTCGGCCAGCCGCAGGGCGGCTAGGTAGTCGGGCATCCCCGCGTGCGCGAGCACCGCGACCAGCCGGGGGTGCCGGGCGAGCACCTCGTCGAACACGTCCAACCCGGTGTAGCGCCCAGGTATCGGACCGTGCCCGCAGTGCACCACCACCGGCACACCGGCCTCCGCCAGCAGCCCCCATGCGGGCTGGAGCAGCTCATCACGCGGGTCGTACCCGCCGACCTGTATGTGCGCCTTGACGCAGCGAGCGCCGGCGGCGAGCGCGTCCTGAAGGTAGGTCGCGACCTCCGCCTCCGGGTAGATCGTCGCCGTCGGCACCGCCTCTGGCGTGGTGCTGGCGAACTCGAGCGCCCATTCGGTCAGCCATCTGGCCATCCCCGGCTTGTGCGGGTAGGCCAGTGGGGCGAAGCGGAGCACACCTAGTTCGCGCAGCGTGGCGATGCGCTGGGATTCCGAGTCGCGGTAGCGGATCGGCCAATCCGCGCCGTAGTTCGTGGCCGCGTTGTCGAAGTAGGCCCACACCTTGCGCATCACGGGTTCCGGCATGAAGTGCACGTGCAGGTCAACCAGGCCGGGCAGGCCGAGCGAGCGCACCCACGGCGCGACGTCCGCGTCACTGCCCGGCGCTCCCACTCCCGGCCCATCCGCTCCTGGCGCACCCGCCGGTCCCGGTCCGCCCGCCGGCGTTGGGTACCCATAACGTCGTTCTGACGGTGTTATTTCGGCATTATGAGTACCCAACGCGATACGAACCCTCAGTAGCCCTTCATCGCGCGGCCAGCGGCCCTGGCGATTTCCCGCTCCGCATCGCGCTTCGCAAGCGCCTGCCGCTTGTCGTAGGTTCGCTTGCCCTTCGCCAGCGCGAGCTCGACTTTGACCTTGCCATCCTTGAAGTACAGGGAAAGCGGCACCAGGGTCAGCCCGCTCTCCTTCGTCTTGCCGACGAGCTTGGCGATCTCGCCCCGGTGCAACAGCAACTTGCGGTGCCGGCGTGGCTCGTGATTGGTCCAGGTGCCCTGCACGTATTCCGGGATGTGCACGCCACGCAACCACACTTCGCCGTCGTCCACGGTGGCGAACGCGTCGGCCAATGACGCCTTGCCGTCGCGCAAGCTCTTCACCTCGGTTCCGACGAGCACGAGCCCAGCCTCGTAGGTGTCCAAGATCGTGTAATCGTGCCGGGCCCTCCGATTCGACACGATTACCTTGCGGCCACGTTCCTTCGCCATACCGATGACTTTACGTCGCGTGCCGGTGCGGACGCGCGCCCATTACCGGGGCGTCACCCAGTCCTGCTCGCCGCGTCGGCACGTCGAGCTAGTGCCGTACGTACAACCGCAGCGTCACGTACCCGGTGATCGCTGAAATCAAGATGGACACCAGCAACAACCATGGCGTGACCAGCAGGATGTCCAGCATGTTCACCGGTGGCACGATGCCGGACGAGATCGGCGCGGCCAGCACCCGATCCAGGAAGGTGACCTTGGCCAGGATCAAGCCACCGATCGCCAGACCCGCACCGATGAGCCCCGCGACCACCGCCTCTAACAAGAACGGTAGTTGCGTATACCAACGAGTTGCGCCCACTAGTCGCATGATGCCGACTTCCGTGCGTCTCGTGTACGCCGAGACTTGGATGGTGTTCGAGATCAGCAGCAACGCGGCCAGGGCTTGTACCAGCGCCACCGCGAAGGTGGCATCCCGGACGCCGTTGAGTACGCCGAAGAAGCGTTCGAGGAAGACACCTTGATCGTTCACGGCCCGCACGCCCGGCTGGCCGCTGTAGGACTTAACGATCACGTCGGAGCGGGACGGGTCGACCAGCTTGACGTGGAACGACGCCGGCAGCGCCTCCTTGCGGGCCAGCTTCACCAGCTCCGGCTCCGCCTCGAAGATCTCCTTGAACCGCTGGTAGGCGCGGTTCCTGTCCTCGAACACCACGGATTCCACTCCGGGGTTGTTCTCCAGCGAGCTGCGAATCGACGTGCACGGTTGCTGGGTGCACTTCTGGTCGTTCGCGCTGACATCCTTGGTGAGGTTGATCGACACTTCGATCTTGTCGTAGTAGATGTCGTGCATCTTGTCGATCAACCGGACGATCAGCAGGCCACCACCGAGCAGGCTTAGCGAGATCGCGGTGGTCAGGATCATCGCGATGGTCATCGTGACATTCCGGCGAAGGCCGGTGAGGACCTCGCTGAACACGAAACTGGCGCGCATCGGGGTAGCTAGTCCTTGTGGGTCGGGGGATGTGGGCGGGGGTTGCTGCTCGCGGGGGCTGGGTTACCGGCCGACGCCGTATACCCCCCGTTTGTCGTCGCGGATAACCCTGCCGAGGTGGAGTTCCACTACTCGGCGGCGCATGGAGTCAACGATGGAATGGTCGTGGGTGGCCATCACCACCGTGGTTCCGGTGCGGTTGATTCGCTCCAGCAGCAGCATGATGTCCTGGCTGGTGTCCGGGTCGAGGTTTCCGGTCGGCTCGTCGGCGAGCAGTACCAGTGGCCGGTTCACGAACGCCCGAGCGATCGCGACGCGCTGCTGCTCACCACCGGAGAGCTCGTGTGGCATGCGGTCCGATTTGCCTTCGAGTCCAACCAGTTCGAGAACTTCCGGCACCACCTTGCGAATCGTCGTCGGTGGCTTACCGATGACTTCCAGTGCGAACGCGACGTTTTCCGCCACGGTTTTGTTCGCCAGCAGTCGGAAGTCCTGGAACACGCACCCGATGGACTGGCGCAGTCGGGGGATCCTGCGCCGGGCCATCCGGGCGACATCGAAGTTGGACACGTAGACCCGCCCCTTGCTGGGCACCTCTTCGCGGAGCAGCAGCCGGAGGAACGTCGACTTGCCGGACCCAGATGGTCCGATCAAGAAGATGAACTCTCCCTTGTCCACGTCCACGTCGACCTGGTCGAGCGCGGGACGCGTCGAGGTCTTGTAGGACTTGGTTACGCCTTCAAGTCGGATCACAAGCGGCGAGTGTACTCACGGGTGTGTGAAAACCAGGTCTTACCCTGGTGCCCGCGCGTCTTGGCGCCGTACCCAGGACGGCCGCCGACCGTCAGCTGTCCTGGGTACGGCGCCACCGGATCCCGGCCTCAAGGAAGGCGTCGATGTCGCCGTCCAGTATCGCGGTGGGGTTGCCGACCTCGTGTTCGGTGCGCAGGTCTTTCACCATCTGGTACGGGTGCAGGACGTACGAGCGCATCTGGTTGCCCCAGCTCGATCCTTCGCCGCGCAGCGCGTCCATCTCGGCCCGCTGCTCCTGGCGCTTACGCTCGAGCAGTTTGGCCTGCAATACTCGCATCGCGGCTGCCTTGTTCTGCAGCTGGGACTTCTCGTTCTGGCACGAGACCACGATTCCGGTGGGTACGTGCGTGATGCGCACGGCCGAGTCGGTGGTGTTCACGCTCTGCCCGCCCGGCCCCGATGAGCGGTACACGTCGACGCGTATGTCCTTTTCCGGGACGTGGACGTGGTCGGCTTCCTCGACTGCCGGCAACACTTCGACGCCGGCGAAGGACGTTTGCCGGCGGCTCTGGTTGTCGAACGGCGAGATGCGTACCAGGCGATGGGTGCCCTGCTCGACGGAAAGCGTTCCGTACGCGTACGGCGCGGTCACCTTGAAGGTGGCGGACTTGATGCCGGCTTCTTCGGCATAGGAGGTGTCGTAGACCTCGGTGGGGTAGCCGTGCCGCTCTGCCCAGCGCAGGTACATGCGCAGCAGCATCTCGGCGAAGTCGGCCGCGTCCACTCCCCCGGCTTCGGACCGCACGGTCACCAGTGCGTCCCGTTCGTCGTATTCGCCGGACAGTAGGGTGCGTACCTCGAGGGAGGCGATATCCGTGCGGAGTTGTTCGAGTTCGGTGTTCGCCTCGGCCAGGCTGGGCTTGTCGCCTTCGTCCTCGGCCAGCTCGTAGAGCACCTTCAGGTCGTCCAGCCGTTGCCGTAGCTCGCTAACCTTGCGTAGCTCCCCCTGCTTGTGGGCGAGCTGGCTGGTGATCTTCTGCCCTGACTCCGGGTCGTCCCACAGGTTCGGCGCCACCGCCTGTTCCTCGAGCGAGGCGATCTCGGCGCGCAGCGTTTCGAGGTCCATGACCGACTCGACACGCGCCAAGGTGTTGTCGAGTTCCCTGAGATCAGTACTGACATCCGTGCTCACGACGGGCCAGGGTACGCCGTCCTGATTACTGTGGCTGCCCTGGTCCGGCGCGAGCCCGTCGGTCGTGACTCAGATGGAATCGAGCAGTTTCAGCGCGGCCTTTGCCCGCGCGGCGCCGAATTCCGCGACGGCCTTGGTGATCGGGTCGTCGGCGGCCTTCGCCGCTGCCCTGGCGGAGTCGGCCTCCGCGCTGTAGGTCTCGCGCGCCGAGTCGATCAGGGCGGTGCGCTGCTTCGCGGGCAGCGAGTTCGCGTGCACCAGGCGCAGGATCAGCGGGCTGCGCAGGTGGTCGGGGCCCGCGTCGGCGGCGAGCCAGGACTTGAAGGCGCGCTTGCCCGAGGCGGTGATCACGTACTGCTGGCTGGAGCGTGGGCCTTGCTTGCCCAACCGGACGTGCCCGGCGGAAGCCAGTGCCGGCAGTTCGCGGTATACCTGGCTTCGGGTCACGCTGAAGAACGCGCCGAAGCGCTCACCGGCCTCACTGACCAGTTGACCACCTGTCTTCGGACCATCGTGTAGCAAACCAAGCAATGCTGCGGCTGTTGCGTTCAATTCAGACACGTATCTACCGTGCCATGACTCGGCTCCTGTGTCCACAGTGGTCCACCATTCTGTCCATTGTGGCTGGTCGGTGAACCTGCCGTTTCGGTCAGCCGTCTGTCCACAATGGCCACCTGATGATCAAGATCGGAGCTTCTCCGCGGCCCGTCGCCGGCCCCGTTACCGGTGGATTCGAGGGCTTTCGGGGCCGGCCGATATCTCGCCGGGTCCCGGCGATACGGCACCGGTTGTAGGTGGCCGATGCTGATGGCCGTGCGCGGTGCGCCAGATGGCTCATTCCCCAGCCGACGTTGGGCCTAACACCGGCGGTTTCGGGTATCGCAACATTTCGCGCCCGAGCGCCCGCACGCAGACCACGACCAGCGCCCGAACCACACTGATCGCGGCGAAGCCCGCGATCCCCAAAGCCCCCCCCCCGCGCGGGACACAGCCATCGCGCACCCCAAAAGCCCGGCGCCCACCCGCGCACGGACCGGACCCAAACGACCCGCCCCACCTGCGCACGGGCCGCAGGCCTCCTGCGCCCAAGCACCCCGCACCCCACACGGGGTTGGCATCGCGCCGACGATCAGCCTCGGGAAAGTAGGGCGTAGAGGTCGACGTTGTTACCGTCGGGATCGCGCACGGTGGCGAACCGGTGTCCCCATGGGGCGTCGAACGGTTCATGGGCACTGCCGAATCCCGCATCATTCAGCTCTCGATAGGTCGCGTCGACCTCGGATGGCGTGCCGAACTCGAATGCGAGTGCGGTGTGAGCACCTCCGCTCGGCTTGGTCCAATCCGGATAGAACGACTTGGCCATGGCTGCGTCGTCGAGCATGAGCCTGAATCCCAGCATAAGCTCGCACTCTATGTGGTCGCCGGTCGCGTCTCCGAAGTCGAGGCCGAGCCGCCGATAGAAGTCGACCGATGCCGCGATGTCGGAGACGATGAGCGCAAGGGCGTTCGCTTGTGGTTTCATGCTCGCCACCGTACGAGTGAGGTCCGACAGTCCCGTTGCGCCACGTCGCCCCCGGCATGGTCGGGCGCCCGAAGCGTACGCGAGCGGGAACTACTCGATCACCACGCTGCGCGGGGAGCAAATCGACCGGGGCCCACCCTCCGAGCACGGCCGCACCCGACGCACCGAAACGACCCGGCCGCCCCACTAGCGCACGGCCGCATCCCCACGCACCCAAACGACCCGCCCGCCCCACTCGCGCACGGGCCGCAAACCTCGTGCGCCCAAGCACCCCCGCACCCCACACAACCCAAGCCCCCCGCACCCCACACGGGGGGTCCGGGGGGCGAAGCCCTCCCGGGTGGGGCGTGGGGGCTTCGCCCCCACAACAACGCGAAAGAGCCCCGTCTGCGCATTCCGCAGACAGGGCTCTCCCAGATCTGTAGCGGGGACAGGATTCGAACCTGCGACCTCTGGGTTATGAGCCCAGCGAGCTACCGAACTGCTCCACCCCGCGTCGACGTGTAAAGCCTACCCCAGGGGTACGCGGGCTTCGCGGGTGGGTCCCTTGTCCATAGTGGACCAGCACTGCTCACGTTCCTGGGGCTACTGGTGCTCGGCTTGATGCTGGTGACCTTCGAGGCGACCATGCCGGGCACGCTTCCGGCGTTGTTTCCAACCGCGATCCGGTATGGCGCGCTGTCTGTCGCGTTCAACATCTCGGTGTCGTTGTTCGGCGGAACAACCGCACTGGTCGTGCAATCGTTGATCTCGGCGACCGGTAGCGAGTACCTGCCGGCCTGGTACATGATGGCCGCGGCGATTGTCGGGTTGGTGGCGGTGTTCTTCTCACGGGAGACGGCGAATCGCCCGCTCTGGGGTTCCGGCCCCGCCGTCAGCAGTTCGGAGGAGGCCCACGAAGTGGTAGCCGAATCCCGCCGCAGCAGCTCCGCTTAGCCGCGCCTGCCAGGCCCCAAAACCCAATTTGCATCCATATTGCGGTATCCGAAGGCCCGCCCGCGCGAGGCGCACCCACGTACCCAAGGGGACCACCCTCCGAGCACGGCCGCACCCCACGCACCCAAACGACCCTGCCGCCCCACTCGCGCACGGGCCGCAGGCCTCGTGCGCCCAAGCACCCCGCACCCCACACGGGGGTCCGGGGGGCGCAGCCCTCCCGGGTGGGGCGTGGGGGCTTCGCCCCACAACAACGCGAAAGAGCCCTGTCTGCGCACTCCGCAGACAGGGCTCTCCCAGATCTGTAGCGGGGACAGGATTCGAACCTGCGACCTCTGGGTTATGAGCCCAGCGAGCTACCGAACTGCTCCACCCCGCGTCGACATCAACAACTCTACGTGTCGGCGCGGGGCGGGAGCAAATCCGCCCCGGGCGTTACGACCCGCCCTGGGCTTGTTCGAACCGCTGGCCCGCGGCGTCCAGTTCCTGCAGCGCTTCGCCCTGGGCGGCGAAGTCCCCGGACTGCTGGGCCTGACGCAGCTTCTGCAGCGCTGCCTGCATTTCCTGGACGGCCGCGGCCATCTCAGGGTTCTGCGGTTGCTGGTTGTTGCCACCACCGGGTTGCTGCGGCTGCTGGTCAGCCGAGCCGTCGCCACCCTGCTGCTGGGCAGCCGCCTGCCCGGCGCCCTGCCCGAACACCTGGTCAAGCGCTCCGCCGACGGTCGAGTCGAACCCGACCTTGGAGCCGTAGGAGACCAGCATTCTCGCCAGCTGCGGGAAGGCGTTCTCGTCCTTCCGCCTGATGTAAATCGGTTCCACGTACATGATCCCGCCGCTGACCGGCAACGTGAGCAGGTTTCCGTACACCGGCTCCACGTTCGGGTTCTGGAACAGGGTTCGTTCCCGGGTGACCCGGTCGGTCGACTGGAACCGGTTCTGCGCCTGGATCGGGCCTTCCGTCTGGTTATTCTCCGTGGGCAATCGCAACACGGTGAACTGCCCGTAGGTCTTCGGGTCCGATGATGCCGACACCCACGCGCCGAGGAACTGCCGTTCAAGCACTCGCAGCGCGCTGGTCAGCTGGAAGGTCGGCGTCGTCTGCCCCGGCGCCTGTGCCAGCACGTAGTACGGCGGCTGGGCGGCCGCGTCGGTGTTGCTGTCGGTGCCACCGTCCGCGGTCGGGTCCGGTGGCACGTCCCAGAACGTCCGCGTCGAGTAGAAGTCCTGCGGGCTGGTGACGTGATACCGGGAGATCAGCTCACGCTGGATCTTGAACAGGTCCTCCGGGTAACGCAGATGCTGCTGGAGGCCCTTTGGCATCTCGCTGGACGGCTTGACCACTCCTGGGAACACTCCCCGCCAGGCCTTGAGCACCGGGTCCTTGTCATCCACCGAGTACAGGTTCACGCTGCCATCGAACGCGTCCACGGTCGCCTTCACCGAGTTACGCGCGTAGCTGATGTTCTCGTCGGGCTGCGTCGGCATCCCGGTCCGGCTGTCCACAGTGGTCTCGCCGAGGGACATCCGCTGCGCGTACGGGTAGTTCTCCAGCGTCGTGTACCCGTCGATGATCCACTTGATCTCGCCGTTGACCACCGCGGGGTACGGATCCCCGTCGACGGTCAGCCACGGCGCAACGTCCCGCACCCGGTCCCGCGGGTTGCGGTTGTACATGATCTTCGAACCTTCGCCGATGGCGCTGGAGAACAGGATGTTGCGCTCCCCTTCGTGCGCGAAGAAGACCAACCGGTTGAACCAGTTGCCGATCGGCACGCCGCCATCGCCGTTGTACTTGAACGTCTTGGCCGGCCTCGGGTCGTATTCCCGCGGGGTGTCAGGACCGTCGCCGCCGACGATGGCGTAGTCGGTCACCAGCTCGCCGTAGTAGACCCTGGCATTCTCGCCCTTGATCGGGAACGTGCTGTTGTTCCCGTTCAGGTCGCTGATCCGGAACCTCGGGTAGCCGCCCTGATCGGACTCCGCCTGGGCCTGCTCCGACGCGCCTTCGGTGCCGACCGACGGCGGGCGGTCCACGGTGTTCGCCGGCGCGCCGACGAACCCGTTTCCGTGCGTGTAGACCATGGTCCGGTTGATCCAGGACTGCTGGTTCTCGGCAAGCCCGTTGGTGTTGATCTCACGGAGGCCGACGATGTAGTCCTGCATCTTGGTGGAGCCATCCGGCTGCTCGGTCGGGTAGCGGTCCACGTCAAGCTGGTCGGGGAAGTTGTAGAAGTTCTGCCGCCCCTCGCGCTGGGTGAACGTCGGAGACAGCAGCGTCGGGTCGAGTACCCGGATGTTCGGGATCGTCGGATTGGCTCGGACCTCCGCCGGGTCGGCGTCCGAGGTTCCCGGGTAGTTCCGGTAGGTGACCTTGTCCTCGGTCAAGCCGTAGGCCGCCCTTGTCGCCTCCAGGTTGCGCTCGATCGGCACGGACTCTTTCTGGATGGCGTTCGGTCGCACCGAGAACTGCTCGAGGATCGCCGGCCACGCCGCACCGATCAGGATGCTGGAGAGCACCATCAGCACGGTGGCGATGGCCGGTAGCTGCAGGTTGCGCGTGAACGCCGCCGCGAAGAACGCCGCCGCGCAGATGATCGCGATGAACAGCAGGATCAGTTTCGCCGGCAGCACCGCGTTCAAGTCGGTGTAGCTGGCACCCGTGAACAGCGCGTTCCGATCGGAGAACATCAGCTCGTACCGGTCGAGGAAGTATTCGACGGCCTTCAGCAGCACGAAGATGCCCGCGGTCACCGCGAGCTGCACGCGCGCCGCAGTGGTCAGCTGGCCGCTTCGGCCTGCCAACCGGATACCACCGAACAGGTAGTGCGAGATCGCGGCGGCGATGAAGGAGACGACCACTCCGACGAACAGCCAACCGAGCAGCCAGGTGTAGAACGGCAGTTTGAACGCGTAGAACCCGATGTCTATCCCGAACTCGGGATCCGTTCGACCGAAGTTGGTCGCGTTCATGAACAGCTGGACGACCTGCCAGTTGGACTGTGCGCTCGCACCGGCGATGAGGCCCGCGATCACCGGGATCCCGATGCCGAACAACCGGACGCGCTGCACGATCCCGGCGCGGTAGCGGGCGAGCGGGTCCTCGGTTCCGGCTACCGGAACGAACACCGGCCGGGTGCGGTAGGCGATCAACAGGGTGATCGCGAGGATGCCGCCAACCAACACGGCCACCGCGAAGAACAACGCCACCCGGGTAACCAGTTGCGTGGTGAACACCTGCCGGTAGCCCACCTCGCCGAACCACAGCCAGTTGACGTAGGTATCCAGCAATCGCGCGCCGAGCAACAGCAGCAGTACCACAATGCCGGCAAGGATCAGCAAAATGCGGCTGCGGCGGGACAGCTTCGGCATTTGAACGGGGGGCCGTGTCGCCACTGGGCACGCTCCAGGATCGTGACGTTCAACGCGGTCGGACGGCCATGCACGCAATGTGCATGGTCGCCCCTAACGTGTCTAACTCTACGGATGGCCTCTTCGGTTCCCGCAGGCATCCGGCAAAACGGACGGGTGCGGGCCGACGGGGCCATCATCGCAGGCAGGCCACCGTCCGGCGGCTCGGGTTCGATGCCACCATATTGCGGTGTCAACCACGGATAATCCGGGCGGCGATGCCGGCCACGATCAAGTAACGATGGCTTCGCTGGCTCGCGAGGTGGAGCAGTTCGTCGCGGCGGCGGGCTGGGATCAGCCCGCGCAGCTGTTCGCACTGGTCTCCACCGCGAGCCTGCTCGAGTTGCAGCCCGACCTGGCTGGCCAGTTGGATGCCGCCGCGCCGCTCACGCCGATCGCGCAGGACGCCCTTCCGGAGGGTGACCTGGCCGACGCGCTTGCCGGCATCATGTGGCCGGACACGGTGCTCGGCTGCGCGCTGGCGCAGGAGATCGTCGTGTTGCCACCGGGAGCCGAGGAGGATCTGCCCGGCCAGCAGAGCGACGACGAGGCGATCGACGCGGAACGGTTGCGCGCTGCCGCGGCGGATCACCCGGACCGGACCGAGGCGCGGCTGGTGGCGGCGGTGCTGCGGGACGGCCCGGCGGCATGTGTGCTCCGGCTGCGCGGCACCGGCGACGAGCAAGACGACACGGAGGAAGTGATCGAGCATCCCGAGCTCGCGCCCAACCTCACGGCGGCGCTGCGCGAAACCCTCAGCTCGTCATAGCTCCGAGCTCAGCAACTGGGCGTCGGCCGGCCGGCGCGCAACGCGCTCAGCGCGTTCATCGCCTCCTTCAGCGTGCCGACCCTGATCAGCCGCAACCCGTCCGGCGCGTTGTCCCTTGCCTCGGCGCAGTTGCCCTCGGGCACCAGGAAGGTGTTCGCGCCGGCTTCCCGCGCGGCGACGAGTTTGAACGTGATCCCGCCGATCTCGCCGACGTCGCCCCGGTCGTCGATCTCTCCGGTTCCGGCGATGTGCTTGCCGGCGGCCAGGTTCTGCTCGGTCAGCCTGTCCACGATGGCGAGGGCGAACATCAGCCCTGCCGACGGGCCACCGACGTCCTCCAGCTTGATCGAGATGTGGAACGGGACGTCCGCACGTTCGGCCGGTTCCAGCCCGATGAAGCCGAAGTCTCCTCGCAGATCCGGCGGGCGCTTGGCCAGCTTCAGCGGCACCGTGCGCTGCTGGCCGCGGTGCTGGAAGGTCACCGAGATCGTCTGGCCCGGCCGGGTGCCTTTCAGCGCCTCGGTGACGTCCTCCTGGGTGGTGATGTCCTTCCCGTGCACTTTGAGCAGCTCGTCCCCCGGCGCGAGTTTGTGGTCGGCTGGGCTGTTCGCGACGATCTCCTTGGCGAGCACCTTGATCGGTTTACCGAGCTGCCGTAGTGCCGCGGTCTCCGCCTGCGACTGCGAATCCCGGAACTGCTTGACGTTTTCCTTCTCGACTTCTTCCTCGGTCTCGCCTGGCTTGAAGTACTGCTCGCGGGCGTCGAGCGCGTAACGGCCACTGATCCACAGGCCGAGCGCGCCGAACAGGGTGACGTCGTCGGTCAGCGAAACCGTGGTCATCCGGAGCTGGCCGGTGGTCCGGTGGGTTTGCGCACCGTCCACGTTGATCACCGGTGAGCCCCGGAAATCGCCGAGCGTGTCGAACGTCGGGCCGGGACCGAGCGCCACATACGGCACCCGCACCAGGCCGCCGAGCAACCCGAGCACCACAACCAGGAAGAAGCTGAACATTATCGTCCAGCCGCGCCGGCTGAGACCCCTGCTGGCTCGCGCCTCGCCGTCCGGCGCGGTTTCACGATCCGGCGCCGACGGTTCCGAGGATGGCGGCTTGTTGCTCCGTGCGCTCACGGTGGCACAGCGTACGACCCGGTTCGAAGCGAGCGGCAGCGCCGTCGGGTCACGGTGTTACAGCGCCTGCCAGCGGCCGCCCGGCTGGCCGTGGTGCGCTCTGCGCGAACGCTTGCCAGCGGGAGCTAACCGGGACCGGACGGCTGGAGATGTGCCGCGTACCGTTGGGGGCATGAGCAATCTCCCGTTCGGATTCGGCATGTCCGACCCCGACAACGGTGGTGAGAACGACCCTGCCCGCGGCGGGTCGGGACAACCTGGTTCCGGGGGCTCCGGCAATCCGGCCGACGCGTTCAACCAGCTGGGCCAGATGCTCAGCCAGTTGGGGCAGATGCTCAGCCAAGCCGGCAACACGAGTGGTCCGGTGAACTACGACCTCGCCAAGCAGATCGCCGTTCAGCGCCTCGGCAGCTCCTCGACGAACGTGGACGAGGCCGCGGTACGCGACGCCGCTCATCTCGCCGAGCTCTGGTTGGACGCGGCGACGATCTTGCCGGCGGGCGCCACCACGACGAAGGCGTGGACCGCGAAGGATTGGGTGGAGAACACGTTGCCGACCTGGCAACGGCTCTGCGACCCGGTCGCGCAGCAGGTGTCAAGCGCGTGGATGTCGGCGCTGCCCGAGGAGGCCAAGCAACAGGCCGGCCCGCTGCTGTCCATGCTCGGCCAGATGGGCGGCATGGCCTACGGCTCCCAGCTGGGCAACGCTCTCGCGCAGCTGGCAGGCGAAGTGCTCACCTCGACCGACGTCGGCCTGCCGCTCGGCCCGGACGCCACCGCCGCGCTGCTGCCGGCGAACATCGAGCAGTTCACCGAGGGCCTCGAGCGGCCGGCCAGCGAGGTGATGGTGTTCCTGGCCGCACGCGAGGCCGCGCACCAGCGGTTGTTCGCGCACGTGCCATGGCTGCGCCAGCGGCTGCTGGCCACGGTAGAGGAGTTCGCCAGCGGCATCCGGGTGGACACCAGTGCGCTCGAGCAGCTGGCCAGCCAGGTGGACCCCTCGAACCCGGCGTCGATCGAGCAGGCCATGCAGTCCGGCATGCTCGAACCGGAAACCACCGAGGAGCAGAAGGCCGCGCTGAAGCGACTGGAAACGCTGCTCGCGCTGGTCGAGGGCTGGGTGGACGTGGTGGTCGCGGACGCGGTCAGCGACCGGCTGCCGGGTGCCGATGCGCTGCGCGAGACACTGCGCAGGCGCCGGGCGTCCGGCGGTCCTGCCGAGCAGACGTTCGCCACCCTGGTCGGTCTCGAGCTGCGTCCCCGGAGGCTGCGCGCGGCGTCGTCGCTGTGGCGGCTGGTCGGCGATCAGCACGGCAACGCCACCCGCGACGGCGTGTGGGCGCACCCCGACTTGATTCCCACCGCCGAGGACCTGGACGACCCGATGGCGTTCGCCGAGCGGCTCGGTGCCAGCCAGGTGACCTCCGAGGAGTACGCGGCCGAGCTGGACGATCCGATCGCGGCGCTGGAACGGACCCGGCGTCAGGAAGAGGAAGCGGCCACCGCCTCTGACGACGACTCCTCGGCGACGGTCGAGGACGTCGGTGCGACCGACGAGGACACCACCGAGTCGTCCGGCGACTCCGAGGACTCGGGGAACTCGGGGAACTCGGGGAACTCCGAGGACGACGACGGTGGCGATTCGAGCGCCAGCGGCGAGCGCGCCTGACGGCGGTAGCTCGCCGCCCTTGATCGAGTTGGCGGGTACCCGTCTAGTCGTCGTCCAGCTCTAGTCGTCGTCCAGCGACAGGTTCAGCCCGGCGGCCGCGGAGAGCCCTTCCAGGTACCCAATGGCACGTTCGGTCCGCGGATATTTTCGCACCAGCGACCAGAACTGGGCGTTGTGTGCGGCCACGCGAAGGTGCGCTAGCTCGTGCACCAGCACATAATCCAGCACCCAGGCAGGCGCGTCCCGGAGTCGCTCACTGATCCGGATCGTGCCCTCCGTCGGCGTGCACGACGCCCACCGGGTACGCATCGGCCGTACCCAGCGAACGCTCGTCGGGACCGACCTGCCGTTCAGGTACTTCTCGTTGAGCTCCGAGCACCTGAGCAGCAGCGCGGCGTCCGACTCGCGCGCTGGTGAACGGCGCCGGCTCTCGCCGCGCAACAGCTTGCGTTGCATCTCGGCGACCCAATGTTCTTCTTCCGCCCTGCTCATTCTCGCGGGGATGAGCACGACGAGGGCGTCACCGTCCAGATAGGCGGTGACCGTGCGCTTGCGTCGCTTGCTTCGGCGCACCTCGACACGTGATTCGGCCACGCTCTTACGGTACGACCAACGACCGACATTCGGTGCGCCCCAACAGGTGTGAGTGATGTGACTTCGGCCGGCGGGAGTCTGTGGACAACTCATTTGGGCTCTTGCGTCACTCCGTTGTACACCGACCGGTATGAACGCGTTACCCACTACGACCGAAGCGCCCGCCCGGCTGCCGGCCCGCCCGAAACTGCTCGCCGGCCTTCCGGTACTTGGCCGCCGCGGCGGTGAGCTCCAGATCGGCCTCGACCCGAGGCACGCGATGGTGATCAGCGGGCTACCGAAGGGCGTGGCGGAGATCCTCCGCCAGCTGGACGGCTCCCGCACCTCGGACGCCGTCCTCGACGCCGCCGGTGAGCACGCGGGCGCGATGTGCGATGTGCTCGCCGGGCTCACCGAAGCAGGGCTGCTCGAGGACGCGGCGGGGGCACCCCGCCCGGCGCCCTGCCAGCTGCGTCAGGACGCGGTCGCGGCGGTGCTCAGGGCCAAGCACAACGTCGACGTTGGCAGGGGCGCCGGCCGGCTCCGCAGAACCGGTGACGCACTCATCGACGCGCGCGCCCGCGGCTACGTGCGGGTGATCGGCGACGGGCGGCTGGCGATCGGCATCGCCTGCTCGCTTGCCGGGGCCGGGGTCGGCAGGGTGCGCGTGCAGGCCGAGGGCAGGGTGCGGCAGGAGGACCTTGGCTGCGGCTACACCAGCACCGATCTCGGGATGCACCGATCGAGGGCCGCGGCCAGGGCCATCCGGGCGGCAGCCACCGGTACGCCACGGCACCGGTCGCGCTCGGGGCCGGAGCTGGTGGTGCTCGCCGACGCCGCGGTGCCGTTGCCTGACCTGGTGCACCCGCTGGTCGCGGAGTGCGTCCCGCACCTGCTGGTGCACGTTCGCGAGGGTCGCGGGCTGGTAGGCCCACTGGTGGTGCCGGGCAGGACCAGCTGCCTGCGGTGCGCCGATCTGCACCGGGCGGACCGGGATCCGTGCTGGCCGACGGTGGCCGGCCAGCTCGCCGGCCGGGCACTGCCCGCCGACCTGGCCGGCGCGACCGCGACCGTCGCGTTCGCCGCCGGACAGGTGCTCGCGCTGCTCGAGCGCACTCCTTCGGTACCGCCTCCGGTGTGGAACGCGCAGGTAGAGGTCGATCCGTTCGCCTGCGCGGTGCGACGCACCGCATGGCCACCCCACCCGGCCTGCGGCTGCTGCCGGGCATAGATCGTGATTTGGGTGCGCTGATCGCGATGAGCGGAGAGAATCGTTGCGTGACCGATTCTTCCGCAGAGCTGCCCCGCCGGGCAGCGGCCCGCACGGTGAAGCTCGCCAGCCTGCCAATCGGCGTTGCCGGCCGCATGGTCGGCGGCTGGGGCCGGCGACTGGCGGGGCAGAGCCAGGACGAGATCAACGCGGTGATGTCCGAACGGACCGCCGAGCAGTTGTTCGCGGTGCTCGGCCAGCTCAAGGGCGGCGCGATGAAGTTCGGCCAGGCGCTGAGCGTGTTCGAGGCCGCGGTGCCGGACGAGTACGCGGCGCCCTATCGCGAGGCGCTGACCAAGCTCCAGTCGGCGGCGCCACCGATGTCCGCGCGGATGACCCACCGGGTGCTCGACGAGCAGCTCGGCCGGGCCTGGCGGCGCCGGTTCACCGAGTTCGACGACGAGCCGATCGCCGCGGCCAGCATCGGGCAGGTGCATCACGGTGTGTGGCACGACGGCCGCGAGGTTGCCGTCAAGGTGCAGTACCCCGGCGCGGACGAAGCGCTGCGCAGCGACCTGCGCCAGCTACAGCGGTTCAGCCGGCTGTTCCAAGCGGTGCTACCGGGCGCCGACGTGAAGCCGCTGCTCGCGGAGCTGTCCGAGCGGATGGACGAGGAGCTCGACTACCGGACCGAAGCGGACAACCAGCGGGCGTTCGCCGCCGCGTTCGACGGAGACGACCACGTGCTGGTACCGAAGGTGGTCGCCAGCTCGCCCAAGGTCATGGTGACCGAGTGGACCACCGGTACCCCGCTGGCCGCGATCATCCAGGAGGGCACCGTCGAGCAGCGCAACGCGGCCGGTCGGCTGCTCGCCGAGTTCCACTACTCGTCGCCGCCGCGCGCGAAGATGCTGCACGCCGACCCGCATCCGGGCAACTTCATGCTGCGCGACGACGGGCGGATGTGCGTGATCGACTTCGGTCTTGTCGCGCGGCTGCCGGAAGGCACCCCGCTGGCGCTCGGCAGGATCATGCGGCTCGCGCTCGAGGATCGGCAGGCCGAGCTGTTCGACACGCTCCGCGCGGAGGGCTTCGTGCGGCCGGACACCGAGCTGGACCCCGAGGACGTGCACGCCTACCTCACGCCGTTCGTCGAACCGCTGAAATGCGAGCGCTTCCACTTCACCCGGCGCTGGGCGCAGCGGCAGGCCGGCCGGCTCAGCGATGTGCGCCGGCAGGACTTCCACACCGGGCGGTCGCTGAACCTGCCGCCGCAATGGCTGATGATCCACCGGGTGACCGCAGGGGCGGTCGGCATCCTGTGCCAGCTGGACGCCGAGTTGGAGCTGCGCGGCATCGTGGAGCGATGGCAGCCGGGCTTCGCGGCGTGAAGCCAGTAGTTACCCGCGGCGAGAGTAGGTAGCTTTACTCAGCCGCAGGTCACGAATGTGCCATTGGCGCTCCCAGTTATCCACACTTCGCGCGAAGTGCCCCCGCGAACGCGCTGGGTCATCGACGATCGAAACCATGACCACTTCACGTGCCGATCTCATGGCGATCCGTAACACGGTGGCCGACGGCGTGATCCATCGGCGGGACCTACGTGCCGCCGGGGTTTCCAACTCGGTGATCGCCGCCCGATGCCGGCCGCACGGCCCGTGGCAGCGCCTGCTGCCCGGGGTGATCCTGCTGAGCACCGCGCCGCCAAATCGGCGCCAGCTGCTGCGCGCGGCGCTCACCTACGCCGGCGACGGCGCGATGATCACCGGGCTCGACGCGCTGCGCGCGCACGGCGCACGGGCCCGGCCGACCGGCCAGGTCCATGTGCTGCTGCCGGCGGATCGCCGGCTGATCGCCCACGGTTTCGTGCACCTGGAACGCACCACGCGCCCGCAGGGCCGCCGGCACGCCGACGGCCTGAGCTATGCCCCACCGGCACGCGCGGCGCTGGACGCGGCGCGCAGGGAACCGGACGCCGACGAGCTGCGCCGGCTGCTCGCCCTGCCGGTGTGCCACGGGTTGTGCACCGTCTCCGAGCTGCGTGCCGAGCTGGACGCCGGCAGCCAGCGAGGTTCCGCGGCGCCGAGGGAGGCACTGGCCTCGCTCGGCCAGGGCACCGAGCCGGCCGCGCAGGTGTTCGCCCGCCGGCTGGTCTCGTATACGCCGATCCCCGCCCCTCGGTGGGACGTCACCGTGCGCGATGGCCGGGGCCGTGAACTCGCCGAGGTGACCGCGTGGTGGGACGAGGTGGCGCTCGCCTGGACGGTCGGGGCCGCACATCCGCGCACCCGTCACGAGCTGGCCGCGTTGAGCGCGAGCGGTGTGGTCGCGGTGCACACCGCACCGGCGCGATTGCACGGCGACCCGGACGGCGTCATCCGGGAGCTGAGCCGCGCCTTCCTTGCCGCGTCCAAGCGAAAACGGCCGCCGGTACGGATCGAACCCGATGAACCCCGCGGCACTGTCGCCCGCCCAGCCTGAACGCGAAGCGCAAGCGCGGCAGCGGTGATCTCCTTTCGGGGACAGCCGGGGAATCGGCAGGGACGGCCGCGAATCGTCGGTGCCTTCCCGTTCACCAGTAGTCGCGCGGCAGCTTGCCCTCGATGTCCCGCACGTGGTCACGCGCGCAGTCCGGGCACAGCCACCGCATCGCGGCGCCGTCCCGCTCGGCTACCCAGGACAGCGCCCGGAGCGCGTCGTCCGACTCCTTGCTCCTCGCGCACCGGACGCAGCTGTCCCCGCTCATTTACGTCCACAGTGGATGGTGTCGGCGTAGAGCAAGAAAAGATCATCGCGCGCGCCGAGATACGCGTCGTCCGCCGGATCCAGCAGCCGCCGCACCACCTGCCGATCCTGCTCGCTCAGCCACTCCTCCCCCACCTCGGCCAGCCACCCGACGCGCTCGATGGCGTGTTCCCGCGCCTCGTGCGACGCGGGCGCCGGATGATCCACCAGGTAGCTGAACGAGGACACCGCGGTCAGCCCGGCCTCGGCCAGCGCGACCGGCCACCCGTACGGCATCCGCACCGCGTCCGGCATCCCGGCCCGCATCCCGCGAAACCATTCCTCGCGCGCGGCGTGCAGCCGCTCCTCCAACCCCGGTTCGCCGACCCCGATGTCCCACGGCAGGCAGCTGGTTTGCAGGCCGCCTTCGGAGATCGCCAGGGTGCCGCCGGTGCGGACCGTCCTAGTCAACCGGTTCAGACCGGCCTGCTGGTCGGGCAGGTGATGCAGCACCCTTGAGGCCCACACCAGGTGGGCGGGATCCAGCAACTCGACGAGCTCGTCACCGGCCAGGTCGGCGAGCACGGTGTGCACCCGAACCACCTCACCCGCCACCGCGCGAACCGCGGTGCCGGCCTCGTCCAGCAGCTCCGGCACCGCGTCCACCAGCACCACCGTGCCGCCACCCCGCTCGCCGAGGAGTTCCGCCAGCGCGATGCCCATCCCGCCGGTGCCGCATCCGATGTCGAGTACCCGCGCGTCCTCGGGCAGCCCGGTGGACAACCGCCGAGCGGTGTCCCGAAGGGCTCCCGCTCGCAGCAGATCGCCCCGTCGCATCACGGACAGCCGCGCCGACCAGTCGATGTCGTCGTGTGTATGCATGCCCACGACTACGAGCTTGGCACGTCGCGCACAATGCGGCTTCCCCGAGCCCCCGACGAACCCGGGGAAGCCGTGATCAATCACCGCTAGCCACTGTCGGCATGCCGGCGAGCGTGCTCGCTCACCCACCTTTCCAACCGCCGCCATCGCCTGGCGGTACGTAGCCGATGGACCAGCCGATACTGAGAGGCGGAGCGTTCCGCCTCCTGCATTCGTGCTCTGGCTAAATCTTCGTAGATCAACATTGTGGTTCGGTCCTTCTGAGGATTCGATTCGATACGCGGCTGCCCGTGCGGCCGCGTGTGGTCCGTTCGGTCGATGCCGCTCATGCCGCTTCCTCCTGGCTGTCCCCGGTGTTGGCGGCCGTCTGCGCCGCCTGCCTGGCGGCCACGTCCGCCTTGCGCGGCCGGCCCCTCGGGCGCTTTCGGCCCACGACCACGCCACGCTCGAAGATCTCGCCGCCCCAGACACCCCACGGCTCCCGCCGCTCGAGAGCGCCGGCCAGGCACTCCGCACGGATCGGGCAGTCGGCGCACAACGCCTTGGCGTGCTCGAGGTCGGTGGGCGCCTCGGCGAACCACAGGTCCGGGTCGCTGAGGCGGCAGGGTAGGTCCAGGTCCACCGGCGGCAATCCGTTCGCGAGCCCGGCGCTGAATGCCTCGCCCGCGGCGGTGTACGGCTCGGGCATAGCACCACGCGTTCGCGGAACGGTGGGTAATGACATCTCTTCGCTCCTGTTCATCTCCGGCAGTGATTGCGGTGTCACTCGGATCGAATGTGGCCACAAAAAAAGCCGCGGATCCGACTTTGCGGTTCCGCGGCCTTCGTAGCCTGTGAGGGGTCTTTGACCTATGGGCCATACACCCCTCGCATATAGCGAGACGGCGGAACGGCATTCGGCTGGGTTGGCACGACGCGAACGTGGTCGGCGACAACCTGTCCGAGGAGAATCGGGTGGACTTCGCGCATCCGCGCGGCGCGCGCGTTCACGCGAATCGCTTTGCTATCCACTCGCTGAGCCCCGGACATGCCGAAGCCCCCGGAACGCAGGTAGCCAGGGATGCCGACGTTCTTGATCGTCTTCACTAAGGCCACCTCCTTCGGGAGCTCAGACTCATTCCACCCAGTACGTGCAGAGTATTGCGCGACACGAACGCGGGGCAACAGGTTTTTCGACTTTCCGCCCACTTGGGGTATGACCTCTTACGTTCGGCTCACTCGCCTCGCACGAGCGACAGCACATCGTCGCCGAACCGCTCCAACTTTGTCGCGCCGATACCGGAAATCGACACCAGCGCGCTGGGATCCGTCGGCCGCTGCTCCGCGATGGCGACCAGCGTGGCGTCGGTGAACACCACATACGCGGGCACCTTGAGCTCCCTGGCCCGCTCGAAGCGCCATTCCTTCAACCGCTCGAGCAACACCTCATCCAGATTCGCCGGGCAGCCCGAGCAGCGGCCGAGCTTGACGGCCAGTGTCTCGGTGAGCGGTGTGTCGCATATCCGGCAACGCGGTTTCGCCGCCGATCCACCCTGCGGTTTGCGTGGCGCGGCAGGGCGAGTGGACGGATGGTTTTCCGGCAGCAGGCCGTAAACGAACCGGCTGCACCGCCGCCCTCGGCGTGCCCCGGTGGACCTGGCCAGCGCCCAGGACAGCCACAGATGTTCCCTCGCGCGCGTCACGCCGACGTAGAACAGCCTGCGCTCCTCCTCGACCGCGTCCGGGCTCGCCGCGTTCTCGCCGAGCGCGTGCTGGATCGGCAGGGTGCCCTCCACCAGGCCCACGCAGAACACCGCGTCCCATTCCAGCCCTTTGGCGGCGTGCAGCGAGGCGAGGGTGACACCCTCCACGGTCGGCGGGTGTTGTGCCTGCGCTCGCTGCTCCAGCTCGGCGACGTACCGCTCGAGGTTCGCTCCGTCCGTTGTGGACGCAAGCTCCTCGGCGAGCTCGACGAGCGCGAGCAGCGATTCCCAGCGCTGCCTCGCCGCACCCCCTGGCGGTGGTTGCTGGGTCAGCCCGATCGGCTCGAGCAGTGCGCGGACCGCCCCGGGCAGCTCGCCGTCCGGCGGTTCGGCCGCTGCCGAGCGCAGCGCCGTCATGGCCTGGCGAACCTCGGGGCGGGTGAAGAACCGCTCGCCGCCACGGACCAGGTAGGGAACGTCCGCTTCGGTCAGCGCCTGCTCGTACTCCTCGGACTGGGCGTTGACCCGGTACAGCACCGCGATCTCGCTGACCGGCACTCCGGAGTCGATTAGCTCCGTTATCCGGGCGGCCACTGCGGTGGCCTCGGCGTGCTCGTCGTCGAACTCGGTGAACCGCGGCTCGGGCCCGTCCGGACGCTGGCCAGCCAGCCGCAGCCGGGAACCGGCCGGCCGATCCCGCGCGCCCGCGATCACCTTGTTGGCCAGCGCGACCACCTGCGGTGTGGACCGGTAGTCCCGCTCGAGGCGCACCACGGTGGCTTCCGGGAACCGGCGGGAGAAATCCAGCAGCGGGCGCGGGGAGGCGCCAGCGAACGAGTAGATCGTCTGGTTGGCGTCGCCGACCACGGTGAGGTCGTCCCGCCGGCCGAGCCAGGCGTCCAGTACGCGTTGCTGCAGCGGCGTGACGTCCTGGTACTCGTCGACGACGAAACAGCGGTAGCGGTCCCGGAACTCGTCGGCCACTTCCCCATGCTCTTCGAGCGCGGCCGCGGTGTGCAGTAGCAAATCATCGAAGTCCAACCGCCGCGCGCGGTTCTTCAGCTGCTCGTAGTCGCGGTACACGCTCGCTACCCGCGGCGCGGGGGCCGGTGTCTGCCTGCGGGCCTTGGCGGCCGCCGCGGGGTAATCGTCCGGGCTGATCAGCGAGGCCTTCGCCCATTCCACCTCGGTCGCGAGGTCGCGCAACGTCTCAGGCTCGGTGTCCACCCCTGCCCGCTGCGCGGCCTGCCCGACGAGCCGTAGCTTGCCCTCGAGCAGATCCCATTGCTGGTCGCCGACCACCCGCGGCCAGAAGTAGCGCAGCTGGCGCAGCGCAGCTGCGTGGAACGTTCGTGCCTGCGCGCCTTCCACGCCAAGCCCGCGCAGCCGGGCGCGCAGCTCGCCAGCCGCCCGCGCGGTGAACGTGACCGCCAGTACCTGGCCGGCGGCCACATGCCCGGAGCGCACCAGGTGCGCGATCCGATGCGTGATGGTGCGCGTCTTGCCGGTGCCGGCCCCCGCGAGCACGCACACCGGCCCGCGCGGCGCCCGCACCGCGGCCAGCTGTTCCGGGTCGAGCCCGGCGAGCAGTCGATCGTCCTGAGCCGTCCTCCCCGCCATGCCGGCATCCTCGCAGAGACCGCCGACATGGCGGACGGGCTGGATTGCCGAGCGGTTACCTGACCGCCGAGGGCCGGCCGTATCCTGGACGGCATGGCCGGCAAGCAGGGCATGACCAAGGAAGAGAAGAAGGAAGCCAAGCGCGCGAAGCGGGCCGCGAGCAAGGCCAAGCGCGGGCAGATCTTCCAAGCCTTCAAGATGCAGCGTCGCGAGGACAAGGGCCTCATCCCGTGGTTGATCGGGACGTTCTTGATCATCGCAGGCGCGGTATTCGGTATCGGATTCATCTTCAACATCCAGTGGATGTTGTTGCCGGTCGGTATCGCACTCGGGTTGCTCGGCGCGGTGATCGTGTTCGGGCGCAGGGTGCAGCGCAACGTCTACAGCAAGGCCGACGGCCAGCCAGGTGCCGCCGCCTGGGCACTGGACAACCTGCGCGGCAACTGGCGGGTCACCCCCACCGTCGCGGGCACCACGCAGCTGGACGCGGTGCACCGAGTGCTCGGCCGGCCGGGCGTGGTGCTGGTCGCCGAGGGAGCACCGCACCGGGTGAAGGGGTTGCTCGCGCAGGAGAAGAAGCGCGTCGCCCGGTTGGTCGGCGACACCCCAATCTACGACGTCACCATTGGTCACGAGGAAGGGCAGGTGCCGCTGCGCAAGCTGCAGAACCACCTGACAAAGCTGCCCCGCAACCTGGGTAAGGGTCAGGTGGAAGCGCTTGAGGCGAAGCTGTCCGCGCTGGCGAGCAGGGGTTCGGCAATGCCGAAGGGGCCCACCCCGCAAGGCGCGAAGATGCGCAACGTGCAGCGCACCATCCGCCGCCGCTGACGCCCAGCCGTCCACGCTACGGCCGTCATCGTCGCCTGGCGGTCGCCTGCGGTCCGTCACGTGGTGGCTGGCCCGCTCGGCAAAACCGCCTGCCGCAGCTTGCTGAAGAACGTCCGCAGGTCGGCGGCCAGGGCATCCGGTACGTCCATGGCGACGAAATGGTGGCTGCCGGGGTTTCCTTCCGGCCAGTGGACGATGGTGTTGTCGCGTTCGGCGAGCCGCCGGAACAGCGCGGGCCCGCCGCTGTAGACCCCGCTCGGCACCGCGGTCTGCCCCGCCGGCCAGGCGAAGCTGCTGCTGTCGTACATCGGCCACGACGACGATCCCGACGTCCCGGTCAGCCAGTACAGACTCACGTTGGTAAGGATCTGATCGCGATCGAGCACCTGGTCGGGCGGTGCCGCCGCGAGGGAGAACTCGTTGAACTTCTGCAACATCCAGGCGAGCAGCGCGACCGGGGAATCGTGCCAGCCGTACTCGAAGGTTTGCGGCGCGGCCCGGAGTAGCGCGTGGTGGTCCACGCCGTTCATCCAGTTCTGGTCCTGCAGCTTCGCGTACTCGGCCAGCTCGTCCTCGGTCATCGTCGGGACGTCCTGCTCGGTCGGGAAGCCGAACCCGCCGTTGATGTGCACCCCGATCACCTGCTCCGGGACGAGCTTGGCGACCTCGGGCGCGAGGTAGGCGCCGAGATCGCCGCCGTGCGTGCCGTAGCGCGGGTAGCCGAGCCGGTGCATCAACTCCACCCAGATCCCGGCCACCCGCGTGACGGTCCAGCCGGTTTCCCTCGGCGGATCGGAGAATGCGAACCCTGGCACGGACGGCGCGGCGACGTGGAACGCCTGCGCCTCCTCGGCGCCGTGCGCGCGGGGGTCGGTGAGCGGGCCGATGAGCTTGCTGAACTCCACGATCGAGTTCGGCCAGCCGTGTGTGAGCAGCAACGGCATGGCGTCCGGCTCCGGCGAGCGGACGTGCAGGAAGTGAACGCGCTGACCGTCGATCTCAGTGGTGTACTGGTCGAACTCGTTCAGCTCAGCCTCGTGCTCGCGCCAGTCGTAGCCGGTGCGCCAGTACTCCGCGAGCTCCTTGAGATAGCCGACCGGAACGCCGCGGCTCCACCCGTCGCCGGGCAGCTGCGCGGGCCAGCGGGTGCGGGCCAGCCGAGCGCGCAGCTCGTCCAGGTCAGCCTGGGGAATGTCGATCCGGAACGGCCGGATGTCGGTGTTCATGGTCGCTGCCTTTCAGTGGTCTCGGCGATGTCGGTCTCGGCGATGTGGTCTGGTGATGTGGTCAGGTGATGTGGTCAGGTGATGTGCACAAGCGCCGTCGACGTTAGAGGCCATGTAGGTCAGTTTCTGTCCCAGATGGCTGGCATTCTTGGACTCATGAGCGACACACCGTCCCGGCTGCTGAATCTGCTGTCCCTACTGCAGACCCCACGCGAGTGGCCGGGCAGCGAACTCGCCGAACGGCTACGTGTCAGCCCGCGCACCATCCGCCGCGACATCGACCGGCTGCGGGAGCTCGGCTACCCGGTGCGCTCGTCGATGGGCGCGGAAGGCGGGTACCGGCTCGTCGCGGGCACCGCCATGCCACCGCTGCTGCTCGACGACGAAGAAGCTGTGGCCATCGCGGTCGGGTTGCGCGCCGCGGCCGGGCATGCCGTGGCCGGTATCGAGGAAGCCTCGGTCCGGGCGCTGGCGAAGGTCATCCAGGTGCTGCCGTCCCGGCTACGGCATCGGGTCAGCACGGTGAACGCCGCCACCATGCCGCTTGCCGGTGATGGGCCGACCGTCGATCCCGACGACCTCACCGTGCTCGTCGCGGCGAGTGCCGGGGCGGAGCGGCTGCGCTTTGGCTACCGGGACGGCGACGGGACGGAGAGCAAACGCCTCGTGGAACCGCTCCGGCTGGTCCATGCCGGCCGCCGCTGGTACCTGGTCGCCTACGACAACCACCGCGACGACTGGCGGAGCTTCCGGGTCGACCGGATCACCGATCCATTCCCGACCGGCGTCCGGGCGAGCCCGCGCGAGCTGCCGGCCGAGGACGCGGCCGCGTTCGTCGCGGGTAGGCGCTCCGACTGGGGCCTGCCGACCTTCCGGATGGTGGTGACGCTGCACGCGCCAGCCAGCAGGGTCGCGGGCCGGCTCGGTGACGCCCCCGGCGACGTGCGGCCGATCGACGAGCACAGCTGCCTGCTGGACAGCAGCAGGGACGATTCGCTCGAGTGGCTGGCCCACCGCATGGCGATGCTCGGCTGCGAGTTCGAGGTGCACGAACCTCCGCAGCTCGCCGAGCAACTCCGCGCGCTCAGCGCACGCGTCAGCCGCGCGGCCGGCTAGCGGGTGCACAACGCGATCGTGCCGGCCGCCCTGTCGTGCAGTCCGCGCCGGTCGGCGTCCCAGATCACCGCAGGGATGATCAAGAAGATCAGCACGGTGCGGACCACCGTGCGCGGCACTCCGACCATCGACGCGCCGTCCATCCGAACGATCCGGACACCGAGCACGGCCTTGCCTGGCGTGAACCCGAAGAGCGACACGGTCACCACCGTGATCAGGAACCAGGCCAGCACGCTCCAGTTCCGTGGCAGCTCGGGCGCGGTGAACAGGCCGGCGACCAGACCGGCCACGATGACATCGATGAGCAGCGCGGCGGCACGGCGACCGGTGCTGGCGACCGCGCCGGCGCCCGACTCGGGCAGGCCGAGGCGTTCTCCGGACCAGTTCTGTGACGCACGATCGCCCGCGTCCGCGCCCGGCTCGAGCGCCGAACGCGGCCCGGACAGCCAGCTACCCGCCCACTTCACCACCCGTCCAGGGTATGCCGTCCCAGTGGCTGATGTCCGATCCGGGCAGCCACGAGTAGCGTGACGCGAGATTTGTGCGGCTAGTTAACACCTGCGAAACATTCGGGTGATGACCGGGCAACACCGCACTCTTAGCGTCTGCGGTCGAAAGCGTGCGGTCTGGTGTCGGCATGCACGAGCAGGACTGCCGTGGCAGCAGACAGACTTGTAAGGAGCCAACGAGCGTGTTCACCACTCCCGACGAGGTCCTCCGCTTCATCTCGGATGAGGGCGTGAAGTTCGTCGATGTCCGGTTCTGCGACCTTCCGGGCATCATGCAGCACTTCACCGTCCCGGCGAGTTCGTTCGACGAGGACACCTTCACCAACGGCCTGGCCTTCGACGGTTCGTCCGTACGCGGTTTTCAGTCGATTCACGAATCCGACATGCTGCTGCTGCCGGACCCGTACACCGCGCGGATCGACCCGTTCCGGATCGAGAAGACGCTGACCCTGAACTTCTTCGTGCACGACCCGTTCACCCGCGAGCCGTACAGCCGCGACCCGCGCAACATCGCCCGCAAGGCGGAGCAGTACATCACCGAGTCCGGCATCGCCGACACCGCGTTCTTCGGCCCGGAGGCGGAGTTCTACACCTTCGACTCCGTTCGCTTCTCGCACAGCGAGAACCAGTCGTTCCACGAGATCGACTCGATCGAGGGCTGGTGGAACACCGGCGCGGACGAGGCAGGCGGCAACAAGGGCTACAAGACCGCGTACAAGAGCGGGTACTTCCCGGTGCCCCCTGTCGACCACTTCGCCGACCTGCGCGACAAGATGGTGCTGAACCTGGGGAACTCCGGCTTCACCGTGGAGCGCGCGCACCACGAGGTCGGCACCGCGGGCCAGGCGGAGATTAACTACAAGTTCAACACGCTGCTGCACGCGGCCGACGACCTGCAGCTGTTCAAGTACATCATCAAGAACACCGCCTGGGCGGAAGGCAGAACCGCGACCTTCATGCCCAAGCCGCTGTTCGGCGACAACGGTTCCGGCATGCACTGCCACCAGTCGTTGTGGAAGGACGGCGCGCCGCTGTTCCACGACGAGTCCGGCTACGCGGGGCTTTCCGACGCGGCGCGGCACTACATCGGCGGCATCCTCGAGCACGCGCCCAGCCTGCTGGCCTTCACCAACCCGACGGTGAACTCGTACCACCGGCTGGTGCCCGGCTTCGAGGCGCCGGTCAGCCTGGTGTACTCGCAGCGCAACCGCTCGGCCTGCGTGCGGATCCCGATCACCGGTAACAACCCGAAGGCCAAGCGGATCGAGTTCCGTTGCCCGGACTCCTCGGGCAACCCGTACCTGGCGTTCTCCGCGATGGTGATGGCCGGGCTGGACGGCATCAAGAACAAGATCGAGCCGGCCGCGCCGATCGACAAGGACCTCTATGAGCTTCCGCCCGAGGAGCTCAAGGATGTCGCACAGGTACCGTCCGATCTGGGATCGGTGCTGGACACCCTGGAGTCGGACCACGAGTTCCTGCTCGAGGGCGGCGTGTTCACACCGGACGTGATCGAGACCTGGATCGAGTTCAAGCGGGAACACGAGATCGACCCGTTGCGGTTGCGCCCGCACCCCTACGAATTCGCGCTCTACTACGACGTGTAGGGCGTCGCCTCAGCACGGACACGGGCCGGTGGTCGCGGGGAATCCCCGACTACCGGCCCGATTCATTGAACACGCTCCGCAGACCCATCCGCACGCGGCGCCGGTACCCCAATATGGATGCATATTGGGGTTACTCCGGTGCGCCGTCCGGTGGCAGGAGGCCGACCTGACGGTAGACGGCCGTCAGGTACCGGCGCATCTCGGCGGCGTCCGGCGGGTTCGGCTGGAGCACCCGGTACATCACCGCACCGGCCATCATGTCAATCAGCACGTCGACGTCCGCGTCGGATGCCACGGTGCCCTGCCGTTTGGCGTACTCCAGCATCGCGCCGACGGCTTCCCGCCGGGGCAGGATGTAGTGCTTCCAGTAGGTCGCCATCAGCGATGGGTGACTTACGCTGGAACCCAGCATGCGTGCCATCATCGCCCGGTATCTCGGCGTAGCGGCCATTTCCGCCGCGGCCGGCATCATCCGTTCGACGATCTCGCGCGGCTCGGCCCTTTCCAGCTCGTCGTTGGCCGGCCACGGCCCGTCGTCCTCGATGATCAGCTCGATCGCCGCCGCGAGCAGTTCCTCCTTTGACGACCAGCGGCGGTACACGGTCAGCTTGCCAACGCCGGCGTGCTTGGCGATCTGCTCGATGCTGGTGCCGTCCACCCCGCGCTCCACGAAGAGCTCGAACGCCGCACGAAGGATCGCGTCATCGGCGTCGGGATCTCGTGGCCTGCCCCGGCCACGGGAGGCGCCGGACGCCGGTCCCGGTTCGGTCATCCCTTCGCCCGTCCGGTGCGTAGCGCGTTCCGCAGCCACCGCTCAAGGCTGACGGAGTCGCCTCGGCCACGCCAGGCCAGGTGGGCGTCCGGGCGCACCAGCCACACCTCGGATGGTCCGCCGGTGCGCCGCAGCGCCACCACGTCGTCCCCGAGCCGTCGCCGGGCGGTCGAGAGGCAGCCGTCCGCACCGGCCCGCGGCCCCAGCACGGCCCAATGGCCCCCGAGCTCGGCGTGCAACCGCGAGGCGGCGCCGTCCTCGCGCTCGCAAGGCACATCCGGCACCCGGTCGCCGCGTCGCGGCTTGCGGCCAAGCAGGGCGCCGCCGCCAAGCGGACCGCGTCGATAGCTCACCCACAGCTGGGAGGTGGTGTACGTCGCCCAGCGCTGGATCCACGACCGGTTGAACAGCCGGACGATCACCCGATCACGCAGGAACCGCCCCAGCGCGCCGCGAGCGACATTCAGCCGGGTCACCGTCGAGGTGCCACGCAGCACCTCGGTCGCCAGTGGCCGACGCTCCGCCTCGTAGCTGTCCAGCAGTCGCTCGCCGGCCCTGCCGCGCACCACGAGGCTCAGCTTCCACGCGAGGTTCTCGGCGTCACCGAGCCCGGTGAGCATGCCCTGCCCGCCGAACGGGGCGTGCGCATGCGCCGCGTCGCCGGCGATCAGGATCCGCTGCTGCCGGTACGAATCGGCCAGCCGCCGGTGCACGCTGAACAGCGACAGCCAGACCGTCTCGCGAATCCGTACCGTCGAATCGCCGGTGCGCTCCGGCAGTATCACCCGGAACCGGTCGAGGATCTCCTGCTCGTTCGGCTTCTCGTTGTCGCGACCCGGGTCGTAGGCGATGAGCCGCCACAGGTCGTTCCCGCCAGCCGGGTCGGGCATCGGCATCGCGCCGAGCATCCCGGTGGGGTGGATCCACCCCGTGGTCCCCGAGCGGTCGAGGTTCCAGTCGAGGCGCAGATCGGCGAGCAGGAAACGCTCGCTGAGCTTGACGCCGGGGAACCCGATGCCAGCCACCTTCCGGGTGGCGCTGCCGGTGCCGTCACAGCCGACCAGCCAGCCCGCACGGGCCGTCTCGCCGTTGCCGAGCACGGCCGTCACACCGTGCTCGTCCTGCTCGAGATCGACAAGCGGGGCACCCCATTCCGGCGCGGCGCCCAGCTCGGTCAGCCGATCCCGCAGCGCCGCCTCGACCTTCGCTTGGGAGATCACCATCGGTGGGGCCGCGGTTCTCAGACCGGGATCGCCGAATCGCAGCTTCATGATCGGCCGGTCGCCAAGGTACGTCGTGATCATCATGGCCCGGAGCGACTCGTCCGGCAGCTCACCGAGCGCGCCGAGCCGGTCAAGCACCTCGGATCCCCTGGCGTGCAGGAAGTTCGCCCGCGATGTGGTGGCAGGTCCTGATGCCTTGTCCACCACGCGTACCGAAATTCCGTGCAGCCGCAGGGCGCATGCCAGCGTCAGGCCGGTCGGACCCGCTCCCACCACCAGAACGTCGACGGACTCCATGACGACCTCACATTTATTAACGAATCGGTGTCGTTAACAAATTAGACCGCACGCCGACGCGGTGTCCAGCGAGCGTTGTCGTCGATCAGCCGTTGGGACGCGCGGCTCGCTACCCGGAGCCAGACAGCACGCTCAGGTCGGTTCCGGCGCTGACGAACGCCTCGCGCGGATCGGTGACGAGCTTGCGCTCCCGCAAGTCCATCAGCCCGATCGTGCAGGTGATCTCGGCCGACGTGCTGCCGTCCACTTTCGTGATCGTGGAGTCCATCCGGAACGTCTTGCCGGCCCCGAACTTCACGTCCGCGCTCACATCGACCTCGTCATCCGCCCGCAGCTCACGGCGGAAGGTAATCGTGGATTCCAGCAGTACCGGCCCGATCTTCCGCTCGGCCAGCCAGTCCATCCGGCAGCCGGCGGCTCGGAACAGTTCGGTGCGCGCTACCTCGGCGTAGGAGTGGTACACGGCCTGGTTCACGTGCCCCAGCGAGTCCAACTCATAGGTACGCACGGCGATCCGCACGCTGAACGGGGTGTCGTTCACCCTCGTCACTGTAAAAGGCCGCCGTGGTCCTGCCCCCGCGACGTGACCAGTGCCTCGCCGGCGGCGACATCACGACTCGTAGAACACCCGCTCAACCACCGCACGCGCTCGCCGGGTGATCCGGTGGTAGTAATCCAGGAAGCCGCCGGGGTCATCCTCATCCATGTGATCGAGGATGCTGGCCACCGCGACCAGCTCCCGTCCGGACGTCGGCACCTGGTCGGTGGGCTTGCCCCGCACCAGGGTCGCGGCGTTGCGCACCCTGGTCACCAGCAGCCAGGAGTCGATCAGCCCTTCGGCATCCGACTGGCCGATCAATCCCGCGTCGGCCGCCACCCGCAGTCCGTCCACGGTCGACGTGCTGCGAAGCGCGGCCACCCGGTAGGCGTGTTGCAACTGCAGCAACTGCACCGTCCACTCCACGTCGGAGAGGCCGCCGCGGCCGAGTTTGGCGTGCGTCTTCGGGTCGGCGCCGCGCGGCAGCCGCTCGTTGTCCACACGCGCCTTGATCCGCCGGATCTCCCTGGCGCTCGCCTGATCGATCCCTCCTTCCGGATAGCGGAACTCGGCGATCGCGGAGAGGAATCGCTGCGCGAGGCCGGCATCGCCGGCGACGAACCGGGCCCGCAGCAACGCCTGAAACTCCCATATGTCGCCCCATTTCGCGTAGTACGCACGATAGGAGTCCAGGGTGCGCACCAGCGGCCCGCTGCGGCCCTCCGGCCGGAGGTCGGTGTCCACCTGCAGCGCCGGATCCTGGCTCGGCGCGCCGAGCATGTTGCGCACCAGCTCGGCGACCGCGCTTGCGAACCGCACCGCGTCCTGCACGCCGGCCGGCGTCGTCGGCTCGCAGACGAACAGCACGTCCGCGTCCGAGCCGTAGCCGAGTTCCGCTCCGCCGAGGCGTCCCATGCCGATCACCGCCATCCGGGCAGGAGTGCTCCCCCACTCGGCGGCCTGCACCCTGATCGCCGCGTCCAGCGCGGACTCCAGCACCGCTACCCACACACTGGAAAGCGCGCGGCACACCTCGGGCACCTCGAGCAGCCCGAGCACATCCGCACAGGCGATCCTGGCGAGCTCGTGCCGGCGCAACGACCGCGCCGAGGCAACCGCCTCGCCGAGATCCGTGTGCCGCCGCACGGTCTGGCGCAGCGATGTGGCCACGTCCGCCGGATCGCGCCCGGTCAACGCGGCGGGATCGCCGAGCAGCCGGAGCACTTCCGGCGCGCGCACCATCAGATCCGGCACGAACTTCGACGTGCCGAGCACGGTGGCCAGATGCTCGACGACGGCGCCCTCGTCCCGCAGAACCCGCAGATACCAAGGAGTTTCCGCCAGCGCTTCGGAAACCCTGCGATAGGCGAGCAACCCCCGATCCGGGTCGGGGGTGCTGGCGAGCAGGTCAAGCAGTACCGGAAGCAGCGCTCGCTGGATGGCCGCGCGCCTGCTCATCCCGGAGGTCAGCGACCTGATGTGCTGCAGCGCGCCGTCCGGAGCGGCGTAACCGAGCGCGGCGAGTCGATCGAGCGCCTGCGCGGTGGTCAGCCGGAGCCCCTCGGATGGAACCCTGGACACCGCGTCCAGCAGCGGCCGGTAGAACAGCTTCTCGTGCAGGTGCCGTATTCGAGTCGCGTGCCTGCGGAACTCCGCCTGCAGTATCTCCCCCGCCGTACGGCCACGCTGGGGCGAGATGCCCGCGGCCCGCGCAAGCCAGCGCAGCTCCGTCTCGTTGTCCTCAGCGGGGAACAGGTGGGTGCGGCGCAACCGCTGCAGCTGCAGCCGGTGCTCGACGGTACGCAGGAGCTGGTAGGACTCGCGCAGCCCTGCCGCGTCGGCCCGCCCGACGTAACCACCGGAACCGAGCGCGCCGAGTGCGTCCAGAGTGGACCGATCGCGCAGTGCCGGGTCGCTGCGGCCGTGCACCAGCTGCAGCAACTGCACCGCGAACTCCACATCCCGCAACCCGCCGCGCCCGAGCTTGAGCTCCCGCTCGGCGAGCTCGCTCGGCAGGTGCCGCTCCACCCTGGCGCGCATGCGCTGCACATCGGCGACGAAGTTGTCCCGATCGGCCGCGGCCCAGACCATCGGGGTGATCTCGGCGAGGTAGCGGCGACCGAGTTCGGGATCCCCCGCGACCGGGCGAGCCTTCAGCAGGGCCTGGAACTCCCAGGTATGTGCCCAACGCCGGTAGTAGCCGATGTGCCCATCCAGGGTGCGCACCAGGGCGCCGGCCTTGCCCTCCGGGCGCAGCGCCGCGTCCACGTCGAAACAGGCCTCGCCCGCCACCCGCATCATCGAGCTGGCCAGCTTGGCGGCGATATTCAGATCGCCCTCGCCGACGAACACCACGTCCACATCGCTGACATAGTTCAGCTCACGACCACCGCACTTGCCCATCGCGATCACGGCGAGCCGCGCCGGCCGTTCGCCAACGCCGTCGCCCGGCACTTCGGCGCGGTCAGCTGCCGCCTCAGCGGGAGGAAGCAC
>WHSZ01000041.1 GCA_009379845.1 Pseudonocardiaceae bacterium | reverse complement strand
GAGGCGGCGTCATGACCGCCGACGTGCGTACCCCCGCGGAGGCGGCGTCATGACCGCGCCGATCACGACCTGGGAGGCGATGCGGTCGTTCTCCAGGGACAACTCGGTGACGCGGCAACGGCTCGCGCCGGGGCTGGTGCGGCGCATCGCCCGCTACGCGAAGCCGTACCGCAAGGACATCGCGGGGTTCCTGGTGCTCGTCGCAGTCGCCGCCGGCCTTGGCATCGCGAACCCGTTGCTGTTCAAGGCGATCATCGACAACGGGATCGTGCCGGGGAACCTGCATCTGGTCGTGTGGCTCGCGGTTGCCGTCGCCGGGGTCGCGTTGCTGGACGCCGGGCTGTCACTGCTGCAGCGGTGGTATTCCGCGCGGCTGGGCGAGGGGTTGATCTACGACCTGCGGGTCGAGGTGTTCGACCACGTGCAGCGCATGCCCGTGGCGTTCTTCGTGCGCGCGCAGACCGGCTCGCTGGTGAGCAGGCTGAACAACGACGTGATCGGTGCGCAGCGGGCGCTGACGAGCACGCTGTCCTCCGTGGTGTCCAACGTACTGAGCCTGGTGATCGTGCTGGCCACGATGTTCGCGTTGTCCTGGCAGATCACCGTGATCGCCCTCGTCATGCTGCCGCTGTTCCTGCTGCCGGTGCGCTGGATCGGCAGGCGGCTGCAACGGATCACCAGGGAGCAGATGAAGCAGGACGCCGAGATGAGCTCGCTGATGACCGAGCGATTCGGCGTGGCCGGCGCGATGCTCGCGAAGCTGTACGGGCGCGCGGGCGAGGAATCCGGGACCTTCTCGCAGCGCGCGGCGCGGGTGCGGGATATGGGCGTGATCTCCGCGATGTACAGCCGGGTGTTCTTCATCGCGCTGACGCTGCTCGCCTCGCTCGCCACCGCCGTGGTGTACGGGATGGGTGGCGGCCTGGTGCTCGCCGGCGCGTTCCAGCTGGGCACCCTGGTGGCGATGGCGACCCTGCTGAACAGGTTGTACGGGCCGCTGACCGCGCTGTCCAACGTGCACGTCGACGTGATGACCGCGCTGGTGAGCTTCGACCGGGTCTTCGAGATCCTCGATCTGCGCCCGATGATCGAGGAGAAGGCGGACGCCACGGAGTTGCCGCCCGACTCCGCGGATGTCGAGTTCGACCACGTGGCGTTCAGCTACCCCGCCTCCGATGAGGTGTCGCTTGCCTCCCTTGAGTCCGTCGCCCGCGCGGAGCAGACCCCGGCGCACGACGTGTTGCATGACGTGTCGTTCCGTGCCGAGCCCGGTCAGATGATCGCGCTGGTCGGCCATTCGGGGGCGGGCAAGACCACCATCACGCACCTGGCGACCCGGCTGTACGACGTGAACTCCGGCAGCGTGCGGGTCGGCGGGCACGACTTGCGGGACGTCAGCCTTGCTTCGCTGTACGCCACGATCGGCACGGTCACCCAGGACCCGCACCTGTTCCACGACACGATCCGGGCGAACCTGGCCTACGCGCGTCCGAGCGCGACCGAGGACGAGCTGCTCGAGGCGCTGCGCACCGCGCAGCTCGGTGAGCTCATCGCCGAGTTGCCCGAGGGGTTGGACACCGTGGTCGGGGACCGCGGGTACCGGCTGTCCGGTGGCGAGAAGCAGCGCCTCGCGATCGCCAGGCTGCTGCTCAAGGCGCCCTCGATCGTGGTGCTGGACGAGGCCACCGCGCACCTGGACTCCGAATCGGAGGTCGCCGTGCAGCGCGCGTTGAAGACCGCGCTGGTCGGGCGGACGTCCCTGGTGATCGCACATCGGCTCTCCACCATCCGCGAGGCCGACCGGATCCTGGTGATCTCGGACGGCCGGATCGCCGAGGAAGGTACCCACGAGGAGCTGTTGGCGCGCAACGGCGGCTACGCGGAGCTGTACCGCACCCAGTTCGCCCCGCGGCCCGGCGACGGTCACGCCCACGTCGTGGACGCGCGGGTGGATGGCGCGCGGCCGGTGCGAGCGAACGGCGAGCACTCCGCGGCAGCCGGCACCGGGCTGCGGGGCGAACTGGGTGCCCAGGTCAACGGCGCGGTACCGGCCGGGCCGGCCTGAACCGTTCGACCGCCGGATCCGGCTGACCGATGGCCCGCCACACGCGACACGCCGAGGAGTCCGGCTAGTCCATTCGGGGCTTCCAGCGTCGTCCAGCGGCGTTCAGGCGGGGTGGGATCCGAGAGTTCCGTTAGCGAACGGCGCGGTTGGGTAACCGGGTCGTGTCAACGGCGTGGTGGGTGTCCAAGACGGGCCTACCAGCCACGAAGGTCACGAACGCCGGATGGCCTTTGGAGCACCGCACGACGTGAAGGGCGTATTTTACGGCACGACGAACGGTCTGGATCCGATGCGAAGTTGGATACCGTGCGCACCCAGTGCACGGGTCATCACCGTGGAAATACTCCAGATGGCTACTTTTGCTGTAACTGTGTGAAGTGCGTCGCGATATACCGAATGAACTCCACGGGGAACCGGAGAGGGCGTAAAATGGTCTAAACCGATGCATCCTCTCGTGACGGAGACAGAGAGCAAAGCAAACGGGGTGTTGGCGATGGAGCCGGCAGGTGACGAACTGTCGCATCGAGAACGCGCGCTGTTGCGCGCGATTGGCGAGGGACGCGGCGAGCTGATCTACGGTTGCGAGCCGGATCTCGCCATCGACGGATACTGGTGCGGGGATCAGAGTGCCGCACACCACCTTGCCCAGCGCGGCCTGATCGCGCCCGCCCAGCCGACATCGGTCGGCTCGCGGGTCGCCGCGGTACTCACCGCCGCTGGCATCGCACTACTCAGCGTCCGCGCCGGCTGACGTACTCAACTCACATCGCCCGGCGGTTTCGCCCACTTCGCCCGCCGGGCGCGGTACCGGATCGTCAACACCGTGGCCGCGGCCAGGAACAGCGCCGCGAGCACCACGGGAACCACGCCTAGCCGTTCGACAACCCACTCGGTGAACCGCCGGCTGGTCGACGTCGGATCCGCCAGCACGACCGCCACGAAGACGGCCGCGAGCGCGATCAGCGCGCCGTACACGATACGGCCGCGCCAGGTACTGAGCTCGGCCTGCCGGCGAATGACGTTGCCGGCCCGCACAATGCGACCGACGCGCAGCACGCGGATCGCGCCCACCGACACGACCAGCCGGAGAACCTGCACCGGCCCGACGACGAACACTACGGCCGGCACGGCCAGCGCCACGATCAGCAGCGTCCATTTGTGTCGCCGAACCCAGTTGAACCGGTCATGGCTCAGCCACAGCAGCAGCACCGACTCCCCGACGAGCACTACCAACGACGCCCAGTTCAGCACCACGCCGGCGACCGCGACCGGGCCGCCCGCCATGGTGAGAAACACCGCCGGAACGGACACCAGCGCCGCGATGACAACCGGAACGGCCAGCCGCTCCTCCATACGCCCGGCACGGTCGCTTTCCGTGGAGCGTGATAATTCGGGCATCGGCGCCGTGGTAGGACGTCCGGCCCGACATCACCGCTGCGCGGCCGTTACGACACGGGCAGGTGCCCGTGACCATGCCCGTGGCCGTGCGCCCCGGACGGATCGTCCGGATGGTGGTGTGGCGTCTGCGGAGCGCCCAGCTTGTCGTCGAACCCGGGCATTAGCACCCGGTAAGCACAGGTATCGCAGTTCATCCGGATGTCGCCGTCCAGTGCCTCGCGGTAACGCTCCACCACGAGCTCGGCCAGACCGTCGCAATCGCCGAGATACTCCGCCACCCGCACGTCGATATCCGCGTACGACGTCCCGAAATCGCTCGCCTGCCGCACAACGCGCTGCGGGAGCACGCCGTCGAACAGGAAGTACGGCGCCACCACCACCCGCCGCGCGCCGAGCCGCCTGACCCGCTCGAGCCCTTCCGGCACCGCCGGTGCGGCCAACGAGACGAACGCGGGCTCCACGAACGCGAAATCCCGCGTCTCCTGCAGCAGCCGCGCGACCTTGCACACCTCCGCGTTGGCGTCCGGGTCGGTGGAGCCGCGGCCGACAAGCAACACGGCGGTGTCCGACCACGAGGACGGCTCCGCCGCCGCTGCGATTCGCTCGCCGAGCAGATCGAGCAGCGCCGGATGCGGGCCGAGCGGCCTGCCGAACTCGAACGAGGTGCCGGGATGCCGGCGGACCTCGCGCTCGAGCGCGGCCGGGATGTCGCCCTTACCGTGCCCAGCTGACACCAGCACCAGCGGCACCGCGGCCACCCTGCAATGCCCGGCGCGCACCAGCTCGCCCCACGCCTCGGTCACCGCGGGCGCGGACAGCTCGATGAACCCGCCGGAGACGTCCACTCCGGACGGTGCCATCCGAGCCCGCACCCGCTCGACGAACGCGTCGAACTGGTGCACCCCGGACTCCTCGACGGTGCCGTGCCCGACCAGCAGCAGCGGTATCACGCGATCTCCTTAACTAGCCTCGAAATACAGCAACGCGTTCACGGCCGCGGCGGCCACCGCGGCGCCACCGCGCTCGGTTCGGGTGGACAGCGCCGGGAGCCCGGAGCGCCGCAGTGCGGACTTCGACTCGGTCGCGCCGACGAAACCCACCGGCACACCGATCACCAGTGCGGGGCGGACCTCGCCCGCCTCGGCGAGCCGGACCAGTTCAACGAGCGCCGTTGGCGCGTTGCCGATCGCCCACACCGCCGCAGCCGGGTGCTCCCGCGCGGCGAGCCGGATGCCCGCGGCAGACCGGGTCACGTCCTCGTCCCCGGCGAGCGTGGCAACCCCGGGAAGATCGAGCCCCACGACGGTCTCAAGCGCGGTCACCCCGGCCGCCACCATCCGCACATCGGCGATCAGCGGGCCGCCGCCGGTCAACGCGCGGCGCCCGGCGTGCAAAGCCTCCTCATCGGCCACCACGTCGCCGACCCACGTCGGGTCGGCGGTGGTGTGCACGATGCGCTCGACGACGGCACGACTCAGTGGGGCGAGGCCGGTGGTGTCCACCCGGCCACGAAGGAGGCGATACGACTCGACTTCGATCGGGTGCGGGGTTCGCTTCATATCGGCGCGCCTTCACCCGGCACGCACCCCGCACCGCGGGCACACGACTCTGGCACCACAGACCTCCCGGGTTTCCTCGCCCTAGGGGACTTCGTTCGCGCACCGAGGCGCGCGAGCCGGTTGGAGTGTCCTGACTCCCGGATCGTCACGGCGCCCAAGCCTTCCAACCCGTTCGGGCCGTGGCCTTCGCACGCTGGGGCCGCTCCCCGGTCACAGTGGCGGGACCGTCCCGGAATCGCACCGGGTTCCTCCGCGACCGACCACAGCATCCTTACCCGGCAGGCACCGCCGGGTCAAACCGCCCGTTCGTCACGCATGGTGATCGCATCGGCTGGGCAGATCTCCACGCACTCCCCGCACGACGTGCACGCGTCCGCGAGCACCCACGGGCGATGCCGTGCCGGCCGCAGCGCGTGTTCCGGGCAGGTCAGTAGGCAGGCACCGCAGGCGGTACACGACGAGTCGATCGTCAACGGCTCCGTCACGCCAGCTCCGGCATCCAGGTGTAGCCACGGGGTGTCACCATCCGGCCGCCGATCATCCGGGTTTGCGACGAGCCGACCAGCACGGTTGTGAGCATGTCCACATCGTCGGTGTCGAACTCCGCGAGCCGCGTGCACCACACCCGCTGACCGTCCCTGCTCGCCTGCCGGACCGCGCCGACCGGGGTATCGGCCGGCCGGTGCTCGAGCAGCACGTCCAGCGCGGCGCGCAGCTGCCAGTGGCGCTGCGCCGAGCGGGGGTTGTAGAAGCACACCACGAAATCGCCCTCGGCGGCGGCGCGCACCCGCCGCTCGATCGCCTGCCACGGCGTGTGCAGATCAGACAGGCTAATCAGCACGTGATCGTGCCCGAGCGGCGCGCCGAGCTCGGCCGAGGCGGCCAGTGCGGCGCTCACCCCGGGTACCCCGACCACGTCGATGTCGGCGCCGGCCTGCTCGAGCGCGGGGCTGGCCATCGCGTAGATCCCGGCATCACCGGATCCGATCAGCGCCACGGCGCGCCCCGATCGGGCCAGCGCCACGGCGTCGGTGGCCCTGGCCTGCTCGTCGCCGAGCCCGCTCGCGCGGACCTCGGTGCCCGGCCGGATCAGCTCGCGAACCTGCTCGACGTACTGGTCGAGGCCCACCACTGTGGACGCCCTGCGCAGTTCCGCCTCGGATCTCGGGGTGCGCAGATCGGCCGCACCGGGGCCGAGGCCGAGTATCGCCAGGCGGCCGCGCGGCACGATCCGGGCAGCTGCCGCCGTCACGTTGTCCCCCTTGAGCTTTTCCGCGACGAGCTCGACCGGCCCGTCCCCGGCGAACTCTCCGGCTCCTCGCAACGCGGCGGCCTCGGCCACGCTCGGGGTGCCGACCTCGGCGGCCACCACCTCGCTTGGGTTCGGGACCGCCATGCCGGCCAGCTCATCGGCGGAATAGGTCAACAGCCGGGAATCCACCTCACCGTTCCAGAAAGCCCAGTCCTGCACCGTTTCCAGGATCCCGCGCTCATCGGCCTTCAGCTCGACGGTGGCGAATGCCCGCACCGCGCGGGCGTCCAGCCGGTGCCGCTCGTGCAGCTTGGCTACCGCCGAGGTGACAGCCGTGGTGGACACCCCCCTTGCCGCGCCCACCCCGACGACCAGGGTGCGCGGCACCAGCCGGAGCACGTTCTTCGCATCCGGGTCGTCGGGCACCCGGTCGTCGACCACGATCGTCCACTCCGGATCCGGCACCTGCCATGAGACGTTCTCCGGCAGCGCCGGAAGCGGGAAACCAAGCGGATTGCGCAACAGCACGGGAGAACCGCCGAGCACGGCGACGCCGCCGGCCGCGAGATCACCATCGACCGTGGCGTCCAGCAGATCGACGAGCTCGTCGAGTGCCGTGCTGCCAACGGAATCCGACGCGGTGGTGATCACCGGTGTGCAGTCGAGCAGCAGGTCCGCGACGCGTTCCGCGAGGTCGTTCGCGCCGCCGGCGTGCCCGCCGGTCAGCGGGATGGCGAATCGCTGCGCCTCGTCCACGCACACCACGCCGGGATCGGTCCGCTTGTCCCTCAACAGCGGGGCGATCAGCCGGACGGTCGCCCCCGCGGCCAGGAAGAACACCGCCGAGTTCAGCCGGGGCCACAACCGTTCCAGCGTGGCCCGCACGGCTCCGTCCACGACCACCGCCTCCGGCCCGAGGCGGGCGGCGAGCGCGGCCGCGGCCCGCTTGCCGGACGGGGTGACGGCGAACAGCGCGATCACTTCTTCGTTCCCCAGATGAGGGTGATCGGGTTGGTGGCGTCCAACCTGCTGGTGCCGTCCGGAAGGTCCGCCAGTCTCGCCGAGGACAGCTGCGTTCCGTCCACCGTGTAACCGAACTCCTGCAAAGCCTGCCTTGCCGGCCCGATGCGATCGAGCGAGGCGAGTGCCACCACTATGCGCCCTGCTTCCTGCCGTGCGCAGCTGCGCACCGCCTGCTCGCCGCCGCCGCCGACGAACACCGCGTCCGGGTGTGGCAGGTCGGCGACGGTGTCCTGCAGGTCGGCTTCCACCACCCGCACGTCCACATCGTGCGCGCTGGCGTTCGCGATGATCCGCACGCACTGCACCGGGTCGCGCTCCACCGCGATCGCCGCGGCGCCGAGCCGGGCGCATTCCACCGCGACGGCGCCCGAACCGGCGCCGACGTCCCACACCAGCGCACCCGGTCGCGGCGCGAGCTTGGCCAGCGCCAGCGCCCGCACCTCGGTCTTGGTGACCATGCCGTCCCGGTGCGCGAAGTTCTCCTCGGGCAGTGCCCAGCCGCCGTCGCGGGGTGTCGGCTCTCCCCCCGCGTGCCAGCCCTTGCCGGGCACCGAGTCCGGATCTTCTTGGCACAGCACGATGTTCGGCTCACGCCAGGTGCGCTGTGCCCCCTCCGTTAGGTCCACTGTGGACAAGGTTTCGTTCTCCCCGCCCAGTTCCTCCGCGACGGTCAGGGTGCGCCGCCAACCGTCCAGCCCTGCTGCGAGCTCGGCGGGGCCAGCGCCGGGCGCGGTGAGCACCACGGTCGCGCGGCGCGCCCGGCAGACGTTCAGGGCCGGACCGAGATCCCTGCCATGCGCGCTGACCACCGCGACGTCGTCCCACGGGCGCCCGCAGGCCGCGACCAGCCGCTGCACGCTGGACACCGTGGGGAGCACGACCGGCCGCACGCCGCGCTCCCGCAACGAGCGAACGATGCCGAAGAACCCGGGATCTCCGGAGGCGAGCACCACGGCGGGGCCGACCGCGGTGGTGAGCTCGTCGAGCGCGGAATCCAGTTCACCGAGCTCAACGGCCCTGGCGCCGGACGGGGCGTGCGCGTCCAGGTGTCTGCGCGCCCCGACGACCAGCTTCGCTTCGGCGAGCGCCGCGTCAGCGCCCGCCGGTAGGGACGTACCGTCAACTCCGATCACCGTCGCTGTCACGTGTTCACCCATCCTGCTTCCGTTGCGGCTACTACGTTCCCCGCGGAGAAGTCCACCATGGCCACCTTCGCCGGTAACGCCCGCCCGCATTCCTGCTCGGCGAATCGTTCCAGTACGGTACGCACTCGCGAGCACAGGTCCGCGCCACAGGCGGCCAGCGTGCCGTTACGCGCCCAGATCTCGTAGGCCCGCCGCGCTGTCACCGAGTCTTCCACTTCGGATGCGTCCTGTGCGCTTCCACCGTGCTGAACGGTGATTCTGGCCAGAAACTCGGTGTCTACTTTGGACCGGGTGTAGTGCGTCATCAGCACGCCGGATGCCAGCTTGGTGAGCTTGCCGATCATGCCGACGAACACCACCTCGGAAATGCCGTGCTCGGCTGCCTCGCGCAGCGCCGCACCGGTGAAGTCACCGACCTCCACGAACGCGACCTCCGGCAGGTCGGGCAGCAGCCGCATGGCCGCGCGCTCGGTGCGCCCACCGGTGGCCAGCACCAGCGTCGGGCAGTCCTGCGCGGCCATCACCGACACCGCCTGCTCAACACTTGCCCGCCAGGACGCCGTGGAGAACGGCCGGACGATCCCGGTGGTTCCGAGTATGGAGATCCCGCCGAAGATGCCGAGCCGGCGGTTCGTCGTCTTGCGGGCCATCTTCTCGCCGCCCGGCACGGTGATCGTGACGTCCAGCCCGGCCTCCGGCACCACCTCGCGTACCGCTTCGGTGATCATCTCCCGTGGCACCGGGTTGATCGCCGGACCACCGACCTCTAGGCCGAGCCCTTCCTTGGTGACCACGCCGACCCCTTCCCCGCCGTGCAACGAGATCTCGTGGTCCGCCCGGCCGCGCACGGTGACCGTCAGCTGCGCGCCGTGCGTGACATCCGGATCATCGCCCGCGTCCTTCACCACGACGGCCGTCGCCTGCTCCGCGTCCAGCTGGCAGGACTCCACCTCGAAGGTGTGCCGGTTCCCGGACGGGAGTCCGATCTCCACGCTGCTCGGCGCCACCCCGTTGACCAGAGCCAGCGTCGCGGCCTTCGCCGCGGCGGCCGAGCACGCACCGGTGGTGAAGCCGGTGCGCAACGCCTTCGGCCGCACCTTCGCGGTTCGCGGCAGGTCCGGTTCGCGTAGCTCCGGATCGTCCATCGCCCAGCCGGCTTCTACTCCGCGGCCCTTGCCGCCCCGCGCTGTGCCCGCAGCTCGCGCCGGGCCTGCGGGTCGGCCTTGCGGTAGGTATGGAAATGCCCCGCGTGGTACAGGTGCGAGCGGGTTCCCCCGGCGCACAGTCCCGGCCCGACCAGGAACAGCGTGTGCCGCCACAATTTATGTTCCTTCACCACCGCAGCCAGCTCGTCAAGCGTGGTGTGCAGGGTCAGCTCGTCCGGCCAGGTGGTCTTGTACGCGACGATCACCGGCGTGTCCGGCGGGTAGCCGCCCGCGGTGAGCTCGGTGACCAGCTGACCGGTGCGGGCGGCGGACAGGAAGATCGCCATCGTGGTGCCGTGCTTGGCGAATTCCCTGATGCGTTCCCCTTCCGGCATCGGCGTCTTGCCACCCTCCAGCCTGGTGAGCACCACCGACTGGGCGACTTCCGGCACGGTGAGCTCGCGGCCGGCGACCGCCGCCGCCGCGGAGAACGCCGCGACACCGGGCACGATCTCGGTTTCCAGGCCGAGCTGCTCGGCGCTGTCGTATTGCTCCTGCACCGCGCCCCACAGCGAGGGGTCCCCGGAGTGCACCCGGGCCACCGCGAGGCCGTCCCGCGCCGCTCGCCGGTAGGTCTCCACCACGTCGTCGTGGGTGAGCTGGGAGGAATCCACGATCTCGGCATCCGCGCGGGCATGATCGCGCACGCACTGCTCCTCGACGAGGCTTGCCGCCCACACCACGATGTCCGCCTCGGCGATCCGGTTGGCACCCCGCATCGTGATCAGATCGGCGGCACCCGGCCCGGCACCGATGAACGACACCCGTCCGTTCACAACTGCTCTCCTCTCCCACCGCGTGGCGGAAGCACGATCACGGTGGATAGGTAGGGCGCGCCGTCATCGTCCACTTCGGACAGCGGGCGAACCAGCTGGTCGGCGGTACCGAGGTGCTCGGTGTGTACCGCGCGTTCCAGTGCGCCGGCTTCCTCGATCGCGGCACGCAGCTCGGCCAGTCGCCGGCCGCCCTTGTACGCGACGACCGTACCCGGCCCGCGCAGCGCGTCCCGCAAGGCCGGCGTCTGCCTAGCGGCCGGGATCACCGTCAGTGGTTCGGCACCTTCGACGAGCGGCAGCCCGGCCGCCCGCGCGGCGGCTTGCATCGCGGTGATGCCCGGCACGGTGGCGACCTCCACGTCCGGCAACAGCTCGCGGACGGTGGCGGCCAGGTAGCCGAACGTGGAGTACACCGCCGGATCCCCCAGCGTCGCGAACGCGGCGGATCCACCGTGCGCGCGCAGGTGCTCGGCCACCCGCAGGGCCGCCTCATCCCAGTGCCGCTGCCGCCGGTGCTGCGCGCCCGTCACGGAGTGGTTCAACGCGAACACCAGGCGTTCGATCGGCCCGTCGTCGAGGTGCGCGCGGACCACCGCCTCCGCTCTGCCAGGCTCGTCCGGTGCGAGCACCGGCACGAAGATCCGGGACGCCTCCCGGAACTCCCGCAACCCGGCGATCGTCAGCAGCTCCGGATCCCCCGGCCCGACGCCGACCCCCACCAGCCGCGCCCCGCTCCCCCCGATCATGCGGTGCACTCCTGGACGAAACGGGTGATCGCGCCGGGGTTGCCGGCCGGGTGGGTGTGCAGGTACGAGGCGTGCACGCGCCCGTCGGCGAACCCTTCGGTGATCGTCTGACCGGCGCCGTCCTGCCAGAACCACGCTGGCGAGCTGCCGTGCGCCGGCTCGACGGTGGTCCGGTGGAACTCGTGCCCGCGCACCCGCGCACCCGCGGGATGCAGCACGGAATCTGCGGGCGCCACGGCGTCCCGGTAGCCGAGGGACAGCCGCTCGCTCATCACGGCCCGCGAGTCGAGCACCCCGCACATCGGCAGCCCGTCCAGCTCGCGCCCGAGGTAGAGTAGGCCGCCACATTCGGCGTGCACAGGGCCGCCGGCCCGCACGAACGCCGCGACCTCGGCCCGCAGCGCCGCGTTCGCGGAGAGATCCTCGACGTGCTCCTCAGGGAAGCCGCCCGGCAGCACCAGCCCGGCCGTGCCGTCCGGCAGCCGCTCGTCACGCAGCGGATCGAACACCGCCACCCGTGAACCCGCGGCCCGCAGCAGCTCGACGTGTTCGGCGTATCCGAAGGTGAACGCCGCTCCCCCGGCGACCGCGACCACCGGCTCACCGGCCGCCGCGCCGACCTCGTCGTCCGGTCGCCACGGCGGCACGTTCAGCTCCGGCGCGGCTGAGGCCACCCTGGACACCGCGTCCAGATCGACACCCCGGCCGACCAGCTCGGCCATCGCGTCGATCGCGCCGGTGGCCTCGGCGCCGTGCTCGGCGGCGGTGACCAGTCCCAGATGCCGGGAGGGCAGCTCGATGTGCTCGGCCCTGCGCAGTGCCCCGAGCAGCGGCAGGCCGGTCTCCTCGCACGCCTCGGCGAGCAGCCGGGCGTGTGCCGCCGAGCCCACCTTGTTCGCCACCACACCGGCCAAGCGCACCCCTGGATCGAAGCTACGGAACCCGTGCACCAGCGCCGCCATGCTGCGCGCCTGCCCCCAGGCGTCCACCACCAGCAGCACCGGCGCGGCCAGCAGCTTGGCCAGATGCGCGGTCGACCCGAAGTCCGCGGTCGCCGATCGGCCGTCGAACATGCCCATCACGCCCTCGACCACGGCGATGTCCGCGTCCCGCGCGCCGTGCGCGAACAGCGGCGCGATCCGCTCCTCACCGACGAGTACCGGATCGAGGTTGCGCGCCGCGCGAGCGCTGGCCAGCGTGTGGTAGCCGGGGTCGATGTAGTCCGGCCCGACCTTGAATGGGGCGACCCGCTCGCCTCGGCGGCGCAGCGCCGCCATCAAGCCGGTGGCCACGGTCGTCTTGCCGCTGCCGGACGCCGGCGCGGCCACCACGATCCTGGCTACCACTCGATGCCTCCTGCTCAGCTGACCTGCGCCGCCCGGTCCGGGCGGCATGCGCAAGCGTAATGCCGGGCGGGGCGCTCGCTTCCCGGCGGACGAGGAGAGACCATCGAGGTATGCGCACATCGGAAGCCGACGAACAGCTGGACCGGGCGCGATCGCTGCTGGCAGAGGCGCAGCGGGTCACGGTGATGACCGGCGCGGGCATCTCAACCGACTCTGGTATCCCGGACTTCCGAGGGCCGAACGGCGTGTGGACGAAGAACCCCGCTGCCGAGCGGATGTCCAACCTGCAGACCTACCTCAGCGATCCGGAGGTCCGGGAGCAGTCCTGGCGGTCCCGCCTTGAGCACCCTGCCTGGCAGGCGACGCCGAACGCGGCGCACGAGGCACTGGTCCGGCTGGAGCGGGCCGGGCGGCTGCACGCGATCCTCACGCAGAACATCGACGGGCTGCACCAGCGCGCCGGCTCCGATCCGGATCGCGTGCTCGAGCTGCACGGCACCATGTTCGCCACCGAGTGCATGGGCTGCGGCCAGCGCGGCGACATGGATGCGGCGCTGCGGCGGGTCGCCGATGGCGAAACGGACCCGCCGTGCCGGGAGTGTGGCGGCATCCTGAAGTCGGCGACCATCTCGTTCGGGCAGGCGCTCGACAGGGAGGTGCTGGAACGGGCGAGCGACGCGGCGCAGTCCTGCGATCTGATGCTCTCCGTCGGCAGCTCGCTGACCGTGCACCCGGCCGCCGGACTGGTCGGGTTGGCGGCCCGCGCGGGCGCGCCGGTCGTGGTGTGCAACGGCTCGGAAACCCCGTACGACGACGTGGCCGCCGCCGTGCTGCGCGACCCGATCAGCGAAGTACTGCCCGCGCTGATCTGACCAGCCCACCCGGCCGCGGCGGGACTATCCGCCTTGATTTTGACCATCGGAGCTACCGGGGTTGCCGGGGTTATTCGAGGCACCGGAGTTGCCGGGATTGCCGGCGGAGTTGCCGCGCTGGTCCGGGCCCGGCTTGTCTTCCTCTGGCTCCTTCGGGCAGACGATCTGCGGCTCCCCGTTGTAGACCACCGTTCGGGTACTCCGCCGGATCTCCTTGCCGTTCAGATCCCGGAGCACCTTCGTGTCCGAAGCGCGGAACCCGGACGATCCGGACGTTGGCGTGCACGTTTCGCCCGGTTGCTTGGTGATCACCGGCGGGCCGGTGTAGGAATGCGGCTCGCCGGTGATGGACTGCACTTTGTAGTGCTTGGTCCCCCACAACCGCACGGTGATCGAGGACGGCGTCCAGATGGTCTGGATCGCGACGCCGGTGCGCTCCTCGTTCTTGAACTTCAGGTCGATCACGCTGCTACCGTCCGGGTTCTGGAACACGGTGGCTTCCCGCGCCATCGGGTACCGGCTGATGTAGTAACTGTGTTCCTTGTGCTCGACGTCTTTCATGGCGGCGAAGTACGCGGCGTTGTACATCGTGGTGGCGAATTGCGAGATGCCGCCACCGACCGCCCTGGATGCTTCCCCGTTCTCGATGACACCGGCCGCGACGTAGCCCTGCTCGAGACCCCGCGGACCGGTGAAACCGTTGAGGCTGAAGGTCTTGCCGGGGCCAACGATCGCCCCGTTTACCTCTTCCGCGACCCGCTGGATGTTGAGCCCGGAGTCGTAGGCGAATCCTTCCGTTGTGAACTCGCCGATGATCTCCTTGATGCCGAGGGCGCGTAGCTTCTCGGTGCTCAACTTCGCCGGTTCGCTGCGGTACGGAATGTTCAGCGCACGATCGCCGGTGCGCCCCAGCACACCGAGCAGCCGATCCGCGGTGGCGTTCCAGTTCACCTTGCGCCCATTCGCGGCGGGCACCACGGTGGCCTTCTTGCCGTGGAAGGCCATCCGGGCATCCCTGCTCGGTCGCTCGGTGGCCGACAGCCGCGGACCGAGCACCCCGGCCAACGCCCGCGGATCCACCGACGGCCGTAGCCCGCCTGCCTTCCCCGGTTCGAACCGCAACGTCCCACCGATCGACTCCGGCCGCAGTGTCACGTCACGTCCCTTGCCGCCCAGCACCACCGGACCGGACATCGCAGGGCGCGCGAAATCCTCCAGTGTCTTGCGTACCCCACGCTCGGTGGTCTTCACCGGAAACTCAGCGATGGGGAGGCGAATCGTGCCGCCGTGCGCCCAGCCGCGCTGTACGGCCGGCACCGCGTCGCCGACCTCGAGCCGCCTGCCCGGTTCCGGCTGCACCGGCACGGGCGTCGTTCCGTCGAACCGGATCGAGCCCTCCATCGCCGGCCGGTCGACCCGGTCGGCGATCGCCGTCAGCTCGGCTTCGATGGCACGCTCGTCGCCCCGCACAACGGGTTCGACCGAGCGGGTCGCGAACAACGAGATGACCCGGGACCACGGGCTGAATCGCTGCTCCGCGGCGCGCTCAACGGTCGCATCCCAATCCACCTCGATCTTCGCCGCCTGCGGGTCGACGGTGAACTCCTGCTCGGTGGCCGCCACCCGCGCCGGCTGGCGCAGCCGCGACCCGATTGTTTCCCGCAGCGTTTGCTCCGCCTCGGAGCGCGGCAGACCGCCGATACGCACGCCGGCCACCGAAACGTCACGCGGTATCTCGTCCTTGGACAGCAACAGATCGAGCCCGTACAGCACGCCGAGTACTCCGACCACGGCACCGGCGACGAGCACCCTCCGGCGCCGCCACCACGCCGTTGGGCGCTGGCCGGCGGTGTCCTGGGCGGGGTCCTGGACGGGCTCGCCGGGTGGTTCTATTCGAGTGCCCGGCTCCGGCGAGGTGGTGGGGTCAAGCACGACGGTCGGCGGCGATGGGTCAGCCGTTGCCTCCGAGGGCAGCTCCATGGTCGGGTCACCGGCCGGCACTTCACCACTCTCGTCGGCCGACGGCTCTCCCGGCTCGCCGGCTGACGCCTCGTCCGGCTCGGCGGCAGGCGCGGCGTCCGCCTCGGCGGCAGGCGCCTCTTCCGGCCCGACGGCTGACGGCTCTTCCGGCTCGGCGGCAGGCGCGGCGTCCGCCTCGGCGAGGGGCGCATCCTCCGGCTCGGGATCCAGCTCGACGTCCGGCCAGTGCTCGGCGCTCGGCTGCTCGGCGCTCGGCTGCACGGTGTCGTGCTGCGGGGTGTCGGGCTGCGGGGTGTCGGGCAGGGTGCTGTGCGCCTGCTCGCCTGCGCTGCCCGCCGCGATGTCCTCGTCGGCGGCCCCGCCATCACTCGCATCGGGTGATGTTTCCTCGGCACCCGGCTCGTCCGGAGCGTCCCGCGAACCATCCGCCGGCAATGGAGTTTCCTCTCTGCATCAGTGAAGTTCCCGTCCGCGCGTCAACCGGGTGCCGCCGGAATCGCGGATCGGGCGTGAATACGCTGCCATACCCTCGGCAAGGCTGGTACCGGGGATCCCCGTATCGTATATCTCGATCGTGTTGCGTTAGCGCATTTTCCGGATTGGCGGATATTCGGTGCATTCCGGACATCGCGAAACCGGCGATTGGAAATCAACTGCCGAGAATTCACCGAGCGCTATCGGCGGCACTCCTCAGGCAAGCCGATCCGCGCATTCGGTGAGCAGGTCGGCGTGTTCCAGCCGCTGTATCCACGAATCGGGGAACGCATCGGCCCCGTTGCGCGCCCCGGCCAGCGCGCCGGCCATGCAGGCGATCGTGTCGGTGTCCCCGCCCGCCCGGATCGCCCACCGGATCACCTCGGCAGGCGAGTCGGGGTTGATCAGGAAGGCGGCCAGCGCGGTCGGCACCGATTCCAGCGCGGCCACGCCGTGTCCGAGCAACTGCGCCGCACGTTCGGGCTCGGTTTCCGGGTCGAACTCGGCGATGATGTCCAGCTTCGCGAGCCAGTGCTCCTCGATCCCCGCTCCGCGCAGCTCCTCGCGGATCGCCGCGCGATCCAGTGGCTCGCCGGGTGAGCTGTGCAGCGCGAGGTATGCCGCGCAGCCCTGCAGCGCCGCCCCGGCTTCCCCGTCCGCGTGCGCGTGGGTCAGCACGGCGCTGCGCCTGGCAAGCCGCGCGGCGTCCGCGAGGTCATCGGCCACCAGGGCTACCGGTGCCACCCGCATGGCAGCGCCGTTGCCGAACGAACCCTGGCCGCCGAAGCTGGCTGACGCCACGGTTCGCCAGTCCATTCCGGTGCAGATCAGGCGGAAGATCTCCTGTGCCGCGGACCCGTATCCGCGCCATGGTTCCGCGGCCCACGCGTCGGCGAATTCCCTGGCGAGCGCGTCCGGGTCCAGCGCGTCCTCGCCGCCCCGGCGCTCCGCGAGATGTTCGGCCAGTACCAGGGTGAGCGCGGTGTCGTCGGTGTAGCTGAGCTGGCCGGTCACGTTCTCCGCGCTGGCCAGTAGCCGCTCGTCGACCCGAACGGCGCCTTCGAAGGGGGCGCCGAGCGCATCCCCAACCGCCGCACCGAGCAGCAGGCCACGCGCTCTTTCTCGAGAATCCACCGCAACGTCCGAAGACACCGATCTCACCCCTGATCGTTCAGCAATGATTCGAAATACGAACGCAGGCGCCGAGCATGCCGCCGCCTGCGCACCTGATACTTTCGATAACCGGGATGGCCAGCACCGAGCACCACTGGTGTGGACCATCACGTAATCACCATCGAGGCGTCAGGGTAAACTCGTCGGGCGAACCGGGGAGTGCCTCGAAGCCAGCTGAAGGGTTGTTCTTGATGACGGCGAGCCAGACCGCCGCCGTTGCGCCACACGAAGTGACACGGGAGGCGGGGCGTCGCCGGACCTTCGCGGTGATCAGCCATCCGGACGCGGGAAAGTCGACCCTGACCGAGGCGCTCGCGCTGCACGCCAAGGTGCTCACCTCCGCGGGTGCGGTGCACGGCAAGGGCGGCCGCCGCGGGGTCACCTCGGACTGGCTGGAGATGGAGCAGGCCCGCGGCATCTCGATCACCTCGGCCGCGCTGCAGTTCGGCTACGGCGACACAGTGATCAACCTGCTTGACACGCCCGGCCACTCGGATTTCTCCGAGGACACCTACCGCGTGCTGTCCGCTGTGGACTCCGCGGTCATGCTGCTGGACGCCGCGAAAGGGCTCGAGCCGCAAACCCTCAAGCTGTTCGACGTCTGCCGGCACCGCGGCATTCCGGTGATCACGTTCATCAACAAGTGGGACCGCCCCGGCCGCGACGCCCTCGACCTGTGCGACGAGCTTTCCGAACGGATCAACCTGCAGGCGATGCCGCTGACCTGGCCGGTAGGCGAGGCCGGCCACTTCCGCGGTGCGCTGGACGTGCGGACCGGCGGGATGGTGCGCTACCAGCGAACCGCCGGCGGCGCCACGGTGGCACCCGAAACGCACCTGGATGCCGAGCAGGCCAGCACGGAGGAAGGCGCCGGGTGGGAGCAAGCCCGCGAGGAGTCCGAGCTGCTGATCTCCTCTGGCGGCGAGTTCGACATCGAGCGGTTTTCCGACGCCACCGCGACGCCGGTGCTGTTCGGCGCGGCCGTACTCAACTTCGGGGTGCGGCAGTTGCTTGACCTGCTTGTCGAGCTGGCTCCCCGGCCGAACCGGCGGCTGGATGCCGGAGGCGCGCCACGCGAGCTGGACTCGCCGTTCTCCGCGTTCGTGTTCAAGGTACAGACCGGAATGGACCGCTCGCACCGGGATCAGATCGCGTTCGCCAGGGTGTGCTCCGGCCGGTTCGAGCGCGGCATGACGGTAACCAACGCCACCACAGGCAGGCCTTTCGCGACCAAGTACGTGCAGCAAGTCTTCGGGCAGCAACGGTCCACTTTGGACGTAGCGTACCCCGGTGATGTGATCGGGCTGGTGAACGCCACCGCGCTGCGCGTCGGCGACACCCTTTACCTGGACAGGCCCCCGGTGCGATTCCCTGGCCTGCCGAGCTTCGCGCCGTCGCATTTCGCCGTGGTGCGACCGCGGGATCTGGGGCGTGCCAAGCAGTTCCGCAAGGGCGTCGACCAGCTCGCCTCGGAGGGTGTGGTGCAGGTGCTGCGCTCCGACCGGCGAGGCGACGCCACCCCGGTCTTCGCCGTGGTCGGTCCGATGCAGTTCGATGTGGCCACGCATCGCTTGGATGTCGAGTTCGGCGTGCCGGTGACGCTGGACCGGCTGCAGTATTCCGTCGTGCGGCGGCTGGTCGAACCGGCGCACCGCTCGTTGATCGACAGCAGCGGGCGGGGCGAAGTTCTCACCCGCACCGACGGCGCCGAGCTGGCGCTGTTCACCGACGAGGTCGCACTCGGCGTGATCACGCGGCAGCATCCGGAGCTCGGCGTGGAACACCTGGTCGCCGGCACGGACTAGTTCGCATCTCGGCGGTACGCGGCGTGGCGTGCCGAGGCACCAAAACTGGAGAGGACACCCTCGCCCTTGTCGACCGTCGCCGGCACGGACAGCGCTACGGCGCATGGCGGCAAGCACCTCTCGCGGGTCATCGTCACCGGGTCCATCGCCCTCGCGCTGACCGCGCCGGGTCAGACCGCGGCGGTGTCCATGTTCGTGGACCCACTGATCAACGAGCTCGGTGTGTCCCGATCCGCGGTGTCCACCGCATACCTGATCGGTTCGCTGTCCGGCGCGTTCGTGATGCCGTTCCTCGGCCGGATGATCGACCGGTACGGACCGCGCCGCGTGATGGCCGGGATCGCGGCCTGCTTCGGGCTGATCCTGGTCGCCGCCAGCGCGGTCGGCGAGATTTTCGGGCTCACCGCGGCGTTCGTCGGCATCCGGGTGGGCGGCCAGGGCGCGCTGAACCTGGTGGCGACCACCGCCGTGGCGGTGTACGTGCACCGCAGGCGCGGTTTCGCGATAGGCATCGTGTCCGCGGCCGGCACAGCCGGAATCTCACTCGCCCCGGTGCTGCTGGAACGCCTCATCGCGGAGTGGGGCTTCCGGATCGTCTGGATCGCCGAAGGGATCGCGGTATGGGCGCTGGTCATTCCCGCCGCGCTGTTCCTGCTGCCGCGAACCCCGCCGCCCCGGCCGGCCGCGGACGATGCCGGAAGCACGAAGGCCGCTCGGAACCAACTGCCCATTGTGGACTGGACACTTGGGCAGGCCGTCCGCACCGGCATGTTCTGGGTGGTCGCCGGCGGCGTCGGTACCTGCAGCCTTGTCGCCACCGCGCTGACCTTCCACCAGGTGTCACTGCTCGGCGAGCGTGGCCTGAGCCCCGCGGAAGCAGCGGCCGTGTTCCTGCCGCAGACCCTCGCCGGGCTGGTCGCGACGTTCGCGCTCGGCTGGCTCGCCGACCGGTTCTCCGATCGGCTGCTGATCGCGGCCACGATGATCGTGCTCGCCGCGGCAACACTGGGTGCCGGCTGGCTCTCCCCCGGGCTGACCGCGGTGCTGTACGGCGTGGGGATCGGGATCTGCGCGAACGGCGTGCGCACCCTGGAAGCGGTCGCCTTCCCGCGCAGCTTCGGGTTGCGGCACCTCGGTGCCATCCGCGGCGTCGTGCACTCGGTGACCGTTGGCGCCTCGGCGTTCGGCCCGCTGCTGCTCGCGTTCGGCCGGGAACACGCCAGCTCGTACCGGCCGGTCCTGATCGTGATCACCGCTCTACCGCTGGCGATCACCGTAGCGGCCGCGCTGGTCCGCAAGCCGCCGCCGGTGCCGCCCGGCGGCTCGTGATCCTTTCCCGGTGCCGCTGGCCCGGAATGGAACTACCGGCCGTCGTCGTAGCGGGATCGCGCGGCGAGCAGGTCCGGCATCCTGATTCGACGAGTTCCACCAGGTGATCTCGCGACGCTTATCGGGCGCGCGACCACTCCCCTTGCCGACACGATCGCCGGGACGCTGCAGTCGTGAGCTAGCCGCTACTTGCCGCTGTAGTCGTAGAAGCCGCGCCCTGCCTTCTTGCCGAGCAGGCCGGCATCGACCATCCGCAGCAGCAACGGCGGCGCGGAGTACAGCGGTTCCTTGAACTCCGCGTACATCGAGTCGGCCACGGCCTTGGCGGTATCCAGCCCGATCAGATCCGCCAGGGCCAGCGGGCCCATCGGATGAGCGCAACCGAGCACCATGCCGTTGTCGATGTCCTCGGCCGAGGCGAATCCGGATTCCAGCATCCGGATCGCGGACAGCAAGTACGGGATCAGCAGCGCGTTCACCACGAACCCGGCCCGATCCTGCGATCGCACCACCGTCTTGCCGAGCACCTCGGTGGCGAAGGCCTCGGCTCGCTGCTGGGTTTGTTCGCTGGACAGCAACGACGGGATCAGCTCTACCAGCTTCAGCACCGGCACCGGGTTGAAGAAATGCACGCCGATCACGTTGTCCGGGCGGCTGGTGGCCATCGCCAATTTCATGATCGGGATGGACGACGTGTTGGAGGCCAGAATCGCGTCCTGGCTCTCGACCACCTTGTCCAGTGCGGTGAACACCTCGGTCTTCACGCTCTCGTTCTCGGCGACCGCCTCGGCAACGAACTGCCGGTCGTGGAAATCGGTGAGCTCGAGCGTGAACCCGATGCGACCGAACGCGTCGTCGCGCTCAGGCTCGGTGAGCTTGCCGCTGCGCACCGCGCGAGCGAGCGACGATTCGATCCGTTTCCGGCTCGCCTGCAGTGCCTTGTCGTCGACCTCGTTCACCAGCACATCGAGGCCGGCGCGGGCGCATACCTCGGCGATGCCGGAGCCCATCAGGCCTGCCCCGACAACTCCGACGCGCTGGATCTCACTCATCGACGCCTCCTTCGCTGTGCGGCCGACCCGTTCGGCTTCGCCCGCGGGTAACCTTGACGCCCTACCATCGGGTATCCCACCCCGTGTGACGCGCGCCTCACCCCACGTCGCGCGCCTTCAGGGCAGGACCCACCCGTGCTCCCTGGCGAGCTGCACGCACTGCTTGCGCACCTGGACGATCTGCGCGGCTGTCAAGGTCGGAACGCCCTCGACGAGCACGTCCGTCAGCTCCTGCAGGTACTCCTCTGCGCGGAGTATGTCGTCGTCCGAGTCGTCCTCGGCGCGTCGGACGGCACGCTTCGCGGTCGGTTGCGTCGCCCCACCGGTGCCGGCATCGATCACTCGAACCGAAGTTGCCTTCAGCCCGCGTTCGCCTTCGACGACGTCGAATTCCACGGCCGTTCCGGGCGTCAGCATCCGTTTTCCGTCTCGAAGGTCATTAGCGTGTACGAACACGTCCTCGCCACCGTCCCGCGGCGCGATGAACCCGTAACCACGATACTCGTCAAACTGCAGCACGCTGCCGATAACCGTCACTACCACAACCTCAAAACCGTCACTCTGCGAACGACAACCCGCCGAAGCCTACAGCCGGTGCCGCATCGACCACCAAGGGTTCGCGAAGGATAGCGCGGGGCGGCGAAACGACTTGTCAGCCAAATTGCGGAAACCTGTTCGGTGTCGCCCTCAGTTCGCTCGTTCCCTGAGAGTTGCCCGGGCACGCTGGCACCGCGCCCGGGCAACGAGTCCACAGTGGAAACCGTGGAACGGTATGGCGTCGCTATCCGCTCGCCGGTTCTACGTCGATGGGTATTCCGTTCAGTACCGCCGTTCCGGACAGCTCGTCGAGCAGGTACTCGTCGGCAAGCACGTTCGAGTTGGCCCCGGCGTGCGCGGTCGCGACCGCGGTGCGGGTGCCCTCCGCGTGGTGCCCCCAGCCGTGCGGGATGCTGATCACGCCGGGGCGGATCTGCGAGGTGATCTCCACCGGCACCTCGATCTTGCCGGCGCGGGAGCGCACCGTCGCCATCCCACCGTGGGCGAGGCCGATCCGGTTCGCGTCCTCAGGGTGCACGTGGAGGGTACAGCGATTCGTGCCGCGTACCAACGGTTCCAGGTTGTGCATCCAGGAGTTGTTCGAGCTGAGCTGGCGCCTGCCGATCAGCACCAGCGGGCTGACGTCCGTGTCGAGTTCGGCGGCCAGACGGGGAACGTCGCCGGTGATCGCCTCGGGCGCCAGCTCGATCTTGCCTCTGGCGGTATTCAGGATGTCCGGCATCCGCGGGCGCAGCGGGCCGAGATCCACCCCGTGCGGCGACGCCTCGAGATCGGCGAGGGTGAGGTCATACGGACCCGCCCGCAGCAGGAGATCCACCAGCCGCTCCGGCCCGGTGCGCTCGCCGGCCACGGAGACGTCCAGCCCGGCGCCCTTCGCCACCTCCCCCGCGACGAAGGCGTCCAGCGCGGCGATATCGGCATTCGGGCCCTGGCCGGTGACGATGCCGGTCAACCGCAGCAGGGTCTGCCAATCCTGCGGCAGGTCGGTCGGCCGTGCCGGCGGTGTCCAGTTCGCCACGTTGTGGACGGTGAATTGATACAGCCCGACCGGGTAATGCGGCCGCTCCAGCGGGGACGGGCCGGGCAGGATCACGTCGGCGTGCCTGCTCGTCTCGTTCAGGTAGATATCCAACGAGACCATGAAGTCCAGCTGCCGCAACGCCTCGGCGAGCCTGCCGGCGTTCGGCGCGCTCAGGCACGGGTTTCCGCACACGGTGAGCAGTGCGCGAACCTGCCCCTCGCCGGGCGTGTTGATCTCGTCGGCCAGGGTGGCGACCGGGATCTCACCGATGACTTCGGGCAGGTCACGCACTCGACTACGCCACCGCCCGGTGCTGAACGGCTTGCGGCGATTACGCGTGCTGTTGGCCTGGCCGGCCGCGGCGAGCGGGAACATCGCACCGCCCTCGCGGTCCAGGTTGCCGGTCAGCACGTTGAGCACGTCAACCAGCCAGCTGGTCAGCGTGCCGAAGGACTGCGTGGTGGTGCCGATCCGGCCGTAGACCGCCGCGCTCTCGGCGTCGGCCAGTTCCCCTGCCAGCCGGCGGATATCATAGGCCGGGATGCCCGTGCGGGGCGCGACGGCCTCCGGGGTGAACGGCTTGGCCAGCTCGCGCACCTCGTCGACGCCGACCACGTGCTCGGCGAGCCGGCCAAGCGCGACCCGGCGCTGCGCGCACAGCACGTGTACCAGTGCGAACAGCAGCAGCGCGTCGGCGCCCGGCCGGATCGGGTAATGCTCGTCGGCGAGCTCGGCGGTGCGGGTGCGGCGCGGATCGACCACCACGACCCTGCCGCCGCGCTCGCGGATACCCCGCAGCCTGCCGCGTACATCCGGTGCGGTCATCAGGCTTCCGTTGGACACCAACGGGTTCGCGCCGAGCATCAGCAGGAACCTGGTGCGGTCCAGGTCGGGAACCGGGATGGAGACAGGATCGCCGAACATATAGCCACACGAGAAGTGTTTCGGTATCTGATCGACCGTGCCGGCGGTGTAGAAGTTTTTCGTCCCGATCGCCTTATAAAGCGCCCGGCCGTACAGAAACACGGCCAGGTTATGCACCGACGGGTTGCCGGCGTACACCGCGACGGCGTCTCGACCGTGCTTTTCGAGCACTGGCCGCAGCCGGGCGTCGATCTCGGCGAACGCCTCGTCCCAGGACGCCTCGACGAACTCGCCGTTCCGCTTGATCAGCGGTGTGCGCAGCCGATCCGGATCGTGGTGCAGCGCGCCGAGCGAGGCGCCTTTCGGGCAGATGAAACCGTGCGAGAACACGTCCTCGGCGTCCCCGCGTACCTCGGTGACCGTGTCGCCGTCGAAGGTCACCTCCAGCCCACAGGTCGCTTCGCACAGCGGACACGTGACATGCGCCGTCGTCATGGGCACCTCGCCGGTGTGGTGGGATCGCAGCCTGCCAAACATGGTAAGCCGCCACACCGACAACACGCCGGGGTTGCCCGCGCGTTCAGGAGCGGCTGGGCCAGCGGGTGGATTGCGCCGCGCTGTCCGGCAGCTGCGCCCAATCGGCACGAACGGGCGAGTACACCTCGGCGACCACGGCACCGTCCCGGCCCGCTTCGGCGTGATGCGGCACGTTGGCGAGGATGCGCCAGGTGTCACCGGGGCCGCACTCGCGGCTCACCCCGTCCACCGTGAAGTGGATCGAGCCTTCGATGACGAAACCCAGTTGCTCGTTCTCGTGCTGATGCCGCGCCACCACGCTGTTCGGTTCCAGCTCCACGATGGCCATGGTGATCAGCTCGCTCTGCACGATACGCGCGGTGACACCGTCCCAGATTCGTTTGGTAGCCATCGCGTCGAGTTCACTGAATGTGTTCATCTCTCTCCTTGCTCCTCCGTCGCCGCCAGCGCCTCGCGGTACCGCAAGATGCCGGCGTCTTGCGGTGAGTGGGCTCGCATGTGGGTGACGCGAAACGCCAACATGGAGGCATTTGCGGGTGCCGAGGTGCGGGCGAGGGGCACATTGGGGGCGTTGGTTGCCCGTAAGGTGGCCTTCACGGCAAAGGCGGGTTAAGGCGTTGCGCCCGTTGGGTAGACGGGGGCGGTCCATTCCGGGTGCCGCTCGTCCTGGCGGCGTCCGATGGCGCGTAGTGCGCGGTTCAGTTCGAGCGTGCTCGCGCCCTGCTCGCCGTCGCCGATCACCCGCCCGTCGACCTCGACGACGCCGACGACCACAGCCGCGGTGCCACACAGCAGGGCCTCGTCGCAGATGTACAGCTCGGAGCGGTGCACCCGGCGTTGCAGAACGGGGTTTCCGGTTTCCTCCCCGAGCAGGGCCATCACCTGGGCGCGGGTGATGCCCTCCAAGATGTCGTCGGTGCCTGGCGGGGTGACCCACTGGGCGCCGAACCGGAGCAGGAGGTTGGCGGTGGTCGCTTCCGCGACGTACCCGTCCGTGGTGAGCATGATGGCCTCTTCGAAGCCGTGCCGCACCGCCTCGGTCTTGGCCAGCGCCGGACCGGCGTAGCTGCCGGTCACCTTGGCGCGATTCGGGGTGCTGGTGTCCGGCGCGCGCCGCCAGCTGCTCACCATGCAGCGCACCCCGTCCGGGTTGATGTAATCGCCCGGCATCGGCGTGATCGCGACCGACAGTCTCGTGTGGATATCGTGCATCCGGACGGGCAGCGCCTCCCCGGACTGCACCAGCAACGGCCGGATGTAGGCGTTGCAACGGATATCGTTGTGCCGCAGCAATTCCACCGTTCGTTCGGTGAGCCGCTCCGGCGTCATGGGCAGCCGCAACCCCAGGATGTGTGCGGATCGGGCCAGCCGCTCGTAGTGGGCTCGACCCTCGAACAGGTACAGCTGCTGGTGTTCCTCGTTCCACCAGGCACGGATGCCTTCGAACGTGCCGGTCCCGTAGGAAAGCGCGTGGGCGTGCACGCTGACGGCGGCCGCCTCGGAGGGCAGGATCTCCCCGTCGACCAGCACCCAGTCGCAGGGCCGGCCAAATCCACTGGTGCTGGCCGGCGCCGGCTGCTCCGTGATCCGCATACACCGATGGTCACAGCCCCTAGAGATAAGCACAATTGAAGTATTTTGAACTCTGACTTTAGAATTGCTGGATGCTAAACGTGACCCGGCTACGGGTGCTGCATGAGGTCGCCAGGCTGGGTTCGCTGACCGCTGCCGCGAAAGAGCTCAGCTATACGATCTCGGCGGTATCGCAGCAGATCACCCTGCTTGAGCGGGAAACCGGCAGCGAGTTGCTCGAACGGCAACCCCGTGGCGTGCGGTTGACCGAAGCCGGGCGGGTGTTGGTGGCGCACGCCGGCACCGTGCTTTCCGAGCTCCGCGCCGCAGCAGAAGCCGTGCAGGCGGTGAATCTGGGGCACGGTGGCCGGTTGCGATTCGGCTCGTTTCCCACCGCGAACGCCGCGCTGATGCCCAGGGCTGTCGCGGAGTTTCGGGAACGTCACCCGGAGGTGGAGCTGGTGCTCACCGAGCTGGACCGGGACGAGGGGCTGACCACGATCGGCGCGCGGGAGCTGGACATCGTGCTGGTCTACGAATTTCCGGTGGTCCCGATCGTGGTACCGGACAACATCGAGGTGCACCGGTTGCTGGTGGACCCGCTGCACATCATGTTGCCAAGCGATCACCCGCTCGCGAGCCGGAAGCGGCTGCGCCTCACCGATCTCGCCGACCAGCACTGGATTCAGGGCGTGCACCACGGGTCCACAATGGACGTGCTGCCCCGAGCGTGCCGGGCGGCGGGATTCGAGCCGGACATCGTGTTCCGCACCGACGATCAGATGACGGTGCGCGGGCTGGTCGCGGCCGGTCTCGGTATCGCGTTGGCGCCGTGGCTGGCGCTGTCCGCGGTGCCGGCCGGCATCGTGGCGCGTCCGTTGCGCGAACCCACCCTGACCCGAACCGTGCTGGTGGCCCTGCCGGCGGCGGCGAGCGTGCTGCCGGCCGCGTCCGCCATGGTCGACGCGTTACGATCGGCCGGCGCGGCACTCGGCGACATCCTCCCGCGGCGCTAGGGCAGATCGCGGGTGAAGGTGAGCCAGTGAGTTCGGTCGATGACCACGACCGGCCCGCTGGGGTTCTTGGAGTCGCGGACGGCGATCGCCGTGCCAGTGAAGGCGACCTCGACGCAGTTGTCCTGGCCCCCGTCGCCGCTGCGGGAGCTCTTGCGCCACCGGGCGTCCGACATGTCCACAGTGGACATCGTGCATCGCCTCACTTCGCACCTACAGCTCGGTGGCAACTCGCTCAATCAATTCCGCCGACGCAGACGGGGTTAGCGCCTCGGTCCGCAGCCGATCAAATCTGAGTGTACAAGTGCTTACCTGCTCGGCCTTTTCCAACTGCACCGACCCGGCCACATGCGCGATGTGGGCGATATCGCGGTCTTCCGCATCCGGAAAGCTGAGGATCGTAAATGCGCTCATCATGCCCGGATGCGCACCCGCGGACGTAGGCACGACCTGAAGAGTCACCCTTGGCAATTCGGCGAGCACAGTCAAACGGTATAGCTGGGCTCGCATCACCTGCACACCACCAACCGGACGGCGCAACACTCCCTCGTCCACGATCGCCGTCAGTGTCAGCATGTCTTCTTCCTCGGTCAGCCGCCGCTGCCGGATCAACCGGACCTCGACCTCGTTCTCGAACTGTCTCGGCTTGAAACCAGCCGGGTTCTGGCTGAGGACAGCTCGGATGTACTCCTCGGTCTGCAACAACCCTGGCACGTAAGCGAGCTCGTAGTCCCGCACTGAGCTGGCCGCCGCTTCCAGTCCTACATAGCCCATCGCGGACAGGCCGTACGCCTGCCACCAGCCCTTCTTCCGCGCTTCCTTGCCGAGCTCCAGGTACGGCCCCCAGTCGCTGGCCGGCACCCCGTACACGTCCAGCAACGCCTTGAGAACTACCGGCTCGGGCGCGGTCTGCCCGCTTTCCATCCGGCTCATCCGCGCCGGAGAGAACTCCAGCCGCGCGGACACCTCGGACGGCGTGAGCCGCGCCGCCTCCCGCAGCTCGCGCAACACCTTGCCGAGTCTTCTCCGCCGAAACGGCAGCGACATCTGCTCACCCACCGGTTACCTCCCGACACACGGTGTGCCCATCATGCCCGCGCAATCCCGGAGCGGAATTTCGAAACGCCAAATTCGGTGCGTGGTTCCGTCCGCACCCTTGGCGCAATGCCACTCTGGGACTACTGGCACCACATCGAATACCGACGTGAGCTCCGCAAGGGTCATTACCTGCACGAATACACCGAGATCGTGGAGGACCAAGGCTGGGTGCTGCGACGCCGCGGAATGACGCCGGAAGAGTACTTCAGCTACTACACGCGTGGCTGCGCCGAGGACTTTCTGGGGCGGGTGCGGGCGAAACCGGGCACCTGGCTGGTCGCGGTGTACCGCACCGGCGCGAGCCCTTACGGCGAGCGCACGCTACGTGGCTCGATCCGGATGCGCTGGCCGGCCCGCTTCCTCGATGCTTCTTCTGCCGAGCCCACCTGATATCGGGCACCAAAGCCGCGCCGTATAGGTCGTTATACAGCCATGGTTTGTCACGACACGTCCGGCCGCAGCGCGCCGGTCGACAGGATCGTCTCGGCCAGTCGCCGTGCCTGGTCCCCGAGCCCGCCTGAGACAGTGCGGAAGACATCCATGACCTGGAGGACACCATGAATGACCAGGCCGCCACGCTCCGCACGCTGCACGTGGCCGGTGATCCGCTGGTGCTGCCCAACGCGTGGGACGCGGCCTCGGCACGGCTGGTCACCTCGGCCGGGTTCCCGGTCGTGGCCACGAGTAGCGCCGCGACTGCCGGAATTCTCGGCTACGACGACGGAGAGGCGGCCCCGGTCGAAGAGGTGTTGGCCGCGACCGAACGGATCGTCCGGGCGGTGAGCCTGCCGGTGACCGTTGACTTCGAGCGTGGCTACCGGCTCGCGCCAGCCGAGCTGGTCGAGCGATTCGCCGCGACTGGGGCCGCCGGGTTGAATCTGGAGGACTCGAACCCGCCGAGCGGGGAGATGATCGATGCCGCCGAGCAGGCGGATTTCCTGGCCGCGGTGCGTGCCGCCGCGGTTTCTGGTGGCGTGGACTTGGTCATCAACGCGCGTACGGACTCGTTCCTGCGCCGTGCCGGGTCGCCGGAGGCGCAGCTCGCGGCCACCCTCGACCGCGGCACGCGGTACCTCGCGGCCGGCGCGGACTGCGTCTATCCGATCGCCGTCGCGGATCCCGATGTGATCCGAGCTCTGGTCGAGGGCATTCCGGGTCCCATCAATGTGGGGTACGGGCCGCTCGGCAAGCTGTCGCTTGCCGAGCTCGCCGCGCTCGGCGTCGCCAAGGTGAGCTTCGGGCCGGGCCTGCAGCGGCACCTGTACTCCAAGTTCGGGTCCGCGCTGTTCGCGGCCGTCGCGTCCGACGAGAATCCGTTCGCGCTCTGACGGTCCTGGCGCGCAGCCGTGGTGCGCGCGGCGGACAACCGGCGCGCACTGTCCGTTGGGGTCACCGACTGGGTCACCGACTGGGTCACCGACCCCAGCCGGTGCCACCTGCTGCGTCGATCACGCCGTCGATGGCCCGCCCGATGCGTTCGGGCGCGCGCTCGGGGTCGGGTTGGCCGGCGTCCAACCAGGCGATGACCGCTTCCAGCGCGACCGTCGGGACGAGCCGCGCCGCCCAGTTCCGCCAGCGCTCGTCCGGGATCCGGTCGGCGAGGTGACGCCTGGCAACATCCGTCGAGCTGCTCCGAAGCGCGTCGATCACGTCCCGGAACTCCGGTTCCCTTGCCGCGTGCCGGAACAGCAGCCGGAAACCCTCCGGATCTTCCGAGGCGGCGCGCAGCAACGCGGGGATGCTGGTCTCGTCGAAATTGTCGGACCCGACGGAGTCGTCGAGCCGCGCGCAGGCCCGGTCCAGCACGGCTCGGTAGAGGTCCGTCTTCGAATCGAAGTGCCGGTAGAGGAGCACGCGCGTGATACCCGCTTCGGTAGCCAGGTCGTCGAGGCTGGTGGCGGCGTAGCCACCGCGGGCGAACGCGCGGGTCGCCGCGTCCAGGATCTGCTCGCGCCGTTCGGCACGAGGCATCCGCCGCGCGGTTTCGGTCACGCAAACCTCCTCTTGTTTACTCGTCAGTATACATCTAGATTTGTTTACACAAAGATATACACAGGCAAGTAAATGTCACGAGGTCGCCATGAGCGTGCCGGTTCAGCTGCCCTTCGAGCAGGGACATCCGTTGGATGTCGCGCCGCTGCTGCGCACGCTCCAGTCCCGAGGCACGATCCATCAGGTCTGCACGGCCGTGGGCGACAAGGCGTGGCTGGTCACCGGCTATGCGGACGTGCGGCGGCTGATGTCCGACGATCGGCTCGGCCGTTCCCACCCGGATCCGGAGCACGCGGCGCGGACCGGCGAGTCGACTCTGTTCGGCGGCCCGCTTGGGGATTTCGACACCGAGCAGGCCGACAACGCCCGGATGCGCTCGCTGCTGCAGCCGCACTTCACCCCGAAGCGGATGCGGGCACTGCGCTCCCGCGTCGAGACGTTGACCGCCCGGCTGCTTGACGAGCAGGCCGAGCATGGGCCACCGGCCGATCTGCACACCACGCTCGCCCTGCCGCTGCCGATCCTGGTGATCTGCGAGCTGCTCGGCGTGCCGTATGAGGATCGGGACGACTTCCGAGCCTGGTCCCAGGCCGCCGGCAACGTCCGCGACCGGGCCCGCTCCGAGCAGGGACTTGCCGACCTGTTCGGCTACGGCCAGCGGTTGGTGACGCGCAAGCGCCGGGATCCCGGCGACGACGTGATCTCCCGGCTGTGCGGCACCGACGGCGTAGCCGACGAGGAGATCGCCATGCTGTCCATGGCGCTACTGTTCGCCGGCCACGAGACCACCGTCGTCCAGATCGGACTCGGCGCCTTGTTGCTGTTGACCAATCCTAGCCAATGGCAGGCGCTGGTGGACGATCCGAGCCTGGTGCCGAACGCGGTCGAGGAGCTGCTGCGGGCGCCGGGCAAGGGCGGTGGCGGGATACCGCGCTACGCCCGGACCGACCTGGAGATCGGCGAGGTCACCGTGCACAAGGGAGACTTGGTGCTGCTGGACAACGGAGCAGCCAACCACGATCCAGCGGTCTTCGCCGACCCGGACCACGTCGACATCACTCGCCAGCCCGCCCATCTCAGCTTCGGGCACGGCCCGCGCTACTGCATCGGAGCGCCGCTGGCCCGTATCGAGCTGCAGGCGGCGTTCTCCGAGCTGGTTTCCCGCTTCCCGACGATGCGCCTGACCGTCCCCGTCGACGAGCTGACCGTGCGCCGCGACGTGCTCACCGGTGGCCTGACCGAGCTCCCCGTGACGTGGTGAGCACCCGACCCAGCTAAGCCACGGGCAGCTCGGCCAGTCGCCACTCGAGCATGCCCTCGGTGAGGCGGCGGGCGCGCCGGCCGTGCGCGGCGAGCAGCCGGACGGCCTCGTGGGCGAGCACGCAGTAAGCGCCGCGGCAGTACGCGACGATCTCCTGGTCGGCCGGAAGCTCCGCGAGCTGGTCGGCGAGTTCCTCGACCGGCACCGAGATCGCGCCGGGAATGTGCCCGGCGGCGAACTCCTCGTAGGGGCGCACGTCCAGCACGACGACGTCCCCCGACCCGGCACGGCGCACCAGCTCCTCCCGGCTGACCTGCTCGGTGTCCGGGCCGAAATACGCGGCGCTGGCGGCGTCCACATCGGGCAGGTGCGCGCTGGCGACCGTGCGGACCAGTGCGTACAGCTGCGCGACATCGGTACCCGCGAGCCGGTAGTGCACCTTGGTGCCCTCTCGGCGGGTGGCAACCAGATTTGCCCGCTTCAGGGTCTGCAGGTGCGCCGAAGCCGTGGTCAAACCCAGCTCGGCGGCCCGGGCCAGTGACTCGACCGTCCGCTCCCCCTGCGCGAGCAGATCCAGCAACTCCAGGCGCTTACCGCTCCCCAGTGCCTTGCCAACACGGGCGAACTGGTCGAACAACGCCGCCTTCGCGTCCCGATCACCCATCACTTCTCCAATCTTCCTTGGAATAGTGTATAACGGGTGGCCAGGAGGTTCGTCATGGCAACGATTGATCTGGTTCCACTCGTTGACGAAGGTCTGGGCAACTCCGCGTATCTCCTGGATCTTGGCGACGGCCGGGCACTGGTAGTGGACGTCAGCCTCGATCTGCGCGCGGCGTGGCAAGCCGCCCGGCGGCGCGGCCTGACCCTGGCGTTCGCCGCGGATACGCACCTGCACGCCGACTTCGTCTCCGGTACGCGCCAGCTGGCCGCGACCGAGGGAACCCAGATACTCGGGTCGGCGGCCGGAGGTCGCGAGTTCCCCCATACCGGGCTCCACGAAGGGGATGAGGTCGATCTCGGCGGCCTGCGGCTTCGTGCGCTCGGCACCCCTGGCCACACCCACGAACACCTGTCGTTCCTGCTGCTGGACGGGGACGCCCCGGTGGGCGTGTTCACCGGCGGTTCGCTACTGGTGGGCGCGGCGGCCCGAACCGATCTGGTCTCCCCTCGGCAGACCGAGGCGCTGGCCCGCCAGCAGTACGCGTCCCTGCGGCGGCTGGCCGCGCTCCCGGACGACGTGGCGGTGTGGCCGACCCACGGCGCGGGCTCGTTCTGCTCCGCACCACCCGGGGCGCGGCGCACCAGCACGATCGGGCAGGAGAAGGCCACCAACCCGTTGCTGCGCGCGGGCGACGAGGACGCCTTCGTCACGGCGCTCATCGGGTCGCTCGGCAGCTTCCCGCCGTATTTCCTGCGTCTGGCCGAGATCAATCGCCGCGGTCCCGTTGTGCTCGACACCGATCCCGCACTGCCGGGATTGGACGTCCACACGGTGCGATCGCTGCTGGCCGACGGTGCTGCGCTGATCGACGCCCGGCCGGTGCCGGAGTTCGCCGCCGGCCACATACCGGGCGCGGTGTCCATCCCGCTGCGCCCGGTGTTCGCCTCCTGGCTCGGCTGGCTCGCCCCGCAGGACCGGCCGTTGATCATGGTGCGCGGAGCCGGGCAGGATCCCGCGGAGATCGCCTGGCAGGCAGCCAAGATCGGCTACACCAACGTGGCCGGCGAGCTGGCCGGCGGGCTGGACGCCTGGACCGCGAACGGGAACCCGACCACCAGCACTCGGCTGCTGAACGCCGAGGAGATCGGCGGCATGCGGATCCTGGACATCCGCCAGACGCCCGAGTTCGCCGCCGGACACCTCCCCGGTGCCTCCCACATCGAACTCGGTGACCTCGCCGGACGCGCCGGCGAGCTGCCGAATGAGCCAACGGTGGTGATGTGCGGGCACGGTGAGCGCGCGATGGGCGCGGCAAGCCTGCTCGAACGGGCCGGTCATCGCGATCTGGCCGTGCTGGAGGGCGGACCCGACGACTGGGCGCACGCGAGTGGCCGTTCCCTGGAGACCGGCGGATGACCGCGACCAGGCCGACACGGCTCGGGTTGCGCGCCAACCTCGCCCAGTTCAGCTTGCTGGTCGCGGTCAACGCCCTGGTCGGCGGCGTGCTCGGGCAGGAACGCAACGTGCTGCCGTTGCTTGCCGAGCAGGAATTCCGGCTCACCGCGTACACCGCGCTGCTGACCTACGTGCTGGCGTTCGGGGTCACGAAGGCGGCGACCAACTACTTCGCGGGCACCTGGTCCGATCGGTTCGGCCGCAAGCCGGTGCTGCTGGTCGGCTGGCTCATCGCGGTGCCGGTGCCACTGATGCTGATCTGGGCACCGAACTGGGGCTGGATCGTTGCTGCCAACGTGCTGCTCGGTATCAATCAGGGCCTGACGTGGTCCACCACCGTGATCATGAAGATCGATCTCGCCGGGCCGGAGCGCCGCGGCCTCGCGATGGGGCTCAACGAAGCCGCCGGCTACGCCGCCGTCGCGATCACCGCCGCGGCGACCGGCTACCTCGCCGCCCGCTACGGGCTGCGGCCGGCCCCATTCTTGCTCGGCGCCAGCTACGTGGCGCTCGGCCTCGGGCTCACCGCGTTCTTCGTACGGGAGACCAGGGAGCACGCCCGGCTGGAGGCGAGCACGCACACCGCCCGCGCCGACGGGCGGCACGATCACCTGCATGCGGGCCTGAGCAACCGCGAGGTCTTCGAGCACACCAGCGTGCACGAACCGGCGCTGTCCTCGGCCAGCCAGGCCGGCATGGTCAACAACCTCAACGACGGCCTGGCCATGGGGATCTTTCCGATCCTGTTCGTCTCCGCCGGTCTGTCCATCGGGCACATGGGCATCCTCACCGCCCTCTACCCCGCCGTCTGGGGCGCCGGGCAGCTGATCACCGGGCCACTGTCCGACCGCCTCGGCCGCAAGCACCTCATTACCGCCGGCATGCTCACCCAGGCGGCCGCGCTCGGACTCATCGCGCTCGCGGACACCTTCGCCGTCTGGGCCGCCGGCACCGTGCTACTGGGCGCCGGCACCGCGCTCGTCTACCCCACCCTGCTCGCCGTCATCGGCGACGTCGCGCACCCCACCTGGCGGGCCCGTGCCGTCGGCGTCTACCGGCTCTGGCGGGACGGCGGCTTCGCCGTAGGCGCCGTCGTCTCCGGCGTCGCAGCCGACCTCTGGGGCATCCGCGCCGCCGTCTGGGTCGTCGCCGGTATCACCGCCGTCTCCGGCATCATCGTCGCCGCCCGCATGTACGAAACGCATCCCCGCATCCGCCGCCACCTCGAGGACACCCCATGAACACCACCACGCCGACACCGTCGACAAGGTGGGCGGCCTGCTGCGCGCAGCCGGGTTCGAGCCGGCTCGCAGCACCAAAGGCCCGCGCCGTATAGGATGTTATACACCGGTCGTTCGTTCGATGGCTCGCTCGTACCGGCCGATCAGCTTGCCGAGATGCGCGGCGAAATCCGGCGCGTCGACGATCTCGAAATCGACATCGAGCAGGCCAAGGTTCAACGCCAGCGCCTGCAGGGTGCTGGCCCCGGTTCGCAGCATGCAGCTGTGCTCGTCGATCGTTTCCACCAGGACCGAGGGCGGCAGCCGATCGGCTACCGCTTCGGCCGGGGCGTGCAGCCGGATCCGGGCGTGATACCGCCACACCGCCGCGCCCACGTTGCGCTGGAGATAGCCGGCGATGTCATCGCTTGGCGGTTCGCGCGGCGTGAAGCGAGGTCCGGTCGGGGTGCGGACGTCGATACGGTCCGCGCGAAAGATGCGCCAGTCCCGGCGGTCGGTGTCCCAGGCGACCAGATACCAGCGGCGGTTCATGTGCACAAGGCGGTGCGGCTCGACCAGGCGCCGCGCCGTCGTGCCGTCGTGCCGGGTGTAGTCGAACCGCAGTCGCTCGTGGCTGCGGCACGCGCCGGCGATGACGGTGAGAACGTCCGCATCCACGCCCGAGCCACCGCCGCCCACCGCGACGATCGCGGAGTGCAGGGCGTCCACGCGATGCCGCAACCGGGACGGCAGCACCTGTTCCAGCTTCGCGAGGGCCCGCAGCGACATCTCCTCGATTCCCGCGACGTCGCCGTCCGCGGCGGTGCGGAGCGCTACCACGACCGCGACGGCTTCCTCGTCGTCAAGGAGCAGAGGTGGCAGCGCGGCGCCGGCGCCGAGGCGGTACCCGCCGGTCACGCCGAGATCGGCGTTCACAGGGTATCCGAGCCCGCGCAGCCGTTCCACGTCGCTGCGGACCGTCCGCGTCGTGACGCCGAGCCGGTCGGCCAGCTCCGGCCCCGTCCACGTGCGGCGCGCCTGCAACAGCGAGAGCAGGCGCAGCAGCCGCGCCGGCGTATCCACCATGGTTTCCAAACCTACGCGTGAAAGCGGAACTATTCTTTCCTCTTTCACGCGTAGCGTCCATGACCATGAGCAACGACACGACAATTCGCCCTTTCCGCGTCGACATTCCGCAAGCCGACCTCGACGACCTGACCGACCGGCTCGCCCGCACGCGATGGCCGCACCCGCTGCCGGACAGCGGCTGGAGTCGCGGTGTTCCGCTTGACTACCTGAAGGAACTCGCGGACTACTGGGCCAACGGCTTCGACTGGCGGAAGCAGGAAGCGACACTGAACCGGTACCCGCAGTTCGTCACCGAAATCGACGGGCAGGACGTGCATTTCCTGCATGTCCGTTCGCCCGAGTCGGACGCGCTTCCGCTGATCCTCACGCACGGCTGGCCGAGCACCCCGTTCGAGTTCCGGAACGTGATCGGCCCGCTGACCGATCCGGGTGCGCACGGCGCAGACCCGGCCGATGCCTTCCACGTGGTCATCCCATCGCTGCCCGGATACGGGTTCTCCACGCCGGTACGCGAGGCGGGATGGGGAAACCTGTTCCGCGTCGCGCAGGCGTGGGCCGAGCTGATGAGCCGCCTCGGCTACTCGCGCTACGCGGCGCACGGCACCGACGTCGGGGCCGGGGTCGCCGGCATGCTCGGCATGCTGGACGGCGAGCGGGTCAGCGCCATCCACTTGACCGGAACGGCCGCCGCGATGCCGTTCGGCCCCGCCATCGAGCTGGACGGGCTGTCCGAGCCCGATCGCGCTCGCGCCGAGCGGTTCAACGAGTTCCAGGCCGACGGGCTCGGGTACCTGCACCTGCAAGCGACCCGCCCGCAGACGCTCGGCTACTCGCTCGCCGACTCCCCCACCGGCCAGCTCGCCTGGATCGTGGAGAGATTCGCGGAGTGGACCGACCCCGCGGCGAAGCGGCCGGAGGACGCCGTCGACCGTGATCAACTGCTCACGGGCGTCAGCATCTACTGGTTCACCGGTGCGGGCGCGTCCTCCGCGCACGCCACCTATGAGGGCATGCGGGCGTGGGCTGCCAGCCAGGAATCCGCACCGGAGGCGGCAGGCGACGGCGCCGAACACCCGCCGGGGCCACCGACCGGGGTCGCGGTGTTCGCTGCCGACACCACGATCAGGAGCCTGCTGGATACCGGTCAGATAGCGCACTGGTCGGAGTTCGACCGTGGCGGCCACTTCCCCGCCATGGAAACACCCGACCTACTCGCCAACGACCTGCGCGGGTTCCTCCGCCGGTATCGATGAAAGCCGCCGTTCCCACCCGGGTGGCGTGGCGCGCAGCGCGCCGGAGAGCGCCACCAGCTCGCCCACATCGGAGTCCAGGCTGCCGTCGCCCACCGGCACGGCCACCCGGACCGCCTGCGGCGCGGCTGGTTCGCCCGCGGCGTGCGCGCGCAACGCGGCCGTCAGCTGATCGGCCAGCGCCCCGGTGCTCGTGTCATCCGCACCGTGGCGTTGCCTGATCCGGGCCAGATGCGGGCTGATCCGAACCAGGCCGTCCCGGCACTCGATCACCCGGCGGTAGTAGCGGCGGTGCACGCCGCGCAGGCTGAGCACGTCCCGCCAGGAATTCATCGGCGCACGATTCAGCGCGTCCTCGGGAAATTGACCGTGCAGCGCGGTCCACAGTGGACGAAGCTGGTGGTACGTCCGTAGATGGTGTGCCCAGACCCTGGTCGCGGCCAGCCGCATCGCCACACCCGGATAGCTCACGCCGACGATGAACAACAGGATTCCGGGCAGCAACAGGAAAGTGACCACACCGAGCACCAGGGTCGGCACGGTGCCACCGGCCCAACGGATGATCACCGTGAGCACCAGCAGCGCGCAAGCCAGTATCATGGCGGCCATTCCCAGCGAGGTGAGCCGCAACCCTCGGGCCAGGCGGGGTTCGGCATCACGCGCGTAGCGCCGGCTCGCGCGCAACGCGGTCGCCAAGCCGTAGCCAAGGTACAGATCTCCCGCGAGCGAGACGATCGCGACGTTGGCGACCGTAAAGTCGCCTACCTCGACTCCCTCCGGGGTGCTCAGCGCCGCGATCGTCATCACGGCAACCGCGATCACGAGCGGAATCGTCTGCCGCCGAGCGTGTGCCCGCGCCCGCGACGCATCCATGGCGGAGAACAGGAAGAAGCAGATCAGCGCGTAGATAACGCAGCACAGCAACACGAAGTGCAGGAGATTGAGCAGCAGCGGCCCATGCACGGGCTGCCCTGGGTTGCCGCCAGCCAGCCCGACCGGGTACGCGGCCGCGGCGCAGGCCAGGCAGATCGTCACGATCCGCAGTGGCACGTCCCGCGGCGACCGGACGAGCTGGTAGAGCTTCCACAGCAGCGCGGCGTACAGCAGCACGCCCTGCGCCACCGTGAGTGCCACCTTGACGGTCACAGCCAGCCCAACCGGTCGCCAAGCGCGGTTTCCATGCGCTGCGCCGCGGTCTCCTCCAGCGACGACCGCGACGCCACCCTGTCGAGCACCGAGGCCCACTCCAGGATGATGGTGGCGACCGTTTCCGCCTCCCGCTCCTGATCGGTGTCATACGAGGTACGGCGCAGGGCTTTGCGCACCGCGTCGGGTTCCTCAGCTGGGGAGAGTTCGGTGAGCAGCGCGTCGTCATGCTCGTCGCCACGGTGACCAGCCAGGATGTGTCCGAGCTCGTGCAGGATGATGTGGTCCTGATGGGCCTTGCTGGTTTCTCGCTGGTAGAGGATGTAGTCCGCGTTCTTCGTGGTGATCCAGGCCCCGAACGGCCCTGGAACCGGGAGCGGGTGGGGTATCAGCCGGATCGGCTTGCCACGCTGCTGGCCGACGCGTCGGCAGAGCTCAGCGACCTCCAGCGGAGGCCGGATGTCGAGCTCCTTCAGCAGCCGGCGACACCGCCGGCGTAGTTCCCGTTCCCGCACCGCTCACCCCTTCATCCCATCGGGGGTATAGACCACTCCCCGTGAGCATCCCAGATGCGGACAGGGTGGTTCTAGGGGTTGGCGGGTTCTCGGACCGGTCTCACTCCGTTATTTGTTCGGCTGCTATTCGGCTGAAGCGTCGCCGCGTTCGGCCTGTTCCAGCCGGTAGACCACGTCGAGTAGCTCCATGACCTGCTGACGGCGGTGTGGCGAGAGCTCACCGGCCCGCATCGCCATCAGCTGGGCGTCGCTGTCGCCGGCCAGCTCACGCAGCCGCACCCGTTCGGATTTCAGGCTCTGCAACTGCTGATTGACGCGGTCGGTCACCTCGTCATCGAAGAAGTAGCTGACCGGGACGCCGAAGAAGCCGGCGAGCGCCTGCAGATGCTTGTACGTGGGGTTGTCCTTCTTCGCCTTCCGGAGCTGCCAGATATAACTTTGCGAGATCTTCGCATCACCCTGCGTGGTGATCGCCGTGGCGACGTGCTCGTTGCTGTACTCCTGGCCGTCCTGCGAAACCTGACTGGCGAACAGATAGTTCAGCTTCTCGGCCAGGCTCCTACTCGCCTGCTCGACCATCGCTTCCTCCCCAGCAGCACCGACTTCTTTCACTAATGAAAAGGTCTGGATGTATAGCAAATTTTTCATCAGTTGATACGTGCCGTGCTGCCAGCCTAGACTCCGCGCGTGACCGGCTCAACTGCCGCGCCGGAGCCTAACGACGGGTTCCCGCGCACCGCGGCAGACCTCCCCCGGTCCTGGGGGTCCGGGGGAGGTTAACGGCCGGCACCGCCCGCACCTTCCCGCAACATGGCGCCATCGCGCCCGCCCGCACCCTCCCGCGCCCTCCCGCGCCCTCCCGCAAGCTGCCTCCCATCGCGCCCGCGCCGGTCCAGGTCCCGCATGTTTTCGATATAGCGGAATTACATCCCGAAATCATTGCGTCATGTGAAATAGGCTCGATAACTTACCGGCGTCCGTGACGTCAGCGAAGGAGCTGATCATGAATTGGTCCGGGTCGTCGGCTCCGGAACGCGCCACGGATCTCGCGTCGCCATCACCGAGTACCGGCCGGGCGGCAGCCGCACCGCGCAGGGCGCCGCGCTTCAGCGACCTCGGCCTTCGGATCGCCGGGATCGTCACGGTGCTCGCGATTCTGGAGATCGCGTCCCGAGCGGGCGTCCTGCCGCGCGCCTGGTTCCCGCCGATCAGCGAGATCTACCTGGAGTTCGGCAAGCTCGCGTTCGGCTGGCCGCTGTGGCTGGAAATCGGGCGGACGCTGGGCGGCTGGGCACTCGGCATCGGGATCGCCACCTTGTGCGCCATCCCGCTTGGCGTGCTACTCGGCGCCAGCCGGATCGCCTACCGGCTGGCGAAGGCGGTCATCGAGTTCTTCCGCCCGGTGCCCTCGGTCGCGCTGATCCCGCTGGCCGTGCTGGTCTACGGCACGGGCCTGGAGATGAAGGTTTTCCTGATCACGTTCGCCACGTTCTGGCCGATCCTGCTGCAGACCATCTACGGCGTCCAGGACGTCGACCCGGTGGCCAGGGACACCGCACGTTCCTACGGTCTGCCGCCACTCGCCCGGTTCACCCAGATCACGCTGCCGAGCGCGGCCCCGTACATCGCGACCGGGCTGCGGATCGCCTCGGCGATCGCGCTGGTACTCGCCGTCACGGCCGAACTGGTGGTTGGCGCGCCGGGACTCGGCCAGGCCATCGTGGTCGCTCAGTCCAACGCCAACCCGACCCGCATGTACGCGTTGATCATCGTGGCCGGCCTGCTCGGCTGGGCGCTGAATTCCGGCTTCCAAGCGGTTGAGCGACGGCTGCTGCGGTGGCATCCCGCGCAGCGACAGGAGGCGGGCAAATGACGAGCCGGATCGGATACCTCGTGGCGCCCCTTTTCCTACCGGTGGCCATCCTGCTCGGCTACGGCATCTGGTCGCACCAGGCGCAGAACTTCTACTTTCCGCCGCTGGCCGAGATTCTCGGGTTCTTCCAGGACATCTGGCTGTTCGAAAGGGTCGGTAGCGACCTGGTGCCGAGCATGGCCCGGATGCTCGGCGGTTACGGACTTTCCGTGCTGCTCGGGGTGACGATCGGGCTCGCGCTCGGGCTTTCGCCCGTGCTGCGCACCGCCTGCGAACCGGTCGTCGAGTTCCTGCGCGCGCTGCCGGCTCCCGCACTGATCCCGTTCGCGCTGCTGCTTTTCGGTGCCGGCAACGGCTCGAAGCTGTTCGTCATCGTGCTCGGCACGATCTGGCCAATCCTGCTGAACGCACTCGATGGCGCTCGCGCCGTCGATACGACCCAGCTCGACATGGCCCGCTCGTACCAGATTCCGCGGTGGGCGCGGATCCGGCACATCATCCTGCCGGCCGCGAGCCCCCGGATTTTCGCCGGGATGCGCACCAGCCTCGCCATCGCGATCATCCTGATGGTGGTCTCGGAAATGGTCGCCAGCAGCAACGGGCTCGGCTATTTCGTGCTGCAGTCGCAACGCGCGTTCGCCATCCCGGAAATGTGGACCGGCATCATCCTGCTCGGTGTTCTGGGGTTCCTGCTGAACGCGCTTTTCATGCGCATCGAGCGCCGCGTGCTGTTCTGGCACCGCGGTGCCAGCGGGCTACTCAACGACACCGCCACTACGCAGACCACATCGTCCCGCCAGGAGGTCACCGATGCTTGAGGTATCCCAGCTGCGGAAGGTCTACGGCCCGGATCCGGACGGCGAGCCCGCCGTCGCCGGTCTCGATTTCACCGTCAACGACCAGGAATTCGTCTGCATCCTCGGTTCCTCCGGCTGTGGCAAGACGACGATGCTGCGCTGCCTTTCCGGGCTGGACCGGCCAACCGCCGGGCAGGTCACCCTGCGGGACAGTCCGGTCACCGGCCCGCCCGAGGAGATGGCCTTCGTCTTCCAGGACTACAGCCGCTCCCTGCTCCCCTGGATGCGGGTGCAGCGGAATGTCGCCTTTCCGCTGCGCTACAAAGGACTCTCCACGCAGGAAGCGAAGGAGGCGACCGACGAGGCGCTGACCGCGGTGGGGCTCGCGGGCAGCGGGCAGCTGTATCCCTGGCAACTGTCCGGGGGAATGCAGCAGCGGGTGGCGATCGCCAGGGCGCTGGCCTACAAGCCTCGCGTGCTGCTGATGGACGAACCGTTCGCCTCGGTGGATGCGCAGACCCGTGCGGGGCTGGAAGACCTGCTGCTGGACATCTGGCAGCGCTATCAGATTACCGTGCTGTTCGTAACGCACGACATCGACGAGGCCGTCTACCTTGCCGATCGGGTACTCGTGCTGCAGGCCCCTGCCAGTGTCCGGCGCAGCGTCGAGGTGTCGCTGCCCCGACCCCGCGATCAACTGGAGACCAAGCAGCTGCCCGAATTCGGCCGGCTACGCGCGGAGCTCTACGCCGCGCTCGACGCGCAGACCGCGCCGGCCTGAGCGATTCGCCGCGGGCAAGGAGCTGCCATGATCTTCAGCCGGACAACACGAGTCGCCGCGATCCTCGTCGTCGCGCTCTGCGTGGGATGCACGAACTACGGCGGCGACCTGTCGTCGACCGGTTCGAATTCCGGACATGGAAACACCATCAAGGTGTCCGAAACCGCGGGCATGCCGTCGGCGTTCCTGGAATACGGCGTACGGCAGGGCTACTTCCGGGACGAGGGGCTGAACCTTGAGGTGGATGCCTCAAGCGGTGGCGCCACCGTGGTACCCGCGCTACTCAGTGAGGACATCGACATCGCTGGGTCGAACGTGGTCAGCGCGATGATCGCGATGGGCCGCCGGATGCCGATCCAGATGGTGGCCGCCGGTACCAGCACCGCGCGGCAGCAGCACGAGGACTTCTCGTCGGTCATGGTGCCGCCGGACAGCCCGATCCGGACGCCGGCAGACCTCGCGGGCGCCCGGATCGGGGTCAACTCGCTGCAGAACATCAACGACGTGGTGATCCACTCGGCGCTGCGGAAACGTGGCCTCGATCCGCGCAGCGTCGAATTCGTGGAGATGCCGTTCCCCGACTTGCCGGCGGCCATCCAACGCGGCGACGTCGACGCCGGCTTGCTCATCGAGCCGTTCGTCAGCATCGGGCGAGCTCAGGGGCTGCGGGATGTGCTGCGCCCGTACACGGATCTGCGCCCCGGCCTGCAAATCGGCACCTACCTGATGACGTCGGAGCGTGTCGAGGACGATCCGGAACTGGTGTCCGCCTTCCAGGCCGGTGTGCAACGCACCGCGGACGCCATCCGTGCCGACCCGGACGCCTTCCGGACCGCGCTGCCGAAGGTCAGCAGCCTCGAGCCGGAACTGGCCAGCCGCTTGGCGCTTCCCGGCTGGCAGGGGCACACCGACCGCCGCTCGATTGAGCTCATCCATCAGGTGATGCGCGAGAAACACCTCACGGAGGCCGAGCTGGACTACGACTCAGCCGTGCTGCGCTGACGCCCTCGCGAGCACCACGCGGCGCGGCTACAGCTGGGACCGCAGGAGTTCCTGGATGGACTCCTGAGCTCGCAGCACCGCGGGCACGAAGGAATCCGCCGCTTGCGCGCTCGGCATCCGATTCGCCGGCACCACAACGGCGATCGAGGCCAGCGGGGCACTGGTGAGATCCCGCAGCGCGGCGGAAACCGCGCTGACACCGGCCTCGCCTTCCTCGATGTTGACGGCGAAGCCCGCATCGCGGATCTCGTCGAGCTCCTTCTCCAACGCCGACCAGTCCGAAATGGACGAATCGGTGCGGGCGGTGAGCTCGCGGTCGGCATAGCGGCGGGTGAGCTCAGCAGGCGGCAGGGCGGCGAGGATCGCCTTGCCGGCCGCGGTGCAGTGCGCCGGCAGTACCACCCCCGTCCGGCTGCCGACCCGCACCGAACGCGGGCTCTCCACACAGTCCACGAAGCGCACATTGCGGCCTTCCAGCAGCGAAAGGCTCGCGGTTTCCTGGGTCTGCTCGACCAGATCTTCCAGCATCGGGTGTGCCACCCTGCGAATGTCGATCCGCCCGATCGCGGCTAGGCCGATCTCGTTGAGCACCGGCCCAGGCCGGTAGGCCCCGTTCGGCTTGTCCTGCAGCACGAATCCCCTGCCGCGCAACGAGTTCAGCAGCCGATGCGCGGTGGACGGGGCCACCGCGAGTAGCTCGGCCGCGTCGGACACCCGCAGCGCGTGCCGCTCCCCGATCAGCTCGAGCAGTCGCAGGGCGTTGTCCACCGAGCTCGACCCTCGTGAGTCTTTTTCGGTGTTATAACCCCTAAAAAGACTCACGAGACCGCCAGCCGCATCTCGCCTATCCGGCTGATCCGGGTGTCCAGCACGTCCCCCGCCTGGATCGGACCGACGCCGGGCGGAGCCCCGGTGAAGATCAGATCGCCGGGTAGCAGGGTCATCATCGCCGACGCGTACGCGACGATGGCCGGCACCTTGGTCAGCAGCGTGGAGGTGTGCACCCGCTGCCGGTCCTCGCCGTTGACGCGCAGGTGAATATCCAGATCGCCGGGATCGCCAAGCTCGTCGGCTGTCACCACGTACGGGCCGACCGGTGAGAACGTGTCGTAGCTCTTCCGGCGGGACCGGTCGGCGGCGCTGCGCACCGTGATGTCCAGCCCCATGGTGTAGCCGAACACGTGCTCGAGCGCGGCATCCTCTGGGATGTCCTTCCCGCCCGTCCCGATGACGATGACCAGCTCGGATTCGTGGTGGATCTCCTGTTCCGCGGCCACCACCGCCTCCGGAAGCACGATGTCCTGCGCGGGCCCGGAAATCGACGACGGCGCCTTGAGGAACACGTCGAAGTTCATCATCCAGGATTCCACCCCGCCGAGGGTTCGCTCCTGTACCTCGTGCATTTCCGTCACGTGCTCCGCGTAGTTGCACGCGCAGGCGAGCACCTTGCTCGGGTTCAGCACCGGCGCCCGCAGCCGGGGCACGTCCACCGGCACGGCGGATCCGCCGGCAGCCGCGGTCTCTAGAGCGGGGCGCAACTCGGCGAAGTCCCGGCACAGTCGCCGCCACCAGCCAGCCGTCACCGGATCCGGGTCGTGCTGCCACGGCACCGCGGCCGTCAGGTCCACCGTCCCCGACCTGGTGAGCGCCCCGAGCCTGTTGTCGTCGAAAAGCGCCAGCTTCACGGCCGCGCCCCCTCCGCGGCCCCCGCGAACGTGCCGGTGATCCGCTGCGGGGCATCCAGGTGCTGCTCACGGTGGATCCCGAGCGCCCGCAGCACCGGCGTATCGCTGATGCTGAACAGGTCCGCGTCGCCCGTCCCGTGGTGCTCAACGGCCGACCAGGACGGCACCACGAACATGTCGCCGGTCCGCCATTCGAAGCGCTGCCCGTCGATGACGCTGGTTCCCTCCCCCTGGAAGACCACGTACACGGCGTTCCCGGTGCGGCGCACCGGCAAGGTGGCACCCGCTCCGAGCCGATGCGCCGCGCACGCCAGGGTCGGCAACACGCTCGCGCCCGAGTCCGGGTTGGTGAACTCCACGCTGACCATCGCCTCATCCGTCTCGGCACGCAGCCGCGCCAGCCGCGCGCTGGTATCGCTCCACCGGTACACCAGCAACGGCGACGGGGACGGATCCAGCGCGGTATCCACCTGTCCGGGAAGGAATTTCGCCGCATCGTCCGGATGCGCGGCTTCGGACTTGTTGTGCGGCCCGTCCACCGCCTGCTGGAATTCCGGGTGCGGTTCGAAGAACACCGCGTCCAGCGCCTGGATCATCGGCAGGTCGAGGCCGTCGAACCAGAACATGTTGCCGTCCCCGGCGTTGGTGTGATCGTGCCAGTACCAACCGGGCGTGAGCACCAAGTCACCGGGATGCATGTCGCACGCGTCCCCGTTCACGGTCGTCCAGACGCCCTCGCCCTCCATGACGAACCGGATCGCACCGGGCGAATGCCGGTGTGCCGGCGCGGATTCCCGTGGCCCGAGGCACTGCAGCGCACCCCACAGCGTGCCGGCCGCGTGTGGCAGGCCGTTCAATCCCGGATTCGCCAGCGACAGCACCCGGCGCTCGCCGCCGCGTTCCACCGGAACGAGGCGAATGGCGCGTTCCGCGAGTGGCCGCATCATCGACGCTCGCCACAGCCATGGGATGGCTTTGGGACGCGGCGTCGGGGTCAGCAACTCCTGGGTGATCGTCCACAGCGGCTGCAGCTCGCCGGCCGCCAGGTCCGCGTAGAGCGCGTCAAGTTCCGGTTCGGTATCGGTGGATGTCACGTTTCGCTCTATCGTCATCGCACACGTCCCCATCCTCGTTGTCACATCGGTCTCGTCGCCGCACCGGCGGCTGGGTGTCCCCTGTTGTTCAGGGTGGCAGACCAACCCCGAATCGGCGCACGCTTTCCAGCAACGAAACCCGGCGCATGTAGTCGCGCGCGCGATCCGGATCGGCCGCGATGGCCCGCATCTGTTCGTGCGTAGCCTTTCGCCGCGCTTCGTCCGCCTCTTTCAGGCGCTCGGTGTTGCGCTGCGTGTCGGCCTGCACGTATTCGACCGCGACCCGGCGGCGGATTTCCGCGAAGGTGTCCAGCTCGGCCTCCGGATCGCCGTCCCCCGCCCGGATCCGCACGATCCGCCTCGCCACGTCGACCGCGTCGTGGATGCCGCTGTTCAGTCCGACGCCGCCGATCGGGCTGTTGATGTGCGCGGCGTCGCCGACCAGCATCACGTTGCCGCGGCGGAACGTCGAGGCCACCCGCTGATGCACGTTGTAGAGCTGACTGTCCACAATGGGGTATCCGGGCTCGTATGGCGCGAGCGCTTGGAACTGCGCCTGCAACGTCGCCTCCGAAGTGGCTTCCGTTGGCGACTGCTCGGCCGGCACCGGCCAGACCGCGCGCCAGGATTCCTGGGTGCGGAGGATGAACAGCCATTGGATGGGGTCGGCGACGTAGTTGACGTACGCCAGCCCCGGGACCTGCTCGCGAAGATCGAGCGTGGTGCTCGCGATCAGGAAGCGTTCCGGATAGGTGTAGCCGTCGAATCCGATATCCAGTGCCTGCCGGACGGTGCTGGCCGCGCCGTCCGCGCCGATCAGATGGGAACCGCGCAGCGAGTGGGTTCCGTCCGCGGTCCGCACCACGGCCGTCGCCCCGGTGGCATCCGTGGACACGTCCACTACCTGCGCGCCGAACATCAGCCGCACACCGTCCTGTTGGGACAGTCGCTCGTAGAGCATCCGGACCAGGTGCTGCTGATTGAGCTGCAGCCGGTAGGGATACCGAGTCTCGTCCGCGAGCAGCGTGAAGTCGAACTCGGCGATCAGCCCGGCGCGGCGATCCCGGAAGTGGTAGACGGGGACAGCCAGCCCTTCCTCGCGCATCGCGTCGGTGATGTCGAGCCGCTCGAGCAGTTCGAGCGTCGCCGCGTGAAAGGTGGAGGCACGCCAATCCGTTTTCGGCACCGGCTCCGCTTCGACCAGGACGACCGGGATACCCGCGCCGACCAGCCAGGCCGCCGCGACCATGCCGACCGGCCCGGCGCCCGCCACGATTACCGGCTGCCCGGAGTGACCGTTCGGACCAGCAGTCATGAGCCAAACGTGCCACATGTTCCACTCAAGAGAAAGCACCCCGCCTAGAATTCCGCCATACCGAAAACGCCCCCAAACCGGCCCGCCGGGATGCGTGGGTTTGGGCGGGCGGCGGTCCGGCAACACCTCCTGGCGTGGAACGGACGCAGTTCAGATACGAATTGGCACAGCAGTTGCGCGTCGACTCGGTCAGGGCAAGCGACGCGGGTGGCTCGGGACACCCGACCTCCTCGATGTCCGCCGCCGACCTGATGGCGGCGCTGCTCGACGACCACCTACGGCTGGACTTCGAGCATCCTGATCACGTCGGCAACGATCACCTGGTGTTCTCGAAGGGGCACGCATCACCCCTCCTCTACGCGTGCTTCAAGGCCGTTGGCGCGATCGACGACGACGAGCTGCTGAGCTTCCGCTCCTTCGGCAGCCGCATGGAGGGGCACCCGACACCGGCCCTGCCGTGGGTGGACGTGGCGACCGGTTCGCTCGGCCAGGGGCTGCCGATCGGCGTCGGGATGGCGCTCGCCGCCAAGAACCTCAACCAGCTGCCCTACCGTGTGTGGGTGCTCTGCGGTGACAGCGAGATGGCCGAGGGATCGATCTGGGAGGCATTCGAGCACGCCGCGCACGAGAACCTGGACAACCTCACCGCGATCATCGACATCAACCGCCTCGGGCAGACCGGGGAGACCATGCACGGTTGGGACATGACCTCCTACGCGGCACGCGCCCGCGCGTTCGGCTGGGAAGCCATCGAGATCGACGGGCACGACCTCGAGCAGGTGGAAAACGCGCTGTCCAGGGCAGAGGGCACGCATGGCCGCCCGGTCGCGATCCTCGCCCGCACCAAGAAGGGCAAGGGCGTGCGGGATGTGGAAGATCAGCTGGGGGCGCACGGCAAGCCGTTGAAGAACCCGGCGGAAGCGATCGAGGAACTCGGCGGGCGGCGTGATCTGCGTGTCCAGGTCGCCAAACCCGGCGGCGACTGGCCGCGGCGGCGGCTCGAGCACAAGGACGATGGGCTGCCGCGCTACCAGGCCGGCACCGAGATCGCCACCCGCAAGGCCTATGGGGAGGCACTGCGCGAGCTCGGCACCCTCCGCCAGGACGTCGTCGCGCTGGACGGCGAGGTGTCCAACTCCACGTTCTCCGAGCTGTTCCGCGCCACCCACCCGGAGCGGTACTTCGAGATGTACATCTCCGAGCAGCAGATGCTCGCCGCGGCCGTGGGGATGCAGGTGCGGGGCTGGCGGCCGTTCGCGTCCACCTTCGCGGCCTTCCTCACCCGCGCCTATGACTTCGTCCGGATGGCCGCGGTCAGCCGAGCGAACATCTGCCTGATGGGATCGCACGCCGGCGTCGCCATCGGCGAAGACGGCCCGTCCCAGATGGGTCTGGAGGATCTGGCCTCGCTGCGGGCTGTGCACAGCAGCACGGTGCTCTACCCCTCCGACGGTAACCAGGCCTCCCGGCTGGTTGAGCTGATGGCCGAACGCGACGGCATCTGCTACTTGCGCACCAGCCGGGGCGCCGCGCCGGTGATCTACGACCCGGAGGAGAGCTTCCCGATCGGCGGCTGCAAGGTGCCGCGGGACGGCACCGACGTGACGCTGATCGGCGCGGGCGTCACCCTGCACGAAGCCCTGCGGGCGGCCGACACGCTGCGCGACGAGAACATCTCCGCGCGGGTGATCGACCTGTACTCGGTGAAACCGCTTGACGCGGAGACCGTCCGGCGCGCCGCGACCGAAACGCGGGCCGTCGTCACCGCCGAGGATCATCGCCCGGAGGGCGGGCTCGGTGACGCGGTCCTCGGCGCCCTCGCGGAGGATGGCACGGCCACCCCGGTCCGCAAGCTCGCGGTGTCCAGCATGCCCGCCTCGGGAAAGCCGGCAGAACTGTTGCACGAGGCCGGAATCGACGCCACGGCGATCGCCGATGCGGCACGCGAGCTCGCCGGCTCGCGCTGAGGCGGCGGGGCGATCGGGAATAGCTGGACGGTAACCGGGTACTCGCGGGGCATGGCGGAACGACTCGACAGTACTCCGGCACCGCAGGCGACCCCGGACGGGCACGCGGTCCGGGCGGCCGTCGTCACGGGCGCGGACTCCGGGATCGGCCGGTCGATCGCCGTCGCGCTGGCCGGTGGCGGCGTTGACGTCGGCATCACGTACCACCGCGACAGCGAGGGCGCAGGGAACACCGCGGCGGAAGTCGAGGAGAACGGTGTCCGGTGCGCGATCCGCCAGCACGACCTCACCGACATCCCGACCTCGGCCAGCGTCGTGGACGAGCTCGCGGATGAGTTGGGCGGGCTGGACGTGCTGGTGAACAACGCCGGTACCGGCAGCGCGGAACTCGCCGCGAACATGGACTTCGACACCTGGCGCGACGTGCTCGCGGTGGATCTGGACGGCGCGTTCGCCTGCAGCCAGCGCGCCGCGCAGCGCATGATCAACGCGGGTCGCGGCGGGCGGATCATCAACATCACCAGCGTGCACGAGCACGCGCCGCGGGTGGGCGCCGCGCCGTACTGCGCGGCCAAGGCGGGCCTCGGCATGCTGACCAAGGTCCTCGCTCTTGAGCTGGCTGAGCACGGGATCACGGTGAACTCGGTGGCTCCCGGCGAGATCGCGACGCCGATGACGGTGCAGCACAACGAAGATCCGACGGTACGGGAACGCCCGGGAATCCCGCTGGGGCGTCCCGGACACGCGCGGGAAGCCGCGTCCGTGGTGGCGTTCCTCGCCACTCCGGCCGCCGGCTACGTGACCGGATCGTCGTGGTCGGTGGACGGCGGCATGCTCGGCATGGGACCGCAAGCCGGCTCCCATATGGAGACCAACGACTGGCGCACACCCTGAGGAACGCGGCAATGGTAAGCATGCAGGGCCGTGCGGTCCTCGCCAAGTACTGGTTGACGCGGCGCAAGCAGGTCTTCGCCGACCCGGACGCCCTCCGGCGCAGCGCGGAAAGCCAGGAACCGGAAAGCGCACAGGTCCCTGGCTGGATCCGGAAGCGCCTCGACGTGGCCGAGCACGACGTGCACGGGCAGCGCTGCTACCGGCTGCGGCCGTTTCACCTGACGAACTCGCGGCACATCCTGTATCTGCACGGCGGTGCCTACGTGCATCAGGTGGAATACGCGCACTGGCGATTCCTCAGCCGGCTGATCGACACGTCCGGCTGCACGGTTACCGTGCCGCTCTACCCGCTGGCGCCGAGATACCAGTACGACGACACGCTGCCGATGGTGATCGAGGCGTACGAGTCGAGTGTGGCCGCCGAGCAACCCCGGGATCAGGTCATCATGGGCGATTCCGCCGGTGGTGGTTTGAGCTTGTTACTGGCGCAGCGCTTGAAGAAGCAGCAACGCCCGCAACCGCACCGGATCGTGATGATCTCGCCGTGGCTGGACGTCACCGTGGACGATCCGTCGATACGCCAGCTCGATCCGCACGACCCGTTCCTTGGCCCGCGAGGGTTACGCGAAGCCGCCCGGATGTACGCCGGTGATCTTGATCCGCACGACCCACGCGTCAGCCCACTGTACGGGGATCTCGAAGGGCTCGGGCGGATCACCGTGTTTATCGGAACCAGGGACATCTTGCTCTCCGACGCACGGCGGTTCCGGGAAAAATCCAGCCGGCACGGCATTTCCCTCGATTATGTGGAGTATCCGGGGATGTTCCACGGCTGGATCCTGCAGTCCATCCCGGAAGCCAGAAGCGCGACCGAACACGTGGTAAGTCTCCTGAAGAGTCCACATTAGACATGCTGCCGACCGTTTGCGCGCGAGGCGGTGGACTCCAGATAGCCGCAACCGATGGCGGCAGTGTCGCGGTGTTCGGCCTCGGCCTGTCGGGCAGCTGTGCGCGCGAATCGCGAAGTATCGCGGCTACCGCGTGCTCGGTGTCGACCTGGTGCCGGAGCGGCTCTCGATGGCCGCCCGGCACGGGGTCGAGGTGCTGGACGCGCGGGAACACGACGACGTGGCGCGCG
>WHSZ01000110.1 GCA_009379845.1 Pseudonocardiaceae bacterium | reverse complement strand
ATGTGTCGGAGAAGTCAGCGGGCGGTGATGTTTCTCGTCGCCTCGATTGCCACCCTGCGGGAGCGACTCTCGGGAACGCTCGAGCGATTAATGACCTACTCGGTCGCCCGATTGATCTCCTCCTCGGCTGCGGTGTCGCTTTTGGACTCGTCGCTGCGGTTCGGGTCCTGCTCGTGGTCACGATCTCGATGGCGTGGCTCGAAGCCGCCGGGGGCCGTCCCGTGCTGCTGCGCGACGACAGCTGCCACAACCGCTGGGTCAGCTCCGCCGCACTCGCCGTCGCCGGCATCGACGCCAACTCCACGGACCCCGCCGGCGGGACCGTCGTCCGCGACCCCGCCACCCACGCACCGGTCGGCCTGCTCATCGAATCGGCCCTCATCCCGGTCGAACGCGCCCACGCGGCGTCGGCACCCGCCAGCGTCGAGCAGAACGCCGGGGCCAGCCGACGAGGCATCGAGATTCTGCACTCCTTCGGCATCACCACCTTCCAGGACGCCGCCGCTTCGCTGCCGATGCTCGAGGCGCTCAAGCACCTCGACGACACCGGACGCCTCGACGCCTGGGTGGTGACCTCCCTGACGGTCAACGACAAAGTCTTCGGCACCCACCCGCTGGGACAGGACCTGATCGACCGCCGCGAGACCTACCGCAGCACCCACCACCGGCCCGACTTCGTCAAGATCTTCCTGGACGGCGTCCCCACCTCGAAGACCGCGGCCTTCCTCGAGCCCTACCTGCCGGACGACATGCACGGAGCCGACTGGCGTGGTGAGGCCACGATGAGCCAGGACGAGCTCACCGGGTGGCTGCTGCGCGTCGCCGCACAGGGCCTCTCCGCGAAAATCCACTGCACCGGCGACCGATCGGTACGCATGACCCTCGACGCGGTCGCCGCGGCCCGCGCCGCCGGGCACACCGCCCCCGCCTTCCATATCGCGCACGGCCAGTACATCGCCGACGAGGACCTCCCCCGCCTCGCCGAACTCAGTGTCGTGGCCGATCTCTCCCCCGCGTTGTGGTTCCCTGGCGTCATTGTCGAGGCCATCTGCGCGTGCATCCCCCGCGAACGCGCCGAGAGGCTGCACCCCAACCGCGACCTCCTCGACGCCGGCGTGCTCATCGCCAGGGGCTCCGACTGGCCCGTCGCCCCCTCCCCGAACCCCTGGTACGGCATCCACGGCCTGGTGAATCGCGCCGACCCCACCGGCACCTTCCCCGGCAGGTTGTGGCCCGAACAGGCCATCACCGTCGCCGAAGCCCTGCACGCCTACACCCTCGGCGCCGCCCACGCCATGGGCACCGACGACGTCACCGGCTCCCTCAAACCGGGCAAATCCGCCGACTTCGTCGTCCTCGACCGCGATCCGCTCGCCGTCCCGGTGGACGATCTGGCCGCGACCACAGTGGACCAGACCTGGTTCGCCGGCCGGAAGGTCTACCAGCGGGAGCCGGCAAGATAGCGGCCCGCAGCGCCTTTTATCGGGCTGGCAGTGTCCACATCGGATTCGCGATCATCCAACCGCGACGGCGGCGGTGGGCGCAGGAGCCCTGTCCCATCGCATCCGGGACCATGGCAGCGCCAACTCCTCAACCGTGGCCACCCGGTGTGGAGCCAGCTCCTCGATCCGCACCGCTTCGTGATGCCGCGCGAACACCGACTCCACGTACCGGTGCCCGGTGTCCGCCGCGATGAACAGCACGGTCTGATCCGGCGCCCGGCTGCGTTCCCACCGTGCCGCGAGATACCCGGCGCCGGTCGACAACCCGGCGAAGATCGCGTGCCGGCGGAGCAGGTCAACGCTGCCGGCGAGCGCCGCGTCGAACGCGATCCAGTGGATCGTGTCGTACAGGTCGTGGGCGACGTTGCCGAACGGGATCGAGCTGCCGATCCCGGCGATGATGATCTCCGGATCGGAGACGTGCTCGCTGCCGAACGTGATGCTGCCGAACGGCTGCACCCCGACCAGGTTCACGGACGGCTCGCGCTCCCGCAGGAAACTCGCCAGCGCACCGGTGGACGCTCCGGACCCGACGCCGCCAACCACCGTGAGGCGACGCACGTCCAGGTGTTCCGCGATCAGCTCGGCAACCTCGCGGTAGCCGAGGTAGTGAATGTCGTCGTGGTACTGCTGCATCCAATGAAACGCCGGGTTGTCCCGCAGGATCTCGTGAATCCGCCGCACCCGGCGGCTCTGGTCCAGCTTCAAGTCGCTGGACGGCTCCATCTGCTCGAGCCGTGCGCCGAGTACGGCCAGCTGCGCACGGAGCGCGTCGTCGACGGTCGTCGAGCCCACGATGTAGCAGCCCATGCCATAGCGGTGGCACGCCAGCGCGAGCGCGTACGCGTAGATCCCGCTCGAGCTGTCCACCAGGGTGTCACCGGGTCGCACCACCCCTTCGTCGAGCAGCCGCCGCACCGCGCCCAACGCCGAGACGACCTTCATCGTCTCGAATCGGATACACACCAAGCCTTCGTCGACGCGCACCAGGTCCGGCCGGCTGATCGAGTCCGCGATGTGCTCGTACACGTTCGCCTCCCTTGCCGTAGCTGCCGTAGCGGTCGTAGCGGTCGCTCCGGAAGACCCGGCTGACCGTGATGCCGTTACCGCGCAACGCGTGCACGCACTGCCGCAGCCGGCGCCGCAGTTCGCGGGTGGCGGGATCGAACAGCACGCCTGCCACGTTTCCGCTGTGTGCCACCTGCACGCCGACGGCGCCGACCGCGTCCGCGACCCCCTCCAGCACCCCGAGCTCCTCCTTCACGAGCAGCCGCTGGTTGCTTCGGGCACTCTCCGTGCTGACCCAGCCGAGAAGTGCCGGATCGGCCGCGGTGATCGCGCGGCGCAGCGCGGTGCGCAGGAGCTCGAACGTGTCCACGTCGGTGTGCTCGACGGGCGGCAACGCGAGGGTGTCCACCGGGCGCCCGCCGCCCGTCGTGCAGCCCACCACGATGACCCTGGGCAGCGAGGCGCCGAGCACCTCGAGGACCTGGCCTTCCCGCTGGGCGAACAGCAGCGGCCGGTTCTCCAGCATCAGCGGGTCGGACGCGCGTTCCGCCCGGACCGCGAGACGAGCGATCGTGGCCGGTGCCAGCTCGACACCGAAGCTCGCCGCGACCGCGCGTACCGCCGCGATGATGTCGCTTGTGGACGAGCCCATCCCGAGACCGACGGGGATGTGGCTGGTTAGCCGCAGCTGCCCGCCGCACACCGGGTGCCGGGCGAGGCGGGCGCACAGCGGCACGGTGTCCGCGGTTGCCCGCAGCGCCTTCGAACGGTCCGCGGGCGATACGGTGAGCTGTTCAGCAGGGCGGTCGGGCTGCCGGACGAACTCGGCGTACGTGCCGAGATCCGCCATCGGCAGCGTCACCAGGCCCCGGCACGGTACCCCGGCGTGATCCCGGAACACGCCCTGCAGGATCTCGCCGTGATGGCACGGCGCGTATCCACTTCCGCGGTTCACGCCGTCTCGCTCCCCTCGCTCGGCGCCGGGGCGCGGCGCACGGTGCACGCGGCGAGCAGCGCGATCAGCGTGAGGCCGCCGAACACCGCGGCGGTGCCCGGATAGCCGCCCATGCCGAGGCCCAGCCCGCCGAGCCCGGCACCGGCGAACACCCCGAGGCTCATGCCGGCCGCGTTGATGCTCAGCGCCGATCCGCGCAGCGGTCCGCACCGGCGCACCAGCAGGCTCACCACGCAGGCGGCCACCGTCGCGTGGCTCAGCCCGAGCAGCCCGGTGAACGCCAGCGCCACCGGCAGCACGGGGGAAACGTAGAACCCGATCACGGCGGCGAGCGCGACCACCAGACCGACCACCAGCACCCGCTCGATCTGTGCTCCGGAGCCGGTCGCGCTGATGAACCGGCCCACAAACAGATTGCCCACGAAGAACGACGCCCCGGAAAGCGTCCACACGAACGCGAACGTGCCGGGCGAGAGCGCGAACCGCTCGTCGTAGAACGCAGCCAGGTAGGCCAGGTATCCCATGAACGCACCGGTGCGCAGCAGGGCAACCAGCAGCAGCGGCACCGCGCCGGGCACCGCGACCAGTGCCCGGAACGAGGCAAGGTAGCCGAGCCGCGGCCCGTCCTGCTTGGTGGTGGGATTGTCCCGCCGCCTGCCGAGCAGGATCACCGCCAGCAGTACGGAGATCGCCGCCACGCCGAGTAGATCGCCCTGCCAACCCCAGATCATCGCGGGCAACGCCACCACGGGGCCGGCCAGCATCGCGGTCAGCGATTGGGTGGCGGTAACCAGCGTGGCCGCGCGACCGGCGGCCGCGCCGGAGCCGTACCGGTCCGCGGCGGCGGCACCCAGCGCGGGGTTGAGCACCGCCGTGGCTGCCCCGATCAGCAAGCAGAACGCGGCGAGCGTGACGATGTCGCCGACCGCGCCGAGCGCCGACGACACACCGAGCAGCAGCAGGCCACCCGCCGCGGTCCACTCCTTGGGCAGCCGGTCGATCAGGGGAGCCAACGCGGTACCCACCAGCAGCGCCGCGAGCCCGCCAAGGCCGCGCAGGCTGCCCATGGTCGCGACGCCGGTGTCCGCTTCGCCGGCGATGGGTACCAGGAAGGTGCTGAACACGGTGAACGGCACCAGCCCGACCGCGGATGCCAGCAGCACCGGCCACAACGTGGCCATCATCCGCAAATCGCCCGGCACCTGCTCGGTCGTATCAGTGCTCACGCGGTTCTACTCCTCCAGATATCCATGCCTGCCTTTCTCGCCTGCCCGCCGACGCCCCTGCCGCCCTCCCACCAGCCGCGTCCCGACCGAGGGGCACATTCGGGGCGTTGGTTGCCCGTAATGAGGCCTTCACGGCAAAGCTGGGGGTGGTTGGCGGTAGCAGTAGAGGGCGGTGGGATCGGCGCTGAACTGGGAGAACGGGAACGGTTCGGCGGACAACGCATCGAGACCGTTGCCGAGGAACGCGCGGAGCACCGCGCTGCCGGTCTGCGCGTAGCCGATCAGCGGGACGTCCCGCTCCCTGCAGTGTCGGAGGATCTCGTCGAAGGATCCGTTGCCGAGCGTCATCCCGGTTGCCACCACGGCGTCCGCCTCGGCGAGCACCTCGGTCATGGAATCGGCGACCGGATCACCCCGCTGCGTCGTAGCCAGGTTGAAGTCGCACGGTAAGCACTCCGCGCCACGCTCCCGGATCGCGGCCACCAGGGGGTTCACCACGCCGATCAACGCCACCTTCGCCCCGGCAGGGACGTCCAGCAGCCCGGCGATCGCGTCGTCCCTTGCCCGCGCCCGCACCTCGGGCGGGCCGGCCGGCAGCATCACAGGGGACGCCCGCGGGTCGCCGGCGTGCGGCGCAGCCTCGGCCAGGTACGCGTCCAGCGCGGCGATCCGCACCGCGGGGGGCGCGTGCCGGATCAGCGTGTCCAGCTGGCTGCCCGACGCGTCCCGGCAGATCACCGGGTCGATCTCGTCGCGCTCGAACGCGCACGCCCCGAACGATTGCCCCACCCGCACGAGCACGTACTGGTTCAGATATGTGGTGTTGCCGCCGGCCAGCCGGGTGCCGTGGTGCAGCCAGAACACGCTGGTTGCCACCCGATCCTCGGGCGGCGGGCCGAGCTTGCCGAGCAACACGTCGTCCGCCAGGTCCGCGACCGTGTCGGGCCTGGCTAGTTCCCCGCTGCTCATTCCGCCGGTCCGCGTTGCAGCCTGAACAGGTAGGTCCGCACGTCGTCGTGCCACTCGTGCCGGTAGTGGATCTCCGGCAGGAAGTCGCGCTCCAGCGCGTGCCGGATGATCCCGCGCAGATCCGCGGTGTTCGACACGATCAGGAAGATCTCGCCGCCCGGCGCGAGTAGCTCCCGGTCGGCGAGCTGGTCGAAGAACCGGGCAACCAGCGGCGCACCCGCGCACACGTTGCGCACCACGTCCGGGTCCTCGCTGACCGCCTGGCTGACCGCTGGCGGGTTGAACGTGATCACGTCCAGCCGCACGCCGTCCGGGATCCCGTCGAACAGATCGCCGATCACCGGGACGAACGCCGCGCTCGATCGCGGCCCGACCAGTTCGTCGTAGTATCGCTGCGTGGTGCGCACGCTTTCCGGATGCACGTCGATCGCGTAGACCTCCTTGGCACCAAGCGATCCGGCGATGATCGCCTCTACGCCCAATCCGATGCCCATCGCGGCGTAGCGCCGGCCGGCCACGGCGATGGTGCCGTCCAGCACCCGCTCGTGGATCATTCGGCTGGTGGCACCGGGCATGAACACCCCGGGTGGCAGCTCGAAAGTCCAGCCGTTCCACTCGTACCGGCGGTGCGTGTGCAGATCCGCCTTCGGCTGGTTGAGTGCGATGATCTCGTCTGCGGGCAGCGGTCCGGGGAGCTCGTCGTGCAGCGCCCATCCGGTCGCCGTGCGATCCACTGTTTCTCCTTTCGTGGTGGGATTTGGCGTGCGGCGGGGCAGGTTCAGCGGCCGATGGAGCGCAGGTAGCGAGCGAATTGCTCGGCGCCCTCGATGTTTCGCGGACCGCTCACGGCTTGGCCGTAGTCGAGTACGTAGAAGCGTTCGTTGCGCACCGCGGGGGTGTTCGCCAGCGGCGCGAAGGACTTCAGGAACTTGATCTTGTCTTCCACGGGTTGGTCGCCGTAGTCGACCACCGCGATGACCTCGGGAGCGGAGTTGACCACGGATTCCCAGCCAACCGTGGTCCAGCGATCGTTGACGCCCTCCAGCACGTTCCGGCCACCGGCAAGCGAGATGATCGCGTTCGGCGCGGTCTGCCGCCCCGAGGTGAATGGCTTGTCGGTACCCGAGTCGTAGACGAATACGTTCGCAGGCTTGCCATCGGGCTGGTTTTGCCGCAGCTTCGCCGCCCGCTGTTGCAGATCGGCGACCAGCTTGTTCGCGCGGTCCTCGACGTGGAAGATCCGGCCGATCTGCCGCATGTCGGTGTACATGGCTTCGAGCGGCGGTACCTGCACGGGGTTGTTGCCGTAGTTGAAGCAGCTCTCTGTGAACTGGTAGCTCTTGATTCCCACCTGGTTGAGCAGCTCCGGGGTGATGCCGCGCTCCTCGCTGAACCCGGAGTTCCAGCCGGCCAGCACCCAGTCCGCCTTGGCGTCCACCACGACCTCGCGGCTGAGCACGTCCTTGCCGAGCACGTCCACCGACTCGTAGTCCTTGCGGTACGGCGAACGGGACGCCGGCTCGTCCGCGGTGGATGGCAGCACGATGCCGCGCATCCGATCGGCAAGCCCGAGCGCGAACATCTTCTCGGTAGCGCTCATGTCGTAGGCCACCGGGCGCTCCGGCAGCGGATATTGGATCCGCTGTCCGCAGTTCTCGATGGTGACCGGCCGCGGACCGCGCTCGGATTCCGGTGCCACTTCGGCGCCGCAGGCGGTGCCAAGCAGGCAGAGCGCCAGCAAAGCCGGCAATGTTTTCACGGTTCGATCCCTTCTCCGTCGGTGAGCTCGTACAGCAGTTGCGGAACCCCGGTGCGCGGATGCGGAACGACCGACGCGTTCGCACCGAACACCCGGCGGATCAGCTCGGGCGTGAGAACCTCGACCGGTGGGCCGGTCTCCACAAGCGAACCGCCGTCCAGTACGGCGAGTCTGTCGCAAGTGGACGCGGCGAGGTTCAAGTCGTGCAGCGCGATCAAGACGGTCAGCCCGCAGCTGCGCAGGAAGGACAGCAGCCGCACTTGGTGGCGCACGTCCAGGTGATTGGTCGGCTCGTCGAGCACCAGCACGCGTGGTTCCTGCACCAGCGCTCGCGCGATCAGCACCCGCTGCCGCTCGCCACCGGACAGCGTGAGGACGCTGCGGTCCGCCAGGTGCGCGATGTCGGTGCGGTCCATCGCCTGCCGGCACAGCTCACGCTCCCGCTCGCCGAGCGGGCGATTGCCCCGCGAGTGCGGGTACCGGCCGAGCGCGACGACTTCCTGAACGGTGAAGTCCAACTCGGTGTGGTTCTCCTGAGTCAACGCGGCCACCGAGCGGGCGCTTTCGGCGAGAGCCAGCGCGCGCAGGTCGGTGTCGTCCAGCAGTACCGTGCCGGCGCTCGGCCGCAGGGCGCGGTACACGCAGCGCAGCGCGGTGGACTTGCCGCTGCCGTTCGGCCCGACCAGGCCCACGATCTCGCCGCTGCCCACTTTCAGGCTCAGCTCATGGATCAGTGTCGCGCCGGCCACGCGCACCGATACCGCGTCCAGGGTCAGCCGCATCAGCGCCCCCCGAAGAGATAGCCGCGGCGCCGCATCAGCGTGATGAACACCGGCACCCCGACCAGTGCGGTGATCACGCCAAGCGGAAGTTCCCTCGGTGGCACCAGGACGCGGGCAAGCAGATCGACCCACACCAGGAATACCGCGCCGGCGAGCGGTGCGATGGTGAGTACCCGCGCGTGGCTGGCGCCGACCACGATGCGCACCAGGTGCGGCATCACCAGCCCCACGAAGCCGATCGCCCCGCTGACGGCCACGATCGCGCCGGTCACCACCGCGGTCAGCAGGAAAAGACCTCGGCGCAGCGCGGCCGCGTCCACCCCGAGGCTGGCGGCCGTTTCGTCGCCCATCGCCAGCACGTCAAGCGACCGGCTGCGGCGCAGCAGCACCACGATCGCGAGCAGCACCGCCGCGGTCGCGATCGGCAGCGATCCCCAGGTGGCCGAACCGAGGCTACCGAGCAGCCAGAACAGCACGGTCCGTGCCGCGTCGCCGTGTGGCGAGAAGAACACCAGAACGCTCATCACGGCCTGGAAGCCGTACGCCAGCGCCACACCGGTGAGCACGAGCCGCAGCGGGCTGAGCCCAACGCGGGTCTGCGCGGCAAGATACACCAGGATCGACGCGCCAAGCGCGCCGAGGAACGACGCCAACGACAGCGCGTAGGCCCCCAGGGCGGCGAACGCACCGAACGCCACCACCGTGGTGGCACCCACCGACGCCCCGGACGACACCCCGAGGATGAACGGATCGGCCAGCGCGTTGCGCACCATCGCCTGCACGGCCACCCCGATCACACTCAGCCCGGCACCGACCACCACGGCCAGCAGCACCCGGGGAGCGCGCACCTGCCAGATGATCGAGTAGCCGGTGATCTCGTCCGCGTCGATCGTGCCGCCGGTGAGCGCGGCACCGAGGTAGTGCAGCGTTTCGCCGAGCGGCACGGTGGTCGGCCCGAGTGCGATCCCGATAACCACGGAAACCACCAGGGCAGCTCCGAGCGCCAGCACCGTCAGGGTCAGCGTGCCACGCGAATGCACCGGCCGCGGAGGCTGCTGTGTCGTCTGCTGCAGGGTCACGCGCCCCCGCAATCGCCAACGTGCTGCGGCACTCGCCGTCCTCCCGCTCGGTGACCCGTTCGGGTTGCCAGCTTCATCCGAAATGACACTCGTTGTCAAATAGTCAGATGAACACCCCGTCCGATGTCCGAACCGCTGAAGGGCGAGCCAGTCGCTGTCATGGACGGCTCCGCTGACGGCTGCCGTGAAAGGCCGGGCAAGGCACGCCGCGCAGGGTGGCAACCGAATCGGCACAAACCGGAACAAGGAGGCCGACATGGCGACCACCACCGGCCACTCCGAGGGCCCCGGTGTTGACCTCCAGATAGGTCGAGGTTGAAGACTGGTGCGTATCGGCAGCATGTCCTGACCAGTAAGGAGCACCGGATGACCACCACGTCCCGCGAACTCTTCGATTCGGCGTACCGGGAGAACCGGGCGCCGTGGGTGATCGGCGAACCGCAGCCGGCGATCGTCGCCCTGGAACGCGCCGGCTGGATCGGCGGCGCCGTGCTCGATCCGGGCTGCGGCGCCGGGGAACACACGATCTACCTCACCAACCTCGGGTACGACGTTCGCGGGGTGGACTTCTCGCCCGCCGCGGTCGAGCAGGCGCGGGAGAACGCGGCCGCTCGGGGTGTCGCGGCCCGTTTCGGGGTCGCGGACGCGCTGAACCTTGGCACCGAGCCGGGGTTCGACACGATCGTGGACAGCGCGCTCTTCCACGTATTCGGCGACGAGGACCGTGCCGCGTACGTGCGCAGCCTGCATGCCGCCTGCCGCCAGGGCGCGCTGGTGCACGTGCTCGCGCTCTCCGACACGGAGCCCGGTTTTGGCCCGCAGATCAGCGACACCGTGATTCGCGAAGCGTTCACCGACGGCTGGACGCTGGAAGATCTGCGGCCGAGCCGGTACCGGGGCATCGCCGACGCCGAGGCAGCCGCGCGGCTCGGCATCGAAGCCGGTGCACCCGCCGACTTGATCGCGTGGTTGGCGCGAGTCCGGCGGCTCTGAACGGCTGCGAGTCAGTACGGCTGTGAGTCAGTCAACGGCCGGACGTGCTGGCGGCGAATCCGGTGGAGTTCCGGTGTCGGCCGGCTGCGGATGCAGCGGCATCCCGGCGACGGCGCAATGGACCTGGACGGGACTGCCGGGGCGGGCCGGCGGGGCAGGCGCCCTCGGCGAACCGAGAGCGCGTGGGACGGCGAGTGCGGCGGTGAGGGCACCGACAAGGAGGAGCCCGGCACAGAGCAGCATGGCGGTGCGGTAGGTCGGTGCGAGTGTGGCGGGATCGGTGAGGCTGCCGGTGCCGAGGCCCGCGGCCAGCGGGAGGACCGCGACCGCCAGGAGCCCGGCGGCTCGCGCGACGGCGTTGTTGACGCCGCTGGCGATGCCGGCGCGCCGGTCGTCGAGGGACCCGAGTGCGGTCGCGGTCAAGGGTGCGACGGTCAGCGAGAGGCCGAGACCGAACAGGATGACGGGCGGAAGAACGGTGCGGAGATAGGACGCGTCTTCGCCGATGCGAGCGAGCAGGACCAGCGCGCCCGCGCAGATGATCGGACCTGCCGTCATCGGAGTGCGGGGGCCGATGCGCTGGGCGAGCGCGCCGGCTCGAGCGGAGAGCAGCAGCATCAACACGGTGACGGGCAGCAGGGCGGTCCCGGCGGCCAGCGGGTCGAATCCGGCGACGACCTGGAGATTGAGCACGACGAGAAAGAACACGCCGCCGAGCGCCGCGTAAACCATGAAGGTCACCAGGTTGGCGGCGGTGAATCCCCGGGAGGCGAAGATCCCGAGTGGCAGCATCGGGTGCTGGGACCGCTTCTCGGTGAGAACGAAGGCGAGCATGCCCACGACTCCGATGCCGAGCGCCACCAGCACGGTCGGCGAGGAGCCCCCCAGGCTCGGCCACGCGGTGAATCCGTAGGTGAGCCCGGCAAGACCGACGGCTCCGGTCAGCGCGCCAGCCACATCGAGGCGGCGGCTCGCGCCGGGATCCCAGGTCTCCGGGACGTGGCGTAGCGCGACGAGGCAGACGAGTGCCGCCAGCGGGACGTTGATCAGGAAAATCAGCCGCCAGGTCGCGATCTCGACCAACCAGCCGCCGAGGAAAGGGCCAAGGGCGCCCGCGACGCCGGCCAGGCCCGACCAGGCCCCGATGGCTCTGGCCCGGTCGTCCGAGTGAAAGGACGTCTCGAGAATCGCCAGCGCGCCCGGGGTGAGCAGGGCGCCACCGACACCTTGCAGCAGTCGCGCGGCAATCAGGGTTTCGACGTTCGGCGCCAGGCCGCATAGCAGGGAGGCACCGGCGAACCACCCAACACCGAGAACGAAGATCCGCCTGCGGCCGAACTGATCGCCAAGGGATCCACCGAGCAGAATGAGGGCCGCGAGGCTGAGAGTGTACGCGTTGACCGTCCACTGTAGATCCGCCGAGCTCGCCCCCAGACTCCTGCCGATGCTGGGTAGCGCGATGTTGATGACGGTGGCATCGATGAACGTGAGGCCCGAACCGAGCACCGTCGCCAGCAGCACCCACCGGCCGGCTGGTCGGCCATAGCGCAGGAGCACGGGTGCCGCGTCCCCCGTGGTCATATCGGTCCCGCGCACGCGGCGGCGGTGCGCGGGAATCCCGTTCGCCTGATGCGGCCGGCGCCAAGGATGCCGAGGTTCATCGTCGCTCCCCCAATCGCGGTGACCCAAGGTGCTACTCGATGCCGAACAGGGTCGATGTAATTGTAGGTTGACACGGTGATTACCTGTGTTGTCGAGTACACGATCGACCCGGGCAAGGTCGACGACTTCGAGCGGTTCGCTCGCGGTTGGATCAGCCTGGTCAACAAGCATGGCGGTACCCACCACGGATACTTCTTGCCGAGCGAGGGTGCCAGTGACCGGGCGCTCGCGCTGTTCTCGTTCCCCTCACTCGCGGACTACGAGCAGTACCGCACGCTGTTCGGCCGCGATCCCGAATTCGTGGCCGCCGACAAGATCCGTGACGAGTCGGGCTGCGTCCTCCGATACGAACGCAGTTTCATGCGGCCGATCCTTCCAGGCGACGACACAGGTGAGAAACCCGTCTGAAGCTGTCCGCCTCAGTCAGCCCTTCGGCGCTTCAGTCCGTCGCGACGTAGGTCGCGAGGTGCTCGAGTACCACCTCGGCGGGAAGGACATCAGCGAAGTGCTTGCGATGTCGGTCGCCGAGGCGCATGCCTTCTTCGGCGGGCCGGACGTGCAGGTCGCCGCGGCCGCCAAGATCCTCGAACGGATGGAGGACGTCGGGCTCGGCTATCTCCGCCTCGGCCAGCCGCTCACCACGCTGTCCGGCGGGGAGCGGCAACGCCTCAAGCTCGCGACCCACAT
>WHSZ01000033.1 GCA_009379845.1 Pseudonocardiaceae bacterium | reverse complement strand
CAACGTCGTCGAGCGCCGGTTCAACCTGCTCAAGCAATGGCGCGGTCTAGCCACTCGCTACGACAAACTCGCCATCGTCTACCGATCTGCGGTCGTCCTCCACGCCGCGATCACCTGGACCACAGCATTATCAGACACGCCTAGCCCGACGGGGGCTTTGCTCGAAAACGCCACGAGACCCCAGGCCGCCCTGGCACACTGAAGTGCCAGGGTCGGTCAGGGGAGGGCGAGATGTCCGGGTGTCCGTTTCTTCGTGGTGCGGTGGGACATCGGTGATCGGCACGTACACGCCAAGTTCGAACCGGAGCTGCTGAGCTTTCTGGATTCCACGGTGCGGGGTTCGCCAAGGCGGTCGATCGACGCCTCCGCGTGCACGCTGGACGATCCGTTCCACCGCTGAACGGGAAGATTCTCCCGGAGCACATCCTGCTCGGCGCGCTTTCGCGGCATCTCCCGCCGGAGGAACCACGTACCCGCAACGAGAAATCGCGGCGCTACTGGACCTGAAGGTGATTCTGGAATCATTTCTTGCCGGAATTCCGGAGGACGGCAGCGCTATCGATTTCGGTAGGGCGGAATGGCGTGAAACGTGGATTACCGTGCTGCAGCATTTGTGGCACGTCTTCCGGCTGCATCTCAAGCACTACCACGCCGGCCGGCCGTTGATGCGCAGGTCGGCCGGGTACTGGTCGCAGCTGGCGCAACTGGTCGACTGGCTGGCGAACATGATCGACGAGCTGGTCCGGCTGGTGAGCCTGCGGTTGCCGGATCATCCGTCCGCGTACGGCTAGCGCCCGGCGACCGCCAGCGCGCGGTCGTCGGCGCTGAAGTCGTCGGTTCCGTCTTCCGGGGCGTGCCGCAGGTGCCAGGCAACCGAGCGGGCAAGCGAGTCGTCCGGATCCGCGCAGCACCAGCCGAGCAGTCGCCTGGCCTTGGCACTGCACACCAGCATGTGTTGCCGCATCGCCTTGGTGAAAACCAGGTCTTCGGGCAGCAGCTCCTCGGGAACCTCGACCAGTTCCGCGTGGTGGCCGGCCGCGGCCAGGATCTGGCGTACCCAACCGCCGAAGCCACGGGTTTCCGGCTCGCCGATGTTGAACACCTCGCCCGCGACCGCGGAGCTACCCAGCGTGGCCAGCACCGCGCCGGCCACATCGCCCACGTACACCCGTGTCCACAGCCAGTTGCCGGGGCCGACCGGGATACGCTCGCGACCGGCGCGCACCCGCCGGAGCACGAACTCCTCCCGGCGCTGCGTGTCGTGCTCGCCGTAGACCATGCCGAGCCGCAGCACGGTGCCCCCGCGGGCAAGCACCTCGGGCTCCACCTCCAGCTTCTCGTAGTCCTCGAGGCCCGGGATCTTGCCGCGATAGGGATGGCGGTGTTCGCGCAGCCGGGAGCCCTCGTGCAGCGGAAGTGGTTCGGACTCGCCGCCGGCGTGCAGCCGCTCATACGCCCGGTAGACGTCCATGCTGGAGAGGGTGATCAGCTGGCAGTCGGGCAGGTGCGGCAGCACGGCGCGCACGTCGGCCAGGCTCAGCGCGCGGGTGTCCACGAAGGCGTCCGGCTGGAACGCATGCACCTGCTCGGCGACCGTCGCGAACGCTTGCCGATCGACGTGCAGGTGGCGGCTGGGTGATTCGCCGTCCGGCTCGTGCCGGCCGCGATGGATGACGAGCACCTCGTCGCCACGCGCCGCCAGCTCGTGGACGATCCGGCGGCCGATGAACTCCGTCCCACCCAGCACCGCGATGCGCATCTGCCCAGCACACCATCCGTGCTCGCGCGACGCCGTTGGGTTCGCTACCGGCGAACCGCTCCGGGCTCCCCTGACAGGTTGGTGAGTTACTCGCAACTCGGCGAACGGGAATTGCCTCTACCGGATTACCCACACCCTGTGGATAAATCTGTGCACAACCCTGTTGACCAACGCCCGCCGCTAGGCCATTAGTGCGATGCGGCCATGACCTGGAAAACCCACGCAACCTGCCGGGCGGGGTGCGCGTCTCAGCTTGTGTTGTGAGGCGCGAAGCCCACGGTTGTCAACAGGGAAGAAGGTGGTGAGCCATGGTATCCGCAGGTCTCGCGATGCTGGTGCTGGCCGTGGTCGCCGGGCTCATGGTGCTCGTCGCGCTCCGGCGTGAGGTCGGGCAGGAACCGTTCGTATCGGACCCCGCCGTACCGGAGCATGGCGGGGTCCACCGCAACGTGACCAGCCAGTACGTTCTAGCGCGGTAGCGATCCGGACGCCGCGCGGTACTCCGCCGCGGCGCCCAACCCGGCCGGCGCCGGACCGCTGGCACGATCCGCGTGCGGATCAGGCAGCGGCATCCCAGGACACCTCGAGTCCCCGGCCGGCATCACACCGTCCACCAGGTACTTCTCCACCTTGCCGTTCACGCACCGGTTCCCGCTCCCGTAGATCCCGTGATCACCCTCGCCGGTCACGGTGATCATCCGGGATCCCGCGAACCTCTCGTGCGCCCGCCTGGCACCCTCGATCGGTGTCGCCGGGTCCCGCACCGACTGCACCATCAACACCGGCGGCACGCCCGCGCCGTCCGGCGTCGGCAGATCCACGTTCGGCCGGTCCCAGCTGACGCACGGTTGCGCGACCCAACTCCAGCCAAGCAGCGGATACTTTTCGCCCATCCGCTGCGACTTGGGCACGAGGCTGTACCTGCTGTCCGTCCACCGGGTGTCGTTGCACGTTACCGCGATGAAACTGGCGTCCGAGGCGTCCTGGTAGCGGCGTGGCGGGCGCATCCGCGGCCCACGCCGCTCCATCCGTTGCTGGTACCCGGAAATCGCCCGCACCGCGGTGTCCCGGTTCGCCGGGGCCGGTCGTACCCCGGTCAGCGAAGCCAACTTGCCGAACAGTTCGCCGAGCTTCGGGAAATCCTCCTTGCTGTACAGCCCGCTGGAGATCGCGGTGTCGAGTCCAGCCGCGGTGAGTTGCTGGTCCTCGCCAAGATCAAGGGGCTTGTCCGCGAGCGAGGCACGGATCCGCTCGTAGTTGCGCCGCACGGCCTCTCGGTCGGTGCCGAGGTGGTACACCGAGTCGTAGTCGCCCATCCAGGTCAGGAAATCCTGCCGGAAGCGGCGTTCGAAGCCGAGTGGTTGCCAATCGAAGGACTCCTGAAAATCGGTGGTGAACTCGACGTTGGAGTCCAGCACGAACTTCCCCACGTGTTCGGGAAACGCCGTCGCGTAGTGCGCGCCGAGCCAGGTGCCCGCCGAATACCCGACCCAGTTGACCTTCTTCCTACCGAGCAACGCGCGCAGCAGGTCGTAATCCCGCACGGTTTGCTCGGTATTGACGTGGTTGCCCATGTCGCCCGATTTGGTCTGGCAGAACTGCGAGATCAGCTCGTTGGAGTTCAGGACGAGGTCCAGGTTCTCCCGGCTGCGATCCCGCGGGTCGAGGTCCTCGTCGAGTTCGGCCTTGCCGTCGCAGGTGATGTTGCTGCTGTCCCCGGTGCCGCGCGGGTCGATCCCGACGATTTCCTGGCTGGCCCGCAACTTCGCGCGGTCCTTCAGCATCAGCGGAGTGGTGCGGCCCGGCGCTCCCGGCCCGCCGGGGTTGGTCAGCACGCTGGCTTTCGCCTTGCCGGTCGACGGCAGCCGGCTCACCGCGAGGGTCACGTCCGGGCCACCGGCCGGCCGGTCCCAGTCGCGCGGCGCGACGAAGCTGCCGCACCGCAGCTTTCCGGCACCGGGCGGCAGCTTGGCCGGCGGCCCGTCCGGGTAGCACGGCTTCCAGTCGATCCGCTGGTTCAGGTAGCGCTCCGGGATGGCTTCATGGCGCGCGGGCGCTTCCGCGGTCTCGGCGGTCACCGGCTGCCCCGCGGCGAGCAATGCGCCCACCAGTACCGGAATCGCCGCCGTGAAGCGGACGTTCCTCATCTATCTCCCCTTGTCATGCGGGCTTCTCGACGGCCGAACTGGACGTCACGAGATGATCATCTACGCCGGCTGACGACGGTATCTCGGGTGTGCGCGTGAGCCGGTTGATTCATCCGGCCCGGTGATGTTGACGTTGCTCAGCCCGGCAGCGGGGCGCCGCCGAGGTTGTGCACCCGCCCGCGCACCGGTCGCTGCGTTTCCACGTAGCAGGTGACGTTGGTGAAGCCTTCGGCCCATTCCTGCTCGCTCGGCCAGCGCCACGCGACCGCGATATCCGGACGGCCGGTCGTGCCGACGTAGCGCGTGGCGGCCTGATTGCAGTGCGGCATGGCCCGGTCGTTGATCGACTGCTCGCTGGGGAACGGATCGCTCGGGTCGCCGAGATCGAGCACGCCGGGGATCGCCTCAGCGACGTGCGGGCCGTCGCAGGAAACGCGCTTGAGCTCCGACTTCGATGGCCGTGTCGACGAGCACAGCTGGAAATCGAGGTACCCGTTGCCGGCCAGCGCACCGCGCAGCGAACCGGAACGCCGGCTCGGCTGACCGTCCGCGTTGGTTTCCACCGCGGCGCACATCCGCCACCGCTGGCCCGCGGCCCAGTCCTGCTCGGATGGCCAGTACAGCCAGGCGCGCACGCTCGTGACGTCGTAGTGCGGGCTGCCAACGAAGGTGGCGACGGACTCCCGGCAGCCAGGCAGCACCTGCCTGGTGACGGTGTTCTCGTCGGGCAGGGTGTCCGGCATATTGGCCGGGAACTGGCCAGCCTCCACGATTTCCGCGTCGTGCGACTCGGAGCAGTCCAGCACGGCAAGATCCGTCTGGTTCGTGCAGTCGCCGGCAGCCGGACGGCTCTGCTCGGGGCTGCCGGTCGACGAGGGTGCGCCGGACTGGGCACCCGCTCCCTCGACCGACGTGGCCGTCCCGGCGATCCGTGTGTCGCACCCCGCGATCAGCGCGACCATCCCCAACACGCTCAGCGTTGCCGCGGTGGTTCGAATGCCCATGTCACCCCACGATCTTGATGTTGGCCGAACTCTACCGGGAATTCGTATTTGTCACGATTCGGAAGCCGGCGGTGACGGGGCGGCAGTGGCGGCTTAACATCCGCGGGACGTCTTGATCGCCCAGGGCGTCCCGGTGCACACCACGAGAGGCGTCGAATATGTCTTCGCCACCCCACTCCGGGCGGCCGACCGGACTGCGCTGGAACGCGTGGAACCTGCTGTTGCTGGTCCCGCTGCTGACCTTGTTCACACCGCTGTTCAACCGGATCGAGCCGCGCTTGTTCGGTATCCCGTTCTTCTACTGGTCGCAGCTCGGCTGGGTCGCCGTCGGGGTGCTGTGCGTCGCCGTCGTCTACCGGATGACCCGCGACGAGCCGGTGCGCACGGACAAACCCGATCGGCTCGACGTTGACGACCTCGACGAGGGGAGCCAGCAGTGACGTCGGACCTGCGATGGGTGGAGCTCGTCATCTTCACCGTCCTGTTCCTGTTCGTGACGGTGCTTGGTTTCCTCGCCGCTCGCTGGAAGGCCGGCCGCACCCTTGAGCACCTCGACGAGTGGGGACTCGGTGGGCGGAAGTTCGGTGCGTGGATCACCTGGTTCCTGCTCGGCGGTGATCTGTACACCGCGTACACCTTCGTCGCGGTACCAGCGTTGATCTTCGGCGCGGGCGCGATGGGCTTCTTCGCGATGCCGTACGCCGTGATCGCCTACCCGATCGTGCTGCTGCCGGCGCTGAGGTTGTGGTCGGTTTCCCGGGTGCACGGCTATGTGACCTCGGCCGACTACGTGCGGGGCAGGTTCGGCTCGCCGACACTCGCGCTGGCGATCGCGATCACCGGCCTGGTCGCCACCATGCCGTACATCGCGCTGCAGCTCGTCGGGCTCGAGGCGGTGCTGCGCACCATGGGGCTGAACGGCACCGGAATTCTCGGGCACCTTCCGTTGCTGATCGCGTTCATCGTGCTGGCGCTGTACACCTACCAGTCCGGGTTGCGGGCGCCTGCACTGATCGCGTTCGTCAAGGACCTGCTGATCTACATCGTGATCTTCGTGGCGGTGTTCTACCTGCCGGCCAAGCTAGGCGGCTGGGCGTCGATCTTCGACAGTGCCGAGCAGATACTCAGCCAGCCGAATCCGGACACCGGCAAGCCGTCCGGCTCGCTGGTGCTCGCCGAGCCGAGCCAGCTGCAGTACGCGACGCTGGCGCTCGGCTCGGCGCTCGCGCTGTTCCTTTACCCGCACGCGCTGACCGCGATCCTGGCCGCCAGAGGGCGGAACGTCATCAAGCGCAACATGGCGGCGTTGCCGGCGTACTCGTTCCTGCTCGGACTGCTGGCGCTGCTCGGTTTCGTCGCGCTGGCCGGCGGCGTCGAGCCGATCACGAACGCGGCGACCGGGCGGCCGGACTCGAACACGGTGGTTCCGGTGCTGTTCGGCCAGGAGTTCCCTTCCTGGTTCGCGGGTATCGCGTTCGCCGCGATCGGGATCGGCGCGCTGGTGCCGGCCGCGGTCATGTCGATCGCCGCGGCGAACCTGTGGACCCGCAACGTGTACAAGGAGTACCTGAAGCGGGACGCGACGCCTGGCCAGGAGGCAAGGCAGGCGAAGATCGCGTCGCTGGTGGTGAAGTTCGGTGCGGTCGCGTTCATCCTGTTCATCGATCCGCAGTTCTCCATCGACCTGCAGCTGATCGGCGGCGTGCTGATCTTGCAGACCCTGCCGGCCGTGGCGCTTTCGCTGTACACCAGGTGGTTCCACCGCGTCGGGCTGATCGCGGGCTGGGCCGTCGGCATCCTGTGGGGCATCCAGATGCTGTACAGCATCCCGAACCCGGCGACCGGCAAGGAGCACTTCGGCGGCTCGGCGTTGCTGCTGGACCAGCTGTCGCTGTTCGGCTGGCACCCGTTCGCCGGGGTGGAAACGATGATGTACCCGGGCTTCATCGCGCTGCTGGCGAACCTGCTGGTGGCCGCCGTGGTCACGCTGGTGGTGCGGCGGCTCGGCGTCCCGTCCGGCACGGACGCCACCACCGGGTCCGACTACCACGCCGATGAGGGAGACAAGAACCTCCGCGCGGTCGGCGCCTCGTGACTCACGAGGCTGGTACGGGGGTCAGGCGCAGGACGCGAGCCGGCGTTCCAGGAAGCGCCGCGCCGGCTCCGAGCACGGGAGCTCCAGCGCGTGGCGGTAGTGGCCCGCAGCCCGCGCGGGATCACCCGCGCGTAACCAGAGTGCTCCCAGCGCTGCCGGCAGCAGCACGTACTGCCGCAGCTCGGCACGGTCGCGCAGCCGGTCGAGCGACCCGATCCCTGCCTCCGACCCTTGCGTCATCGCCAGCGCGATCGCCCGGTTCAGCTCCGCGACCGGTGACGGCCGCAACCTGAGCAAATCGTCGTACAGCGAGAGAATCCGCTGCCAGTCGGTGCTTTCCTCGTCGCGAGCGGCCGCGTGGCAGGCGGCGATGGCCGCCTCGACGTGATACGCGGAGAGCTCGGTACCCCGCGAAGCCAGCGCCAGGTTCCGCGCCCCTGCCCCGATCAGCTCGCCGGCCGTCCCACCGGGACCGATCCTGCTCGTCGAGCAGCAGCGGGTCACCGGCGTCGTCGACGCGTGCCGGCAGCCTGCTGGCCTGCAGCTGCATCAACGCGAGCAGCGCCCGCGCCCTTGGCAGATCGGTACGCCGATCAGCCAGCACCAGCGAGCACAGCCGGATCGCCTCGCCACACAACTCGGCGCGGACCGCGCTCTCCCCGGAAACCGCGTCGTAGCCGGCGTTGAAAAGCAAGTACAGCACGGAAAGTACGCTGTCCACACGCGACTCGAGCTCATCCGGCTGCGGCACCTCGATGCGGCGGGCTTCGGTGCGCAACCACCGCTTTGCCCGCACCAGCCGCTGGGCCACAGTGGACGGTGTGCTCAACAGCGCGGAGGCGATCTCGTTCACTCCGAGCCCGCCGACCGTCTTCAGGGTCAGCGCCACCCGCGAAGCCTGCGGCAATCCCGGATGGCAGCACAGGAATATCAGCGCAAGCTCCGAGTCGTCGTAACCACCCCGGCCGGCCACCGGTTCGGCGAGCACACCCAGCTTGGCCCGCAACGATTCTTCCCGCCGAAGCTCGTCGATCGCCTTGTTCCGCGCGGTACGGAACAACCAGCCGCTCGGGTTGTCCGGAACCCCGCTGTGCGGCCAGGTCTGCAGCGCGCGCACCAGCGCCTCGGATACCGCCTCCTCGGCCAGCTCCAACCGCTCCGCGCCGAGGGTGCGGACCAGCGTGGCGGTGATCCGCCCGGCGCTGTGCCGGAACAGATGCGCCACCACGCCATCCACGGGCGCCGGCTCAGAGCTCACCGAGCTCACGGACCTCGATGCTGCCGAACTCCAGATGCGGATGCGTGCCGAACAACCGCACCGCCTCGTCCAGGTCGGCCGCCTCGACGATCGCCACGCCGCCGAGCACCTCCTTGGATTCGACATACGGCCCGTCGGCCACCATCAGCTCCGCTTCCCTGCGGAGCACCTTCACGTCGTCGCCGACTGGCCCGCCGTCGACCGCGTGACCCGCGCGCTTGAGTTCCTCGCTCCACTCCACATAGCGCTCCATCGCCTGCTGTATCTCGGCCTCGGTCATCGACTCCCAGTCGTGCGCGTCCCGAGCGAAACCAATGTATTTCGGCATCAGTCTTCACAACCCCTCTCGCCGACCTTGCGCACCTCGATGCGACCGTAGTCAAGATGCGGGTGGGTACCGAAGATCTTCTCAGCCTCGTCGAGGTCGGTCGCCTCGATGGTCAGGAAACCACCGATGATCTCGGAAGCCTCGGTGAACGGCCCATCCGTTGCCGCACCGCCGTTGCGCAGCACGCGTCCGCTTCGGGACAGGCCGCCGCCCCCTACCGGATTGCCGGCGACGCTTAACTCCTCGCTCCACGCGATGTAACGCTCAAGTGCTCGCTGCGCCTCATCCGGGCTCAGCTTGGCCTGCTCGTCGCCGCCGCCGCGCAGCAGGCCGAGGTAGGTAGCCATGATGTCCTCCCGTTCGGGTTGTTGGTTTCAAGTAAACGAACAACCCGAACGGAAATCGACACTTTTCGCCGCGCTATTCGAGCAGGGCCACTACCGCGCCCTGGGTGATGACCTGTCCCTCGGCGACCTTGTGGCGCAGGGTGCCCGAGACGGGGGCGAGGATTTCGTCCGCGATCTTGGACACCTGTACCTCGGCGAGCAGCTCGCCCTCCCGGACCTGCGCGCCGTCCTCGACGAACCAGGTGGACACCACGCCGGGCGATTCCGGTGCCTCGTCGTCCACCAGCGGAAACACCACGTCGGTCACTGGCTGAGCACCCCGTCGATCGCGGCCGTGATCCGCTCCCTGGTCGGCAGTACCGCCTGCTCCAAGGTTCGCGCGTACGGGATCGGCACGTCCGGCACGGCCACCCTGGCCAGCGGAGCCCGCAGCATCCGCGGATCCACCTCGGCAACCCGAGCCGCGATCTCGCCGGATAGCCCAAAGGACTGGTAGTCCTCGTCCACGATCACCAGCCGGCCGGTCTTGTGCACGGAGTTCAGCACGGTCGCGGTGTCCAGCGGCACCAACGAGCGCAGGTCGATCACCTCGACGCCCACCCCGCGGGAAGACATCTCCTCGGCGACATCCAGCGTGTGGTGCACGGACAGCGACAGTGTCACCACCGTGACGTCCGCGCCTTCCCGAACCACCGCGGCCTCGCCGATCGGCACCCCGTACGGTTCCTCCGGCACCGGCCCGGTGGCGCGCGGGTTCTTCGCCATCCACGGCAGGCCCATCACGCCCTTGTGGAACATGTACACCACCGGGCTGTCGTCCCGGATCGCCGAGATCATCAACCCCTTGGCATCCGCCGGGTTACTCGGCACCACCACCTTCATGCCAGGCAGGTGCGCGAACGTTCCCCACAGGCACTGGGAATGCTGCGCGCCGTCCGAGTAACCGCCGCCGACCGCTGTGGTGAGCACCATCGGCACCCGGACCTTCCCGCCCGACTCGAAGTGGATCTTGGCCATGTGGTTGTAGATCTGATCCATGCACACGCCGAAGAAATCGGCGAACATGAGTTCCACGATCGGGCGCATGCCCTCCACGGCGGCTCCGATGCCGAGCCCGATGAAGGCGGTCTCCGAGATCGGGGTGTCCAGCACCCGGGTGGCCCCGAACTTCTCGAGCAGCCCGCCGGTCGAGCCGAAGATCCCGCCGTACGCGCCGACGTCCTCGCCCATCACGAAAACGCCCTCGTCGCGTCCCATTTCCTGCGCGATGCCCTCGGACATGGCGCGCGCGGTGGTCAGCCGGCGGGTGGTGGGAGCTGATGTCGTCGCGGTCATCGGTGGGCCTCCTGTGCGAAGACGTGGTCACGGGCCTGCTCGCCGCTGGGTATCGGGCTGTCCTTTGCGAAGCTGATCGCCTGCTCAACGCGGACGCTGGCGTCTTCGTGGATCTTGCTGATCCGCTCCGGATCGAGCAGCCCCGCCTCGGTCAACGTGCTCTCGTAGGTGGGGATCGGGTCGCGGCCGGGCACGCCATCCAGGTCATCGCGATAGGCCTGCGGGTCGCCTTCGAAATGTCCCCACAGCCGCAGCGTGTGCACCTCGATCAGGGACGGCCCCTGCCCGGCGCGGGCCCGCGCCACGGCGCGGCCGGCCGCCTGGTGCACGCCCTCCACCGAGTTGTCCGGCACACGCTCGCCCGGAATGTCGTACGCCGCGCCGCGCACGCCGTTGGACGGCACCGAGGTGGACGCGGAGCGCGGCACCGAGATGCCCCAGTCGTTGTCCTCGATCACGAACACCACCGGCAGCTTCCACAACGCGGCCAGGTTCAGCGACTCGTGGAACGCGCCCTGGTTGGCCGCTCCCTCTCCAGCGAACGCCACCGCGACCCGGTCGGTGCCGCGTCGCTGGAACGCGAAGGCCTGGCCGAGCGCGGCCGGCATGCCTTCCGCGATGATCCCGGAGCAGGAGAAATGCGCCGCCGGGTCGAACAGGTGCATATGCCCGCCACGACCGCGGCCGAGCCCGGTTTCCCTGCCGAAGATCTCCGCGGTCATGGCGTCCAGATTGACGCCGTGTGCGATCGCCACGTGGTGTGGCCGGTGCGGTGCGGTGACCGCGTCCCCGGAACCAAGGTGCGCGCATACTCCGGCGGCGACCGGTTCCTGGCCGGCCGACAGGTGCATCTCGCCCGGCACCAAGCCGGCTCCGATGTCGAACACCGGCTGCTTGTCCGCGTGGTATTCGCGCAGGATCGCTTCTTCGTAAGTGCGGATCAGCACCATCATTCGATAGAGCTCGACGCGGATGTCGCTGTCCATGGAACCTCCTTGCGTTGTCGCCCTGCCAGATGCCACGGGCTGTATCCGTAGCGGGACTCCACTAGCCGGCGCTGCTGCTCCACTTCGGACTCGGAAGGGCCGCGATGGCGTGCGGCGCCGAGCCGCCCGGCAACCGCGTCGACCACGAGCTGGTCGGGGTATCCGGAGAACCCGTGCGCGGCAAGGGATGTGACCGGGCTGCGTTGCGAATCGAGCGGGTGCGGCTCGTCCGGCGCGGGCGTGAGGTATCGGGTGACGATCTCGAGCGGGGTGCTGACCAGCAGTGTGGCGTGCGCCAGCACCCCGAGTTTGGTGCGCAGCGCGGCGAATCCGGAGATCTTCCGCTCACCCACGAACAACCCGCGCTTCGTCAACCGGCCCGCCAGCCCGAGCTCACCGAGCACTGTGGACAGTGCGGAGCCGAGCAGCGCGAGCGGTTCCACCGCGCCGGGCTGGACGAGCGTAATGTTCAGGTTGCCGCGATCGTGGTACACGGTGCCGCCGCCGCTGCCCCTGCGCAGCACCGGGACACCGTCCGATGAGCACGCCGCGAAGTCCACCTCGCGCTCGGCGACCTGCCCGCGGCCGAGTACCACGCAGCTCGGGTTGCGCCACAACCAGAGCACCGGCGCGTCCGGGCCGGCCCGCAGCAACGCCTCATCGAACGCGAGGTTGTGCCACGCGAGCTCGTACTCGGCATGTACCACGCTGAACATGCACGCTTTCCCTTCCGAACGCCTGAGCCAAGCGTCGGCTCCGGCGTTCGGGACGGCAATGCGCGTTTTTTCAGATGGTGAGCGAGAGTGCCCTGCTCACCCGCCGGCCGGTGGCGAGCAGCCGGTCCGCGGCCTGCTCGATGCGGCCCAGCTTGGTGATCGGCACCGAAACACCGAGCGCGCCGACCCGGGTCCCGTCGAAGATCGGCACGGCCGCGCACGCGGTGCCGAGCGAGTACTCCTCGCGGTCCAGCACCAGCGGATCGTCGGTGAGCCGGCGTTGCAGTTCGGTGGTGCGCGTCGCGGTCTTCGGCGTGAGGTCAACCAGCGGGTGTCGGGACAGGTAGTCCTGCCGCTGCTCGCCGGGCAGCTGGCTCAGCACGCACTTGCCGAGCGCGGTGGCGTGCCCTGCTTCGGTGAAGCCGACCCACATGTCCACCCGTGGTGCCCGGGTGCTGTCCACGATGTCCACCACGCGGATCTCGCCGTCGTCGAACATGGACAGGTAGGTGGCCGCGGACAGCTCGTCGCGCAATCCGGTCAGCACCGGGCGGATCCGGCTGAGCAGGGTCTGGCTGTGTCCCTGGTGCTGCAGCGCGTCCACCCCGTCGCCCAGCACGTAGCCGTCGTCGAGTTTGCGCACGTAACCCTCGTGAACCAGGGTGCGCAGCAGGTGATACGTGGTGGGCAGCGGTAGTCCGGTCTGCCGGGCGAGCTGTTTCGCCGGGACGGCACGTTCCTGCTCGCTGACCGCTTCGAGTAGCCGAAACGCCCGGCGCACGGACATGATCAGCGTCGGTTCGCGGCTCATTCGCCCACCTCCCGCCGCGTCCCTGCCCACCCGCGAGTCTACCGTCGTAGCCTGCGGGTATGGGTGAACAAGACAGCAGGTTCGGCGTCGTCGAGCTGGACGAGTTGCCGGACGACCTGCGGGAACGGATCGGGGCGATCGCGGAGAAGTCCGGGTTCGTGCCGAACATCTTCCGGGCCCTCGGGCATCGACCGGCCGAGCTGCGCGCGTTTCTCGACTACCACGACGCGCTGATGGAACGCGGCGATGGATTGTCCAAGGCCGAGCGGGAGCTGGTGGTGGTCGCGACCTCGGGCGCGAACCACTGCACCTACTGCTTTGTCGCGCACGGCGCGATCCTGCGGGTGCGAGCCAAGGACACCGAGCTGGCGGACAACGTGGCGAGCAACCCGTGGGGCGCCGAGCTGGACGACCGGCGGCGCGCGATCGTGGACCTGGCGCTGGCGCTGACCCGCGAGCCGGAACGGTTCAGCGAGGCCGATCTGCGCGTCGCACGGGACGCGGGGCTGACCGAGGACGAGGTCTGGGATGTCGGCGCGATCACCGCGCTGTTCGCGATGTCCAACCGGCTCGCGCATTTCACGGCGTTGTGCCCGAATTCGGAGTTTTATCTGATGGGGCGGGCGCCGAAGGGCTAGAACCCGGTACAAGGCCGGGGCGGCTGGCCGCGGCGCGTTCGACGCGGACCTACGGTCAAAAGAACGGGGCCTGAGAAAATGGAAACTCCGTGATGCTGCCAGGTCGGGGGTCCGCCAGCATCACGGAGTCATCCGGGGTATCGACGCCGCTTCTTGCTGCGTTACATCCATACGAGATGTGTCGTGGATCACATATCTCACTTCATCGCGTAGTATTCGACTTTCTAGACTCTCCGCTAGAGAGCATAAGAAAGCTCGAGAGCAGACGCCCCACTACTCCGCCCGAGTTCGCAAGAAATGTCCGAAATGCGGCACGGTGAACGAGATCTGCCCACGTTCGCCGGAGTACACCAGGCCCTTTTTGATCAGGCTGTCCCTTGCTGGGGACAGTGAGGACGGTTTGCGGCCGAGCAGTACGGCTACGTCCGAGGTGTTCACGTCCGCATCCTTGCCCTCGGTGAGCTCGGCCATGGCGAGCAGGTACTCCCGTTCGGCCGGGGTGGCCCGCTCGTAGCGGGAGCCGAAGAACCCCACCGCCAGTTCGGCCTCGGCCTCGGGTGCGGCCACCCGAACGTCCTCGTCGGTGATCGGATCGGCGGGCGCGGCATCCCATGCCGCCTTGCCGTACGCCTGGATAAAGTACGGGTAGCCGCCGGACTGGTGGTAGAGCGCGGCCATCGCGTCCTCGGTGATGCCGACCTCCTCCCGCTCGATCGGGGCGCCAACCGCGAAGTCGGCGTCCGCGCGATCCAGCCGGTCGATCCGGGCGTAGCGGAACAGCCGCTCGGAATACGACTTGCTGGCGGAGAGCACCGTCGGCAGGTGGGGCAGTCCCGCTCCGACCACCACCAGCGGCGCGCCGGACTGGGAGAGCTCGTGGCAGGCGGCGCACAGCGCGGAGATGTCGTCCGGTGCCACGTCCTGCATCTCGTCGATCAGCAGCGCGACACCGGTGCTCACGTCCTGGGCCAGCTCGGCGACGTCGGTGAACAGCTCGACGAGGTCGGTCTCGATGTCCCCGGAGTCGGCCCTGCCCTGCGCCGCCGGCACGTCGATGCCCGGCTGCCAGCGGTCCCGCAGCCGGGCGTTGTCCGGGTTGGTGCGCAATGCGAAAGCCTTGAGTACGGCGAGCACCTGCTCCACGCGATCCGGCGCGCGGTGCTTCACGGCCAGGTCGCGAACCGCCCGGTGCAGCGCGGAGAACAGCGGTCTGCGCAGGTCCGCGTCCGGCCGGGCCTCCAGCTTGCCGGTGCCCCAGCCGCGGCGCAGCGCCATCGACCGCAGCTCGCCGAGCAGCACGGTCTTGCCGACACCGCGCAGGCCGGTCAGCACCAGGCTGCGTTCCGGGCGCCCGCGTGCCACCCGCTCGAGCACCACGTCGAAGGCGCCGAGCTCGCGTTCCCTGCCCGCCAGCTCGGGGGGCCGCTGCCCTGCGCCGGGAGCGAACGGGTTGCGCACCGGATCCACCTCTCGGAGAGTATCGGCGTTTCTAGCGCTCATCCGATATTCCGCCAGATTCCGCTAGCGCGTGTCGCGGCGCGGGAGTGAAACGCGGTCACCGCGGGTAGACAAACAGTGTCCAGTCAACCCGTTTCTGCATGGAAGGCGGCGAAGGTGATGCTGCGTAAGCTTGCTCGCCCACTACTCGCCTCGGTGTTCATTTCCGGCGGCATCGATGAGTTCCGGAAACCCTCCGGGCCGGCGCAGGCGGCGAAACCGCTTGTGGACAACACGGTTGCCAAGCAGGCCGACGCGCTGCCCGAGCAGGTTCCGACCGATCCGGAGTCGGTGGTACGGCTGGACGGCGCGGTCAAGATCATCGGCGGCACGCTGCTCGCCTCTGGCAGGTTCTCCCGTCCCGGTGCGCTGCTCCTGATGGGCAGCCTGGTCCCGACCACGATTGCCGGGCACCCGTTCTGGCAGTACCAGGATGCCGAGCAGCGAAACGAGCAGCTGGCGCACTTTCTGAAGAACGCCAGCATGCTCGGCGGGCTGCTGCTGGCTTTCGTCGATACCGGTGGTCGGCCGTCGCTCGGCTGGCGTGCCCGCCGCGCGATGCATAAGGCGAACGAGCAGGCGCAGGACGCCGCCGATGCCGCGCGTCTCGGCGTGCACGACGCACGCAGGCGTACCACCGACAGCACCGTGCACGCCGCGAAGCAGGCCAAGAAGGCCCTCTCCCGGTGAAGCCGGCGCCGCGCGAAGGTGGGGGCACCACGACGTGTGGCGGCCCCACCGTGCGGGCGGATGTGGCTACTTGCTGGCGACCTTGCGATAGCGCGCCGTGGCGAGTGGCGCGAACACCGCGATGATCACGACGCACGACAGGATCGCGTACAGCGTGGCGTTCTCGGCCGGCCAGCCGGTCGGCGGATTCCCGAACGTGTTGCCGAACTGCTCCCGTGCCGCGTTCACCACCGCCGTGAACGGGTTCCACTCCGCTAGCGTCTGCAGGAACCCGGGCAGCAGGTGCACCGGCACGAACGCCGACGAGATGAAGCTGACCGGGAACATCCACATCAGCCCGGCGCTCTGTGCCACCTCGACGCTGCGGGCCACCAGCCCGATCAGCGCGCCGATCCAGGACATCGCGAACGCGAACAGCAGCAACACCAGGTAGCCGAGCACGGCGTCCACGAAGCTGCCCCGGATCCGCCAGCCCACGATCAGCCCGCACAACGACATCACAACCAGCGCCACCACGCTGACCGCGAGGTCGGAGGTGGTGCGCCCGAGGATCACCGCGAGCCGGGACATCGGCAGCGAGCGGAACCGGTCGATGATGCCCTTCTGCAGGTCGTTCGCGAACCCGATCACGGTGAACGCCGAGTTGAACGCCACGGTCTGCGCGAAGATGCCGGCGATCAGGAACTCCCGGTAGACCTCGCCGCCCGTGCCACCGCCCATGGACTGGCCGATCGCGTCGCCGAACACGTAGGCGAACAGCAGCACGAACATGATCGGCTGCACGGTCGCCGCGAACAGCCAGTCCGGATTTCGCCGGACATTCATCAGGTTGCGCCAGGCGACCACCCGGCCGTCGACCAACCCCTTGGTAATCACGGTCATGCCGCTCCCCCTTGCGTTTCTTCGGCGGCATGACCGGTGAGCGAGAGGAACACATCGTCCAACGTCGGCCGGTGTAAGCCCACATCCGTCACGGACACGCTCTCCGCGTCCAGCCTGCGCAGCGCCTCGATCAGCGCCTTCGGGCCGGCGTCGACCAGTACCTCCACCCGCCGGGTGTGCTCGTCGGCGCTCGGTTGCCCCGAGCCCACGTCGGAGAGCACCCGCAGGGCCGTCGGCAGTTCGGACGCGTCGGCCACCACCAGCTCGAGGCGTTCACCACCGACCTGGGCCTTCAGCTCGTCGGCGGAACCCTCGGCGATCACCTTGCCCTTGTCGATCACCATGATGTTGTGGGCCAGCTGGTCGGCCTCTTCCAGATACTGCGTGGTGAGCAGCACCGTGGTGCCATCCGAGACCAGCTCGCTGATCACCTCCCAGGTGTCCATCCGGCCGCGCGGGTCCAACCCGGTCGTCGGTTCGTCCAGCACCACCACGGTTGGCTCCGCGACCAGCGCGCCAGCCAGGTCCAGCCGGCGCCGCATACCACCCGAGTACGTCTTCGCCGGGCGGTCCGCGGCATCGCTCAACTGAAATCGGGCGATGAGCTGCTGCGCCCGGTTACGCGCCGCAGCCGGCTTCATCCCGTACAGCCGGCCGACCATGTAGAGGTTCTCGTAGCCGGTGAGATTCTCGTCCACAGCCGCGTACTGGCCGGACAGTCCGATCGATTTGCGTACCGCGTTCGGATCGGCGAGCACGTCGTGCCCTGCCACCCAGGCCCGGCCGGAGTCCGGCCGCAGCAGCGTGGTGAGAATGCGCACCATCGTGGTCTTGCCCGCACCGTTCGGCCCCAGCAGGCCGAGCACCTTCCCGGCCGGAATTTCCAGATCCACCCCGTCCAACGCCCGTGTTGCCCCGTAGGTCTTTACCAGGGCTTCGGTGCGAACCGCCACCTCGGTAGCGGATATCGGCATCGTGCCTCCCCTGTTGATTCGTTCCATCCGAATGCTATGGCCATAGACCGACAAAAATCGCGTCATTTTTCCAAGGGCGAAAATCGTCGCTACCCGGTGCCACGAACCAACAGCGGCTTGTGTGTGGTTACTTCTCCATGATGGCTGCGACGCCCTGCCCGCCGGCGGCGCAGATCGAGATGAGCCCGCGGCCCGAGCCCTTCTCGTGCAGCAACTTCGCCAGCGTGCCGACGATCCGGCCACCGGTGGCTGCGAACGGGTGACCCGCCGCGAGCGACGAACCGGTCACGTTCAACCTGTCGCGATCGAGTGAGCCGAGCGCCCCGTCGAGGCCGAGCTTCTCCTTGCAGAACCCGGGGTCCTCCCAGGCCCGCAGGGTGGTCAGCACCTGCGAGGCGAACGCCTCGTGCACCTCGTAGAAGTCGAAGTCCTGCAACGTCAACCCGGCGCGACCGAGCAACCGGGGCACCGCGTACACCGGCGCCATCAGCAACCCTTCCCCGCCGTGCACGTAATCGACCGCGGCCGTCTCGGCCATGGTCAGATACGCCAGCACCGGCAGCTTGCGCTGCTTCGCCCAGGATTCCGAGGCCAGCAGCACCGCGGACGCGCCATCGGAGAGCGCGGTCGAGTTCGCCGCGGTCATCGTGCCGTTCTCGCCACCGAACACCGGCTTGAGCTTCGCGAGCTTCTCCGGCGTGGAATCCGCGCGCAGGTTGCCGTCCTTCGTGAGACCGAGGAACGGTGTGACCAGATCGTCGAAGAACCCGCGCTGGTAGGCGTCCGCGAGCTTGCGGTGGCTGGCCGCGGCCAGCTCGTCCTGGGCCTGCCTGCTGATGCCCCACTCCTTCGCGGTCAGCGCGGCGTGCTCACCCATGGAAAGTCCGGTGCGCGGTTCGGCGTTGCGTGGGATCGCGGGCACGATGTGTCCCGGCCGCAGCTTGGTCAGCAGCTTCAACCGCTCGCCGACGCTGCGTGCGCTGTTGAGCTTGATCAGCAGCCGGCGCAAGTCGTCGTTCACCTCCAGCGGGGCGTCGCTGGTGGTATCCGCGCCGCCGGCGATCGCGCAGTCCAGCTGCCCGAGCGCGATCTTGTTCGCCACGTCGAGGATCGCCTGCAGGCCGGTGCCACAGGCCATCTGGATGTCGCACGCGGGCGTGTCGGGGGACAGCGCGCTGCCGAGGACCGACTCCCGCGCGAGGTTGAAATCCCTGCTGTGCTTGAGTACCGCTCCGGCCGCTACCTCGCCCACGCGCTCGCCTTGCAGGCTGAAGCGACCGACGAGACCATCGAGCGTAGCGGTGAACATGTCCTGATTGGACGCCGTCGCGTAGGGGCCGTTCGATCGGGCGAACGGGATCCGGTTCCCGCCGCCGACGGCTACCCGACGCACGCTGCTCGCAGCCATGATGTCCTCCCGGGAGCTGTATGGGTACGGTGGTCATCGTAACCTACCCGTGAGTAGGGTACTGTCGAAGTCGCTAGGAGGTCGGGGATGACTGACCGATACCAGTGGTTTGCGGGCTCCGGGCCGGGGCGCTTCATCATCGGCCGGCTCGGCTTGCCCAACCCGGCGCCGTTGCGGCGGTACCAGCCGGGCCAACCCGTACTCGATAATCCCGCACTTCTGGGTGCTTCGCCGGGTGGACGCCTTGAGGGACCGGTGCGGAAGGTGTTGAGCGCGGCGAACGTCGAAGTCCGTGGCGTCGCGTCGGACGAAGAGCGGTACGGCGCGTTGATCTTCGACGCGACCGGCATCGACTCGCCGGACGCGCTCGGCGAGCTGCGCGAGTTCTTCCAGCCCGTCATCCGCTCGCTCGGCTCGTGCGGGCGAGTCGTGGTGCTCGGCACACCACCCGAGTCGGTCTCCGAGGCGAACGAGGCGATCGCGCAGCGAGCCCTTGAGGGGTTCACCCGGTCGGTCGGTAAGGAGCTACGGCGCGGCGGCACCGCGCAGCTGGTCTACGTGGCGCGCGGCGCCGAGGACAACCTCACCTCCACGCTGCGCTTCCTGTTGTCCACCAAGTCGGCGTTCGTGTCCGGGCAGGTGATCCGGATCGGCGCGGGCACGGTCGAGGAGCCGAGGGACTGGGAACGCCCGCTGGACGGCAAGGTCGCGCTGGTCACCGGCGCGTCCCGGGGCATAGGGGCGTCGATGGCCGAGGTGCTGGCCAGGGACGGCGCGCGGGTGGTGGCGCTGGACATCCCGGCGCAGGGCGAGGCGCTCTCCACGGTGGCCAACAAGGTCGGCGGGTCCACGCTGCAGCTGGACATCACCGCAGGGGACGCGCCAGCCAGGATCGCCGAGTACCTGACCGAGCGGCATGGCGGGGCTGACATCGTGGTGCACAACGCGGGCATCACGAAGGACAAGACGCTTGCCAAGATGTCCGCCGACCGGTGGGACGCGGTGCTCGCCGTGAACCTGCGCAGCCAGCTGGCCATCAACGCGAAGCTGCTGGACGCGAACGTGCTGCGGGACAACGGACGGATCGTCGGCGTTTCGTCGATCGCCGGTATCGCCGGCAACTTCGGGCAGACCAATTACGGCACCAGCAAGGCCGGCGTGATCGGGATGGTGAACACCGGTGCGCCGGTGCTCGCCGAGCGGGGCGGCACGATCAACGCGGTGGCTCCGGGGTTCATCGAAACCGGGATGACCGCGAAGATCCCGCTGATGACCCGCGAGGTCGGCCGCAGGCTGAGCAGCCTCGCGCAGGGCGGCCTGCCGGTCGACGTGGCGGAAACCGTCGCGTGGTACGCGAACCCCGCGTCCGGCGGGGTGAACGGCAACGTGGTTCGGGTCTGCGGCCAAGCGTTCCTGGGAGCCTGACATGCCGACGAATCAGGTCCGCGAACTGAACGCCACACCGAACCTCGTGCCACTGTTCGGCAAGGCCGCGCTTGCCAGCGTCACCAAGCACGGCGGCGACCTGCCGTCCACCGTGTACTCCCGATCCGGTGTCGTTGTCGATCGAGCGCATCTGGCCGAGTACAACCGGGTGTGCGGTTTTCGCCTGCACGACGAGCTTCCCGCGACCTACCCGCACATGTTGGCGTTTCCGTTGCAGGTCAAGCTGATGACGGACGGCGACTTCCCGTTCCCGCTGATCGGCTCGGTGCACGTGGCGAACCGGATCACGCAGGTAAGGCCACTGCTCGCGGCCGAACCACTCGACATCCGGGTACACGCGGAAAACGCCCGCCCGCACCCGAAGGGCACGCGGTTCGACGTGGTCAGCGAGGTATCGGTGCACGGAAGTCCGGTGTGGACGGACGTGAGCACCTACCTGCGGCGCGGCGGTGGCACCGGCGAGAGCGAGACCAACGAGCAACTCGCCGCGCCGGCTCCGAACGCCGTCTGGCGAGTGCCGGGCGACATCGGCCGGCGCTACGCCGAGGTGTCCGGGGACCGGAACCCGATCCACCTGCATCCGCTTTCCGCGCGGCTGTTCGGTTTCCCGAAGGCGATCGCGCACGGCATGTGGACCAAGGCGCACTGTCTCGCCGCGTTCGAGGGCAGGCTGCCGGATTCCTACACCGTAGACGTCCGGTTCAAACTCCCGGTGCTGCTGCCCGCGAAGGTCTCGTTCACCTCGTGGTCTCGCCCGGACGGCTGGTCGTTCGAGCTGTGGAACGCGCGCAAGCCGAAACCCCACCTGGACGGCACCATCACCCGCGCCTAGCGCGGTTTACGAGTCGGGGATCCACACGTTGCCGTCGACCAGGTCTCCGAAGCCCATCCACACCAGGTTCATCAGCCAGGACGCGAGCTTGCGTTCGCTGGTTTCCGGGTGGTCCACCCACCAATCCGCCGCCGACTCGCTCGCGCCGACCAGTGCGGCGGCGAGCGCCTCGGTGGCCTCGGTGGCGTCCTCACCCATGTGCTTCTTTACCGCCGCGGTGGTCAGCAACCGGGCGACGAGCGTGATCGCCTGGCTACGCATCGCGGTGATCTGACTGGCGAACGGTTCACCTTGGCTGAGCGCCCGCTGGTGCAGCACCGTCCAGGATTCCCGGTGCTCGCCGACGAACCGGAGGAAGCTGCGGATGCCGTGCCAGAGCTGGACGTCGGGTGCCGCGTCCGGTTCGATGTCCGTGCCGACCGCCTGCACCAGTTTGCGCGCTTCCTGCCGGATACAGGTGCCGAACAGATCTTCCTTGGCGCCGAGATAGGCGTAGATCATTGGTTTGGAAACGCCCGCGAGGCTGGAAATCTCGTCCATTGATGCGTTGTGGTAGCCGCGCTCGGAAAACACTCGAATTGCCGCGTCCAGAATTTGCCGCTCGCGCACGGCTCGGGGCAAGCGACGATTACGGGCCTGCCGCGGCTGCTCATCCACGTCCATCAAATCTCGCTCATGCCTTACCTGTCCGGACCACCAGCACATTAATCTACTTCGTCGAAATCCCTCTCGCACGGGGCTCGCCGGCCCGGGTCCGGGCATACCGCTGGTACGGTCACGGCGGTGAGGATCTACTGGCCGTTCGGCCGGTCACGGCGGCGTCGGGCCGTCGATCCCGGCGATTCGCCCGGCGAACTCGACGCTTTCGCACGGGCCATCGACTTACGCCGATTGGACGAGCACGAGTTCGTCCGGCTCATCGAGGTCCTGCACATGCTCGGTGAGGCGGGAACCGGAATCGAGATCGCCGCACTGCGAACCGAGACGCTGGTGTGGCTGATCGAACGGGCGTCCCGCGCGCAGCTCGGCCGGTTAATGTCCGATCCGCGAATGCGTGCGCTGATGCTGAACGAGCTTTTCCGCCGCATGGCCGCGCACCTGGATCGGGAAAAGGCGAATTCGGCAGACGTGGTGGTGTGCTGGCGTTTTCCGGAAGGTTCGGGCGAAGGTGGATACGACCGCTTCCAGACGGTAATCGAAAACGGAGAATGCGTATCCGGGGAAGAATTGGATCGAGTTCCGCACGCGACCGTGACAATTGCCGCCGCCGATTTGCTCACCGTGGCCACCGGGAGTACTCCGGTCACCACGATGTTCCTGCTCGGCCGGATAAAGGTGAAGGGTGATATCCCGCTGGTCGCCCGGCTACCCGGCTATTTCGACATCCCCAAGCCGTAGCGACCCGGACGGCGATATGCCGGCACATCGCGGAGAATCCCGCGACATGCCGGCGTATTGGCTGCCGGTCAGCCGGCTATCGGGCTGGTGAGCTGGTCGACATACTGCTTGTTCTGCTTGGCCCAATCCTTGGCGGCCTTCAGCTCGTTACCCTCACCGGCCTGGTTGATCGCGTCGCTCAACGAGGCCAGTTTCGCGTCGTCCATCTTGAACTGCTTGACCATCTTGGTCAGCTCGGGGAAGTCCTTGCTGAAACCCTTGCGGCCAAGGCTGTGGATCTGTTCGGCCTCACCGAGGGCACCCTTCGGGTCCTTCAGATCCTTGAGGTCGTACCGGTTGTACATCCAGTGTGGATGCCAGCTGGTGACCACGATCGGCTTCTTGTCGGCGATCGCACCCTTCAGCGCGGCAAGCATGGCGGATTCCGAGGACGTCTTCAGCTGGTACTCACCGCCGAGACCGTACTGCGGAATGACCTCGTCCTTGGTGGTCCGCGTCAGGCCGGCACCCGGATCGATACCGGTGATCGCCCCGCCGAACTGGCCTGCCTTGCCCTTCAGGTCGGCGAGCGAGTTGACATCGTTCACGTAGGACGGCACCGCGATGTTCAGTGTCGCCTGGTCATACCACACGCCGAGGTCTTCCATGTCGTTCTTGTACTTCGCCCAGTAGTCCGCGTGCGTGGCGGGCAACCATGCGTCCAGGAAGAGGTCCGCGTCGCCCTTGGCAAGCCCGGCGTATAGCGGACCGACCTCGAGCTGTTGCATCTGGACCTTGTAGCCCTTTTCCTCGAGCGCGGCCTTGAACAGGTTGGTGACCGCGATGTCCTCGGCCCAGTTGATGTAGGCGATTTTGACGGTCTTGCTGGACTGTCCGGTGTCCGAGCCGGCCTCCTCGCGACTGCCGCAAGCCGTGGCCGTCATTGCGAATGACAACAGGCCAGCAGCCAGCGCGACCAGCCAGCGGGCTCTTCGTGTTCGTACCACTTTCCGATTCCACCTTTCCTATGCCAGCCACATGTCACTGACTAGCCATGCTTGGACTCGCTCGCAGCCGGGACCAGATTCCTTTACCTGCCCCGAATGCGGACGTGAGGCGATCCACGAAGATCGCGAGGATGACGACCGAGAGCCCGGCCTCCGCGCCGGCGCCGATCTGCACCCTGGTCACGGCCTCGTACACACTCTGGCCGAGGCCGGGCGCGCCGACCATGCCGGCGATCACCACCATGGACAGCGAGAGCATGATCACCTGGTTGACGCCGGCCATGATGGACGGCATCGCGAGCGGGAGCTGGATGCCGGACAGGATCTGCCTCGGCGGCGCACCGAACGCCTGACCGGCCTCGACCATCTCGGCATCCACTTGGCGGATGCCGAGTTCGGTCAGTCGCACCCCCGGCGGCAACGCGAAGACCACGGTGGCCACCACTCCCGGCGTCGCCCCGATGCTGAAGAAGAAGACGGTCGGGATCAGGTAGACGAACGGCGGCATCGTCTGCATCAGGTCCAGGATCGGGCGCACCACCCGACTCACCCCAACGCTACGGGCGGCGAGGATGCCGACCGGGATCGAGATGACGATGGCGATCGCGCTGGCCACGATGATCAGCGCGGTGGTCTGCATCATCGGTTCGAACCGGCCCATGCTCTCCACGAAGCCGATCCCGAGTAGCGCGAACAACGCGAATCCCCAACCGCGCACGACAAACGCGAGAATGGTGAACAGTAGGATCATCACCTCGGCTGGAGCCCAGGTCAGCAGCGCCAGGATACCGTCGAAGGAGTTCCGTACCGCGTCGTCGATGAGCTCAAGGCCGAGGCCGACATTCTGATCCAGCCAGTCCACCAGGCCTTCGGCCCACTGGCCAATCGGAATCCGGGGCAGGTCGACGATCTGCGCGGCGGCCAGCACGTCAGACATCGGCCGCCTCCTGAACCGCTCCCGCGGGTGGCTGCTGGAACCCTTGCTGCGCTTGATGATTGGTCGACGTGGCCTGCTTGCCGAGCGCGCGCAACAGCGCGGTACGGGGCAGTGCGCCTAGCAAGGTGCCGTCCTGCTTCACAACCGCGACCGGCAGTTCGGTCCCCGCGGCTTGTTCGAACACCTCCACGATCGGGGCTTCCGGTGGCGTGGTCGGCACCTGCCTGTCCACGCTCCCGTCGATCCACCGCTCGCTACGACCGGCCGCTTGTGCCGCGGCGGCATAGCTGAGCGCACCGACCAGCCGCAGGGCGTCGTCCACAACGAACACCGCCCCGAGGTCGGCACCGCGCATCAGCTCGAGGGTGCTGCTCGTCTCGCTGCCGGGAGCGATCGTCGTTATCTGCTCGGCGATGGCACCGGCGGTGAGTACCCGGCTGCGGTCGACGTCCTGGACGAACTGCGCGACGTAATCGTCCGCGGGCTCGTCCAGAATCTGTTTCGTGGTACCGATCTGCACGATCTCGCCGTCCCGCATCACGGCGATGCGATCACCCAGCCGCATCGCTTCGTTCAGATCGTGCGTGATGAAGATGATCGTCTTGGCGAGTTTGTGCTGGAGGTCGATCAGCTGGTCCTGCATGTCCCGGCGGATCAGCGGGTCGAGTGCGCTGAACGCCTCGTCCATCAGCAGCACATCGGTTTCCGCCGCGAGTGCCCTCGCCAGCCCGACTCGCTGCTGCATCCCGCCGGAGAGCTGGCGGGGGTAGTGGTTCTCCCAGCCCTTCAGGCCAACGAGTTCCAGTGCCTGCCGGCCTTTTTCGCGCCGCTCGCTGCTGTCCATGCCCCGCACGCGCAGGCCGTATGAGGCGTTCTCCATGATTGTCCGATGTGGAAACAGCGCGAAGTGCTGGAACACCATGCTCATGGTGTTCTGCCGCACCTGCCGGATGTCCTTGGGCGGCATGGTGGTGATGTCCTGGTCGTCGACGTAGACGTGACCGGATGTCGGTGGGAGCAGGCCGTTCAGTGTTCTGATCAGGGTGGACTTGCCGGATCCGGAAAGCCCCATCACGACGAACGTTTCACCTTCGCGCACCTGGAAGGATGCGTTGATGACCGCGGGCGTCGCGCCTTGTTTCTGTAATTCGTCCCTGCTTACACCGTTCTCGAGTTGGGTGACGACGTCTTTGGCGTGCCGGCCGAATATTTTGTAGATCTTGTCCGCTCGGACCGTTGCCACTTAGCCCCTCCGGTCGTTGAAGAGTGCAGCAGTAAAACACTCTTCGCTACGTACGTTCAATCGTCTGCCAAATTTATTCGGGTAATAAGCGTGTCTCCATTACACGCAAGCTGGCGCCGCATACGACCGTACGGCGTATTGCGGCGTTGTGCTGACACTTTGGGGCTAGCCGAGCACTATTTTACTCACGCTCGGTGATGAGTCCAGGAATTCCGTAACCGGTGCCGGTGACCACTTTTCATCATCGGAAAACAAGAATGAATTAGTCACGAATCGGGCACAGTAGCATCACCGTGTCGCGGTGGGTGTCGATTCGAACTCGGATAGTCAGATCATAGATTCTGAAAGGATCTTACTGCCCCGGTTCGATGATGGGACGATTCTGACGATCGGATTTAGGCGGCGAATCGTCCACGACTTCACCGTCCACGACCTCGCCGTCAACCACGACGCCATGCCTGCCCATCCGGGCGGTCCGCATCCCGTCTGCCCGCTTTTCCAGCGAGCGCTCCCAGCGGCTACGCAACACCCCGCGGGTTGGTGGCAGCAACACGAGAATCCCCAGCGCATCGCTGACGAAACCGGGCAGCAGGATCAGCAGGCCACCCAGCCCGACCAGCATGCTGTCGGTGACCTCGCTGTGCGGCGCACGGCCGGCGTTCGCGGCGGCGACAACCGCACGCATCGCGCGACCGCCCTCCCGGCGTGCGAGCCAGGAACCCAGTACCGCGCCGCCGAGTAGCAAGGCCAGTGTCCACATCAAGCCGACGGCCGATGCGACCGCCACGACGGCCGCGATCTCGACGATCAGGTACAGCAGGATGACAACGCCCATATGGGGTCAACGCTTGAGCGGCCCCGTGTACTCCTGACGGCGCGGTTCGCTCGACTTGACCGCTTTTCTCAACAGCCGTAGAATTTTAATTGACGATGAATTGTCGCAGGCCGGCAGGAGGTGTAACCCGTGCGTAAGCGATCAGCGGCGATCGGGACCGCGGCTTTCATGGTGGTGGGACCGGGGACGGTGGCTGGCCTGATCCCGTGGTCGCTGTCCGGCTGGGAGTTCCGGGACCCGATGCCGTTCTGGGCGCCGGTCCCGCTTCAGGTACTCGGGGCGCTCGTGCTGCTCGCCGGAGCTTCGGTGCTGGTGCACGCGTTCGTGCGGTTCGCGGTGGAGGGGCTCGGTACGCCGGTGCCGGCCGCACCGCCGCAGCATCTTGTCGTCGGTGGTCTGTACCGCGTGGTGCGCAATCCCATGTACGTCGCGCTGCTGTGGGCCGTCGTCGGGCAGGCGCTGCTGTTCGGGCAGTGGAGCTTGCTGGTGTACGGGGCGACCATCTGGATCGGCTTCGCGTTGTTCGTGCGCTGGCGGGAAGAGCCGGTGCTGGCTCGCCGGTTCGGCACGGAGTACGACACCTATCGCCGCGCGGTGCGCGCCTGGTGGCCACGGTTGCGCCCGTGGGATCCCAGCGTGCTCGGGCCGACCCGCGCGGTCGGCAAGCGCGGCGAGTTCGGCTAGACCGGGTACCGCAATATGGATGCATATCGCGGTACCCGATCGGCCTAGTACGTCATCGCGACCGCGGGGTCGGCGAGCAGCGCGCCCACGTCGGCGAGGAACCGCGATCCCTGCTCGCCGTCCACCACGCGGTGGTCGAAGCTCAGGGACAGCTGACAAACCTTGCGCGGCACGACCTCGCCGTCCACCACCCACGGCGTGTCCCGGATCGCGCCGAACGCCAGGATCGCCGACTCGCCGGGGTTGATGATCGGCGTGCCGGTATCCACGCCGAACACACCCACGTTGGTGATCGTGATGGTGCCGTTCAGCATGTCCGCGGGCGTGGTCTTGCCCTGCCGCGCGGTTTCGGTCAGCTCGGTGAGCGCGCCGGCCAGTTCGGCCAGCGACATCGCGTCGGCGTCCCGCACCTTGGGCACCACCAGCCCGCGCGGGGTGGCGGCCGCGACCCCGAGGTGCACGTAGTCCTTGTACACGATCTCGCCGGACTCCGCGTCCCACTCCGCGTTCACGTCCGGAGTTCGTTGCACCGCAAGGCACATCGCCTTGGCCGCGAACGCCAGCGGGGTCAGCTTCACGCCCGCGAACGCCGGGGTGTCCTTCAGCTTCGCCCGCAACTCCATCATCGGCGTGACGTCCACGGTGAGGAATTCGGTGACGTGTGGCGCCGAGAACGCGCTGTGCACCATGGCCTGCGCGGTCGCCTTGCGCACGCCGCGAATCGGGACGCGCCGCTCGCGCTCGCCGGTGCGCACGGTGACCGGCTGGGCGCCGTTGGCAGCGTGCCGCACGTCCTCCCTGGTGATCACCCCGCCCGAGCCGGAGCCGGTGACCGTGCGCAGGTCGATACCGAGGTCCTTGGCCAGCTTGCGCACCGGGGGCTTGGCCAGCGGAACGGCCGAGCCCTCCAGGAGAGCGCTCTCCTGAGCCGGCGTGTCCACCGGACCGAAGGTCCCATTCTGGACGTCGGAAGCCGGGCCGTGATCCTTGCGGGGGCGGCGTTTCGCGGTGACGGTCTTCGAGCCGTAGCCGACGAGCGGCTTCATCTCGTCCTCGGCCGGCGCGCCATTCTCCTCGGACCCGGCCGCGGGGGCAGCCTCGGCGGGGCCAGCCGCCTGCTGGACGCCGTTTTTCGCGGCGGACGCGCTCGGCGCGGCGGACGCGCCCGATGCATCCGACGCGGCCGACGCGGTGCCGCCAGGGTCGACGTCCACGGTCAGGATCGGCGTACCGACCTCCACCGTCTGCCCCGGTTCCACCAGCAACTCGGTGACCACTCCGGCCCACGGGCAGGGCAGTTCCACCGCCGCCTTCGCGGTCTCGACCTCGATGACGATCTGGTTGACCTGCACCTCGTCGCCCGGCTTCACGCGCCAGCTGAGGATCTCGGCCTCGGTCAGCCCCTCCGCGGTATCGGGCAGGGGGAATTGCTTGTAATCAGGCATCGCGGCATCCCCTACCAGGCACGTGAACGGTCAACGGCGTGCAGTATCCGATCCAGATCGGGGAGGTAGTGCTCCTCGAGTTTGGTCGGCGGATACGGCGTGTCGAAACCGGTCACCCGCAGCACCGGCGCTTCAAGCGAGTAGAAGCACTCCTGCTGCACCCTCGCGGCGATCTCCGAGGTGATCGACGATTCGGGCGGTGCCTCGCTCACCACGATCAGCCGTCCGGTCCGGCGCACCGAGTCGAACACCGGGGCCAGATCCAGCGGGGACAGCGTGCGCAGGTCGATAACCTCGAGCGAGGTGCCCTCCTCGGCGGCGGCCGTCGCGGCGTCCATGCACACCTTGACCGACGGGCCGTACGCGGCGAGCGTCGCCACGTTTCCGTTGCGCACCACCCTGGACGCGAACAGCGGGTCCGGCACCGCCGCGGTGTCCACCGGCGCCTTCAGATTGCTGGAGTGGTACAGCCGCTTCGGTTCGAAGAACAGCACCGGGTCGTCGGAGGTGATCGCCTGCTGAATCATCCAGTACGCGTCGACCGGGTTCGAGCAGGACACCACTTTGAGCCCGGCGATGTGCGCGAACAGCGACTCGGGGGACTCCGAGTGGTGCTCGACGGCGCCGATCCCGCCGCCGAACGGCACCCGGATCACCACCGGCACCTTGACCCTGCCCTGGGTACGGTAATGCAGCTTGGCCAGCTGGCTGGAGATCTGGTCGAAGCCGGGGAAGATGAACCCCTCGAACTGGATCTCGCACACCGGGCGGAATCCGCGAACGGCCAAACCTACCGCGGTACCGACGATTCCGGATTCGGCCAGCGGCGTGTCCAACACCCGGTGCTCGCCGAAGTCCTTCTGCAGACCGTCGGTGATCCGGAAGACGCCGCCGAGCTTGCCGACGTCCTCCCCCATCACGATGACCTTCGGATCGGCCGCCATCGCGGTGCGCAACCCCAGGTTCAGCGCCTTGCCGAGGGTGAGGTTCTGCACGCTCGACGAGCCGATGTCCGCTCCTGCCTTCGCCGGCGCCGCCATCATCGTTCACCTGCCCCGACGAATCCGTCCAAATAGGACAGAAATTCGTCACGTTCGGCGTCCAGCACCGAGGACGGGTCGGCGTACACCTGGCTGAAGATCCGGTCCGGTGGCGGGTCCGGCATGTTCACGCAGAAGTCCCGCAGCTCGGCGGCGAGCTCGTCGGTGTCGGACGCGACCTGCTCGAAGAAGTCGTTGTCCGCCAAGCCGTTGCGGGACAGGTGCACCCTTGCCCGCTCGATCGGGTCCTTCAGCTTCCACGCCTCCAGCTCGTCGGAGAGCCGGTAGCGGGTCGGGTCGTCCGTGGTGGTGTGCGCGTCCATCCGGTACGTGAACGCCTCGATCAGTACCGGACCGTTGCCGAGCCGGCATTCCTCCAACGCCCACCGGGTGACGGCCAGGCAGCCCAGCACGTCGTTGCCGTCCACCCGGATGCCGGGGAAGCCGTACCCGCGCGCCCGCTGGTACAGCGGCAGCCGGGACTGCCGCTCGGTCGGTTCGGAGATCGCCCACTGGTTGTTCTGGCAGAAGAACACCAGCGGCGCGTCGTACACCGAGGCCCAGACGAAGCCCTCGTGCACATCACCCTGGCTGGTCGCGCCGTCGCCGAAGAAGCAGATGGTGGCCTCGCCACCGTCATCGCCGACGCGGCCGTCGAGGCGCTGGCCCATCGCGTAACCGGCCGCGTTGAGTACCTGGTTGCCGATCACGATGGTGTACGGGTGGAACCGGGTCGCCGACGAATCCCAGCCGCTGTGGTCCGTGCAGCGGAAGATGCCGAGCAGTTCCTGCGGGGTGACCCCGCGGCACCACGCGATGCCGTGCTCGCGGTAGCTGGGGAACGCCATGTCGCTCGGCCGCATCGCGCGCCCGGCACCGATCTGGGCGGCCTCCTGGCCGAGCAGCGGCACCCAGATGCCGAGCTGTCCCTGCCGCTGCAAGGAGTTCGCTTCCCTGTCGACGCGCCGGACCATGGTCATGTCCCGGTAAAGGCCGCGCAGCTGCTCGGCGTCCACGTCTTCGACGTACCGGTCGAATTGCGGCGACGCGATGCGCTCGCCTTCTGGATTGAGTAGCTGGACTAGCTCAGTCCCGCCTTCGCTGGTCGCACGCAAGCCCGCGATCACCTGCTCCGGTGTCGGTTTTGCCGCGGTGGCGGCTGGGTTTTCCCCGGGCTGCGTCCACTGCTCCGCAGACGACATGCGTCTATCTCCTCCTGGTCGGTGCCGCGTAGCCGCTTGTGGCGGCTACGTAGGACCGCGCCGTGGGGGCACGTCCAACCCGGGTTGTGGGTGGGCGATTGACCCATCGACGCTGACGGTTCGATGCCGTCCATCTTGTCACGATCCTGGCCGTCCTGGTCAGCCCTTCACGCGACTTTGTTGCCTCGAATGTGGCTCTGAGCTGCGGAAACGGTTGGAACACCAATGATGGGTACTCAGAAGGACGGACGTTCGGGTGCCGGTATCGGCAGCTCACCGGCGCCTCGGACGGGGTGCTGAGCGGTCGGGCTGTACGACAGCATCGGGCGAGGTGCGGCACTGTGAAGCGGCTCACGGTGATCGGGGTGCCGCTCGCCAGGTTTTGGCGAGACCAGGCGAGACCCGTGACGTGGCCGAACTGCCGGGCTACCCGGGCGCCGTGGCAGTATCGGGCTCGTGGAGCAGACAGCGGTACGCGACAGCATTCGCGAGTCCTGGGCGGCCAGCGTGCTGCCAAGCCTGTCCGAGCTGGTAGAGATCCCGGCCGTCTCGCAGAACTTCGAACCGGGCTGGGCGGAGCGCGGCCAGCTGCACGCGGCCGTGCACCACGTGCGGCGCTGGCTCGAGACTCGGGCGATATCCGGGGCCCGGGTGGACGTTGTCGAACTGGACGGCCGCAGCCCGCTGCTGCTGCTCGACGTGCCGGGAGACGCGGACGCCGGCACCGCGCTGCTCTACGGGCACCTTGACAAGCAGCCGCCGGTCGGTGGCTGGTCGGAGGGGCTCGGTCCGTGGACCCCGGTTGTCAGGGACGGCAGGCTGTACGGCCGCGGCGCCGCCGACGACGGGTACTCCGGATACGCGGCCACCACCGCGATCGAAGCGGTGCGTGCGGCAGGCGGTTCGCACAGCAGGTGCGTCGTCATGCTGGAGACCGGGGAGGAATCCGGCAGCCCGGACCTGCCCGCCTACCTCGAGCACCTGCGCCCCACCCTCGGCGAGGTGTCGCTGGTGGTGTGCCTGGACTCCGGCGGCAACGACTACCAGCGGCTGTGGCTGACGACCTCGCTGCGGGGTCTGGTTTCCGTGGACCTCACGGTGCGGGTGCTCGAATCCGGCCAGCACTCCGGGCTGGCCAGCGGAGTCGTGCCGAGCTCGTTCCGGGTGATCCGGCAGCTGCTCGACCGGGTGGAGGACTCCCGCACCGGGGAGATCCTGCTGCCGGAGATGACGGTGCGGGTGCCCGAGGACCGGCTCGCCGAGGTTCGGGCCTCCGTTGCCGCCGCGCCGGGTGCGGTGCGCTCGGCGTTCCCGATGGTGCGGGGCGCGAGGCCGGTGTCGGACGACGAGGTCGAGCTGGCGCTGAACAACAGCTGGCGCCCGACGTTGTCGGTGATCGGCGCGTCCGGGTTCCCCGAACCGCTGGACGCGGGCAACGTGCTGCGGCCGTTCAGCACGCTGACGCTGAGCTTCCGGGTGCCGCCGACCGCGGACTCGGCGGCCGCGCTTGCCGCCGTGGAGAAGGCGCTGACCGTCGACGTGCCGTACGATGCGCGGGTTTCGTTGAGCCGCACCGAATCCGCGGACGGGTGGAACGCGCCAACGATGGCGCCGTGGCTTTCGTCCGCATTGGACACGGTGAGCGAGTCGGTGTTCGGGGCGTCGTGGCGCACCGTCGGGCTTGGCGGGTCGATCCCGTTCATGGGATTGCTCGCGCGCCAGTACCCGGAAGCCCAGTTCGTGATCACCGGCGCGCTCGGGCCGGACTCGAACGCGCACGTGCCCGACGAGTGGCTGCATCTGGAGCACGCCCAGCGGGTCACCGAGGCCGTCGCGCACGTGCTGCACGCCCACGCCAGCTCCGGGTAGCTGCCCGCCGGCACGGCCTACTGATCAGCCGCGGCGACCAGGTCCTTGCTGAGATCCGTCAGCAGGTCGGCCACCGGTCGGTAGCTCAGCGGCGGCTCGGAGTTCCATGGGATGAGCCGCCCGGCCCGCACCGCGGGCAACCGCGACCAGGTCGGATTTCCGGTCACGTCTTTCGGCTTCAACGAGCTGAACCGGTCGTCGTACATGATCACATCGGCGTGGTACCGGTCGGCGTTCTCCCAGCTGAGTTCCTCGTAGTAACCGGTCTCATGGGTGTTGTCGGGCACCACGAAGTTCATCCCCCGCTCGACGTAGTACCGGGTGGTGGGGAACGCGCTCGGGTTGCCCACGTACATCTGGTCCTGCTGCACCGATACCGCCATTACCCGCAGCTTCGACGTCCGCTTGGCGACCCTGCCGAACTCGGCGCTCGCCTGCTCGAACCGGCGCTTGGCCGAGGTGACCGAGCCCGCCTTCAGGTCCGCGCCGAGCGCGCCAGCCAGCTTCTCGAACTTGGCGATGGCTTGCGGCATGGTGCTGTCCTCCAGGCTCAGCCCGATCGTCGGCGCCGCCTTCTCGATGTCCTCGGCCTGCTGCTTCGGGACGTACCACAGCTCACCGGGCAGGTACATCACGCTGACCAGCAGCTCGGGATTCAGCGATACGTACTTGTCGTAGTTGAACTCGCCCCAGACGTTGCCGAGCGAGGTGGTCTTGGCCAGATCGACCGAGCCGGACTGCGGGTCCTGCTTACCGTCCGGCAGCTTGGACGGTCCGAAGATGCCCACCGAGTGGATGCCGAAGTCCCACAGCGCGGCCGCGGGCGTAACCTGCGCGACGATTCGCTTCGGACGCTTGCCGGCTGTAACCTTCCGGCGACGATCGTCGGTGAAGCTCCACGCGGTTCCGCCGGCCTCATCGCCCCGGTACCCGCAGGCGGCCAGCGCCGCGGTCGCCCCGGCGGCCGCGCTCGCGATCAGGAAACGTCGACGGTCGAGTGTGCGCATGTGGTCCGTCCTCAGTCCAGTGGGGCTGCAGTTCGGCTAAGGCTAGCCTTGCCTTAACCTGAACGCTATGGCCCAGACCACCGCGAGCGCGCAGCCTCGGCGCAGCGTGTTCCCGGCCGCGCTATTCGGCGCACTGATCGCGCTGGTGGTGGTGGCGCTGCTGTCCATCGCGATCGGCTCGAACCCGCTGTCCCTCGATGCCGTGCTGCACGGGCTGTTCTCCTACGACGGCCGTTACGACGACGTCGTGGTGCGGGACAGCCGGTTGCCGCGCACCGTGCTCGGCGTGCTCGTCGGGCTCGCGCTCGGGCTGGCGGGAGCGTTGATGCAGGGCGTGACCCGCAACCCGGTCGCCGATCCCGGGCTGCTCGGCGTGAACTACGGCGCCGCGGTGGCGATCGTGCTCGCGTCCACCACGTTCGGGATCCAGGCGCCCGCCGCGCTGGTGTGGTTCGCGTTCGCCGGTGCGGTGTTCGCGACCGCGCTGGTGTACGCGCTCGGCGGCACGGTGAGCCCGGTCCGGCTGGTGCTGGCCGGGGTCGCCGTGCAGGCCACGTTCGTTGGCATCAACCAGGCCGCACAGGTCATCGACACGCACACCCTGGATCGGATGCGCTTCTGGCTGGTCGGAACGCTTGCCAACCGGGACATGGACGTGCTGGCCCCGCTGCTGCCGTTCCTGGTCGCCGGGCTGATCCTGGCGCTCGCGTCGGCCCGCGGACTGAACGCGATCGCCCTCGGTGCGGACGTGGCGCACGGGCTCGGTGCCAGCCCGGCGAGGACAAGGACGGTGGCGATGCTGGCCGTCGGCCTGCTCTGCGGTTCGGCGACCGCGGCGGTCGGCCCGATCGCGTTCGTCGGGCTGATGATCCCGCACCTGGTGCGGTTGATGGTCGGGCAGGACCACCGGCAGGTGCTACCGCTTTCCATGCTGCTCGGACCGGTGCTGGTGCTCGGCTGCGACGTGCTCGGCAGGCTGCTCGGCGCGCCAGGCGAGTTGCAGGTGGGCATCATGACCGACGTCTTCGGCGGGCTGATGTTCCTGGTGTTGGTGCGGCGACTGTGGGGTGCCGGCCGATGAGAGTGCACGCAGGCCACGTCGCGCTGGCCATGAACGCCCGCACCACCGTCGCGGTCCTCGGCATGCTGGCCACGTTGCTCGTCGTCGGGGTATTCGCGATCGGCACAGGTGACTACTCGATGTCGCCAGCCGCGGTGTTGCGCACCCTGGCCGGGGACGGCACGAAGGCCGAGTACCTGATCGTAGTGGAGCAGCGCCTGCCGCGGCTGGTGGTCGGCGCGCTGGTCGGCGCCGCGCTCGGGATCGCGGGGGCGGTGTTCCAGAGCCTCACGCGTAACCCGCTCGGCAGCCCGGACATCATCGGGTTCACCACGGGTTCGGCCACCGGCGGCATCGTCTCGATCTTGCTGCTTGGTGCCGGCGCGGCGCAGGTCGCCGCCGGCGCGCTGGTCGGCGGGATGCTCACCGCCGCAGCGATCACCCTGCTGTGCGGCCGGCACGGGCTCGGCGGGTACCGGATGGTGCTGCTCGGCGTCGGGCTGAGCGTGGTGCTTGCCGGGGTTAACTCGTATCTGCTCACCCGCGCCTTCGTGGAGGATGCCGCCCAGGCCACCACCTGGCTGGTTGGCAACCTCGCCGGGCGGGATTGGAATTCGGTCTGGCCGCTGGTGATCACGCTGGCGGTGCTGGTACCCGTGCTGGTTGTACACGTTCCGGCGCTGCGCATGCTCGAATCCGGCGAGCTGATCGCCGCGGGATTGGGGGTACGCGTATCGCGTTCCCGGCAGACGCTGATCGTCATCGCGGTTGCCTGTACGGCGGTGGCCACCGCGACCGCCGGCCCGATCGCGTTCGTGGCGCTCGCCGCGCCGCAGCTCGCCAGGCGGCTGACGCGGTACGCCGGGCCGAACGTGCTGCCAGGGGCGGGTATGGGCGCGCTACTCGTGGTGCTCGCGGATTTCGCCGGGCAGCGGCTGCTTTCCGCGTCCCTGCTGCCGGCCGGCGTGGTCACCGGCGCGCTCGGCGGCGTGTACCTTGCCTGGCTGCTGTTCTGGGAACGCCGCCGCTCCTGGTGATCAGTGCGTGCTTCTGGTCCCTCACAGCTGGTTGATGGTGCGGACGGCGTCGGCAAGCTCGGTGAGCTCCACGACGGTGACCCCGGCCGAGGCCAGTCGTTCGGCACCCTCGCAGTCCACGAAAATCGGCGGCTCGCGCAGCGCGAACACCACCCGAGGGATGCCGGCGTCCAGGATCAGCTGGGTGCACGATCGTGGCCGGGATTTCCTCGTGCTGCACGGTTCCATCGACGAGTACATGGTGGCGCCACGCAGCGCCGGGTTGGAACGGTCCAGTTTGGACAGTGCGGATTCCTCCGCGTGCACCTTCTCGTCCGTCTCCCGCGAGTAGCCGCTGCTGAGCTCGCGGCCATGCGCATCGACCACGATCGCTCCGACGCTGAACGCTTCGCGCGCGGGCGGGCATTGCCGGGACAGCTCCACGGCCGCGCGCAACCAGCGGTGGTCCTCAGCCATCCGCCACGCCGTTCAACAGATAGCGCAGCAACACCACGTCGCCCATGGTGCGCACCTCCCGCAAGCTCATTGGGTGCTCCGCATTCCACCTGAATGATCCACTGTGGACGAATCGGGGAGCATCCCGGTCGCCGACGAAGAACGGGGCGATGGTGAGCTGCAACTCGTCGGCCAGCCCCTCGGCGAGGAACTGGGTGTGCATGCTGGTGCCGCCCTCGACCATCAGCGTGCGGATGTGCCGCTCGGCGAGATCGGCGAGCACCGCGGCCGGTTCGGGTGCTACGCCAAGGTCGACAACCGTTGCCAGGCCGGCAAACCGGTCGGCCGTTCGCGCGCCGGAGGCATACACCAGCCTCGGCGCGTCGCCGTCGGTGAAGAACCTGCTGGCTGGATCCAGGTCACCGCTCGCGCTCACCGTCACCTTGATCGGATCCGCCGCGAGCCCGCGCGCCACCCGATCGGCCCTGCGAGACGCGGAGCGCACCAGCAACCGCGGGTTGTCCCGGCGAATGGTGTTCGCGCCGACCAGGATCGCGTCGCTGGCCGCGCGCAGCGCGTCCACTCGATCGAAATCCTCCTCGTTGGAAAGCAGCAGCCGGGTATCGCTCGCGTCGTCCAGGCACCCGTCCACCGACATCGCGGCACTGAGCAGGACGTACGGGCGACGCGTCATTCGGAACCCTTCGTCGTTTTCGGTACCCGTACTGCTTTATAACACCGTTGCCGCCGCGGCCGCGCTCGCTACCCTGAACTGCTCGCTACCCTAAATTGATGGCAACCGAAGCCGGGGCCGTGACGCTGCGCCCCGCGCGCCCCGAGGATTCCAGGGCCATCGCGACGATCTGGTACCAGGGATGGCTGGACGGTCACCTGGGACACGTTCCTGACGAGCTTCTCGCCGTCCGGACCAAGGAGTCGTTCGGAACGCGAGCTCCCCAGCGAGTCAGCGACACGGTGGTCGCGACCGTCGATGACGCGGTAGCCGGGTTCGTGATGGTGGTCGGCGACGAGGTGGAACAGGTCTACGTGGCGACGGCGCACCGCGGGTCCGGGGTGGCCGCCGTGCTGCTCGCCGAAGCGGAACGTCTCGTCGCGGCGGGCGGCCACGAGCGAGCGTGGCTCGCCGTCGTTGCCGGCAACGCCAGGGCCCGCAGGTTCTACGAGCGGAACGGGTGGACCGACGAAGGTCCCATCGACTATCCGGCCGCGAGCGCCGACGGGCCTATCGCCGTTCCGGCTCACCGCTACGTGAAACGAGTGCGATGAGCCGGTGGTCCCGCCCGCGCCGGGGAGTGCTACGTCCGTGTGACGCCGCTGTTACTCCCGCGATCCTTATCGCCCACCGGATGGAGAAGATGTGCGCTGCGTGAGAGCGGGCGTGCCGAGCGCGCGGGCCAAGTAGGCGACTTCGTTACCGGGAAGGTGCTGGGCACCCGGCCTTTCGGGTGGCAGGATGCGTGCACCCGATCTGTATCAGTAACGAGGAGTGACACCGTGGCGCGTCGAACCAAACGCAAGGTGCTCGCACTGCTACCCGCGCTCGCGCTTGCCGTCACCGCGGCCGCCTGCGCGGAGGAAATTCAATCCGGCGGCAGTTCCAAGCCGGGCGACAAGGTCGAGTTGTTGAAGGATGGCGAGCTCAGGACCTGCACGCACCTGCCGTACGCACCGTTCCAGTTCAGCCAGGGCAGCAAGACCGTTGGCTTCGACGTGGACCTGGTCGATCAGGTTGGCAAGGACCTTGGCGTCAAGCAGACCATCAATGACACGTCCTTCGAGGGAATCGAGTCCGGGCAGAGCCTGAACAACGCGCAATGCGATGTCGCGGCTGCCGCGATGACCATCACGCCGGAACGGCAGAAGGTGATGGATTTCTCCGATCCGTATTTCGACGCCGATCAGGCGTTGCTGGTATTGAAGGATTCCGGCATCGACAGCTTGGAACAGTTGCGCGGGAAGACGCTGGGCGTGCAGCAAGGCACCACCGGCGAGGAATACGCGGAGAAGAACAAGAAGAAATACGGCTACGAAGTCAAACAGTACGAGGATCTCGCGCTCGAGCAGTCCGCGGTGCTGACCGGCCAAATCGAAGCCGGGATCAATGACAACGGCGTGCACTACAACTTCGTGAAACAAAACCCGAAAACGGTCGTTTCCGCCGAATTCGACACCGGTGAGAAATACGGCGTCGCGGTACGCAAGGGCAACGGCGCGTTGCGGGGCAAGATCAACGAGGTGTTGAAGAAGATCAGGGAAGACGGTACGTACAACAAGATCTACCAGAAGTGGTTCGGCAAGCAGCCGGGCTCAGGGCAGTCTCCAGACAAGCCGTAAATAAGCAAGACAGCCGGCTTCGAGGAGCTCTTTCGTGGCAGTATCCAAGCGCCAACGCGCGCAAATATTTCGTAGTTTCCAGTACGGCTTGCTTGTCGTCGCAGTGGCGGTACTCGCGATCGTCGCCGACTGGGGCGAGGTCACGAACGCGTTTTTCAATCTGGACGCCGCCGGTACGCAAGTGCCGGACATCATTACCAGTGCGCTGGTGAATACCGCCATTTACACGGTGATCGGATTCGCATTCGGGCTCGCCCTCGGGTTGGTGCTCGCGCTGATGAAACTGTCGTCGGTACCGCCATATCGCTGGTTGGCGACGGTGTACATCGAGTTCTTCCGTGGCGTTCCGGCATTGTTGGTGTTCATCACGCTCGGCTTTGGTGTGCCGATCGCCTTTCAGCTCCAGTTCGACCTGTATTCGACGGTGATGCTGGCGCTGGGGCTGGTCGGCGCGGCGTACATGGCTGAGACGATCAGGGCCGGCATTCAGGCCGTGCCCAAGGGGCAAGCCGAGGCGGCTCGATCGCTCGGGATGTCCCAGGGGCGCGCGATGATCTCGATCGTGATCCCGCAGGCGTTCCGGATCATCCTGCCGCCACTGACCAATGAGTTGATCCTGCTCACCAAGGATTCCTCGCTGATCTACGTGCTCGGGTTGAGCCGGGACGAGTACGACCTGACGAAGTTCGGGCGCGAAGGGCTGAACCAGACGGCCTCGCTGACCCCGATCTTGCTCGCCGGGCTGTGCTATCTGGTGATCACCGTCCCGCTTTCCTACCTGTCCCGCTACCTCGAACGGCGCAGCGGGCGCAGGAAGGACGCGGCCGATACGGCAGCCGGGTTGGAGGTGGAGGCGTGAACGTTATCGAGATCTCCGGCCTCGAAAAGTCGTTCGGGTCGTTGGAGGTGCTCCGCGGGATCGATCTCGAGGTCAAGCGGGGCGAGGTGGTGTGCGTCATCGGGGCGTCCGGCTCCGGCAAGTCCACGCTGCTGCGCTGCGTGAACCTGCTCGAGCAGCCGAACGCCGGCAAGGTGCTCGTGCACGGGATCGAGCTCACGGATCCGGACGTGGACCTCGACCGCGCGCGGCGCGGTATCGGCATGGTCTTCCAGGCCTTCAACCTGTTCAGCCATCTCTGCGTGGTGGACAACCTGACGATCGCGCAGCGAAAGGTGCTCGGCAGGGACAAGGCGGAGGCCGAGCGGGTGGCGCTGGCGAACCTGGAGAAGGTCGGGCTGTCCGAGAAGGCGAACGCGATGCCTGCCGAGCTGTCCGGTGGCCAGCAGCAGCGGGCCGCGATCGCGCGGGCGCTTTCCATGGACCCGGACGTGATGCTGTTCGACGAGCCAACGTCGGCACTGGACCCGGAGCTGGTCGGCGACGTGCTCGGGGTGATGCGCCGGCTCGCGGACGAGGGAATGACCATGCTGGTGGTCACGCACGAGATGCAATTCGCCCGCGAGGTCGCGGACGCGGTGCTGTTCATGGACGGCGGCGTGATCGTGGAACAGGGCCGGCCCGCGCAGGTGATCGGCGAGCCACAACACGAGCGCACCAGGACGTTCCTTGCGCGGGTGCTCAATCCGGTGCAGGCGCGCTAGCTTCGGCCCGAACGGCCACATCCAGCGCGAGGGGCCCATTCGGGGCGTTCAGTGCCCGCAAGGTGGCCTTCACGACAAGGCCCGGGCGGGTGGTGGCCCGCAATAGCCCGCTTGGACCTTGCGGGCCGGTGCCATGATCAGTTTCGCTTGACCATCGGTTGTTCGTGGAACGTGAGGGGGCACCGGAATGCCGTCTGTTCGCACTGGCGGCACCGCCGTGTCCGATGCCGGTGACGACGACGCCCGCGAGCCGCTCGATCCGCATGACCCCAATCCACCGGAGTGGGCGTACCAACCGGCCGACGACGTGGTCCGCCGGCTCATCGAGCCGGACAGCGGCGGGGTCCTTCGCTGGCGCAAGCGCCCGGCCAGCTCGCCCGTGGTGGAGGTGAAGGACCGTTTCCTCACCGGCGTGCTGCCGTTGCGCGCCGCGGAATTCCCTTACCTGCTGCGCTTCGAGCGGTGCCGTTTCGAGCGACCGCCGGATGTGCGGCAGGCCAAGATACTCGGGTTGATCTTCGAGGACTGCTGGTTGCCCGGCTTGATGGCGCGCAACCTGAACAGCAGCAACGACGTGCGGCTGATCAACACGACCGTTCGGGTCGACGAATCCGAAACCCGGCAGGGCGACACCAACCGGATCGGGGACACCACCGGCGATGGTCTCGACGCGGCGGTCAATCTCGCCGACGCGGACATCCACGGCTCGCTGGTACTGACGGGCAGCACGCTGGAACACCCGAGGAGCAAGGCGATCCGCGCCGATCGGCTTTCCATCGAAGGCGCGCTGCTGGCCTACCGGCTGACGGCGGTCGGCGAGGTCCGGATGCCGGGCATGCGCACCAGCGGCAACGTGAACTTCTCCGGTGCGCGGCTGACCAACCCCGGCGGTTACGCGTTCAACGGGAACGGCCTGCAGGCCGGTGGCAACCTGCTGTTCCGGACCGATGTCACCGGCCAGGTGTTCCGCTCGAACGGCCGGCTGTTCTTCCCGAGCGCGCGTATCGACAGCGACCTCGTGTTGCGTGGTGCCAAGCTGGATTCGGGCGGCGAGATGTTCCTCGAGCCAACTGATCAGGACGACGCGCATTTCGATCCGTCCGCGGCACTGATCGCCGACCGGGTGCGGGTGGACGGCAACGTGGAGCTGGACAAGAACATGCACAGCGCCGGAACGGTGCGGATGCTCAGCGCGCACATCGGCGGATCGCTGCGGCTGTCCAACTCCACGGTGACCGTACCGCGTGGCACCGAGCCGCCATGGCACGACCGGGCGCTGCACTTCGACGGCACCGAGGTCCGCGGCGATCTGGACGCGCGGTCCCTGCGGATCGCCGGGCAGGCGAGGATGGCCGACATGGTGGTGCGCGGCAGCTTCGCGTTCGCGAACGCGACGTTGAGCCATCCGATGCGGGACGTGCTGACCGCCCGCCGCAGCAAGATCGGCGGCAACCTGAGCCTCGCCCGTTCCGAAGCGCAAGGCACCCTCCAGTTGCAGGGCATCGAGGTCGGCGGCAACGTCGACCTGCGCGGTTGCCAGCTGACCAGCGCGCGAAGGGACCGGGCGCGCGGTTCCTCGGTGGATCTTCGAACCGCCAGAATCGGCAGGGACCTGATTTGTGCCATGAACCGGCGGGTGCCGTTCTACGCGCAGGGCGGTGTCAGCATGGACGGTGCCGAGGTGACGCGACGGGTGAACTTCGGCGGCGCCGTACTCGGCTCGCCGCTGGTGGACACCGCGCTGCACGCGCCGGATGTGCGTACCCAGGAACTCATCCTGAGCACCGGCGAACCGCCTCGAGGGAAGATCAACCTGCGGCAGGCGAGCTGCTCCTCGCTCGCGGACAACGAGAGCTTCTGGGCCGCGCGGGGTGGTATCGATCTTGAGGACTTCCGGTACGACGCGCTGGACGAACCGGTTGAGCTCAAGGATGACGACGAGCTGCGCAAGCGGCTTCACTGGCTACGTCAGGCGATGCGGGGCCGCTACCGGCCAGGGCCGTACGACCAGTTCGCCGCGATGCTGCGGGCGAGCGGTAACGAGGAGCACGCAGCCACGGCGTTGATCAAGAAGCAGCAGGAGCGGTATTCCGCGCTCGCCAGGGGATACCGGGTGCTCGGCCCTGGTGTTCGGTTGTGGAGCGTCCTGCAGCGCTACATGGTCGGCTACGGGTACCGGCCGACGCGGGCACTGGTCTGGCTGTTGCTGTGCCTGATCGGCGGCAGCGTCTGGTTCGGAGTGCAGCCACCGCTTCAGGAGATCAATGCGGATGACACCCTGGTGTGGAATCCCGTTTTGTACACTGTGGATCTTCTGGTGCCCATTGTGGACTTCGGGAACAAGAATCGGTGGCTCACCGAAGGTGTGAATCAGTGGATCTCCACGGGCTTGATCGCGACCGGCTGGATTCTGGCAACCACGGTGGCGGCCGGCGTCACCCGCATGTTGCGCCGGAACACCTGATCCGCGTCACCGATCGCCCGGTTTGGCCGGCAGCCGACTCGGGACACCGGATGCGCAGCCACTTGCGCCCATTGGTAGTACTTGCACACACACCAAGGCCGTACCGCGGCGTAGGCCCAGCCGCGAACGATATGAAAGGCGACGGAGCATGACCGCGAAACCGACCGCGAGCGCACAGATCGAGGTGAACGCCTCGCCGGACCAGGTTTACGAGCTCGTCAGCGATCCGGGCAAGCTGGCCGAGTTCGCAGAGGAATACAGTGGACATTCCTGGCTTGGCGGGGCGAACGGTGCGAAAGTCGGCGCGCGGTTCCGGGGCAACAACCGGAAGGGCATCGCGCGCTGGAGTACCACGGCCACAGTCACCGACGCGGTGCCCGGCAGGCGGTTCGCCTTCGACGTCACCGCGTTCGGTTTTCCGGTCTCCCGCTGGCAATACGAGATCGAGCCGACCGGGGATGGTTGCTGTGTAACGGAAAGCACCTGGGAACGTCGGGGTCCCGCACTGAAGGTAGTCGGGGCTTTCCTCTCCGGCGTCAAGGATCGGGCGGAGTACAACCGCCGTAATATCGAAGCGACATTGCGGCGTTTGAAGGCTCACGCGGAGAGCTGAACCGCTTCCGCCGTACACCCACATGGCCCAACACGAGGTAGCCGCGACGGTTAGGGGGTAGCGAGCGGAAGGCCCGTCGGCCCGCGGAAGTACCATGCGCCAGTGCCCGAGAACGATTCCGTCAAGTTCGAAATCCAGATGCTGTATGACCGTCTGCTCGTCGAACTGTCCAGCGAGGAGGGCGAACGGACGAGCGGCGGTGGCATCGTCATCCCGGCGACCGCGCAGATGGCCAGGCGGCTCGTTTGGGGGGACGTTCTCGGTGTCGGCAATCACGTCCGTAACGTGAAGGTGTCCGACCGGGTGCTGTTCAACCCGGAGGATCAGTTGGAGGTCGAGGTGCACGGCCGGACTTACATCGTGCTGCGCGAGCGGGATGTGCACGCCCTGGCCAGCGAACGCACCGAACACGGCACCGGGCTGTACTTGTAGAGCGGGACGGTAAACAGTGCCACAGGAATACGGCTGGCCAGAGTCACACGCCGAGCAGACGGACGTGCTGCCGGTCGTGCATGACCAGACGACGACGTTCATCCCGGCGGTCGGCGGGGCTGGCGGGACAACCGCCGGATCGGGCGGCACGCCGCCGCGCAACCGGCGCAAGCGCGCGCTCATCATCGCCGGCGCGGTGTTCGGTGTCCTCGTGATGCTCTACCTCGTCGACACGATGGTGAACGCTGGCGACGTGCCGCGTGGCGTCTCGGTCGCCGGCGTCGACGTCGGCGGTATGAGCCAGAACGACGCCGAGGAGAAGCTGCGTTCCGAGCTCGAACCGCGGATGGCCACCCCGGTACCGGTGCGCGCGGGCGACGTGAACGCCGAAGTACAGCCGCGCGCGGCCGGCCTCGAGATGGACTGGCCGAAGACACTTGACGAAGCGGGCACGCAGTCCTGGAATCCGATCACCCGGATCACGTCGTTCTTCACCAACGATGAAGTCGGCGTGGTGACCAAGGCGAACCCGACCGCGGTGTCCGAGGCGATCGAAGGGTTGCGCGGCAAGGTCGATCGCGGGCCGAAGGAAGGCACGGTGCGCTTCGAGGGCACCGAGGACGGCAAGAGCGCCGTCCCGGTCGCGGTCCCGCCGAAGCAGGGACAGCAGCTCAAGGCCGAAGCGGCGGAGAACGCGCTCGTCGAGCACTGGGTGTCCGGCCGCCGGGTGGCACTGCCGGTGGAGGCCATGCCGGTGAAGACCACGGCCGAAGGCGTGCAGCAGACCGTGGACGAGCTCGTGAAGCCAGCGGTGTCCGCGCCCGTGCTTATGCGCGGGGACGGCAAGGATGCCGAGCTGCAACCGGCCGCGATCGCCGCCGCGCTGAAGTTCACGCCTGCCGAGAAGGGCGGCCGGCTGAATATGACCGTGGACAACAAGAAGATCGCGCGGTCGCTCGGGCCGGACCTGGCGTCCACCGAGCAGCAGGGGCGGGACGCGCAGATCGTGTTCGAGGGTGGCAAGCCGACCGTGCGGCCGTCCCAGCACGGGCGCGGCATCGACTGGAACAAGAGCCTGAAGCCGCTCAGCGGGGTGCTCGGCAAGCAGAACGGCCGTGAGATCAAGCTGACCTACCAGGATCGGCCCGCGCAGGTCACCACCGAAGAGGCGAAAGGCCTCGGTATCAAGGAAGTGGTGGGCGAGTTCACCACGAGCGACTTCGCATCCGACTCCGGCCAGAACATCCAGCGGGTGGCCGAGCAGGTCAACGGGGCGATCGTGAAGCCGGGTGACACGTTCAGTTTGAATGGCCACACCGGGCCGCGCGGGAAGGCGCAGGGTTACATCGAGGCCGGTGTGATCGAGGACGGTGCGCCGAGCCGCGAGGTCGGCGGTGGCATCTCGCAGTTCGCCACCACGCTGTACAACGCGTCCTACTTCGCCGCCATGAAGGACGTGGAGCACAAGGAGCACAGCTACTACATCAGCCGGTACCCGGAAGCCCGCGAGGCGACCGTGTACCAGGCCGGGGATGGCGCGAGCATCATCGATTTGAAGTTCCAGAACACCGAGAAGACCGGTATCGCGATCCAGACCGAGTGGACGCCGTCCTCCATCACGGTGCGGCTGTGGGGCACCAAGCACGTCGAGGTCGAGTCGCAGACCGGGGCGCGGTCCAACCCGGTGCCACCGCCCACGAAGCGCAAACGCAAGGGGCCGGACTGCGAGGCGAGCAGCGGTTCACCGGGCTTCACGACGTCGGACACCCGTACCGTGCGGGCTGTCAACGGTGGTCAGGTCGTCTCGCGTGACACCCGTACGGTGCGCTACGAACCGCAGCCAAAGATCATCTGCCAGTGAGCGGGCGACGAAACGCCTGGTATGCGCCGTCATCACTCAGGAGGATTGTCCCTTTTCGCGCTCCCCGCGTAGCCTGATTCACATTCCGTTACTGAGTCGGGCGGTTGAACGGGAGTGTCATGCGTATCGCGGATGTTTTGCGCAGCAAGGGTTCGGACGTTGTTTCCGTACAGCGAGAAACCACCGTGTGGCAGCTGCTCGAGCTGCTCGCGCAGCACAACATCGGTGCTGTGGTGGTGCGAGACGGTGATTCCGTTGCCGGGATCGTCTCGGAGCGCGACATCGTGCGGCGATTGCACTCCGGGGGTGTGGATGTTCTTTCCGGCCCGGTTTCGGCGATCATGACCGATTTGGTGGTCACCTGCGTGCCGGAGGATTCGGTGGATAGCCTCACCGAGATCATGACCGAGCGCCGGGTTCGCCACCTGCCTGTGATGGTGGACGGCCGGCTCGCCGGCATCGTGAGCATCGGTGACGTGGTGAAAAGCCGCGTCGCCCAGCTCGAACAGGACCGCGAGCAGCTGGTCTCCTATATCGCGCAGGGCTGAAACACGTCGGGGGCGATCCCGAGAGGAACAGCCCCCGTGCCACGCCGCGGGATTGGCGCGGGCCTGTAGTGCCCTTAGAACGCCGCTTCGTCGACGTCCATCAGCGTGTTGTCGGCCGATTCCACGATGCTGCGCCGGGCGGACAGCTCCGGAAGCACCTGCTTCGCGAAGAACGACGCCACCGCGATCTTGCCTTCGTAGAAGGCTTTGTCCTTCGCCGAGGCGCCGGCGTCCAGCTTCCCGACGGCGATCTCGGCGTGCCGCAGCAACTGCCAGCCGATCAGCAGGTCACCCGCGGACAGCAAGAGCCGCACGGTGTGCTGGCCGACCTTGTACACGCTCTCCGGGCTCTCCTGGGAGACCGTCAGGTAGTTGATCATCGAGCCGATCATGCCCTGGACGTCTGCCAGCGCCTGCTTGAGCAATGCCCGCTCATCCTTGAGCCGGCCGTTGCCGCTCTCCGCGTCGATGAACGTGGAGATCTCGCCCGCGAGGTGGCCGAGCGCCTGGCCCTTGTCCCGCACGATCTTGCGGAAGAAGAAGTCGAGCGACTGGATCGCGGTGGTGCCCTCGTAGAGCGAGTCGATCTTGGAGTCCCTGATGTACTGTTCGATCGGGTAGTCCTGCAGGAACCCGGATCCGCCAAGCGTTTGCAGCGACTGGATGAGCTGCTCGGTGGCTCGCTCCGAGCCGACGCCCTTCACGATCGGCAGCAGCAGGTCGTTCACCCGATCGGCCAGCGCGAGCGAATCGGCGTCGCCTTCCTGGGTCCAGATCTGATCCTGGTACGACGCGGTGTACAGGTAGACCGCGCGCAGCCCCTCGGCGTAGGCCTTCTGCAGCATCAGCGAACGCCGCACGTCCGGGTGCTTCATGATGGTCACTCGCGGCGCGGTCTTGTCCAGCATCCGTGTCAGGTCCGCGCCCTGCACCCGCTCGCGGGCGTAGTCGAGCGCGTTCAGGTAGCCGGTCGACAGCGTCGCGATCGCCTTGGTGCCGACCATCATCCGGGCGTACTCGATGACCTGGAACATCTGCGCGATGCCGTCATGCACCTCGCCGAGCAACCAGCCCTTGGCTGGCGTGCCGTCCGCACCGAAGGTGAGCTCGCAGGTCGCCGAGGCGTTCAGGCCCATCTTGTGCTCGACGTTGGTCACGAAGGCACCGTTGCGCTCCCCTGGCTCACCGGTCTCGGTGTCGAAGTGGAACTTGGGGACCAGGAACAGCGAGAGGCCCTTGGTGCCGGGCTTCGCCTCGATGCCGGGGCCCTCGGGGCGGGCGAGCACCAGGTGCATGATGTTCTCGGTCATGTCCTGATCGCCGGACGTGATGAACCGCTTGACGCCGTCAAGGTGCCAGGAGCCGTCCTCCTGCAGCACCGCCCTGGTGCGGCCGGCCCCCACGTCGGAGCCGGCGTCCGGCTCGGTGAGCACCATCGTCGCGCCCCAGCCGCGCTCGATCATCAGCCGGCCCCAGCGCTGCTGCTCCGGCGTGCCGTTGCGGTTCAGGATCATCGCGAAGTTCGGGCCGGCCAGGTACATGTACAGCGCCGGGTTCGCGCCGAGCATCAGCTCGGAGGCTGCCCACTTCACGGTCGGCGGCAGCCCGAGCCCGCCGAGCTCGTTGGTCAGGCCGAGGCGCCACCACTCGCCCTCCCACAGCTGCCGGTAGCTCTCCTTGAAGGATTCCGGCAGCGTCACGCTGTGCGTCTTGGGGTCGAAGACCGGCGGATTGCGATCGGCGTCTTCGAATGATTCGGCGAGTGGCCCGGTGGCCAGGTTGTTCAGCTCGGCAAGCACTCCGCGGGCGGTGTCCTCGTCGGAGTCCTCGAGCACGCCCTTGCCGAGTCGGTGTTGCACCTCGAGCACCTCGAACAGGTTGAACTCGAGGTCACGCACATTGCTCTTGTAGTGGCCCATCACGTCACTCCGTCAGTTCGGAAACAGGCCGGCTGGGCGTACCCATTACTCGCCGGTAACAACAAGGCTATTACCTGCGAGTAACCGCGGCAAGCGACGCCTCGATGGTGTGATTCACACTCCGTTGTTCCGGCCGATATTGTTCCGCCGATGTTCCGCCGACCTGACGGACGGCCGGGGCCGGGTCAGCACTGGCCGGCCGTGCTGGTCGGCTCGGTCGCCGGTGCGGCGCCGTCCTGCGGCACTATGAGCACGCCGTTGCGGAACGCGTTCGCCACCGCGTGGGTGCGGTCCCGTGCGCGGAGCTTGCGCAGGATGCTCTTCACGTGCGTTCGCACGGTCTCTACCGACACGTACAGCATCTCGGCGATCGCCTGGTTCTCCAGGCCGTCCGCGATCAGCAGCAGCACCTGGTACTCGCGCCTGGAGAGCGGTTGCCGGGCCTTGCCTTCCGCGTCGTCCTGTGCCGGGTTCTGCCCCCTGGCGCGCACGGTCAGCGCGGCGAACGAGGGGTCGAGGTAGCGCCGTTCGGCGTGCGCCCGCCGAATCGCCTCGAGCAGCTGTAGCGGTTCGGCGTAGCGCGGCACCGCGCCGTGCACTCCCGCGGAGATCGCGTTCGCCAGGTAGCGGCTGCTGCGGTGCGCCTCGTTCACCAGCACCAGCACGATCAGCGCCGGATCGTTGTCGGTCAGCAGGCGCGCGAGGTGGCACCGGGGGTCGAGCGTGGAATCCAGCAGCACGAGGTCCGGGCGTGTCCGCTCGCAGAGCTGGAGCGCGGCGTGCTGGGCTGAGGCGTGCCCGAGTAGCCGGGTGCCCGGTGCTCGATGCAGCAGCGCGGCCACGCCTTCGCGGTACAGCGGCAGCGAATCGATGAGCACGATCCCCAGCTTTCCGGCGTTGGCGGGCGTCGCGGCACGACCTACCGCGTCCCGTGCGGCGCGCGGACCGATGCTGGCTGCCATATCTTTCCGTCACTCCCCGTACTCGCCCGATCGTGGCCCGGTGAGAGGGACGTGGCTGAGGCGAATCCGTGACGTCAGGAGGCCGTGTCGCGAACGGCGAGACGAAAAGTCACCCACCCGGGTGGTTTTCGATGGCCCGGCTTCCGGTGCCGGGTAGCGGTCGCCGCCGGCCGTGGCACGACTAGCGTGGCGGCATGGTTGACGCCATCTCGCGCTACTCCGGCTTCAGTGAGCTCTACGACCGATCTCGGCCAAGTCCGCCGCCCGCGCTCGTCGACGTCCTCCGCCAGTGGGCGCGCAATGACGCTCCGTCCGTCGTCGACCTCGGCGCGGGGACCGGGCTGTCCACCTCGTTGTGGGCGGGCGCCGCCGCGCGGGTGATCGCGGTGGAGCCGTCAGCCGAGATGCGCGCCCGGGCTGCTTCGAAGCTGGCCGGGCTGCCGGACGCGTGGGCGTTCACCGTGGTCGAGGGCACCGCGGAGGACACCGGCCAGCCGGACGAGTGCGCGGACGTGGTGACCGCCAGCCAGTCGATGCACTGGTTTGACCCGGCGCTCGCGCTGCCCGAGGTAGGCCGCCTGCTGCGGGAGGGCGGCGTGTTCGCGGCGTACGACTGCGACTGGCCGCCCACCGTCGACTGGCAGCTGGACGCGGCGTACCAGGAGTTCCTCACCCGCTGCGGCGACTACGAGGTTTCCGGGGGGCTGCGGCCGGCCTTCGCGGAGAAGCAGCAGCACCTCGACCGGATGCGGGCCAGCGGGGTGTTCCGGCACGTGACCGAGCTGTGCGTGCACTCGCGGGAACGGGGTGACGCCGCCCGTCTGGTGGACGTCGCGCTCAGTCACAGCGGCACGGTCGCGGTGCTTAACGCCGGCGCCGGCGAGGACGAGATCGGGCTGACCCGGCTGCGCGAGGTGGCGGCCGAACGGTTGCCGATCCCGAAATCGTGGTGGTGGACGTACCGGGTCCGGCTGGGCGTCAAGTAGCCGTCCACCCCAGTCGCTCACCCCAATACGGATGCATATTGGGGTGAGCGGGCCAGAGGGAATTACCGTGGGTGTGCGATGACAGCCGATCTGCAGCAGGGAGTCACAGCATGCGGTACCGCCAGTTGGGGCGTTCTGGGTTGCGTGTTTCGACGCTGACCATGGGCACGATGACGTTCGGCGGCGAAGGCGGGTTCGCCAGCGTCGGTCGTACGGATCTTGGCTCCGCCGCCCGGCAGATCGATATGTGCCTCGATGCCGGGGTGAACTTCCTGGACACCGCGAACATGTACTCGGCGGGCCTTTCCGAGGAGATCGTCGGCAAGGCGATCGAGGGCAAGCGCGACCGGCTACTGCTGTCCAGCAAGGTGCGGATGGTCATGGGGGACGGGCCAAACGAGGCCGGGCTGTCCCGCAAGCACATCCTCGATCAGGTCGAGGGCAGCCTGCGGCGGCTGCGCACCGACCACATCGACGTCTATCACGTGCACGAGTGGGACGGCGCGACGCCGCTCGAGGAGACCCTGGAGACGCTGGACACGCTGGTGAAATCCGGCAAGGTGCGCTACCTCGGGGTGTCCAACTACACCGGCTGGCAGTTGATGAAGGCGCTCTCGGTCGCGGATAAGCACGGCTACCAGCGGTTCGTGAGCAACCAGATCTACTACTCGCTGGAGAGCAGGGACGCCGAGTACGAGCTGGTTCCGGCTTCGATCGACCAGGGGCTGGGGATCATGGTGTGGAGCCCGCTGGCCGGCGGGTTGCTGTCCGGCAAGTACCGCCGAGGGCAGGAGGCCACCGAGGGGCGGCGTCTCGGTGATTGGGACGAGCCGCCGGTGCGGGACGTCGAGAAGCTGTACGACACCATCGAGAAGGTGGTGGAGATCGCCGCCGGGCACGGCGCCACTCCCGCGCAGGTGGCGTTGGCTTACCTGCTGAACAAGCCGGGCGTGACCACGCTGGTGATCGGCGCGCGCAAGGACGAGCAGCTGCTGGACAACCTCGGCGCCGCGGACCTGACGCTCGACGCTGAGGAATTCAGTGCGCTGGACAAGGTGAGCGAGCCGTGGCTGATCTACCCGCACTGGCACCAGGCACGGTTCGCGGCGGATCGCTTCGGCGCCGCCGACCACGCGGTGCTCGGCTCCCGGACCTCGGGTTCCCCGTAATGCCGGACCTCGGGTTCCCCGTACCGAACGGCCGCCGACAGCCCGCGAGCTGCCTGACGCGGCGCGGGTACTAGCGGAGAAATCGGTTTCCAGCGGCGAGAGCCGAGGCGCGCACGCGGACTGAACCGAACAAGCGACCGGTGGTGGGCAGACCTCTGTCCGTATGCGTGGTTAGATGCCCCCGCAAACGGTGGAACTATCAGTCGAATGACGGACGGCGATGTCAGCACACTCTGAGCAACGAGGCTCCGGAAAGAGCGAGCCGATCCGGAAGCCCTGGATCTGGATCGGGATGCTCGCCATCATCTTAGTCGGAATTCCGTGGTATCTACCGCCGGGCATGATCGAACCGATTGTGTTCGGTCTCCCGCTGTGGACCTACATCGCGGTGGGTTCGTCCGTGGCGCTCTGCGGATATCTCACCTGGATCCTGTCGCGGCACTGGAATCTGGTGGAAGACGAGGAAGAATCCGCGTCCACCACCCCCGGCGATGCGGACGGGGGGCGCTGAACCATGGAAGACCAAGACCTCACGTTCGGCGGTGCGCCGGGGATTATCGTCCTAGTCGCCTACGCCGCCGTCATGCTCGGCATCGGGTTCTTCGTCGGCCGCAACAGGCCGGGCGCACGGCGGGACATGAAGAGCTACTACCTCGCCGGTGGCAACCTCGGCATGCTGGTGTTGTTCTTCACCTTGTACGCCACGCAGTACAGCGGCAACACGGTCGTCGGGTACGCACCGCAGGCCTACCGGGAAGGCTTCGCGTGGTGGCAGTCGGTCACCTTCTTCACCGCGATCATCGGCGGCTACATGCTGTTCGCGCCCCGGCTGTACGTGCTGGCGAAGAAGCACTCCTTCATCACCCCGACCGACTGGGTGCGGCACCGGTTCAAGTCAACCGCTGTGACCCTGCTCGCCACCTTCCTGATGTTGTGGGCGCTGGCGAACTACCTGCTGGAACAGCTCATCGCGATGGGGCACGCGATCTCCGGACTTACCGGTGACACCGTGCCGTACCAGATCGGTGTCGCCGTATTCGTGCTGGTGATGCTGGCCTATTCGTGGATGGGCGGGATGCGCGCGGTCGCCCTTACCGACGTGATGCAGGGCATCGCGTTGCTGCTGGGCGTCGTCGTGCTGCTCGTCGGAGCGTTCTACCTCGTCGGAGGTTCGCTCGGCGACACAACGCAGTACCTGATCGACAACGAGCCGGAGGCCATCGCGGTACCGCCGCTTGAAGACTCGGTCAGCTGGTTCTCGATGATCTTGCTGGTGGGCATCGGGATCGCGATGTACCCGCACGCCATCCAGCGCATCTACTCGGCTCGCAGTGAGCGGACGTTGAAGCGGTCCCTGAAGCGCATGGTGTGGATGCCGCTGATCACCGCCGGTGTGGTGTTCTGCGTGGGAATGCTGGGAATCCGGCTGTTCCCCGGACTGTCCGAAGACGACTCCGAACGACTGGTCGGGATGATCGCCAACCGGGTCGGCTCGATCAACGTGGTGTTCTACGTCGCGATGATCCTGCTGTTCGGCGGCGTTGTCGCGGCCATCGTGTCCACCGCGGACTCCGCGTTGCTGAGTTTCTCGTCGATCGTCTCGAAGGACGTGTACGCGCGCTACCTTCGCCCGAAGGCGAGCGAGGAGCGTCAGGTCGCGGTCGGGAAGATCGTCGGGATCGTGGCGGTATTCGGGCTGTTGCTGCTCGCCTGGAACCCACCGGGCACCCTGGTCGATATCTTTGTGCTGAAGATGGAACTACTGGTGCAGCTCGCGCCCGTGTTCGTTCTCGGCATGTACTGGAAGCGCCTCGCGGCCGGCCCGGTCTTCTGGGGTATGGCCGCCGGTGCCGGGCTGGCAGGCTGGTTGACGCTGACCGGCGAGGAATCGGTCTACGGGGTGCACGGCGGCATCGTCGGTTTGATCCTGAACCTGGCGATCTGTGTGCTCGGCTCGCTCGTGGTGCGGCCCCGCGCCACCGAGCCCGCCGAGGAAACCGGCGCGGAGCCGACCACCGCCGCCTGACCGTTTCGCGGTGTTTGCCCACCCGTGCGGGCGTGGGAATATCCAGGCATGACGATCGACGCGTGGATGCAGCACCCGACCGTGCGGTTCATCCGGCACGACATGTTCGAGCCGTTGCGCCGCTGGACCGGCCTGCCGATGCTGGACGAGGAGCCGCCCGTCGAGTTGACGATCGCGGCGATGGACGCCGCGGGCGTGCGACGTGGGCTGATCAGCGCGTGGCACGGTCCGGACGGTCCGCTGATCAGCAACGACGAGGTCGCCTCCTTCGTCGCCGCGTATCCCGATCGGCTGGCCGGCGTGGCCGCCGTCGACCTTCGCCGCCCGATGGACGCGATCAGGGAGCTGCGCCGCGCGGTCCGCGAGCTCGGGTTCGTCGGGCTGCGCGTGTTGCCGTGGTTGTGGGAGCTGCCGCCGAACGACCGGCGCTACTACCCGCTGTACGCCGAATGCGTTGAGCTGGGCATCCCGTTCTGCACGCAGGCAGGGCACACCGGCCCGCTGCGAACCTCGGAAACCGGCCGGCCGATCCCGTACCTGGACGACGTGGCGCTCGACTTTCCCGAGCTGACGATCGTGGCCGGGCACATCGGCTACCCGTGGACGGAGGAGATGATCTCGCTGGCCCGCAAGTACCCGAACGTCTACATCGACACCAGCGCGTACACCGCGAACCGCTACCCGCCCGAGCTGGTGCGCTACCTCGGCGGCGGCCGGCACAAGGTGTTGTTCGGCAGCAACTACCCGATGATCACCGCCGACAAAGCACTTCAGGAGCTCGACGCGCTCGGCCTCGACGACGCGGTCCGCGAGGCCTTCCTGACCGGCAACGCCAAGCGCGTCTTCGGCCTTTAGATCGCGGCGATCGTGGCGGGAGTCCGCTCGGCGCGGCTGAAGGCGCGCAGCACGGCGGGTTGCCCGTGCCGGTGTACGGCCAGCTGGCTCAACAGGGCGAGGACCGGATCGATGGCCCCTGGCGGCAGGGTGGGCGTTTCGACGCCGAGGCTCACCGCCAGATCGTCGGAATGCACGGCGATTTCCAGCATCCGGGTGGTCAGGAAGTCGTCGAAGTACAGTGACCACGGCCCGGGCGGAAAATGCACCACCCGGTCGGCTGGCTCCGCAGGCAGCCGGTGGCGCAGTTCGCGCACCGCGGCTTCGGTCTGCTCGACGAGCGCGGCCGGGCCGTCCGCGGCGTGTTCCTCACCGGCGCTCCGGATGCGCACGTTGATCTCGTCGTTCAGATCCGCACCCACCCATTTCGCACGGGCGTAATGCTCGAGCAGCGAGATCGGCTCATCGTCCGGCACGTCCTGGGCAAGCGCCCGAGGAACCAGGAGGACCTGCGCGGCAAGGTGCCCGGCGAGGCCGCGCACGCTGAACTCGGGCAATGCGCTTGGCTGGTGCCAGGCCGCGCCGACTGCCGAGTCGCGGAGCAACGCCGCTGCGGAGGCGGCTGCCCGCAGGTAACCGTCTCGGATCGTGGTCATGTGGATGTGGCCTCCTGAACGCCGGTTCCCTCGATTCACCGTAACGAGGTCTGGTGGTGTGCGAGTTCCCGTTTGTCCAAGACAGCACGCTGGCCCGGTGGGAGGCTTGCCGCGAGGAGGTCAGGAGATGCCGACATGGGACGACGTGATCGCGATCGCGCGGGAGCTTCCGGAGGTCGAGGAGTCGACGTGGTTCCGGACACCGTCACTGAAGGTCGCGGGTAAGGGGTTCGCCCGGCTGCGCACCGAAGCGGAGGGCGGGCTGGTGCTGATGTGCGGGCTGGACGAGAAGGCGGCGCTACTGGCTTCCGGCGATCCGGCGTTCTACACCACGTCGCACTACGACGGGTACGGCGCGATCCTGATCGACCTGGATCGCATCGACAGGGAGCAGCTGGCCGAGCTGATCGAGGAATCCTGGCGAATCAAGGCGCCTGCGAAGCTGCGCAAGGCGTTCGACGCGGAACATGCTTGACTACTCGCGTAGTTCGCCTTCCAGCAGGCTCATCAGGATCATGTCGTGCCACTTGCCGTCCCTGCGGAACGACTCGCGATGCCGGCCGTCCTCGACGAAGCCGACTTTCTGATAAACCCGCCGCGCCGCGACGTGGTCCGCGACCACCCACAACGCGATCAGGTGCAGCCGCATCGTTTCGATGCCGTATCGGCAGATGACGCGCATCGCGTCGGTGCCGTAGCCGTGACCCCAGTGATCCCGCTCCCCGATTTCGATATCCAGCTCCGCGCGGCCGCTTTCGGGTTCCGCGTCGCGGAGCCGGACCGCTCCGATCAGCCGCTGCTCGGTGAGCGGCTCGATGCCGAGCGATACCCGCTGATACGAGTTCGGCGGCCGCTCCTCGAAGCGCTTGGTTACCTGGGCGAACGATTCCGGGTAGCCGTTAACCATCCAGCGCCCGACCTCCGGGTCGCTGCTCCAGCGCCACACCGCCTCCGCGTCAGAAGGTTCCAGCGGGCGTAGCCGTACGAGTTTCCCGGTAAGCACCAACCATGCCTACCAGCCCGGCAAACCGTTGTGCGACCGAATTATCGAGCGACGAAAAGGGGATCAGGCCGGGGCGTAGCACGAGTATGTGATGCCGCCGCGGAAGGCCTTTGTTTCGCGCAGGCGCAGCTTCGGCAACTCGAACCCGTCCGGAAACAGTCGGCGGCCGCGGCCCTGCACGACGGGGTAAACGAACAGCCGGTATTCGTCGACCAGGCCCGCGTCGATAAGGGTGTGGCACAACGAGATGCTCCCGGTGAGCACGATGTCCAGGCCGGGTTTCTCCTTCAGCGCCTGAACTTCCTCGACGGGATTGCCGGACAGCACCGTGGAGTTCTGCCACTGCGGGTCGGTCATGGTCGAGGAGACGACGTACTTCTGCACCTGGTTGAGGTAGTCGGTGATGCCGGTAGCGTCGTCGGACTGGTTGGGCCAGTAGCCGCGGAAATCCTCGAACGTCTGGCGGCCGACGAGCAACCCGTCGGCCTTGCTGTCCTGCAGGTGCAACTCTTCGAGCAGATCCGAGTTGTCCACATTGGCTTGGCCCTGGGGGTCGAACCAGTCTGTCAGCATCTCGATCGAGCCGTCGACGGTGATGTTCTGGGTGATCGCGAGCGTACGCAACGGTGCCCTCCATCCGGTGTTTCGACGTTGTTCGCACCAGATCAGACTCGGGTGAGGCGCGAAATTCATCGGTGAAGGCGTCAACCTTGGCCGTCGGTACCGGGAAAGTCCGGGAACGCGGTTGCCTGCGGTCGCGACTGGACCCACTCCCGGAGCTCGGGCCCGATGGGGCCGTAGAGCTCGACATAGGCCATCTCGGCGTATTGCGCCACGTGCTCCAGCAGGTCTGCCACGTTCTCGTTGCGCGCGAGGGCCGCCGCCGGGTCGGTGTACTCCGGTGATCGACGAGATCCTCGCCCGAGCGGGCTGGCAGGAATAGCGCAGCCCCCTTTCCAGCAGGTAACGCCGGCACGTCTCCCTCCGACGTCACGCACGCCGCCCTATAGCCGCAGGTCGGCCGGGGATAATCGCGGCGAAAGAAAGGCGTGATCATGGGCACCATCGCGGTTCACGAGTTCATCAGTCTTGACGGGGTGTTCGAGGACCCGTCATGGACCTTTGACTATGGCTTTCACCCGAAGATGGCGGAGGCGCTCGGAGCGATTACGGGCGCGTCAACGGCAATCCTGCTGGGGCGCGCCACGTTCGAGATGTTCGCGCCGGTGTGGTCCACCCGCACGGTTGAGGAGGACCCCGGCGCGCCGTTCTTCAACGACACGCGGAAGTACGTCGTCGGTTCGCAGGAGCCGAAGGCCGAGTGGGGAAATTCGACCCATCTCGGCCCGTATGACCCGGACGTGATCCGGAAGCTCAAGGCCGAGAATGACGCCATCTACATCTCCGGCAGCGGCACCCTCGTCCGCGCGCTCCTCAAAGAGGGACTGGTAGATGACCTGCACCTGTTCGTCTACCCGGTCGCGCTCGGCAAGGGCAAGCGGCTCTGGAACGACGGCATCGAGACCAAGCTCGCGCTGAAGAAGCACGAGGTCTACGACAACGGTGTCGTTCACCTGGACTACGGCCCGGCCGCACCCTAGCCGTTGCCGCGGAGACCATCTGCGTAACGGGAGGCGTGGAACCCCGATGCGAAACATGGGCCGATCGGCTCGGCGGTGGGCCGCTGCCTGCCGTCTGCTGGATTCACGCGGCCTGCTTCGGTCTGCCCGCCATCCCGGTCGGCGTGTTCCTCCTGCGTGAGGACCGCTGCCGTGGCTGTGGGACCTCTTTCCGATGTACGGCGGCCAATGGTCAGAACAGCTGACGGTGCCGCAGTTCGCCGCGACCCTGGCAGCCTTCCTGGCGCTGATGGTGCTGCTCGCGCACGGCGGAAGGCTGCTGTGGACCGGCCGTAGATCCGGCGCAGTCCTTGTCGTCGCCACGATTCCGATCGAGGCTCTGTTCTGGTTCGGCTATGCGCTACCGATCCCGCCGGTTCTCGCCCTGTTGCGTGTCGTCTTGGTCGCTGCCGGATGGCGGTCACTGAACCCGCAAGCCCCCCGCCTGAGGTGATCCGCGCGATGTGCCCGGCCCCGGTGGGCCAATGACACAAGACGTTGGCATGTTGCTGCGTCGGTTGGTTGCGGTGTACCTCAATGTTCCACCGCCCGGTAATGCTCTGCTTGCTGTGGCAAGGCGAGGCAGAATGGGTGCCCCGCTGGGTCGGCGAATATGCGGAACAATTCGTTGTCCTCTAGTAAGCGCGCACCCATCGCGATGACGCGTTGAGCGGCGTCGTCGAGGTCATCTACCTCGACGTCGAAGTGCATTTGTTGCGGGGTTGGTGGGTTCGGCCAAGTGGGCGCGACGTAGTCGACGACCCGTTGGAACGCAATTCGTGGTTCGCGATCAGGTGCCGCAATCGATACCCAGTCTTTCTCGTCTTCGATCCTATCCATGCCCAGCAGGACCTCGTAAAAGGCCGCGAGCCTCCGAGGATCAGCGCAGTCAATGACCAAGGCCAGCCACTGTCCAATCATCGATCCAGTCTGGCTCACCCAAGCTGTTCGGTGGTGTGCCCGGCGTCGCGCGAAGCGCGCCGCTCTTAACCTGCTGGAGGGCAATTCGGCAGTCCCGGCGGTGCACATCGCGGCGCGGGCGGCTCTGCGCAGACGAGCGCGGAGATGGTCTGGGGTCGCTGCCAGATGAGGCGGCGCCCCTGGACCTTCCGAGAGTCAGCAGTAGCGTGAGCCGGGCCCGTTGCCCCACGAGCAGGCGTCCAGCCACCTGCCATGCGGGTCGCGCAGGGTCGCGGTGTCGCCCGTGTTGTTCCAGACGTACCAGGTGAGACCCCAATACCGATTCGACAGGTTGTTCGTGCCTTTGCCGGTACGCACCCACAGACTCTTACCTGGGCCCACTGTCGTGCGCGGGAACTTGTAGACATGGCCGGCCTTGTCCCGCAACGTGAAGTTCGTGATCGCGATTGAGACCCGCGAGGTGTTCTTGATCAGTACGCCCTCCCCGTTAAGGCTGGCATTACTGCCGTTGTCTGAACCAGGCGAGTCGTACCACACCCGGTGGATCTGCATCCGCGCCGCCGCATGTGCCGGAACCGCGGTTGCGAACCGAGCGCCAGCATCGACAGGACGAGCAGCAGGGTCGTGGCCAGTTTCCGCATTAGTGTCCTTTCGACGCCGAAATGCGATTCCGATGTCGCACGGCAGCGCCGCTTTGTTACGTGCCTCCACGTACAAGTTGGTGGCCCTGGTGCCATCCCGTCGACCTGGCGTAGCCCGATAACGTTGTGTCAGAGGGCAACTTTCCTCGAGACCGGCGCGTTTGCTGCCATGCTTGCCCCCTTGTCATGCAAGCAATCGCCAGTCGTCTGATGACGTAAGACAACCTGAACACGGGTTGCCTGGGTAGGAGCCCCGGAAGAGACTTACCGGACAGCTCCTAGCGCGGTTAAGGTCAAGACGACTGCGTCGGCTCCGGCGTTCGAAAGTCGCAAGCGTTTACCCGGCTTGTTCGCGTAACCGAGAACGGATACGGCTGCGACATGTGAGGCTTCGATGTCCGTTACTGAGTCGCCTAACAGTGCACAGTCGACCGGGACAATGTTGAGCGCGCGAACGGCTTGGTTGATTAGGTGCGGGTTGGGTTTCAACAATTCGGCGTCTGGGCTTTCGCGTGCTGAGACGTGCTTAACGTACCGGCGGAGGTTGTGTAGGTCGAGATAGGTGCTGACGGCGGCGGCACTGTTGTTGCTGACGATCGCGAGTGGTCGGCCGGATTCGTGCCATGTCTGTATGAGTTCGTGGCCGCCGGGTGTGGGTTCGGCGGTGCTGACTGCTTCGATTTCGTGGGCGGTGAAGGCGGCTTCGACGTAGCGAGCTTCGTTGTCGCCGAGGGTGGTGGCGTTGCGAAAGACGTCGAAGGGATCGTGGGCACTTGCCACATTCTCGGGAAGTTCAGTGTGGCCGTCGTCGGCAAGGACCGTGCGGAGTTGTTCGGCGACGGTTTCCGAGGGAATTCCGGCGAACAAGCTGCAGACCGGGCCGT
>WHSZ01000120.1 GCA_009379845.1 Pseudonocardiaceae bacterium | reverse complement strand
TACCGCGTTTAGCGGGCTAACCGCGGTAACTAGGTCACCCACTTGCGCGCCCACTCGCGCAATGTGGATGCATATTGGGCGGGGTGGCCGGGAAGCGTTCAGACGAGGCGGCGGTCCGAGGCCCAGCGGGACAGCTCGTACCGGTTGGACAGCTGCGTCTTGCGCAGCACGCTGGACACGTGCGTCTCCACGGTCTTCACCGAGATGAACAGCTCGGAGGCGATCTCCTTGTAGGCGTACCCGCGCGCGAGCAGCCGCAGCACGTCCCGCTCCCTCGGGGTCAGCAGGTCGAGCTCCGGATCGCTGATCGGCGCCGCGCCAGGCCGTTCGGAGAACGCGTCCAGCACGAAACCCGCCAGCCGGGGCGAGAAGACCGCGTCCCCGTCCGCGACCCGGCGCACCGCGCGCACCAGCTCCTGACTGGAGATCGTCTTGGTGACGTAACCGCGCGCCCCCGACCGGATGACCGTGATCACGTCCTCCGCGGCATCGGAAACCGACAGTGCCAGGAACACCACATCCGGGTGCTCCGGCCGCACCCTGCGCAGCACCTCCGCGCCGCCCCCGTCCGGCATGTGCACGTCGAGCAACACCACGTCCGGCTTGTGGTGCACGATCCCGGTGACCGCCTCGGCGACCGAGCCGGCCTCGCCGACCACCAGCACCTCGTCGGTGATCGAATCCAGCTCGGTGCGCACGCCCGCGCGGAACAGCGCGTGATCGTCCACCAGGAACACCCGCACCGGCGAACGAGCGATCTGTGTCTCGGTCACGTCTTGGCCTCACTCTCCGCGTTGGCATCGACGGCCCCGCTTGACGCGGTGTCCACCACGATCGACAGCTGCACTTCGGTTCCCTCCCCCGGCGCGGTGCGCAGCCGCACCTCACCGCCGTTGCGCTCCATCCTGCCCCTAATCGAGTTCGCGAGGCCATGCCGATCACCGGGCACTTCCTGCTCGTCGAACCCCTTCCCCCGATCGCGCACGAAAACCGTCACCCGGTCGTGCTCCGCCTCGGCGTACACGCTCACCTCGCCCTCGCCGGAGTGCTTCGCCGAGTTCACCATCGCCTCGCGGGCCGCCTGCACCAGCGCGGTCAGCTGCTCGGTCATCGCGATATCGCCGACCACCACCTGCTGCACTTGCACCGCGAAGGTGTCCTCCACCTCGCCGCATGCCGACGCGAGGGCCTCGGAGAGCATGGTGGGCTGCTGGACTTGCGGGCCGGTGCTCGCCTGCTCGCTCGCCCCTGAGGACGGTGACTGACCCCGCCCGTACCCGGACGGGCCGTACAACCAGCCGCGCAACTGCCGCTCCTGCCCGCGGGCCAGCCGCTGCACCTCGCGCGGCTGGTCGGACTGCTTCTGGATGAGCGCAAGCGTTTGCAGCACCGAATCGTGCAGGTGGGCGGCGATCTCCGCGCGCTCCTCGGTACGAATACGAGCCCGGCGCTCCTCACCCAAGTCGCGCACCAGGCGCAGCCACCACGGCACGGTCAGCACCCCGACGCCGATCAACGCGGCCAGCACCGCGAACACCGCGAACTGCAGGTCACCCGTGGCGTTGGTGGTGCTCAACACGAACGCCGCGATCCCGCTCACCACCAGTCCGGCGCCGGCGAGCACCCGCACCAGCGCGGTGCTGCCACCCCCGCCGAGCACCGCGCCGAGCACGCCCGTGCGCGCATCGCCCTTCCAGCGCCTGCGCTGCGACTCGTCGGCCTCCCGCCATACCACGACGACGCCGACGATCGTGACGCCAAGCGAACCGGCGACCCAGCCGCTGATCGTGCCGGACAGCGTGCCGATACCAACCGTCAACCCGATGCCGAGAGCGATCAGCCCGAATGCCTGTTGCCGCTCCTTGCGGGACAGGGCGGCGCTGTACGTTTCCGGCGGCTGCTGCGGCGCGAACACCCACAGCAGGCCGTAGGCGAGCAGCCCGGCGCCGCCGAAGGCGGCCAGCACCGCGAACGCCACGCGCACCCAGAGCACGTTCACGCCGAGGTGGTCGGCCAGTCCGCCGGCCACACCGGCGATCGCGCGCCCCGAGCGCCTGCGCAACATCCGCTCGGGCGGCTCGGGCTGGGTGACGACCTCCCCCGCGCGCGTCGCGGGCGTGCCCGGTTGGCCGGCGTCGGCTACCGACGCCGGGGCTTGCGAATCGGCCCGCGAATCCACATCACCCATAGTCACACGTCCGCACGGCTCTTTCATCCGGGAACTTCCCCCATCCGTACCCGGAGATCCGGGGCAACTTCAGGGGCGTCCCGGATGTGCGGGCCCGGCCGGCTGACGCATCCTCGTAACCGTGAGTGCGACACAGCAGACGCCAGGCTCCTCCGGCACGGAGGACACGTTGAAGGACTTCTGGGCGAGCCGCCCGAGGCGACCGCGCAGGGGCCGCAAGATCGCGGGCGTCGCCACGGGCATCGGCAACCGGTACGGCATCGATCCGGTGATCATCCGGGTGGCGTTCGTGGTTGCCACCGTGTTCGGCGGCAGCGGAGTGCTGATCTACCTGCTCGGCTGGCTATTGCTACCGGAGGAAGGCGACCAGGCCTCCCCCGCCGAGGCGCTGATCGGCAGGGGCCGCAGCCACCTGTCCGGCGCGTTCACCGTGCTGCTCTGCCTCGCGCTGATTCCCGCGAGCGGCTGGGCGTTCTCCGGGCCAGGCCCGTTCGGGGCCGGTTTCGGGCTGCTGCTCGCCGCGCTTGCCCTGTTCCTACTCCACCGCGGCCGCGGTCACCAGCGGCGCCCCACCCAAACCGTGCAGGAGACCGGCATGCAAGTTCCGCTGAACACCGAGGCCACCGCGGGCCAGGCATCGCCGGCCGGTGTCGGTGGGCAGGAATCACCCGTGTGGGATCCACTCGGCGCCGCGCCGCTGTCCTGGGATCTGCCCGATCCCGAACCGGTACCGGCCGAGCCGAGCCCCCCGGAGCCGAGGCGGAAATCCCGGATCGGACCCGCCACGCTTGGCGTGGCGCTGCTGGTCGCCGGCACGGGCGTGGTGCTCCACCAGATCGGCGTTGACTGGTTCAGCCCGGCACACATCATCGGCGCCGTGCTCGGTGTGCTCGGTGTCGGGATGGTCGCAGGGGCGTTCACCGGCGGTGGCCGTGGACTGATCGGGCTAGCGGTACCGCTGTCGGTAGCTGGCGTGCTGCTGACGTCCACCTCCGTGGGGGATATCCGCGGCGGGGTCGGTGACATCCACGAGCGCCCGACGAAGGCCGGCGCGGTGCGACCGTCCTACGAACGCTCGGTCGGCACGGTGCAACTGGATCTGACCGCACTGCCGAATTCCGGCGCGCTCAACACGTCCGTGAATGTCGGCACGGGTGATGCGAAGGTCGTCCTGCCGCGCGACGCGGACGTGGACATCACCTGCGTCAACGGACTCGGCGCGATGTCCTGCCTGGACATGACCCACGACGGGTTCCGAGGCGAGCGCACGGTCAACGACGACGGCCCGGACGGGCCGGGCGGCCAGAAGATCACCATGAAGGTCAACGTGGGCATGGGCTCACTGGAGGTGCGTCGTGGCTAATCCCGATTCCGGCTCCGAGCCGGTGCGCCGCCGCAGGCACATCGACCCGTTCACGCTGATCGCTGGCCTTGTCACGCTTGGCGTGTCCGGCTACGTGCTCGGCGACGGGCCCGCGTGGTTCCCCACGTTCGACGTGCGGTGGCTGCTCGCGGGTGGCGCGGTGCTGGTTGGCGTGCTGCTGCTGGCCGGTTCGTTCCGGCCCGGCCGCCGCTGACCCCACCCGTTGAGTGTGCCCACGTACACGGGTCGTCACTCCCACTCGATGGTGCCGGGCGGCTTGCTCGTGACGTCCAGCACGACCCGGTTGACCTCGGAAACCTCGTTGGTGATCCGGGTGGAGATCCGCTCAAGCACCTCGTAGGGCAGCCGGGTCCAGTCCGCGGTCATCGCGTCCTCACTGGAGACCGGGCGCAGCACCACCGGATGGCCGTAGGTACGCCCGTCTCCCTGCACGCCGACGCTGTGTACGTCGGCAAGCAACACCACCGGGCACTGCCAGATGTCGCGATCCAGCTCCGCGGCGGTGAGCTCCTCGCGGGCGATCGCGTCCGCGGAGCGCAGCGTCTCCAGCCGGCTCGCGGTGACCTCGCCGATGATCCGGATCGCCAGCCCCGGCCCGGGAAACGGCTGGCGATGCACGATCGTCTCGGGAAGGCCCAGTTCCAGGCCGACCCGACGCACCTCGTCCTTGAACAGCGTGCGCAACGGTTCCACCAGGCCGAACCGCAGGTCTTCGGGCAACCCACCCACGTTGTGGTGGCTCTTGATGTTCGCCGCTCCTGAGCCGCCGCCGGACTCCACCACGTCCGGGTAGAGCGTGCCCTGCACCAGAAAGTCGAAATCGCCGGTGGCCTGGAGATCCCGTGCGGCCTGTTCGAAGACGCCGATGAACTCCCGTCCGATGATCTTGCGCTTTTCCTCCGGGTCGGTCACACCTGCCAGCGCGTCCAGGAACTGGGCGCGCGCGTCCACGGTGACCAGGTTGACCCCGGTCGCCGCGACGAAGTCCCGCTCGACCTGGGTGCGCTCCCCCGCCCTCAGCAACCGGTGATCGACGAACACGCAGGTGAGCCGATCCCCGATGGCGCGCTGCACGAGCGCGGCGGCCACCGCCGAGTCCACCCCGCCGGACAGCCCGCAGATCGCCCTGCCATCGCCTATCCGTTCACGAATCGCGGCAACCTGTCCCTCCACAATGGACGCTGTCGTCCACTGTGGACGTAGCCCGGCGATGTCGTGCAGGAAGCGGCGGAGGATTTCCTGGCCATGCGGGGAATGCGCTACCTCGGGGTGATACTGCACGCCGGCCAGTCGCCGGTCGACGTCCTCGAACGCCGCGATCGGGGAGCCCTCGCTCGTCGCGGTCACGGTGAACCCGTCGGGTGCCTTGGTCACGCAGTCGCCGTGGCTCATCCACACCGGATGCCGGATCGGCAGCTCGGAATGCAACACCCCGCCCGCACCGGACACCCCCAGATCGGTGCGCCCGAACTCGCGGGTGCCGGTGTGATCGACGCTTCCCTCCAGCGCCGCGGCCATCGCCTGGAAGCCGTAGCAGATCCCGAACACCGGCACGCCCGCTTCGAACAACGCCGGATCGACGCGCGGCGCACCCGGCGCATACACGCTGGCCGGGCCGCCGGAGAGCACGATCGCGACCGGGTCGCGCTCCAGCAGCTCGTGCACCGGCGAGGTGTGCGGCACGACCTCGGAATACACCTGCGCCTCGCGAACGCGGCGGGCGATCAGCTGCGCGTACTGTGCGCCGAAATCGACGACGAGCACTGGTTTAGTGGTCACGCCGCCATTTTCCCTTGTGAACCGGGCGTCACCCGACGAGGGGTGGCAGCAGCGCGTGGCGGCAACACTCGAGATCGACACGGCTACGGTAGGGGCATGGACGCGATCACCCCGACACCCCGCGCGTGCTGGATCGCGGGCGAGCCCGAGCAGGGCGAGACCGAGCTGACCGTGCGGCACCCCTACGACGGCACCGAAGTGGCCAGTGTGGCCGTTCCGGGAAGCGAGCAGGTCGAACGCGCCGTCACCGCGGCGGCGACGGTAGCCGCCGAGTTCCGTGGCAGCCCGGCGCATCTGCGAGCAGGCGCGCTGGAACACATTTCCCGTGCACTGTCGTCACGCGCCGAAGAGATCGCCGAAACGATCACCGCGGAGAACGGCAAACCGATGAAGTGGGCGGAAATCGAGGTCGCGCGCGCGGCTTCGACATTCCGGTTCGCCGTGGAGGAAGCCCGGCGGTTGCCAGGCGAGATGCAGCGATTGGACACAGAGCCGTCAACCGAAGGGCGCCTCGCGCTCGTCCGGCGGATGGCGCGCGGCCCGGTGTTGGGGATCGCGCCGTTCAACTTCCCGTTGAACCTGGTCGCCCACAAGGTGGCGCCCGCGCTCGCGGTCGGCGCGCCGATCGTGATCAAGCCCGCGCCGCGTACCCCGCTGACCGCGCTGCTGCTCGGCGAGATCCTGGCCGAGACGCAGCTGCCAGCGGGAGCGTTTTCCGTGCTACCACTAGGAAACGCGGAAACGTCCGCGCTGGTCGCCGACGAGCGGCTGCCGGTGGTGTCGTTCACCGGCTCCGGCCCGGTCGGCTGGGCCATCGCGGATGCCGCCGCACGCAAGCATGTTGTGCTCGAGCTCGGCGGCAACGCGGCGGCTGTGGTCTGCACCGACTGGGACGACCTGGATTTCGCCGCGAAGCGGATCGCCATGTTCGGCAACTACCAGGCAGGGCAGTCGTGCATCGCGGTGCAGCGGGTGATCGTGGATGCCTCGGTGGCCGAGGAGTTCGTGCCGAAGCTGGTTGACGCGGTACGCGGCCTGCGTGTTGGTGATCCGCACGACCCCGAGGTTGAGGTCGGCCCGCTGGTGGACGAGGCCGCCGCCGAGCGGGTGGAGCGGTGGGTCGGCGAAGCCGTAGATGCCGGCGCGCGGCTGCTGGCCGGCGGCTCGCGGGACGGCGCGACCGTAGCGCCAACGGTGTTGACCGACGTGCCGAGGCGGGCGAACGTGTGGGCCGAGGAAGTGTTCGGGCCGGTGTTGTGCGTCCGCATCGTCGACGGCGTGGACGAGGCGTTCGCCGCGGTGAACGATTCCGTTTACGGCCTGCAGGCAGGCCTGTTCACCAGGGATGCGCGGCTGGCGTTTCGCGCCTGCGCCGAACTGGACGTCGGCGGCGTGATCGTGGGTGACGTGCCGTCGTTCCGCGCCGATCAGATGCCCTACGGCGGGGTGAAGGGCTCCGGCGTCGGCAGGGAGGGCGTGCGTTCCGCGATGACCGACCTCACCGAGGAACGGGTGCTGGTGTTCACCGACGTCGCACTGTGAGCCGGCGTCGCACTGTGAGGCGGTGGCCGGTGCGCTCAGTGTGCCTCGACGATCGGGAGGCGCAGTGCGGCCGGCGCGTCCTCGGGCACCGTGGGATGTTTCGGCGGCACCGGCGCGATCCGTTGGTACGGCTGGTGTTGCGCGGGCCGTGGATCGGGTTCGCCCGCGTTGGGCCAGAACGAGAACGCGCGCTCGGCCTGTGCGGTGATCGTCAGAGACGGGTTCACGCCGAGGTTAGCCGTGATCGCTGATCCGTCCACAATAGACAGATTTGGGTAGTTGAAAGCCCGGTGATACGGGTCGATCACGCCGTGCTCGGCGTCCGAGGCGATCGGGCAGCCGCCAATGTAGTGCGCGGTGAGCGGGATGTTCGCGAGTTCGGTCCAGGTGCCGCCCGCGACGCCGTCGATGTACCGCGCGGTCAGCTGGTTGGCGACCTGGCCGGCCGGGATGAAGGTGGGGTTGGGTTCGCCGTGCCCCTGCTTGGACGTGTAGCGGCGGCGACCGAACCAGCCGCGCTTGGTGTACGTCGTGATCGAGTTGTCCAGGCTCTGCATCACCAGCAGGATCACGGTCCGTTCACTCCACCGCCGCACGCTCATGATCCGCAGGGTTTGGATCGGGTGCCGCAGCACGAACCGCACCGCCTGACGCCAGCGCGGCACCTCGGATGCGCCATCGGTTGCGATGGTCTGTAGCAGGCCCATCGCGTTGCTGCCCTTGCCGAACCGGACCGGCTCGATGTGCGTGCTCCCGTCCGGATGGAACGACGAGGTGATCGCGATGCCGCGGCTGAAGTCCTGGTCCGGATCGACGCTGCTGCGCGCCGCGCCGATGATCGCTTCCGAGTTTGTCCTGGTCAGCTCGCCGAGCCGGGCGGAAAGGCGGGGCAGTGCGCCGGCGCCGCGCATCCGGTGCAGCAGCCGCTGGGTTCCCCACGTTCCCGCGGCGAGCACCACCTTGCCCGCGCTCAGCGTGTGCCTTGCTCGCGAGCCGGTGCGCTTGATGTCCACAAGGAACGAGCCGTCCGTGCGCTCCCGCAGCCCGGTGACGGTGGTCATCGGGATGATCTTGGCGCCGTGCTGCTCTGCGAGGTAGAGATAGTTCTTCATCAGCGTGTTCTTCGCGCCGACCCGGCAGCCGGTCATGCAGGAGCCGCATTCGGTGCAGCCGGTGCGCCGCGGGCCGGCCCCGCCGAAGTACGGGTCGGCCGCGGGCTTTCCCGGTTCACCGAAATACACCCCGACGGGGGTGGGGTGGTAGGATTCCGCGACGCCCATATCGGCTGCCACCTTGCGCATCACCTCGTCGTGCGCGGTGTCCAGCGGGTTGGTGACCACGCCAAGCATCCGGCTCGCCTGGTCGTAGTGCGCGGTGAGTTCGGCCCTCCAGTCGGTGATATGCGCCCACTGGCGGTCCGTGTAGAACGCGTCGAGCGGGCGGTACAGCGTGTTCGCGTACACCAGCGAACCGCCGCCGACGCCGGCACCCGCGAGGATCATGACGTCCCGCAGCATGTGGATGCGCTGGATGCCGTAGCAGCCGAGCTGCGGCGCCCAAAGGTAGCGACGCAGGTCCCAGGAGGTCTTCGCGAACTCGTCGTCGGTGAAGCGGCGCCCGGCCTCGAGCACGGCGACCCGGTAGCCCTTCTCGGTCAGTCGTAGCGCGGCGACGCTCCCCCCGAAACCGGACCCGACCACGATCACGTCGTAGTCGCGGTCGCTGGTCGAGCCGTTGTTACTGGCGAGTTGGGAAGCCATGTACCTGAGGTTAGACGGGCAGCACGTTTCTGACTAGCGGTAAGTTCCCGCGCCCCGGTTACCGCGTTTAGCAGGCGAACAGCGGTACTTGCCCACCCTAAGTACCGCGTTTAG
>WHSZ01000019.1 GCA_009379845.1 Pseudonocardiaceae bacterium | reverse complement strand
GCACCCAACGCGACATTCGGTCGCCTGCGTAGGGACTTGCGGTGCGGGTGAAAGGGGAGCCGGCCGGCCCGGCTGGCTCCCCTTTCACCAATGTCGCCGGGATGAGGTTCATCGCGGCACTGGCGAAAGGACGCTCATGTTTGCGATCCGCCGTGCGGAACCGGCCGAATGGCCGCGGCTGGCGGATATCGAGCGAGCGGCGGACGGCATGTTCGCGGATGTCGGCATCGTTTTCCCGCCGGGATTCATGATCGACGAAGCCGGTCCGGACGATCCGGTGTGGGTGGCAGGGAAACCACCCGTTGGCTTCGCGTACGCGGCCATCGAGGTCGGCACCATCGACGGTGAGGCCTGCCACCTGCACCAGCTGGCGGTTCACCCGGACCACGGGCGAAGCGGGACCGGTACCGCCCTGCTGAACACCGTCATCTCCTACGCGACGGCGCGATCCATGCCGGTAACCCTGACGACGTTCCGCGATATTCCGTGGAATGGCCCGTGGTACGCGAAGCACGGATTCGTCGAATGGCCCCCGGAACGGTGGGGGCCGCGCATCGGCGAGATCGTGCGGGACGAACGGGCCGCCGGCCTGCACCTGCTCGGTGAGCGAGTGGTGCTGCGGCTGGACACCGTACGCTAGCGGCCGAGTTTCTCCCACAGGAACTCGAACACCAGCGCCCATTTGAAGGCCAGCTGCTCGTTGTCAGCGGCCGCACCGTGGCCACCCTCGATGTTCTCGTAGTACGAAACGTCGTAGGAGTGCTCACGCATCCTGGCGACCATCTTGCGCGCATGCGCCGGATGCACCCGATCGTCCCGAGTGGACGTCACGAACAGGATCGGCGGATAGGACCGTCCAGATTGGACGTTGTGGTAAGGCGAGAATTCCCTCAGATAGGCCCAATCGGAGTCCACATCTGGATCGCCGTACTCGGCCATCCAGGACGCGCCGGCGAGCAGCAGGTGGTAACGCCGCATGTCAAGCAGCGGAACCTGGCAGACGATGGCGCCGAACCGCTCCGGGTAGCGGGTGAGCATCACACCCATCAGCAAGCCCCCGTTGCTGCCGCCCTGGATCCCCAGTCGTTCCGGCGTTGTGATGCCACGGTCCACCAGATCCTGGGCCACCGCGGCGAAATCCTGGTACACCCGGCGCCGGTTGGACTTGATAGCGGAGGTGTGCCAGTCCGGCCCGTACTCGCCACCACCGCGGATATTCGCCACCACGTAGGTGCCACCCCGCGCCAGCCAGCCTCGCCCGACCACCCCGCTGTACGACGGGGTCAGCGATACCTCGAAGCCGCCGTACCCGGTCAGCAGCGTGGGACCGCTCGTCCGGCCGGGGCCGACAACGAAGTACGGGATTCGCGTGCCGTCCTCGGATGTCGCGAGGTACTGCCCAACGGGCATCCCGTCCGGCTCGAAGAAGGCGGGTGCCCGTTTGAGGGTCTCGACCGCCGCGCCGATGTGGCCGTAGCGCAACTCGGACGGCTCGGTGAACCCGCTGATGTCCAGCAGGTACTCGTCGCTGTGGTCCGGGTCGGTGCTCATCACATCGGCGCTGCTGTGTTCCGGCACCCCGGCCAGCGGCTCGCTCAGCCAGCCGTCCGGCCCTGGGGTGAGCACGCGCATCCGGCTCTGCACGTCGGACAGCGTGCTCAGGATCAGGTGGTGCCGGGTCCACACGTGGTATTCGAGGGAGGTGTGCGCGTCCGGTTCGAACAGCACGGTCAGCTCCCGCCCGCCGGCCATGAACTCGTCGAACCGGGTGGCTAGCAAGGCCCCGGCCGGATAGCTCACCTCGCCCAGCTGCCACGGCGAACGCGTGCTGATCAGCAGCCATTCCCGATGCACGTCGATCTCCGCGTCCTGCGGCACGTCGACCCTGATCAGTTCGCCTTCCGGCGCGCGCAGGTAGCTGTCCCCGTGGTAGAAGTCCAGATCGCGCCGCACGAAATCGCGTTCGTAGCCTTCGGTCGGATCGTGGAAGCCGAACACCGCGACGTCGTCAGGCTTGCCTTCGTAGACCACGGTCGCCTCGGAAAGCGGCGTGCCCCGTCGCCATTCCTTGATGATCCGCGGGTACCCGGAGTCGGTCAGTGACCCGTCACCGGAGTCCGTGCCCACGTATATCCGGTCGGCATCGATCCAGCTCACCGTGCTCTTGGCTTCCGACAGTTGGAAACCGTCCTCGACGAACTCGCGCGTATCCATGTCGAACTCGCGCACCACGCTTGCGTCGGCGCCCCCTCGGGACAGCTCGACAAGGCAGCGCCGATAGCCCGGCCGCAGCACCGTGGCGCCCTGCCACACCCAGTTCTCGCCTTCCCGCTCGGCGAGCGCGTCCACGTCTACGAGCACTTCCCAGTCCGGGTTCGGCCCGCGGTACTCCTCAAGCGTGGTGCGCCGCCACAGGCCGCGCGGGTGCGTCGCGTCCCGCCAGAAGTTGTACAGATACTCGCCCCGTCTGCGCACGTACGGGATGCGATCGTCGGCGTCCAGCACTTCGCGCACCTCGTCGCGGAGTCGCTCGAACCGCTCGGTTCCGGTCAGCGCCCCGGTGGTCTCGCCATTCCGGGCCCGGACCCAGTCCAGCGCCGCGTCACCGGTGACATCTTCCAGCCAGAGATGGGGATCGGTCTCGGTCACGTCCGCGAGTCTGCCAGTTTTCCCGCCGGTGCCGGGCGGCTGACTTGACACCTCCGAGGGGCGCCGGAAAAGTGCACGCAACACACTTCAGAGTTCACTGGGGGTAGCCGTGCGGGCCCGACGGATCGCCAGGTCGCTGGCCGTCTTCATGGCGTCCTTGATCGTGCTGTCGTTGACATCCGGCGCGGCCGGGATGTCCGGCTCGGGTGTTGCCGGGGAGGGTCTTGCTGGGGCGAAGCCACCTCGGCAGCCGGTGTTCGAGAACGGTGCGGCCCAGCCGGTCTTCGATCCCACCGACGTGGTGCGCGAGGAGGCGTACGTGCGCGCGCCGGTGGACAGTGATCGGGACGGTGCCAAGGACAAGGTGCACGTGGTCGTCGTCCGCCCGAAGGACACCGACCGCGGGCTGCGCGTACCGGTCGTGTATGAGGCCAGCCCGTACTACGCGGGCGGCAACGACGTGGCCAACCACGACGTCGATGTCGAGCTGTACGACCCTGGCGCACCGGGGCGGCGGTCGACGGCCGGGGGCGGTGCGACGCTGCGCGCCGGCGAGGACGAGCGGCGGGCGGCGGCGCTGGGGCGCAGGGGGCCGCTTGCCGATATCGGATCGCCCTACGAGGAGTATTTCCTGGCCCGCGGTTTCGCCATGGTGTACGCGGAATCCTTGGGCAGCGGGAAATCCACCGGATGCCCGACGACCGGCGGGCGCAATGAGACGGTCGGTGCGCGTTCGGTCGTCGACTGGTTGAACGGCCGGGCTAGCGCCCGCGATGCGGCCGGCCGCGCGGTGCGGCCGAGGTGGGCGACCGGTCAGGTAGGCATGATGGGCGTCAGCTACAACGGCACGCTGCCCAACGCGGTGGCCACCACCGGCGTCGAGGGGCTGGAGGCGATCGTGCCGATCGCGGCGATCTCCAACTGGTACGACTACTACCGCGCGGACGGCGCCGTGGTGGCGCCCGGCGGGTATCAGGGTGAGGACGCCGATGTGCTGGCGAAATTCGTGCACACCCGCGGCGAGGCGGAGGTGTGCCAGCCGGTGATCGACGAGCTCGCAGCCGAGCAGGACCGGCTCACCGGCGACTACAGCGACTTCTGGGACGAGCGCAACTATCTGAACGACGTGGGCAATGTCCGTGCGGCCGTGCTCGCGGTGCACGGGCTGAACGACTGGAACGTGAAGACCAAGCAGGTGGCGCAGTGGTACGAGGCGCTGCGGGACCGCAACGTGCCGCACAAGATCTGGCTGCACCAGGGTGCTCATCTCGATCCCCGCACCGTGCGGCCCGTGCAGTGGCACCGAACGCTGAACCGGTGGTTCACCCGCTACCTGTACGACGTGGACAACGGTGTCGAACGCGAACCGAGGGCCACCCTGCAGCGCGAGGACGAGTCGTGGGTGGACGAGCCCGACTGGCCGTCGGTGCGGGCCGCCGACGCCACGGTGTACCCGTGGCCGGGCGGCACCGACCGCGGAGCGCTCGACCCGCGCGACGGTGTACCCGGATCGCCGAGCGTGGAAAGGCTGGCCGACGACGCGACCAAGACGATCGAGCAGCTGGCTGACCTGCCGAGTTCCGGAAACCGGCTCGCGTACGCCAGCGCACCGGCGCGAAAAGCGGTGCGGCTGAGCGGCACGCCGCGGGTTGATCTGCGGATCGCGTTCGACCGGCCCGCGGCCAACATGACCGCGGCGCTTGTCGACCGAGCGCCGGACGGCGCCGGCAGTGTGATCACGCGCGGCTGGACCGACCCGCAGAACCGCACCGATCCCCGGATCACCGAGCCGATCGAGGAGGGCAAGCGGTACGGCATCGAGCTGGACATGCAGCCCGACGACTACGTCCTTGCCAAGGGGCACCGCCTTGAGTTGGTGCTGGCGTCCAGCGACCACGACCACACCTTGCGGCCCCGGCCGGGCACCGGGTTGGCCGTCGACCTGACCGGTACCAGCGCGACGTTGCCGATCGTCGGTGGTAAGGAGGCGCTCCGGCAGGCGATTGGCCGGTGAGTGGCGCTGCGCTTGGAAAAGCGAACCGACAAGTTTAGCCAACCGCACCGACAGTTCGGCACTCGCCGGCTCGCCAGAGCCCGAGTTATCCACAATGGACCCGGTTATCCACAGATCGCCGAGTGCCCACTCCGAATCCGTGCCACCGCCGCCAGAGTGGAGGCATGACAACATCGCTGAACGATCCGGTCCGGCTGAGCGATCCGGGTGATCTGATCGCCGCGACCGGCTACCTGCTCGGGTTTCAACCGGCCGACTCGATCGTCATGATCGGGCACCGGGGAAGCGAGCGGAACCGAGTCGGCACCACGCTGCGCGCCGACCTCCCACCGCCCAAATACGAACGGGCCCTCGCTGAACAGCTGACACACACGGTCAGCATGCAGGACATCTCGGCCGTCACGTTGGTGGTCATCGGGGGCAAATCGAGCGGTAGATCGAAACGGCCGCCGCCTTACGCACGGTTGATTTCCACCGTGACCCTGCTGCTCGAAGCCGAGGGGATCGCGCTGTTGCACGCGATGTGGGTTCCCCGGATCGCCAAGGGGGCCGGCTGGCGCTGCTACCAAGATCGAAATTGCGGTGGGACTTTGCCCGATCCGCAGACCTCAGCCGTTGCCGCGGCGAGCGCCGCGAACGGCACCGTGACCTACCGAAGCCGGGCCGAGCTCGCCAACCAGCTGCGCCCCGCGCCGGACGAGGTGCTCGCCAGGCGGGCAGCGATGCTGGATGAGCGGCTGAACGGACTCGAATCGGGGGAAGATCCCGCGGATGTCGCCTACGAGCCTGCCTTGGCGACCGTGCGAGAAGCGCTGGAGGCCTCGGGCCGGGACTCGTTGTCGTTGACCGACGAGTTCGTGGTGCGGCTGGGCATGGCGTTGTCCAACCGCGCGGTACGGGACCACTGCCTGACAACGGCACTGCCGGTGGACGGCACGCAAGCCGTGGCCGCTGAACGATTATGGCTGGACCTCACCAGGGCGATGCCCGAACCGGAACGAGCCGAACCGGCGTGCCTACTCGGCTACGCGGCTTACATGCGGGGTGATGGGGCATTCGCCGGAATGGCGCTGGAGGTCGCCCTCGACGCGTGCCCCGGCCACCTGCTGTCCGCGCTACTCAAACGCGCGCTGGAAGCGGCGTTACCGCCGAAGCGGTTGGCCGCCTTGGCTACGCCTAAGCAGGCTGACGAGACTGAGTGAACGCCCATGCGTCGGCAACCATGTCGTCCAGGTTCGCACGCTCCGGTTTCCAGCCGAGCTCGGTGCGGGCCCGCTCACTGGAGGCGACCAGCACGGCGGGGTCACCGCCGCGGCGGTCCGCGGTCACCGCCGGAATCGGGTGTCCGGTGACCGCCCGGCAGGTGTCCACGACGTGCTTGTTGGAGAAACCGGTGCCGTTGCCGAGGTTGTAGATGCGGTGCGCGCCGGGTGTGGTGTGCTCCAGCGCCAGCAGGTGCGCGTCGGCCAGATCGGTCACGTGGATGTAGTCACGCACGCAAGTGCCGTCTTCGGTGGGGTAGTCGTCGCCGTAGATCTGCACCTGTTGCCGATCCCCGGCTGGGACCTGCAGCACGATCGGAATGAGGTGCGTCTCGGTGGTGTGCCGTTCCCCGAACCTGCCGTAGGCGCCGGCCACGTTGAAGTATCGGAGGCTGGCCGCGGCCAGACCGTGGGCGGCCGCGTAGGAGGTGATCGCGTGATCGATGGCTAGCTTGGTGGCTCCGTAGGTGTTGGTGGGGCGAGTCGGGGCGGATTCCGCGATCGGGACTTCGTCGGGCTGGCCGTAGACCGCCGCGGTGGAGGAGAACACCAGCCTTGGCGTGCCGTGCTTGCGCATGGCTTCCAGCAGCTGCAACGAGACCAGCACGTTGCCGTTCCAGTACTTGGCTGGGTACTGCATCGACTCGCCGACCAGAGACTTGGCGGCGAAGTGCAGGACACCGTCGAAGCCCTCGGCGAGCAGCGATGCGGCCGTCTCCGCGGCGTCGCCTTCCACGAACCGGCAGCCGTCGGGCACCGCGTCGGCATGTCCGGTGGACAGGTCGTCCAGCACGACGACCTCGTAGCCGCTTTCGACCAGTCGTGCGGCGCACACACTGCCGATGTAGCCAGCGCCACCGGTCACGAGCAGCTTTTTCGGTGTGTTGTTCACGATGGACCTTTCTGCCTGTGGTGGGTCTAGTTCCTACCGCGTGGCGCAAAGAAGGTGCGCGCCGGGGTCAGCGCTCCCGCGCGGCACCCGCGGATGGGACCGCGGTGAACAGGCGCGGACAGCGCAGCCGTTCCTTCCGGAATGCCGCCGTGACCTTGGCTTCGACGTCCGCTCGGCGGTCGCTGTGCACGAGTGCGATCGCCGAGCCGCCGAAGCCGGCGCCGGTCATCCGGGCGCCGAGGGCGCCGGCGTCAAGGGCGGTTTCCACCGCGAGGTCCAGTTCGCGGCAGGACACCTGGTAGTCGTGGCGAAGGCTGTCATGCGAGGCGGTCAGATGAGGGCCGATCGAGGGGAGCTCGCCAGAGCGCAACACCTGGACCGTGTCGAGCACTCGCTGATTTTCGGTCACGATGTGCCGCACCAGCGGTGCCAGCTCATCGGGCAACTTGGCCAGCGCGGCGTCAAGGCCGGCGGGCTCGATGTCCCGCAGCGCCGGCACGCCGAGCAGCTCGGCGGCCCGTTCGCAGCCTTTGCGGCGGTCGCCGTACCCGGAGTCGACGAGCGCGTGGTTGGCGCGCGTGTCGATGACCAGCACCTCGAGACCGTGTTCCGCCGTCTGGAACGGAACCTGCTCCTGCTCGCCGGATCGTACGTCGAGGAACAGCGCGTGGCCTTCGCGGCAGCACATCGATGCGGTCTGGTCCAGAACGCCGCTCGGCATCCCGACGAAGTCGTTTTCCGCGCGCTGTGCCCAGCGCGCGATAGTGGACCTGTCCGGCCGGGCGGTGCCGTCCAGTCCGAGCAGGGCCAGCGCGACCGCGCACTCCAGCGCCGCTGAGGAGGACAGCCCGGCGCCGGTGGGCACGTCGCTGGCCAACACCAGATCCGCCCCGCGCTCGATCCCGTGAGCGCGCAGCACCCACGCCATCCCGGCCGGGTAGGCCGACCAGCCGCTGACGGCACCCGGTTCCAGCTCGGAGATCCGCATCGGCTCGGCCCGCTGCGGGCGCTCGTCGGCACCGACCGTGTTCACGGCCAGCAGACCGTCATCCCGCGGGGCCGCGGCGACGACGATTCGATGCGGCAGCGCGAACGGCAGCACGAAGCCGTCGTTGTAATCGGTGTGCTCACCGATTAGGTTCACCCGACCGGGGGCCGACCACACGCCCTGCGCCGGCCGGTTGTACAGCTTGCGGAAGACTCCGCTCACCTGAGCGGCAAGACTCATTTGGCGTGAGCCAGTACCGCGTGCAGCACCGAAGCACCGACCTCGGCGGAGTGCTGCTCACCCCGAATCTCGATCCGCTTGGTCGCGTTGTCCAGCTTGCCGATTTCGACCGTGCCGCCCGGCACCACGCCGACGGCCTTGAGTTCGATCATCAGCGCGCCGTCCAGCTGCACGTGCTCGGCGATCCGGCGAACCTCGACCTTGCCGCCGCCGCGGCGGGCGAACTCGTCGAGGCGAACCAGGTCCGATTCGATGGGCGGCGCCGGTTGCCCCCCGCTGACCAGCTTGTCCAGCCCCGGGATCGGGTTGCCGTACGGCGAGGTCGTCGGGTGGTTGAGGAGCTTGACCAGTTTGCGTTCAACGGCCTCGCTCATCACGTGCTCCCAGCGGCACGCTTCGTTGTGTACTTCCTCCCACTCGAGCCCGATCACATCGACGAGCAGGCGTTCGGCCAGGCGATGCTTGCGCATTACGGCGATCGCCAGCTCCCGCCCGTGCTCGGTGAGTTCGAGGTGACGGTCGTTGGCGACGACAACCAGACCGTCGCGTTCCATTCGCGCGACGGTCTGGCTGACCGTCGGCCCACTCTGCTCCAGCCGCTCGGCGATGCGCGCCCGCAGCGGGACCATGCCCTCTTCCTCGAGCTCGTATATGGTTTTCAGGTACATCTCGGTGGTGTCGATGAGATCGTTCACGCTTGTCCCCTTCGTCGCGGCTATTGATGGTAGTCGCCGCTACCGACACTCTCTGTCCTCGTCCGTTTCGTGGTGTCGCCTTGAGCGCTGCGGCGGCATGAGCGGGGACCAACCGGCACGAAGCCTCGGGTAAGCGGCATGATGTCGGTGTGCGTCCACTTATCACGACTACGGAACTCGCCGAATTGTTGGGAACACCCGAGCAACCAACATTGCTTGACGCGCGTTGGCGGCTGGGTGGACCGCCCGGCCTCCAAGTTTACTCTCAAGGCCACCTGCCCGACGCGGTATTCGTGGACTTGGACACCGAGCTCGTCAGTACCCCAGGGGCCGGCGGGCGACACCCGCTTCCTTCGGCCGAGGACCTGGGCAAGGTGCTGCGGCGGGCCGGGGTATGCGCTGGTCACCCGGTAGTCGTGTACGACGACGCGGACGGTTCCACGGCCGCCAGGGTGTGGTGGCTGCTGCGCTGGGCCGGGCATGCCGAGGTGACCGTACTGGACGGGGGCTACGCAGCGTGGGCAGCCGAAGACCGTCCGGTCACAACGGAGGTGCCGCTGCCCGAGCCGGGCGATGTGGAGGTACGGCCGGGCCACCTGCCCGTGATCGACGCCGACGAGGCGGCCGCTCTCGCGCGGGACGGAGTTCTGCTGGACGCTAGGGTGCCGCAGCGCTACCGGGGTGAAATCGAGCCGGTCGATCCGCGCGCGGGCCACATCCCCGGCGCGCGCAACGCCCCGTTCCAGCAGCACGTGGGCGAGGACGGGCGCTGGCGCTCACCCGATGAGCTGGCCGATTGGTTCGCCGAGCTGGGGGTCAGCACGGATACCCCGGTCGGGGCGTACTGCGGTTCGGGAATCACGGCGTCCTCCGTGGTGCTGGCGCTGGAACACGCCGGCCGCGCCGAGCCGGCCGCGCTGTATGCCGGCTCCTGGTCGCACTGGTGCACCGACCCGAACCGGCCGGTGGCCACCGGCGAGTGACGCGCCGGGCGCCTGCGCACCAAGTCCGGGGACGCTGACGCGCCGAATCCGGGGGGCGCTGGCGCACCGAGTCCGAGGGCGGCTGCGCACCGAACCCGTGGACACCGGCGCACCGAGTCCGAGGGCCGCTGGCGCACCGAGTCCAGGGGCGCCGGGCGCCGAACCGGGGGCGCCGGCGCCGGACCAGGCGGTGCGGGCCAACCCGCCGATGTCACCCACATGCCAGCCCCCACGATTCGCGGATTACCGCCGCCACACCCAGGCGCGAAGCCCGATCGGCGGGTTACCGTACCGAACCATGGGTGCACCAGCTGTCGTGTGGGATTCCGAGTTGCTTGGCTACGACCTGGGTGGTGACCACCCGTTCAACCCGATACGGCTGGAGCTCACCATCCGGTTGGCCACCGCGCTCGGCGTTTTGGACGGGATACCGCTGCTGAGTCCGGAGCCGGCCCCCGACCTCGAACTGGAACGGGTACACGCCCACGAGTACCTGGAAGCCGTGAAGCAGGCCCCGATTGCGGGCTGGGATCTCGGCCACGGGCTGGGCACCGCGGACAACCCGGTGTTCGACCAGATGCACGCCGCCTCCGCGCTGGTCGTGGGGTCCACGCTGCTGGCTGCTGACCAGCTGGCGAGCGGGAAGGCCAAGCGCGCGGTCAGCATCGCCGGCGGCCTGCACCACGCGATGCGCGACCACGCCTCGGGCTTTTGCGTGTACAACGACTGCGCGGTCGCGATCTCCTGGCTGCTGGACAACGGTGTGGAGCGGATCGTCTACGTGGACACCGACGTGCACCACGGCGACGGTGTGCAGGCGGCGTTCTACGACGATCCGCGGGTGCTCACCATCTCGCTGCACCAGCACCCGTTCTCGTTGTGGCCGGGTACCGGCACGTCCGACGAGATCGGCGGCAAGCATGCCGCGGGTAGCGCGGTAAACATCCCGCTGCCGCCCGGCACACCGGACAGCGGCTGGCTGCGCGCGTTCCACGCCGTGGTGCCGTCGTTGATCGCGGAGTTCCGGCCGCAAGTGCTCGTCACCCAGTGCGGCGTGGACTCGCACGCGGAGGATCCGCTCGCCGACCTTTCGCTGTCCGTGGACGGGCACCGGGAGATCTACCGGCAGCTGCGCGCACTCGCCGAGGAGCATGCCGACGGCAGGTGGCTGGCCATGGGCGGTGGGGGCTACCAGCTGGTGCGGGTGGTTCCGCGCTCCTGGACGCACCTGATCGCCACGATGCTCGATCGGGATATCGAGCCGGACACCGTGTTACCCACCAAGTGGACCGCGCCACTGCTGGAGAACGCGCCCTCGCTCAACCTGCCGAGCACCATGAGCGACGGGACGGTTCCCGAGTTCGAACGATGGGATGGCGTGACTCGCGACCCGGTGGACCGCGCCATCCGGGAAACTCGGCGCGCGGTGTTTCCGTTGCACGGACTGGAGCCAGCCGATCCGAGGGACTAGCGCGGTGAACCGGGCGAGGTGAGTTCACAGTGGACAGTGTTGGCGAACAGCCGGCAGCGACCGCATCGGCAGCGACCCCACCGGAAGCGGATGCGCGCGACCCGTACGACTACCCGCGCCGCTGGGAAGCGGATGTGGTCCTTTCCGACGGCGGCACGGTGCACTTGCGCCCGATCACACCGGACGACAAGGACGCGATCCTCGCGTTTCACGGCAGGCTGTCCGATCGCACCCGATATTTCCGTTATTTCGGGCCGTATCCGAGAATGCCGCGGCGAGACCTGGAACGCTTCACCAACGTTGATCACCACGACCGGGTGGCGTTCGTGGCGATGCTGGGTGACGACATCGTCTCGGTCGGCCGCTACGAGCGACTCGGGGAGAGCAACCAGGCCGAGGTCGCGTTCGTCGTCGAGGACGCCCATCAGGGCAGGGGGCTCGGCTCGATCCTGCTCGAGCATCTCGCCGCGGCCGCAAGGGAGCGTGGGCTGAGCTCCTTCGTGGCGGAGGTACTCGCGGAGAACGCCCAGATGGTGCGGGTATTCCGGGAGGCCGGCTACCAGGTCAGCCGCGAGATCGAGGAAGGCGTGCTGCACCTGGAGTTCGCCATCGACCCGACCGAGGAGTCGCTCGCGGTGGCCCGTTCGCGGGAGCAGGCTGCCGAGGCCCGCAGCGTGCACAACCTGCTGCACCCGCGTTCCGTGGCGGTGATCGGGGCGTCAACCGACCCCACCAAGCTCGGCTACGCGGTGCTGACCAACCTGCTGACCGCGGATTTCGCCGGCCCGGTCTACCCGGTCAACCCGGAACACGTCGCGGTGCGCGGGGTTCGCGCCTACCCATCCGTTGTGGACATCCCGGATCCGGTCGATCTCGCGGTGGTGGCGGTACCGGCGGCCAGCATGGACGACGTGCTGGACGGCTGCCTCGAGAAGGGCGTGAAGACCCTGATCGTGCTGACAGCCGGCTTCGGCGAGACGGGGCCGCACGGGCTGCACGCGGAGCGGCGGCTGGCCGGCGAGGCGCGGGCGCACGGCATGCGGGTGGTCGGACCGAACGCGCTCGGCGTGGTGAACACCAGCTCGGCCGTTCGGCTGAACGCCACCCTCGCACCGCAGCTGCCGATGCATGGCCGCACCGGGTTCTTCTGCCAGTCCGGCGCGCTCGGTACGGCGATCCTCGCCGATGCCGCATCCCGCGGGCTTGGCCTTTCCACCTTCGTCTCCGCGGGCAACCGTGCGGACGTCTCCGGCAACGATCTGCTGCAGTACTGGGAAACCGATCCGTGCACCGATGTCGTGCTGCTGTACCTCGAGTCCTTCGGCAACCCGCGCAAGTTCGCCAGGCTCGCCCGCAGGCTGGGGCGCAGCAAGCCGATCGTCGCGGTGAAATCCGGCCGGCACGCGGTGACACCGGCACTGGCGGCGACCTCGGTATCGGTGGACGAATCCAGCGTGCAGGCACTGTTCGAGCAGGCCGGAGTGATTCGCGTCGAGTCGCTCGCGCAGCTGTTCGACACCGCGATGCTGCTCGCGCACCAGCCGTTGCCGGCCGGCCAGCGGATAGCCATCGTGGGCAATTCGACGGCGATCGCGCTGCTCGCCTCGGACACCGCGCTAGCGCAGGGCCTCGAGCTCGCCTGCGATCCGATCGACGTCGGCTCACAGGCCGGTCCCGAGGAGTTCGCCTCCGCGGTGCGGGAAGCGCTCACCAGTACCGACGTGGACTCGCTGGTCGCGGTGTTCGTGCCGCCGCTCGCCGTACCGGGCACCGCGTACGCGCGCGCGTTGCGTGAGGTGGTTGCCGGGCAGGAACCGGCGAGCGCCAAGCCGATCGTATCCACTTTCCTTGCCGCGGAAGGGATCCCGAGCGAACTCGCGATCAGGGACGACAGTGGCGCTCCGGCAAAGGGGTCCGTCCCCTCGTATCCGAGCCCGGAGCGCGCGGTGCTCGCGCTGGCACGCGTCACGCGGTACGCGAGCTGGCGCTGCGCGGAGCAGGGCAGCATTGTGCGGCCGAGCGGGACACACCCGGAACGCGCGCACGAAATCCTTCGGGCCGATCTGTCCATTTCGGACTCCGAGCGATCGGAAGCCGAACCGACGCGCATGCCGGACGAGAACGTAGTCCGGCTGCTCGATTCGTATGGCATCCCGGTCGTAGGCTTCCGCGTGGTGTCCGGTGTGGACGAGGCGGTGGCGGCGGCCGAGGAGCTTGGCTACCCGGTCGCGCTGAAATCGAGCGACGAGCGGATGCGGAACCGCCCGGATCTGCTCGGTGTGCGGCTGGACCTGAGTAGCACGGAGACCGTGCGCACCGCGTTCGACGCGTTGGTCGACGTCTCCGGATCGAACGTGATGTTCGTGCAGCGAATGGCGCCAAGGGGAGTTTCCTGCGTGGTCGGCCTGCAGGACGACCCGTCGTTCGGCAGCCTGGTGTCGTTCGGGCTCGCCGGCGTGGTCAGCGACCTGCTGGGGGACCGGGCGTATCGGGCCGTGCCGCTGACCGACGTGGACGCCGCGTCGCTGGTGCGGGAGCCGAAGGCCGCGCCGTTGCTGACCGGGTACCGGGGGGACGAGCCGGTCGATCTCGGTGGGCTGCAGGACATCGTGCTGCGGTTGGCCGCGCTGGCCGAGGACCAGCCTGAGGTCCGTTCGGTGGCACTTGAGCCCGTGCTGGCCTCGCCGGAGGGCGCGTTCGTGCTCAGCGCCAGGGTTGGCCTCGGGGCGCCACCATCCCGGCCGGACACCGGTCCGCGGCGGCTGCGCTCACTCGATCTCCAGTAGAGCGTCTCGCGCCCGATTTCCGGATGCGTGCAACCCCTGGCGGGGCCGGTTCCGTCTTGGTGGGTATGAGACACCTAGGACGCCGTATCGGCATCGTTGTTGGCGCGAGCGTGCTGGCCCTGGCTGGCACGGCGTGCGGCAACCAGGCACAGCAAGAGTCTCAGCCACGGAACGGCTCGCAGTCGCCGTCCGCCTCGGCGCCGGGGAGCCCGGGTTCCGGGCAGAAAGGCCGCCCGAGTGGCGCTCCGAGCGACGAAAACGGCGACAGCGGGAGCGGTGGCGGGTCCACTGGCGCACCCGGTAGCGCGCCGGACAAGCCAGCGTCCAACCCGTCCGGCGGCGCCCGGCTCGTGCCGCAGGGCCAGATTATCGATCCGGGCCCGCAGTCGTCCAGCGACAAGAAGCGGGTGTGGAGGTCCGGGGATGGTCGCACGGTGACCGTGGTCGGGCAGGAAGGCGGCTGCAGCAACGTCTCGGCGAAGGTCGCGGAGCAGGGCGCGCAGAAGGTCCGGGTGAGCGTCGTCGAGACGATCCCGACGAAACCAGGGCTGCAGTGCACGATGGACATCCGCTACCCGAAGCTGAGCGTGCAGCTGGACGAGCCGCTCGCCGAGCGCACCATCGTGGTTGAGCGCTCGAAGCAGAAGAAGTAGCCCCACCGGGGCTAGGCGCGCTAGCGGAAGCTGATCTGCAGGGTGGGGGCCGAGGTCTCGGCGAAGAAGTCGTTGCCCTTGTCGTCCACCACGATGAACGCGGGGAAGTCCTCCACCTCGATCCGCCACACGGCTTCCATGCCCAGTTCGGCGTATTCGAGGACCTCCACCCGGCGGATGCAGTCCTGAGCCAGCCTGGCGGCGGGACCGCCGATCGAACCCAGGTAGAAGCCGCCGTGCTCCTGGCAGGCCCGCACCACCTTGCTCGAGCGGTTGCCCTTCGCCAACATCACCAGCGAGCCGCCGGCGGCCTGGAACTGCTCGACGTAGGAATCCATCCGGCCGGCGGTGGTGGGGCCGAACGAACCGGACGGGAAGCCCTCTGGCGTTTTCGCCGGCCCCGCGTAGTACACCGGGTGATCCCGCAGGTACTGCGGCATCGGCTCGCCCGCGTCCAACCGTTCGGCGATCTTCGCGTGCGCGATGTCCCTGGCGACGACGAGGGGGCCGGTCAGGGAGAGCCGGGTCTTCACCGGCAGTTTCCTCAGCGTGTCCCTGATCTCGTCCATCGGGCGGTTCAGGTCGATCCGCACCACCTCGTCGGAGAGCTCCTCTCCGTGCACCTCGGGCAGGTAGCGGGCCGGGTCGCGCTCGAGCTGCTCGAGGAACACGCCCTCGCTGGTGATCTTCGCCTTGGCCTGCCGGTCCGCCGAACAGGACACCGCGATTCCCACCGGGCAGGACGCGCCGTGTCGCGGCAACCGGATCACCCGCACGTCGTGGCAGAAGTACTTGCCGCCGAACTGCGCGCCGATCCCGAACTGCCGCGTCATCTCCAGCACCTGCCCTTCGAGGTCCACGTCCCGGAAACCGTGCCCGAGCGGCGAACCCTCGTGCGGCAGGTCGTCCAGGTAGCGTGCGGAGGCCAGCTTGGCCACCTTGAGGCTGTATTCGGCGGACATCCCGCCAACCACGATCGCCAGGTGGTACGGCGGGCATGCCGCGGTGCCGAGGCTGCGCAGCTTCTCGTCAAGGAACCCGGCGAGTCTGGTTGGGTTCAGCACGGCCTTCGTTTCCTGGTACAGGAACGTCTTGTTCGCGCTGCCGCCGCCCTTGGCCAGGAACAGGAACTCATAGCTGGGATCGGTGCCGCCGTCGGCGTGGTACAGCTCGATCTGCGCGGGCAGGTTGGTGCCGGTGTTGCGCTCCTCCCAGAACGTCACCGGCGCCATCTGCGAGTAGCGCAGGTTGAGCTCCTGGTACGCGTCGAAGATGCCCCTGGACAGCGCCTGCTCGTCGGTACCGCCGGTGAGCACCCGCTCGGTGCGCTTGCCGATGACGATGGCGGTACCGGTGTCCTGGCACATCGGCAGCACGCCTCCGGCCGAGATACACGCGTTGCGCAGCAGGTCCATCGCCACGAAGCGATCGTTACCGCTGGCCTCCGGGTCATCCACGATGGACCGGAGCTGGGCGAGATGCGAGGGTCGCAGCAGGTGCTGGATGTCCTGTACCGCTTCGGCTGCCAACCGGGTGAGTGCCCGCGGCTCGATCTCCAGGAACGCGCCGGCCGGAGTGTCGATGCTGCGCACGCCCTCTGGTGTCACCAACCGGTACTCGGTGTGGGTGTCCGGGCCGAGCGGCAGGACGCCGGTGTGCGTGAAGGTAGGACTGTGGGCCGGGGACGCGGTGGTGGACACGTCAACTGCTCCCTTGCATGCTCGCGAAGTATCAGGAGCAGACGTTACCCGGCACGCGTCCCGAGCCGGGAATACGGCCGGAAGGGTCGGGAGGCCGGGCCCACCCCGACGGACCCGACCCCCCGGGGGAACGTGGCCGCGATCGCCATAGCGGTCGCGGCCACGCAAAGTTAGCTATCCGTTTGACCGTGGCGTGAACAGGCTCACAAGTCAACTCGGCCAAACGAGTGAGGGTGGGCAGGCTACTCCGGCTCAGCTGGCATAGGCGCGCAGGCGTTCCGCTCGCTCACCGTCGCGCAGCTTCGACATCACTTCCCGCTCTATCTGCCGAACGCGTTCGCGGGACAGCCCGAAGTACTTGCCGATGTAGTCCAGCGTGCGGGGCTGGCCGTCCGCCAGGCCGTACCGCAACTGGATCACCGCTTGCTCCCGGTCGTCCAGCGTGGACAGCACACGGCGAAGATCGTCCTGGAGTAGCCCGGAAATCACCGCGCTCTCCGCGTCGGTAGCTTCGCCGTCCTCGATGAAATCGCCCAGCGGGGCGTCTTCCTCGGTGCCGACCGGCATGTCAAGGCTCACCGGATCGCGCGCGTGATCGAGCAGATCGCCGATCTTCTGCTGCGGCAACCCGGATTCCTTTGCCAGCTCCTCATGGGTGGCCTCGCGCCCGAGCTGCTGGTGCAGGTCGCGCTTGATGCGGGCCAGCTTGTTCACCTGTTCGACCAGATGCACCGGCAGCCGGATGGTGCGTCCCTGGTCGGCCATTCCCCTGGTGATGGCCTGGCGAATCCATCATGTGGCGTACGTGGAGAACTTGAAACCCTTTGTGTAATCGAACTTCTCCACGGCGCGGATCAGGCCGAGATTGCCCTCTTGAATCAGGTCGAGCAGCGGCATGCCACGGCCGGTATACCGCTTGGCGAGGGATACCACCAGGCGAAGGTTCGCCTCCAGCAGGTGGTTCTTCGCTGCCTTTCCGTCACGGACCAGTGCGGACAGCTCACTGCGGCGCTTCGCGCTCAGGCGGTTCGCGGTGTCCAGCATGTGCTGTGCGAACACGCCGGCCTCGATCCGCTTGGCGAGGTCCACCTCGTCCTGGGCGGTGAGCAGGGCGGTGCGGCCGATTCCGTTGAGATACACGCGAACGAGGTCGGCGGCAGGCCCTTGCGCGTCGAGATCCGCCTCCGCGTTGCCGAGCAGCGTAGGCTCTGACGCACCGAGGTCGGGTAGTTCCTCGATAGGTGTGGCGGCCGGCTCGGCCACCTCATCGGTGGCCGGCAGACCTTCCACTGTCTGTGGGACGGTCATGGTCTCCCTCCCCTGTGCGAGCTGCCGTTGTCCTGTCACACCGGTCTGTTCGCGTCGCTACGTCCGTGTGGGAATCCCGTTTGCTATTGGCTGGTCATCACGCTCAACGCTTACGCGCTCCGAAACGTTCCCGGGGTTCCCGATTATTGGACGCTTTATCGCGCAAGTCGTTGCTCAAGAAAACCTAAGGTTTTCCTGAGAGGTCGGTCACGAAACAAGAAAGCGCCCATATCAAAAACGGTCTAGACCCTAATTTTGATCATGGTTGCTGTGTCCATCGTGGACGCTGCTATGACCTAAACCTCGACAAGGACCGTGAAAGGACCGTCGTTGGTGCTTTCCACGAGCATCATCGCTCCGAAGCGGCCAGTTGCTACATATGCGCCACGCTCGCGGAGCTCGGCCACGACGGCCTCCACCAACGGTTCGGCCTGTTCCGGGCGGGCGGCCTGGGTCCACGATGGCCGTCGCCCTTTGCGGGTATCGCCGTACAGGGTGAATTGGCTGACAACAAGCAAGCCCGCACCGGTGCTCGCACATGACTGCTCGTCATCGAGGATGCGCAATTCGTGGAGTTTGCGTGCCATCGTGCCGGCTTGCTCGAGCGTGTCCCGGACGCTGATTCCGAGCAATACCAACAGTCCGGGTTCATCGATCGCGCCGACGGCCTCGCCGTCCACCGTGACGCGTGCCGCCCGCACCCGGCTGACGACCGCCCTCATGGTGCGCCTTGCGCCGTTTCCGGCGGCTCTGGTGGCGCTGACGGCTCCCACCCGTCCGCGGGAAGCAGCATCCCGTGCCGGATGAGATCCCGCACCGCGGGCAACGCGGCGCCCACCAGCTCGTCCACCGGCTGGTCGTGCGCGGCGGCGAGCAGCGCGAGCAGGTCACCGAGCGTTAGCGCGCCACGGCAGCCGGCGAGCAGCGAGGCGGACAGCTCGTCCAGCTCGTGTCGCCAGCCAGGGCCGTTCGTGCGATGCAGCCTGCGCGTGATGGTGTGCCACCCCTCGTCGGCCGGCTCATCGATCCGCTCGAGCACCACACCGTCCGCCACGACCAGCCGGGCATCCAGCAGTCCCTGTGCGGACGCGTGCGCGCGCAGCCAGTCCACCCGATCCAGCCAGCCGGCCGCCTCCACCCCGAGCGGATCGTCATAGGCCTGCCGGAGGTCCTCGCAGACCACCTCGCCGTCCACGTCGCCGGTGCGGCGAAACGTGACGAAGCCGAACCCGACGCCCTCCACGTCGTTGGCCTCGAACCAGTCCAGCCACGCGGCTGCCTTCGCCTTTCCTTCGGCCGACCGTGGGTCGATCCCGGCATCGCGCAGCCAGGTGCCCACGTACAGGCCGGGATCGGCGACATCGCGCTGCACGAACCAGGCATCCAGGCCGGCGGGCGGCAGCCAGGATCTCACCCGATCGGACCAGTCTTCGCCGGTTCGGTGCAACCACGATGCCAGCAACTGGCCAACTCCGCCCGGATTGAGGAACGCCGGCAGCTGCCTGACCAGCAGGGAGCTCGCGTCGTCCCCGGTCAGCCCCGAATCGCGGTAGACGTAGTCCACCTTCGGTGGTCCGACCACGAACGGCGGGTTGCACACGATCTGGTCGAACCGCCTGCGCGCAACCGGGGTGAACCACTCGCCCTCCAGCAGCTCCACATCGAGCTCGTTGAGCCGGAACGTGGCGGCGGCCAGCGCCAGCGCACGGGGCGCGACGTCGGTCGCGGTGATCCCGTTGGCGTGCCGCGATGCGTGCAGCGACTGCACACCGCACCCGGTGCCCAGATCCAGCAGGGTGTCGACCGGCCGGCGGGTGGTCGCGCGCACCAGGCTGTGCGAAGCCTGCCCGATACCGAGCACATGGTCGGGCGGCACCCGTTCGCCCAGCTGCCCGGAGTCCAGATCGGCGATAACCCACCAGGAGGTTTCCTGGTCCGCGTGCGGTCGCACGTCCAGCGCGGCGCGCAGCCGATCCGCCGACCCGGTGAGCAGGCCGCCCGCGATGGCCTCGCCGAGCGGCAGTGGATCCAGCGCCGCGGACAGCTCACCTGCCTGAGCCGGTTCGCCGAGCAGGAACACCCTGATCAACGTGCCGAGCGGGCCGGCGTTCCTGCTCGCGCGGCTGGCGAGCTCGGGCTCACCCCTGCCGAGCGCGGCATGCGCCCGCGGCCCCAGCAACTCGAGTACCCCGTCGGCGTCGTACCGGTGGGTCCGAAACGCGTCCCGCAATCTGGCGCACAGGTCGGTGTCGAGGTTGGGGAGATCGGCCACGCCGAGCATGCTCGCACGAGGGGGTGTGCCGGGCCGTGGTACACGCCGTCCCGGTCGGGGTATCCGGCAGGGGCCGCGGGTGGGACGATGGTGGCGGAGGTAAGCAGGTGAAGGTTCGGCACGAGCGCGAGCGGACGAACACGGACCGCGATGGCACGCCGGTGCTCATCACGGAGGCCGCGCCCTCGTACGACGAAGAGCACGCGGCGCGCAAGCGCAAATACATGATCATGATGGGGATGCGGTTCCCGTGCCTCATCCTGGCCGGGTTCTTCTATCAAACGTGGTGGCTGGCCCTTGCGCTCGTCGTGCTGTCCGTGCCGCTGCCATGGATCGCCGTGCTGGTCGCGAACGACCGCCCACCGCGCAAGGCCGAGCCGGTAAACCGGTATCAGCGGGAGCGCACCGCGATCGAGGACGGCAGCCATCGTGTGGTGGACAGCCAGGCCGACGAGTAGCGCTCGATGCATGAGCGGCCGTGAGGCAAAATGGAAGCCGTGAGTACACCAACCCAGACGCTTCCCGATGTCGACACTCGCCCGGAGGGCACCGAGAGCACCACGGACGACACTCCGGAGGTGTTCCACTACGTGCAGAAGGACAAGATCGCGGAGAGCGCGGTCATGGGTACGCACGTGGTGGCGCTGTGCGGCCAGGTTTTCCCGGTGACCAAGTCGGCCAAGCCGGGCTCGCCGGTATGTCCGGACTGCAAGCGCATCTTCGACGCCATGCCGCCCGGTGGGGACGACGAGTAACGGTTCGGCGGCTCATCCCGCCGCGCGAGCGGCTGGGCTAGTCCGCGTCCGGCTGCCGCGGTGTGACGCCGATGCCGCTCGGACGCCCGTTCCCGAGCTGTGGCGGCGTCTGCTTGCCGGGTGAGCGTTTCGGCAGTTTGGTGGTCGGCGCGGCGCCCTCGTCCTGGTGCTGCCGCGCGGCGTGCTCGTCTTGCTTCCGCGGCGCGGCGTGCTCGTCCTGCCGCGTCGGCTCGCCTTCGGCCTCGGCCAGCTCGCCGGGCTCGTCCGCCCGCGCCACTTCCAGCCGCCGCCACCTCCGGCGCTGCCTGCGGGTCATCTTCGCAGGCCACATCTCCTCGAGCGCGGCGTTGAAGTACGCGCCGATCACCACGGCGAGCCCGATGAAGAACGCGAACAGCAGCCACGCGATCGGCGTCGCCAGCGCGCCGTAGGTGTAGCCGGTGGTGGTGATCCACGCGATGTACAGCCGCAGCCCGACGCTGGTGAGCAGGAACACGATCATCGCGATGATCGCGCCCGGCAGCACCCGATGCCACGGCAGCTTGTGTGGCAGCGCCAGCTTGTACAGCGTGGCCAGCGCGATCAGCGTGATTCCCCCGATTGTCGGGTAGTACAGGTAGCCAACCCAGGTTGCGATCGTCGGCTGCCATGCCGTCGGGAACACGTCGGGCAGCAGATCCGGGCCCAGCGCGATGATTGGCAGGCCGACGATCAGCAGCACCAGGGTCGCCATGTAGAGCAGCAGCGCCACAATGCGTTGCCACACCTCGTTGCGTACCCCGTACTGCCCGTGCGCGACGGTGATCGCGTCGACGAACGAGGACAGCGCCGAGGATCCGGCCCATAGCGAGATAAGGAAGCCGACCGAAACGATTTCTCCCCTGCCGACGGTGAGGATGTCGTTGACGGTCGGCTCGATGATGCGATCGACGACGTCCTGACTGAAGATCGTTTCGGAGAAGGCCATGATCTTCTCGCGCACGGCGCGGACGATCTCGCTGCCGAACCATTCGGCGACGTACCCGAGGCTACCGAGCAACCCGAGCAGCAGTGGCGGCAAGGAGAGCGTCTGCCAGAACGCCGCCTCCGCGGCCTCGGAGAACAGATTGCCTTCCCACGCCTTGCTCATGGTGCGGCCGAGCAGCCGCAACGGGCCCCTACGGGGCCGCTCCGGCTCGGGATTACGCGCGCCGCGGGGCTGCTCGCCGCCCGTGGCGGCACTGTCCTGCGTGCTCATAGCTCCTATAAGCATGGTCCATTGACGGCGTTTTGGCTTGCCCGGGGGCACGATCTTTATCGGGGTGTCGCGTCGTACCGGGTTACCGGCGTCCTACCGGGTAAACTTCCACCCGCCCTCACCGGGGTTCCCCTCGTCGCCGCGGGACCTCGACGACGCATTCGTCGTCGGCGCCGGGAGGGCATTCGCATGTCGGCATACCACGGCATGTCCGCGCTGGGGTGAGGTAACGCCGGAAGAAAGGAGCGGTCCGTCCTTGGAGTCAGAAGCGCGCACCTCCGAGTCGGACGACACCCAGCCGGAGCAGCGTCCCCTCCGTGCCTGGCAGCGCCGCGCAATCACCAAGTACCTGGCCACCCGGCCGCAGGACTTCCTCGCGGTGGCCACACCGGGCGCGGGGAAGACCGTGTTCGGGCTCCGGATCGCGGCCGAGTTGCTCGCCGATCGCACCGTCGCGGCGATCACCATCGTCACGCCCACCGAGCACCTGAAGCACCAGTGGGCCTCGGCTGCCGCTGCCGCGGGGATCGCGATCGACTCGAACTTCACAAACGGCGCGGGTGCCACCTCCCGCGACTTCCATGGCGTCGCGGTGACCTATGCCCAGGTGGCAGCCCACCCCACGCTGCATCGGGTGCGCACCGAGAACCGCAAGACGCTGGTGATCCTTGACGAGATCCACCACGGCGGGGACGCGAAATCGTGGGGGGATGCGATCCGCGAGGCGTTCACACCCGCGGTGCGCCGGGTGGCGCTGACCGGTACCCCGTTTCGCAGCGATGACACGCCGATTCCGTTCGTGACCTACGAACCGGACGGCAACGGTGCGGAGCGCAGCAAGGCCGACTACACCTACGGCTACGCGGACGCGCTCGAGGACGGAGTGGTCCGCCCGGTGATCTTTCTGGCCTATTCCGGTGAGGCGAGCTGGCGGACCAGCGCGGGGGACGAGTTCACCGCGCGCCTCGGTGAACCGCTGACCGCGGAGCAAACGGCACGGGCGTGGCGGACCGCGCTGGATCCGGCCGGTGAGTGGATCCCCTCGGTGCTGCAGGCCGCGGATGTGCGGTTGGGACAGCTGCGTTCCGGCGGGGTGCCGGACGCGGCCGGGTTGGTGATCGCCACGGATCAGGAGTCCGCCCGCGCGTACGCGAAGATCTTGCATCGGGTGACGGGGACCGAGCCGGTGGTGGTGCTCTCCGACGATCCGAAGGCGACCCGCAGGATCGGGGAGTTCGCCGATTCGGACGATCGGTGGCTGGTCGCCGTCCGGATGGTTTCCGAGGGCGTCGACGTGCCCCGCCTCGCGGTCGGGGTGTACGCGACGAGTGCGTCCACGCCGCTGTTCTTCGCTCAGGTAATCGGCCGGTTCGTCCGGGCGCGGCAACCGGGGGAGACCGCCAGCATCTTCCTGCCGAGCGTGCCGGCGCTGCTCGAGCTGGCCAGCGAGATGGAGACCGAACGCGACCACGTGCTCGGCAAGCCGCATCGGGAGCAGGACGGCTGGGACGACGAGCTGCTCGCGGACGCGAACCGCACCAAGGACGAGCCGACCGGGGAGGACAAGCCGTACACCTCGCTCGGTGCCTCGGCCGAGCTGGATCAGGTGATCTACGACGGCAACTCGTTCGGCACCGGCGCGTTCGCGGGAACCGCCGAGGAGCAGGAGTATCTGGGCCTTCCCGGGCTGCTCGAGCCGGACCAGGTGCGCGCGCTGCTGCGCAAGCGGCAGGAGGAGCAGCTCAAGGAATCCTCCCGGCGCGGCGCGAGCAGCCGCCCCGAGGCACCGAGCGGGCCTGCTGGGGCGGGTCCACAGACGCACCCGCAGAGCGTCCAGGAACGGCTCGCGTCGCTACGTCGCGAGCTGAACGCGCTGGTATCCGTGTATCACCACCGCACGGGCAAGCCGCACAGCGTTATCCACGGTGAGTTGCGGCGCGGTTGCGGCGGTCCCCCGACGGCGATGGCCTCCGTCGAGCAACTCGAGGAACGCATCGCCACGCTACGTTCCTGGTAACGCGGGCCTTCCCTGGACGTGCCCGGGTGACGCGCCCGGAGACGCAAAAAGTGGGCGGGAACCCGGATTGCGGGGTTCCCGCCCACTTGCTGAAGGTGTCTAGCGAACGTCAGCCGTGTTGCAGGTCAGCCTCCTGTTCCTTGAGCTTGCCCTCGTACTCGTGGGCGTGGTGCCCACAGAAGAGCAGCTCACCTCCGGTGCGTAGAACGGCACGTGCCTGTGCCCGTGCGCCGCACCGGTCACAACGGTCGGCAGCGGTCAGTGCGGGGCGGGTGAGCGTCGTCGTCATGGGGTCTCCCTCCGTCCCGGTCTCGGATTGCCCGAGACCCTCGATCCGGCTGCGACCACGGTGAAACCGACCCTGGCCTGCGGCCTAGCTGAGCTAACAGGGTTCAGTTGGCTCACTGTGTTCGCTAGCTCCTACTCTTGCAGACGCATGGCTGTCCGCAAGTGTTCCCACGCGGGTGCGAGTTGCGTCACGTATCGCTCTCAGCGAACTCACCAGCGGGGGTGCCCGCTGAGCTGGACGTCATGCGGGATTGACGAGTGAGACGCGGCACCCGAGCGATGTGGTACGCCTCTCGCGGTTCGGGATACGGCGAAGGCGAAGGGGCCCGCCGCCGAAGCGGCAGGCCCCTTTCGCGGCCGTTAAGTCCGATTTGGCCGGTCGGACTACGTGGTTGGCCCCTCCCGCTTGATCGAAGCGTCCAGCTCGAGCATCTCGTTGTCGCTCTGCTGGATTTCTGCCTCGAGTGCGATCAGCCGGTCCCGGTGCTCCCGAGCGTGGTGCCCGCAGAACAGCAGTTCGCCTCCGGACGGGAGCAAAGCTCGCACGCCGGCGGCCGCGCTGCAGCGGTCGCAACGGTCCGCGGCAGTCAGCTCCGGGCGGGTGAGCGTCGTCATCAGTATCTCCCTCTGTTCGGGTACCGGTGCTGCGGTGCCTGCGTGAGGGCCGCAGCTTCCACTGTTACAGACGCTGAAAGGAACGCAACTGTTCCCGCATCGCGGGCGATAGGTCTCACGTTCGGTGTGAGCGAACACGGCGGGCCGGTTTCCCAACATATGGGAGGCCGCGGCGCGTAACGTCTACATAGGACTGTCTACTGTGGCTGCGTCCGTCCGGTCCGGACGCGCCGGCGGGTGGCAGGCGAAATGAAAAGCGCCGCCGAACCCGGGTCCGTCCGGGTCGGCGGCGCTTTCAGAGAAACGTACTCAGTCCAGGTAGTCGCGCAACACCTGGGAACGCGACGGGTGTCGCAGCTTCGACATCGTCTTGGATTCGATCTGCCTTATCCGCTCCCTGGTCACACCGTAAACCTGGCCGATCTCGTCCAGGGTTCGCGGCTGGCCGTCGGTGAGCCCGAAGCGCAGCCGGACCACGCCGGCTTCCCGCTCGGACAGCGTCGCAAGCACGGACTGCAGCTGATCCTGCAGCAGCGTGAACGACACCGCGTCCACCGCGACCACGGCCTCGCTGTCCTCGATGAAGTCGCCGAGCTGCGAGTCGCCCTCGTCGCCGATCGTCTGGTCGAGCGAGATCGGCTCCCGCGCGTACTGCTGGATCTCCAGGACCTTCTCGGGGGAGATGTCCATCTCCTTCGCGAGCTCCTCGGGGGTGGGCTCGCGACCGAGGTCCTGCAGCAGCTCGCGCTGAATCCGGCCGAGCTTGTTGATCACCTCGACCATGTGCACCGGGATCCGGATGGTCCGGGCCTGGTCGGCCATGGCACGGGTGATCGCCTGGCGAATCCACCACGTCGCGTAGGTGGAGAACTTGTAGCCCTTGGTGTAGTCGAACTTCTCGACCGCGCGGATCAGGCCCAGGTTGCCTTCCTGGATGAGATCGAGGAAGGCCATCCCGCGACCGGTGTAGCGCTTGGCGAGCGACACCACCAGCCGGAGGTTCGCCTCGAGGAGATGGCTCTTGGCCCGCTCGCCATCCCGGACGATCCACCGGAGGTCCCTGCGCATCTGGGGCTGGAGCTTCTCGCCCTGTTCCTCGATGGTGCGCACCCGCTCCGCCGCATAGAGGCCGGCCTCGATTCGCTTGGCGAGCTCGACCTCCTCCTCGGCGTTCAGCAGCGCGACCTTGCCGATCTGCTTCAGGTAGGCGCGAACCGAGTCCGCCGACGCGGTCAGCTCGGCGTCCTTACGCGCCTGGCGAAGGGCCTCGGACTCCTCCTCGTCCCAGACGAAGTCCGGGTCGTTCTTGGCGTCCTTGCCGGCCTGGCTTTCGGCCGCCTCCTCGGCTTCCTCCTCGGTCACCGTCGCGTCGACGACGTCGACCTCGACGGCCTCCAGATCTGCCAAGTCGGGCGCGTCCAGTTCGGCCCCGTCGATCGAGTCCTCCATGGTCCCGTCGACGACATCGACATCGACCTCGACGCCCTCCTCGGGCACCACGGCGGCGTCTTCTTCGGGCGCTACCGCAGCCGGGGAGGCCTTGGCCTGGGCCGACTTCGAGCCGGAGCCTTTCGCCGGTGATTTCTTGTTCGCGGTCTTTCTGGCTTTCGTCGCCGACGTCGCGGGGGCCTCCTCGGCTTCGGCGTTCGCCGGAGCCTCTTTGACCGGAGCGGCCTTGGTGGCCTTTGCGGCGCTCGTCGAGGAGGTTGAGCGTCGGGTTGCGGTTCTTGCGGCTGCCACGTACGCCCTTTCACAGCGGTCGATCATGGCCAGCGGAAGCCTTAGCGCCTCAGCTGCTTTCACGTAATCGGGAGGGCCCTCGTACCTGCGAATTCGGGATCCGCCGACGTGAGCACTGTTCCATTGTAGCGACGCGCTGCGCCCGCATCGCGACACCGAGGTCAAAAGATCATAGCCCGGCTGGGGTACGCCGCGACCCGGAATGCTTCATCGCAGGTCAGTGCTCGATGCCCTCGGCCGCCGCCACCGCGGCCCCGATGATTCCGGCGGCGTTTTGCCGGGAGGCAGCGGCCACCTTGGCGCGGACATCAAGCAGCGGAAGCCATTCCTTGGCCACTTTGCTCACCCCGCCGCCGGCGATGATGGTGTCCGGCCACAACACGCTCTCCAGTGCGCGGATGTAAGTGGACACCCTTCCCGTCCACTCCTCCCAGGACAGCCCCTTGTCGTCCTTCACGGAAGCGGCGGCACGTGTTTCCGCATCGTGACCTTCGACTTCGAGGTGGCCGAACTCGGTGTTCGGTACCAGCACACCGTCGTTGAACAGCGCGCTGCCGATCCCGGTGCCGAAGGTGAGCAGCACGGTCACGCCGCGGCGCACCTCGGGCGCGCCGAAGCGCATCTCAGCCAGTCCGGCGGCATCGGCGTCGTTCAGCATGGCGACGTCCGCCTCCGAGCGGCCGATTCGCTTCGCGAACAGGGCATCGGCGTCCGTATCGATCCAGGACTTGTCGATGTTCGCGGCGGTTTGCGCGACCCCCTGCTTGATGACGGCTGGCAGCGTGATGCCGACCGGTCCATCCCAGTCGAACTTGGCGACGATCTCGGCGACGACGTCCGCAACCGCGTCCGGGGTAGATGGCTGCGGGGTGGGAATCCGCACTCGTTTTGTCAGCAGTTGGCCGGCTTCCAGGTCCACCAGGCACCCCTTGATACCCGAACCGCCGACGTCGATCCCGAATCCTCGGGTAGCGGCCACGGTGCCATCCCTTCCTCGACGATGCAGTCTTCCTGCTCGATTCGCCTAGATTAGGCTGCCGACAATAGCGCGCGAGGCCCTGACGGATAACGCCGCGCGCGCCGTGTGGTCGGATAGCCGTGTGGGAGCTATCGAGCTGCAATTACTGGATGTTGCCGAACGGGTGGCTACCGAAACCGCGGAGCTGGTTCGCTCGGTGCGGGAATCGATGATCGAGGGGCACGGCGTCGAGGTCAGCACCAAAACCAGTGATACCGATGTGGTTACGGCCGCCGATCAGCAGGCCGAGCGGCTGGTTCGGGGGCGGCTGGCCGAACTGCGGCCGGATGAACCGGTGCTCGGCGAGGAGCAAGGCGGGCAGACCGGCACCGGCGTCCGCTGGGTGGTCGATCCGATCGACGGCACGGTGAACTTCCTCTACGGCTTCCCGTGGTTCGCGGTCTCGCTGGCCGCGCAGGTGGACGGGGTATCGGTGGCCGGTGCCGTGGTCGAACCCATCAGCGGACGGCGCTGGACGGCCGCCCGCGGGCACGGTGCGTGGCTGGACGGCCGGCCGCTGCGGGCCGGAGAGCCGAGCAGGCTGGATCACGCGCTGCTCATCACGGGGTTCGCCTACTTTCCACAGCGCCGGCAGCGGCAGGCCGCGATGGTCGGGCGGCTGCTCGGCCGCGTTCGGGATATTCGCCGGAGCGGCTCGGCCTCCCTCGACCTGTGCGCGGTGGCTGCCGGCTGGGCGGACGGCTATCTGGAGCACGGCCTGCACCGTTGGGACTGGGCCGCGGGTGCACTGATGGCCACCGAGGCCGGTGCGCTGGTCAACCTGCCCGGCGAGCACGCCGAACTCGGTGAGGACGCCATCCTCGCGGCCGCCCCGACCATCCACGCCGAGCTGCACGCGGCCGCCGTGCAGAGCGGAATCGCCGACGTCTAGACCCGTGAGTCCGCGACATCGCGCGGCATCACGGCTGGTCAGCAGCTCATGTCGCGGGCCGCGGACAGCAGTGCCGGGTCGATGTCCGGCTGCATCCGTTCCGCGGCCTGCTCACCGCCGCGTTGATCCGGATGTGATGCTGCCCACTTCTCGAGCGACCGCAGCACCTTGACCGCCTCGGTCTTCGGCCGCAGATCGTCGAACCTCACGCCGACGGTCAAGTCCACGGATGCGTCCGGCCTGCCGTCCCTGACCAGCTCCGCGCATGGTTCGAGAATGCTCAAGGTTCGCGCCGCGGCTGCGCCGTTCTCGCCAAACCGGATCTGCCCGCGACAGTCCAGGTTCTCCTCAGGGTAGAGGCTGTCGTTCGTCGGCTTGGCGACCTGCTCGAAGCCGAATTCCTTCAGACCCTCGGTGGTGATGGAGGCCTGTCCGCGCTGATCGCCCGCGTTGAGCACGCGGACCTGAACCTTGCTCGCGGGCATCGGAGCGGTGCGATCGAGTGCGTCGTACGGCAGCTGCTGGAAGGTGACGTCCGCGGCTTTGTGGGTGGGTGCGGGGCATTTCACGGCCTCGTCGCGGTCGATGCTGGTGTCGAGCGCGTTTACCCACACGGTTATCGCGCCGATCCCCAGAATGGACAGAATGATGAGCGCCGGCAACGGCCGACGCCTGCGGTAGAGAGGAGCTCTACCGCGCCCTGTCACGTACCCCGGCCCCAACTGCCTGTCCTCCCTGGCTCACCAACACCTCTTTATGACGAATCGTTGCTGATCAGCCTAGGCGTTTCACTGTCATAGTGTGGGTCTCGACGCGCTTACTCAAACTCGTGTCGCCTGTATTATTCATGGCCGCATGCGATCAACCGACCGCGTTCGGTTAAAGCCGATCACGGGAACGCTTGCGGGGCAAGGGATGTACGCTCCCGCGCCGTCATCGTGACCAAGGTGTCGCTTAGTCCGCTTCGGACCGCTCGAGGCTCGTGGCGGCGGCCCGCAGGGCGCAAAAGACACCCTGGTTGGGTGACGTTGCGACTGTACTACGGACGTATGGGCTACCCTCTGCGCGCTCTGCCCGCACGCTTTGTCGGCTGAACTCGGCTGAACCTGGGGTAGATCCGCGGCGGGCGGGGAATAACTAGCCCGCGGAGCGAGATTTCCCTCACTGCGTTGTCGGGCACAAACCAGGGCCCTGGAACGTTATCCAGCGGCACAAGGTCCGCGAGCGCGCTCGCGAGCCAAGCAGTACACGTCAGAGCTGACCGCAGGGGTGAGTACGAAAATGGCGACCGACTACGACGCGCCACGCCGTAGCGAGGCCGACGACCTCGCAGAGGACTCGTTGGAGGAGCTGAAGGCGCGGCGTAACGAGACGCAGTCCGGCGTGGTGGACGTTGACGAATCGGATACGGCGGAGAACTTCGAGCTGCCTGGCGCGGATCTGTCCGGGCTGTCCGGGGAGGATCTGACCGTCAAGGTGGTTCCGAAGCAGGCAGACGAGTTCACTTGTCCCAAGTGTTTCCTCGTCGTACACCGTAGCCGGATGTCTTTGGACGAAGACGGAAACTACGTGTGCCGGGACTGTGAGTGAGCTTGTTCGGCTAGACGGGTGTACGGCCGAATCGCTCGTTAGTACCGACGCATGTCACGTTCGGCGCGAATGAGCTCCGCTAGCCGACCCGGCGACCGCGTGCTGATCAACCAGTACGGCGTAGGGTCGTCGGGATCGGTCAAGTGGAGGCGCAGCATGGGGCCCACCCATGCCCGGTGCGTCACGAACGCAGCCGGATCCAGATCGGGGCCGAGCGCTTGGCGCTTGTCACGCGGCTCGATGACCTCGAGTTCACCAATGAATCGGACCGGAAGGTGCGCGGGGTCCTTGGCTCCCACCCAGAGCTCGCCGGCGTCGAGCCGGACTTTCGCCCTGCCGAGCCACAGCATCAGCACCACGATCAGCGGTACGGCGACCACATAGGGCAGCCAAGCCCGCACGCCCGGATAACCCATATGGACCTCGGCTGCCAGCAGCACGCCGGCGATCAGCGGTAGCGGCCAGCACCACCACGGCGTGTAGAGGCGTTCCGAGTAGCTGATCTCCGCGGAGCGAGTTATCGATTCAGACATTTCCGACACGCTTGACGTGTCACCCTCTCGCCCCGGTGTCTGCGCGTCCTCACTCACACCGACAAGAGTAGTCTCGCCGCCCGTGTCCAGCGTCGAGGTCCAGCTAACCCGGATCGATCCGGATGTACCCGTTCCCTCTTATGCTCGGCCGGCGGATGCCGGCGCGGACCTGGTCACCACGATCGACGTGGTGATCCCGCCCGGTGAGCGTGCCGTGGTCGGCACCGGGATCGCGATCGCATTACCCGATGGCTATGCGGGTTTCGTGCACCCGCGGTCCGGGTTGGCGGCGCGGGTCGGGCTGTCCGTTGTGAACACGCCGGGCACGATCGATGCGGGGTACCGGGGTGAGATCCAGGTCTGCTTGGTCAACCACGACCTGCGGGAACCGATTTCGTTGCGCAGGGGGGACCGGATCGCGCAGCTGATCGTGCAACGGGTCGAGCACGCGATCTTCCGTGAGGTGGCCGAGCTCGACGCCTCCGCCCGGGGTACCGGCGGGTACGGCTCTACCGGTGGGCACGCGGCATTCGCGGGGAGTGCGGTAAGCAACGAGACGGAGGAGTAGTGGGGATTTTCCGGCGGCGTGGCCGAGGTGGCGAGCCGTTCGACGACCGCGCCGATGACGCGGATGTCGACTATGACGAAGTCGACGAAGAGTACGAAACGTACGACGTCGGGCAGGACGGGCCGTACGACGAGTCCGAGGCCCCGGACGACGACGTGGCGCGGCTCGACCTCGGCTCGGTGCGGATACCCGTTCCGGACGGTGCCCAGCTGCAGGTGGAGATGGATCCCTCCGGCCCGGTGCGGGCGGTACACATCGTGACGCCGGTCGGTCAGGTCACGATCAGCGCCTACGCCGCACCTCGCTCGGGTGGGCTGTGGAAAGAGGTGCGCGGCGAGCTCGCCGAGCAGCTGCGCTCGGACGGTGCGTCGGTGGAAACCCGCAACGGTGAATGGGGTGGCGAGTTGGTCGCCTCGCTCGGTCAGGTCGTGCTGCGCTTCGTCGGGGTGGACGGGCCCCGGTGGATGCTGCGCGGGGTCGTGGCGGGGCCGCCGGAACACACCGACAAGGCCGTGGAAGTGCTGCGGGACGTGGTTCGCGGGACGGTCGTGGTACGCGGTGCGGCCCCGATGCCGGTGCGTACCCCGCTGGTGATCGAGCTGCCGGCGGCGATCGCCGAGCACGTTCAGCAGGTGCAGTCCGAAGGCGGCGACCCGAACGGCTGACGCCGACGGCGCGTTCCGCTTGCGGCAAATACGTTTGCCGCGTGAGGCGACCAGCCGCCGGGCCGCGCGTTCAGCCGGCGAGGGCCCGCAGCCAGGCGAGTATCGCGGCCCGGCCCAACGTCCGCGGGTCGTGCCGCATCGCGGCCAGGCTGGTGGTGCACAGCCGCCCGCGTGGCAGCTCCCCGGCCCAGCTGCTCGCCACGGCCACCGGATGCACCGGGTCGTCCACGAACCCGGCAACGCCAACCGGCACGTGGATCCGTCGCAGCTCGGCAAGCCGCGGCACCGGGCGAGCGGCCGCCGTCCGCAGCGAGTCGGCCAGCCCGGCCCCGTACCGTCGCCACGCGCGGTTCAGCTCATCGGCAAGCCACCCCGGCAGCCCCTCGGTTGACGCCCGCAACGCGGCGTCCAGCCCGTCATCGGCGACCCGGCCCGCGGAGAGCCGCGCGGCGAGTGCCGCAGGCGCCCCGTCCGGCCGGCCGTTCCACGCCGGCAGCGCGAGTAGCAGCCCCGCGCAGTGCGCCGGATTGCGCAGCGCCCATTCCACGGCCAGATGCGCGCCGAGCGAGATACCGCCGGCCAGCACGGGCTGGTGCGCCGCATGCCGGTCGAGCGAGCGCAGGTACTCGTCGGCGAGCCCGGTACCCGGCGACGGCGCCGGGGTGTGCAGCGAGATGCCAACGGCGCGCAGCGGCTGCTCGAACACCGACCGCACGAAGACCTCGTCGGAGCCGGTACCCGGCAGTAACACCGCATTCCGAGCGCGGAAGGTTAACGTCACGACTCGATCCTCGGGCAGTTCGACATGCGGCCGCGCCGCGTGGTTACGCTGATTGTGCACGGGCTCCGCCAGTCGGGGCCCCGAGCACAGGAGCGTTACCAATGGCGGTCGGGGGAAAGTCAGGGGACGGCTACTTCAGTCGTCTCGTCCGAAGACTGACCAGTGATGTCGAGGAACTCGACGCCGAAGATCTGTCCGAAAAAGCCGAGGCCAGCGGAGCCGCGCGGGTACGGGAATGTCACTCAGGAGAGGAAGTGACGATCCTCGGGCGACTGCGTAGCGTGGAGATGTGCCCGCGCGATGCCGTCGCCACCCTTGAGGCGGAGCTGTTCGATGGCACCGACGGCGTGACGCTAGTGTGGCTTGGCCGCAGGCGAATCCCCGGAATCGAGCCCGGCCGGACGATCATGGCTCGGGGCCGGATAGCCGAGCGCGACGGGCAGAAAGTTCTTTACAACCCCTACTACGAGTTGCAGCAAACTTCATGAGCGAAACCCGGCGTGATGCCGAGCAGACCACTCCCGATGACGTGGAAACCGTGACGTCGGCTGAGAACACCGAAGCGGCGAAAACCGACGAGCGCAACACGCAGCCGACGCTTCTCGAGCAGATGGGCGGGCTCGGCGGGCTGGTGTACTCCGCGGTGCCGGTGGCGGCGTTCGTGCTGGTGAACGCGATCGCGGGACTGCAGCCGGCGATCTGGAGCGCGGTCGGCGTCGCCGTGTTGATCACCGTGATACGCGTGGTGCGCAAGGAGCCGATCCAGCCGGCGATCTCCGGTTTCTTCGGGGTCGCCATCGCGGCGTTCATCGCCTACCGGACCGGCTCGGCGCGGGGCTTCTTCCTGTTCGGCATCTGGGCCAGCCTGATCTACGGCAGCCTGTTCGCGCTTTCCGCGGTGGTGCGCTGGCCGCTGGCCGGGGTGATCTGGTCGTACCTGAACGGCACCGGGATGTCCTGGCGTAAGGACAAGCGGTCGCGGCACGCCTACGACGTGGCGACGCTGGTCTGGGTCGTGGTGTTCGGCGCTCGGTTCGTGGTGCAGCGCTGGCTCTACGAGGAGGATCTCGCGGGGTGGCTGGGCTTCGCGAAGATCGCGATGGGCTACCCGCTGTTCGCGCTGGCGCTGCTGGTGACCATCTGGGCGGTGCGCAAGGCCGAACTCCGGCGTAAGGAGCTGCGGGCCGAGGAGGCCGAGCACCACGTGAGCGACGAGGAGATCGAGCGCCGGCTATGGGAGAAATACTCGTGAGTCTTTTTAGGTGCTATAGCACCTAAACTGTGTTTAATGGCTTGCCCCTGACGAGCAGGACTCGCTGTTTAACGGCTTGCCCCTGACGAGCAGGGCTCGCTGACTCACGAGCGTAGCTTCAGGGCGGTGTTGATCTGCTGCTCCACGTCGGCTGAGGCGACGAAAAGCAGCTCGTCCCCCGGCTCGAGGGAGTCATCCGCCTCCGGCACGATCACCCGGCCACCGCGCAGTATGGTCACCAGTGCCGCGTCTCTCGGCAGGGCGAGGCTGCGCACCGGCTGGCCGGCGAGCGGGGTGTCCGGCGGCAGCGTGGTCTCGACCAGGTTCGCCTGGCCCTGGCGCAACGTCATCAGCCGCACCAGGTCGCCGACGCTGACCGCCTCCTCGACCATCGCGGCGAGCATCCTGGGCGTGGACACCGCGACGTCCACCCCCCACGCCTCGGTGAACAGCCATTCGTTGGAGGGATCGTTCACCCTGGCGACCACCCGGCGCACGGCGAACTCGGTCTTCGCGAGCAACGAGACGACGAGGTTCACCTTGTCGTCCCCGGTTGCCGCGATGACCACGTCGCACAGCTGCATCCCGGCGTCCTCCAACGAGGACAGCTCGCAGGCGTCCGCCAGCACCCACTCCGCCTCCTCGACGGTCTCCGGGTCGAACTGCCCGATGTCCCGCTCGATCAGCATGACCTGGTGCCCGGCCGTGATGAGCTCGGCCGCGATGGACCGGCCAACCGCGCCGGCACCGGCGATCGCGATGCGCATCAGCTGTCCTCCTCTGGCGGCCGTGCCGCGACGCTCGTGGTGTCGCCGACCATGCCGGAACGCACCGCGACGTAGATCTGATCGTCCGCCTGCAACACGGTCTTGGTATCCGGCAGCAGCGCGTTTCCGAACCGCACGATGAACGCGACACGGCAGTCGGCTGCCTGCTGCAACTGGCCGACCGGCCGTCCGATCCAGCCCTCGTGCACCGGCAGTGGCAGCACCGCGATCAGACCGGACGGATCGCGCCATGCCGCGGCCACGCTGTCCGGGAGCAGCGCGCGCAGGAACCGGTCGGTGGTCCACGGCACCGTGGCCACGGTGGGGATACCGAGCCGCTCGTAAACCGCGGCCCGCTTGTGGTCGTAGATTCGTGCGACGACGTGCTCGACGCCGAAGGTCTCCCTGGCCACCCGCGCGGAGATGATGTTCGAGTTGTCCCCGTTCGACACCGCCGCGAATGCCTCGGCCCGCTCGATCCCGGCTTCCATCAGCACCTGCCGGTCGAACCCGGTGCCGATCACCTGCTTGCCGTGGAAGTCGCTGCCCAGCCGCCGGAACGCCTGCTGGTTCTTGTCGATGACGGAGACTTCGTGACCCAACCGCTCGATCGCGGCGGCTAGGGACGCGCCGACCCGGCCGCATCCCATGATCACTACGTGCACGCTGCGCCTCCTCGTCGCCACCAGTGTCCGTTATGTAACCGAATGAGGCATCTTCCTGATTGGCCGGACACGGCTTGGCAGAAAGGTACCGGCCAACGGTAAACGGTGGCACCAGGACGCATACGCTCATGTCTCGTGTCCAAGCTCGCGACCGCGGCCAAGCGTCTGGTGGTAGGCCGACCGTTCCGCAGTGACCGGCTCTCGCGCACCCTGCTGCCGAAAAGAATCGCGCTGCCGGTCTTCGCGTCCGATCCCATGTCGAGCGTGGCATACGCCCCCGAAGAGATCCTGCTGATGCTGTCCATCGCCGGTGCCTCGGCGTATGCGTTCAGCCCGTGGATCGCGATCTTCGTGGCGGTGGTGATGATCGCGGTGGTGGCCTCGTACCGGCAGAACGTCCGGGCGTACACCTCCGGCGGCGGGGACTACGAGGTCGCCAACGTCAACCACGGGCGGCGCTGGGGCCTCGTGGTTGGCAGCGCGCTGCTGGTGGACTACGTGCTGACCGTGTCGGTGTCCATCTCGGCGGCGGCCGCCAACGTCGGCGCGATCCTGCCGGTGGTCGCCGAGCACAAGGTGGGGTTCGCGGTTGGCGCGATCTTGCTGCTCACCGCGATGAACCTCCGAGGGGTACGCGAATCCGGTACCACGTTCGCCATCCCCAGTTACGCGTTCGTGGTCGGCATTCTCGGGATGATCTTGTGGGGGGCCATCCGGGTGTTCGTATTCGGCGAGGAGATGCGCGCGGAGAGCGCCGATTTCCAGTTGGTTGAAGAGGGGCAACACCTGGCCGGATTCGGCTTGGTGTTTCTGGTGCTGCGCGCGTTCTCGTCCGGCAGCGCGGCGCTGACCGGTGTGGAGGCGATCAGCAACGGGGTGCCCGCGTTCCGCAAACCGAAGGGCCGCAACGCGGCCAACACGCTGCTGATGATGGGCGCGATCGCGATCACCATGTTCCTCGGCCTGATCTTCCTTGCCAGGGTCACCGGCGCGGTGCTGGCGGACGACCCGGCACACCAGTTGATCAACGCGCCGGACGGTTACCAGCAGAAAACCCTCATCGCCCAGCTGGCGAACGCGGTGTTCACCGGATTCCAGCCAGCCGTGTGGTACGTGCTGTTCTTCACCGGTCTGATCCTGGTGCTCGCCGCGAACACCGCGTTCAACGGATTCCCGGCGCTCGGCTCGATCCTGGCCCAGGACAGGTACCTGCCGCGCCAGCTGCACACCAGGGGCGACCGGCTGGCGTTCTCCAACGGCATCCTGTTCCTCTCCGGGTTCGCCGTGCTGCTGGTCGTGGTGTTCGAGGCCGAGGTCACCCAGCTGATCCAGCTGTACATCGTTGGCGTCTTCATGTCCTTCACGATCAGCCAGAGCGGGATGGTCCGGCACTGGAACAGGTTGCTGCGCACCGAGACCGATCCGGCGGCGCGGCGGAGGATGCGGCGCTCCCAGGCGATCAACTCGTTCGGGTTCATCATGACCGGCTCGGTGCTGATCATCGTGCTGATCACGAAGTTCGCCGCGGGCGCCTGGATCACCATCGTCGCGATGGCGGTGATCTTCGCGCTGATGACCGCGATCCGGCGGCACTACGATCGGGTGTCGGCAGAGCTGCACGCGGCTGAGGACCGTCCGAGGGTGCTGCCGTCCCGTAACCACGCCATCGTGCTGGTTTCCACCGTGCACCTGCCGACCATCCGGGCGCTCGCCTACGCCAGGGCCACCCGGCCGGACGTGCTGGAAGCGGTCACCGTCAACGTCGACGACACGTCCACAAGGGAACTCGCCGCGGAGTGGGAGAAGCAGGAGTTCCCGGTGCCGCTCAAGGTGATCGAGTCGCCGTATCGGGAGATCACCCGGCCGGTACTCGACTACGTGAAACGGATGCGGGGGGATAATCCACGGGACGTGGTGACCGTGTTCATCCCGGAATACGTTGTCGGTCATTGGTGGGAGCATTTGCTGCACAACCAGAGCGCGCTGCGACTCAAGGGACGCCTGCTGTTCCAGCCGGGCGTGATGGTCACCAGCGTGCCGTGGCAGCTCGCTTCGTCCGCCAGGGTCCGGGATCGGACCAGGATCGCCCCCGGGGACGTGCGGCGTGGGCTGTACACCCGAGACGAGGGGGATGACGACGCGTGAACACCACACGGTCCGCTCCGGACTGGAAGGGCAGTCTGCTCGAGCTGGACGTGGAATCCGTCGCACACGGCGGGCATTGCGTCGCCCGGTGTGACGGCAGGGTGGTCTTCGTGCGGCACACCCTGCCGGGAGAGCGGGTGCTCGCCGAGGTCACCGAGGACCGGGGCGGGTCGTTCTGCCGGGCGAACGCGGTGCAGGTGCTGGTAGCCGCTCCCGGCCGCGTCGAGCCGCCCTGCCCGCTGGCAAGGCCGAACGGGTGCGGCGGCTGCGATTGGCAGCATGCCTCCGCCGAAACACAGCGTGAGCTGAAGGCGGCGGTTGTCGCCGAACAACTGGAGCGGCTGGCCGGATTGGAGTGGCCGGTGCACGTCGAGGAACTGCCCGGTGGCCTGCTCGGTTGGCGCAGCAGGGTCCGACTCGGAGTGACCTTCAGCGGCAGGGCCGGTCTTCGGGAGAACCGCGAGCACAGGGTGATCCCGGTGGACGACTGCCCGATCAGCGTGCCGGACATGCTCAGCGAGGTGCTGCCGAAGGCCTGGACGCGGGGCGCCGAGCTGGCGGTGGCCAAGGACGCGGAAGGCATCGTGCACGCCACCGAGATGCGCATCCTGCCGGGTGGACGTCCCCGGATGCAGCGGATGATGGGCGGCGGGCAAGCCGTCGAGTACGCGGCCGGGCGGAAGTGGTTGCTGCAGGCGCATAGTTTCTGGCAGGTGCATCCGGCCGCTGCCGACACCCTGGCCTCGGTGGTCGGCGAGTGGGCGCGGGCTTCGCCCGGCGCGCACGTCTGGGATCTGTACTCGGGTGTGGGGCTGTTCGCGTCGGTACTCGCCGGGCAGGTCGGCCCGGACGGGTCGGTGCTGGCCGTGGAGTCGGCGAAGCTGGCGGCCGCCGACGCCATGATGAACCTGGAGGACTTACCCCAGGTGCGGGTGATCCGAGGGAAGGTGCGGCAGGTGCTCGCCGATGAGGGCGCCCGCCCCGAGGTCGTGGTGCTCGATCCACCGCGCAGGGGCGCTGGCAGGCCGATCGTGGATACCATCGCCGAACGCGGACCGTCCACAGTGGTCTACGTCGCCTGTGATCCCGCTTCACTCGCCAGGGATATCGCCCGGTTCGCCACACACGGGTACCGGCTCGCGGATCTGCGCGCCTTCGACGCGTTCCCGATGACCCAGCACGTGGAATGCGTCGCGCGGCTGACCGCCGACGCACCCACGTGACCCCCAGCGCGGGTGGGCCCGCGTTTACCCGACGTGCGCCGCCTTCTAGCATCCAGGGTGATCGGTTGACGGCGCGGCGTGTATATGGAGCCCAGATGTCCAGCGAAGAACTGAAGCGTGCGGCGGCCCAGGGCGAAGCGACCCCGAAGGGCATCGACACCAGTACCGCCAGCGTGGCCAGGGTGTACGACGCGCTGCTGGGGGGAAAGGACAACTACGAGGTCGACCGGGTGGTCTATCGCTCGGTACTGGAATCCTCTCCCGAGGCGCCGCGAACCGCCCAGGCGATCAGGCAATGGCTGGTCAGGGTGGTGCGCTGGCTCGCGGGCCCGGCAGGTATGGACCAGTTCCTCGACCTCGGCTCCGGGCTACCGACCGTGGAGAACACCCACGAGGTCGCGCAACGCGTGAATCCCGAGGCACGGGTGGTGTACATCGACAACGATCCGATCGTCGGTGCGCACGGTCGAGCCCTGCTCGAGGAGAACGACTACACGCACTTCGCCGAAGCCGATCTGACCAGGCCGAGCGAACTGCTCCAGCACCCCGTCGTCACGCAGCACCTGGACCTGGAACGGCCCTACGTCTTGATGCAGTGCAACACGTTGCACCACCTGATGGACGAGGAGAACCCATACGAGATCATGAGGTCCTACCTGGACGCGTTGCCTTCCGGCTCCTACGCGGCGCTGTGCCACTTCTGGGATCCGGCCGAGGAGGACGCCGAACTCAGCGAGTTCGCAAAGGACATGGAGGCTAGGCTCACGGAGAGCTCCATGGGCTCTGGCCGGTTCCGCACCCGCAAGCAGATCGAGTCCTATCTGGAAGGACTCGAATTGGTCGAACCGGGCCTGGTCATGCTGCACGAGTGGTGGCCGGAGGGTCCCCGGCTGTCCCCGTTGACCAATATGGACCAGGTGTTCCTCAGCGGCGTCGGTCGCAAACCGTAACGGGGGCCGCGCCGGCCGGGGAATTGTAACGATGTAGCCCAACTCACTGGGTATTTTTCGCCTTCCCGGCCGACAATGGAAGGATGGGAAAGGTATACGACCGGATCGACGGTCGGCTGCGCTCGTTCATCGAGGAGCAGCCGATCTTCTTTGTGGCCACCGCGCCGCTGGCGGCGGACGGTCACGTGAACCTTTCCCCGAAGGGCCGTTCCGGCTCGCTCGTACTGCTCGACGAGCACACCGTGGCTTACCTGGACTTCGGGGGAAGCCATGCGGAGACCATCGCCCACCTCCGCGAGAACGCCCGTATCGCGCTGATGTGGTGCGCCTTCACCGGGCCACCCAAGGTGCTGCGGGTACACGGGCGCGGCGAGCCGATCTTTCGGGACGATCCCCGGTGGGCCGAGTTGATCCCGCGCTTCGCGGACGCCGACGGCCCCGGCCTGCGGGCGATCATCGTGGTGACGGCCGATCGGATCAGCGACAGCTGCGGCTTCGCCGTCCCGCTCATGGAATACCAGGACGAACGGACGCTGCACGCGGAGCACTTCGGCCGGAAGGACGATGCGGCGTTTGTCGATTACTGTGCGTCACGGCGATACAACCAGAGCAGTATCGACGGGCTCCCCGCACTGCACCTGCCATTGCCCCCGCGCACCGCATGAGCGGGAATGGCAACCGGGCGTGGCGCGTTGAACTATGTGTACATGCCCGGCTGTCCGGCCACCCATGGCTTGCGGCGGCCTTGCTGCCATCTTCCGTTCACCAATCGATATCGCTCCTGACGCATGCCGCGAGGGGGTTAGTCCATGCCTCGAGAGAAGACCCGAATCACAGAGCAAGCCGCTGAGCTGCACGAGGAACCCGATCTCGTGGGGCGTTACCTGAACGACATCGGGTCAACGCCGCTGCTGACCGCGGACGATGAGGTCGCGCTGGCGAAGCGCATCGAGGCGGGGGTTTACGCGGCGGAACTGCTGCGCCAGGCGGATGCCGGCGCCCGGGTGGTGCCGGATGCGGACCGGGATGACCTCGCGGCGGTGGCCAGCGACGGCCGCCACGCGAAGGACTACATGATCAGGGCAAACCTGCGGCTGGTCGTCTCGGCGGCGAAGAAGCACCTGCGCAGGGGCCTGCCGTTCGCGGATGTCATCCAGGAAGGCAATCTCGGCCTGATCCACGCGGTGGAGAAGTTCGACTACACCAAGGGCTACAAGTTCTCGACCTACGCGATGTGGTGGATCCGGCAGTCCATCGGTCGCGGGGTCGCCGAGCAGCCGCGAACCGTGCGGCTGCCGGTACACGTCGTGGATCAGCTGAACAAGTTCGACCGGCTGGAGCGCAAGCTCGGGCTGAGCCTCGGCCGCGAGCCGACCCTCGAGGAGCTCGCCACCGAGGCCGAGACGCCCCAGGAGAAGATCGTCGAGCTGCGCAGGGCGGCGCGCGAAGCGATCAGCCTCGATGTCGCGGTCGGCGAGGACGGCGAGACCAGCGTTGGCGATCTGATCGAGGACGTCGACGCGCCACGGGCCGAGGATTCCGTCGAGCAGCAGGCCCTCACCGACGAGTTGCACACGCTGCTCGACTCGCTGTCGGAGCGCGAAGGCACCGTCCTCGCGCTGCGTTTCGGCCTGCGGGACGGCCACCAGCACACCCTGCAGGAAGTCGCGGCCCTGACCGGGCTCACCCGGGAAAGCGTGCGGCGGCTGGAAAAGCAGGCGCTGGCTGAGCTGCGCAGCCCGAAGCACCATCGGCGCGTTCTCGACTGGGCCAGCTAGCCACCGGTCTCTCGGGACAACGTCCGCCTCCGGTGTCCGAACTGGACAGCGCGGCTGCCCTTGCCAACGGGTTGGCCATCGGTCGAGAGTTGACCCATGCGGACACCTGAGCCGGAGCGGTTGCTCGCCGTCGCGCGGGAGGAGGCCGCGCTCGGCGGATCCGAGGGTGGCGTGCCGATCGGCGCGGCGCTGTTCCGGCTGGACGGCGAGTTGCTCGGGCGCGGGCACAACCGGCGGGTGCAGGATGACGACCCGTCCACGCATGCCGAGACCTCGGCGTTCCGGAACGCGGGCCGCCGGCCGCACTACCGGGACACCATCATGGTGACCACGCTCTCCCCGTGCTGGTACTGCAGTGGCCTCGTGCGGCAGTTCGGCATTCCCCGCCTGGTCATCGGCGAAGCCGCCACGTTCTCCGGGGGCCACGAGTGGCTGGCCGAGCACGGTGTGCTGGTCAGCATCCTCGACGACGCGGCATGCATCGAGCTCATGACGGAGTTCATCGACAAGCGCCCGGAACTGTGGTTCGAGGACATCGGGGTGGATTCGTCCACAGTGGACAGTTGATCGGCTCGGAGGCTGACGACCGCCTGGCACGCCCCGACCGCCTGGCACGTGAGCAAGCCGATCGGCGTCGCCGCACCGCTGCCGGAATGACGCTCAACCCGAAGCCAACCCGTTCGCGGCCCCGCACGTCCAACGGTGTGAGTGCGGCCGGGCACCCGGTTCGTAGACTGGGCCGACGGCCCGTCACGAGCGGGCATCCGGCGAGAAGTCGAGAAGCGAACGGGGTGACGTGGTGACGCTGCTGGAATTCGTGCACGGACCTGAAGACGTGCGGCGGCTCGGTCCCGCGGAGCTGGGCCAGCTCGCCGACGAGATCAGGGAGTTCCTGATCGACAAGGTGTGCACGACCGGCGGGCACCTTGGCCCGAACCTCGGTGTTATCGAGCTCACCCTCGCCCTGCACCGGGTGTTCGACTCGCCACGCGACGCGCTGCTGTTCGACGTCGGGCACCAGAGCTACGTGCACAAGATCATCACCGGTCGCCGGGAAGGGTTCGATCGGCTGCGCCAGCGTGGCGGGCTCGCCGGCTACCCGGCGAGGGACGAGAGCGAGCACGACCTGGTTGAGAACAGCCACGCGTCCACCGCGCTGTCCTACGCGGATGGCCTGGCGAAGGCGTTCGCGCTCAGCGGCGGGCGCCGGCACGTGGCAGCCGTCGTCGGTGACGGCGCGCTCACCGGCGGGATGTGCTGGGAAGCGCTGAACAACATCGCCGCCAACAAGGATCTGCCCGTGGTGATCGTGATCAACGACAACGGGCGCTCCTACTCGCCGACGATCGGTGGGCTCGCCGAGCACCTCACCGCGCTACGCCTGCAGCCCGGCTACGAGCGGTTGCTGGACGGCGGCAAGCGGGTGCTCGAGCACACGCCCGTTGTCGGCAGGCCGCTGTACGCGGCACTGCACGCCGCCAAGGCAGGCGTGAAGGACGCGCTGAGCCCGCAGGTGATGTTCTCCGATCTCGGGCTGAAATACCTCGGCCCGGTGGACGGGCACGACCTCGAGGCACTGGAAACCGCGCTGACCAAGGCAAAGGCGTTCGGCGGCCCGGTCATCGTGCACACCGTCACGCAGAAGGGCAACGGCTTCGCCCCCGCGGAGAACCACGAAGCCGACCAGATGCACCAGACGGACCCGATCAACCCGCTCACCGGCGAGCCGGCGAAGGCCAAGGGCACGAGCTGGACATCGGTGTTCGGCAACGAGCTCGCGCGCATCGGCGAGCAGCGCCCGGACGTCGTGGCGGTCACCGCGGCGATGCTGCGCTCCACCGGCCTGCACACCTTCGCCGAGGCGTTCCCGGATCGCTGGTTCGACGTGGGGATCGCCGAGCAGCACGCGCTGACCTCCGCGGCCGGCATGGCGATGGCCGGCATGCACCCGGTGGTCGCGGTGTACTCCACGTTCCTGAACCGGGCGTTCGACCAGCTGCTGATGGACGTCGGGCTGCACAGCCAGCCGGTGACCCTGGTGCTGGACCGGGCCGGCATCACGGGGCCGGACGGCCCCAGCCACCACGGCATGTGGGATCTGTCGCTGCTCGGCATGGTGCCCGGAATCCGGGTCGCCGCGCCGCGGGACGCGCACACCCTCCGCGAGGAGCTGCGGGAGGCCGTGCAGGTATCCGACGGGCCGACCGCGCTGCGGTTCTCCAAGGGCGAGGTGGTCGACGAGCTGCCAGCGATCGAGCGGATCGGTAGGGTAGACGTGTTGCGGCGGCCGGATTCCGGCAACACCGCCGACGTGCTGCTTGTCGCCGTCGGCGCGTTCGGCGAGCTGGGGCTGGCCGCCGCCGGACGGCTCGCGGATCAGGGCATCGACGTGACCGTGGTCGATCCGCGCTGGATCCTTCCGGTCCCCGGCGCCCTTGCCGAGCTCGCCGGCCAGCACCGCCTGGTGGTCACCGTGGAGGACAGCGGCAGGCACGGTGGCTTCGGATCCACGCTCGCCGCCGCGCTGCGGGATGCCGGTGTCGATGTGCCGCTGCGCGATCTGGCCGTGCCCCAGCGGTTCCTCGCGCACGGGTCGCGTGGCGAGGTGCTCGCCGAGGCCGGCCTGACCGCGCAGGACGTGGCGCGCCGGATCACCGAGTGGGCAGTGGGCCGGCTTGGCGAAACCGAAGCGGAGCCCTCCGAAGCCGAGCGCTGACCGCGACCCGACCGCCGCCGGCGGGTTCCGCGGCACTCACGGTTCTACGTCGCCGTGTACGTACTTCGGGTTGCCGGACACGGTGAGCGACACCGTGCCGTCGTCGCCGGGCTGGAGCGTCTTCTTCCCGCCCATCATGTCGACGACCTCGACCGGTCCGCTGGCCTCCAGGTGCACCGTCCGGTTCCCGCCTGGAGACCACATGACGCGCGTCGGCTTGGTGCCGCCACTGAACAGGTGATTCTGCACGCCGTCGACGCCGCCGCCCCGCTCGTAGGACAGCCCGGACAGCTGGGAGGTCATCACCGCGTACGCCACGTAGGACGGCTTCGGGGTGTAGGAGTCGACCGTGTCGCTCTGCCTGCGAATGAGCCCGAAGTTCTTGTCCTTGTGATCCCGCATGTTGTACCAGTTGAACTTCGTCACCCCACCGTTCATCGCCAGCACGTGGGCGCGCGGGAGGTAGGCCGCTTGCTTCGCTTCGCCGATCACGTCGGATTTCCAGCCCATTTCGGTGATCCAGATCTGCTTGTCCCGCGCCCCGTGGTTGTCCAGGTAGTTCCTTACCGGTGTGATCTGCTGCCCGACCAGGCCTTCCGGTCTGCACAAGGCATCCTTCGGCTCGCATTGGGACGGCTTCTGCGCGCCGTTGGGGCGGTAGGGATGCAGTGAGACGACGTCGAGCTTGCTGAGGCCACCCTTCGCGAAGTAGTCCTTCAACCAGCCGAACTTGGTGTCGCCGTCCCAGCCTTGCGCGGCGCCGGCCAGTTCCGGCGCGCTCATCCTGATATCGCCTTCGAGTTCCTCATACACCGTTTTCGCGATCGGGTAGTGATACTTCACGAGCGAATCGGCAGGGCCTCCGTTGTCACCGAGGCAGACGTCGCCGAAGTGGTTTCCGTTGGGTTCGTTGTAGATGCCGATTGACCCGATCTGATCGCCGTATTTGTTCAGGACTTCCCTCGCGTAGCGGGCCAACCCGTCTCGCCCCTCTTGGGTGTAGGGAGTGCATTTGTTGTCGTAGAGCTCATTCGCCGGACCCAAACCTATCTGGGTATCGAGTCGCGCATCATCCAGCACGCGCATGTAATTCGTTAGGTCGGCCGGAAATTGGTAGTTACCCCGCTTTCCCCTCTCGACTCGATTCCATGGCTGGGAATCACGGACGCTCTCCACACCGATGTTCTTGATCAACGGCACGATGTCTTCCGGGGACCACCCTCGTTGCGTGAAATGGGTTTGCATGCTGTAGACGAAATCGTCGGCCGCCGAACGCTTTTCCGGTGGCAGCAGGGCGAACCTGGTCCGCGCGGTCGATTTCTTACAATTTCCGTCCGGGGTGGTGACGAACAACTCGTAGTAGCCGGTCACCTTGACGGGCAGCTCGACCCGCGCGGAACCATCGGTCACCTCCGCTTCACCGGTTGTCTCCTCGTTCCAGTGGTCGTAGGCGCACCACTTCACCCAGTCCTCGGCCGTCGCCACCCGCACGCTCGGCGTCGCCGGCTGGTTGAAGATGTTGCCGCGGTTTACCTGCGTGAGCCGGATATCGGCCTCGGCGCCCGCGACGGGCGGCAACAGCGCCGCCAGCGACGCCGCCAACGCCGTCACCAGAAGCAGCACCCGAAAACGCGGCAGGCTCCGCCGCAATCCCTTGATCATCGTTGTCCTCGCGAAGTTTGGTCAGGGTAGCCGAAGATCGATGCGAACCGGCCGGTGATCAGAGGCGACGGTGTCGTGCACCCCGACATCGACGATGTCGAAGTCGGAAGAGGCGAACACGTAATCGATGCGCTTGGACGGTTTGTCGGCTCGCCAGGTGAACCCATCGCCCTTCGGGCGCTCTTGCCAGGCGTCCACGAAACCGTGGTTTTCCACCCACCCGTGGATGTCGCCACTCGGCTTCGCGTTGAAGTCACCGGTGAGCAGCGTCGGGCCGTCGATCCGGCCGATCTCGTCGAGCACCTTTCTGGCCTGCTTCTGGCGCCACTCCGGATCGGGTTCCAGGTGGGTGTTGTACACCAGCGCAGGGGTGCCGTTGACATCGACGCGCACCGACTGCAGATGGCGCCTCGCCCCACCGGGACGGGAGGGCAGCGGTGTGTTGGCTACCTCTTCGACGGGGAACCGGGAGAGCACCGCGTTGCCGGCCTTCTTGTCTTCATCGGGATGGTTGTCGCCGAAGACGACGTGCATGCCGAGCAGCCGGGCGAGTTTCGCAGGCTGGTCGACGCCGTCACCTGCCGGGTGATTCTTGTTTACTTCCTGGATCATGACGATGTCCGGATTGATCCGCTCGATGTTCCTGGCCGTGCGATTGAGATCGGGCGGATCGTCGTAGATGTCGCTGTCCCACGGGTGGCCGTGGTGGATGTTGTAACTCATCACCCGCAAGTCGGTGCTCGCGGCTTTCCTGGCCGGCTCCGCGGCACTCGACGCGGGCCCGATCACTAGCGGAATCGACAGCACCGCGGTCAGTGCGGTCCCCAGGATGGTGTTCATCGTTCGCACGCGAATCATTCCTTGGTTGGCCGAGTTGACGCGGGTATGTCTACCGGCGAAGCGAGTTGTTTGGTAGCCGTGAGCTCGGCCAAACAACGCTGCTGCCGGCCAGGCGGAAACCGCGGCGATCTTTCAGGGTGATTCGCGTTTCCGGAAGTCGTCGTTCCCGCCATGCCGGCTCCGGCCGCGGGCAGCCGCCAGTTCCGCGAAACAACACCGGCCGCGAACAACCTGGGGTACAAACAACACGTCCTATTGGGTAATTCAGCACTCATCTGGATGGAGGTGAGATCGTGCCCCGTCCCGAGCGACCGGTGGATCCGGCGGCCGGAGTCGTGCAGGGATTCGCATTCGAGCTGCGCAAATTACGCCGGGACGCGGGTGGATTGACTTATCGCGAACTGGCGGCGCGCAGCGGGTACTCGGTGACCACGCTTTCGCACGCCGCCGGTGGGCGAAGGCTGCCGAGCCTGGATGTCGCGCTCGCCTATGCGATGGCGTGCGGCGGCGAGGGAGCGGAATGGGAGGCCAAATGGCATGCGGCCGCCGTCGCCCTCGCCGGCCAACGCCCCGCGCCCGGTACCGATGCGGCACCGCGGGCGCCGTACCGCGGTTTGGGCAGCTTCCGCACCGACGACGCCGATCTATTCTTCGGACGTGAGCAACTGGTGATCGAGGTGGTGCGGCGGGTTTCCGAGCAGCGCCTGGTGGTGGTGCTGGGTGCGTCCGGGACGGGGAAGACCTCGCTGCTCGCGGCCGGCGTGCTGCCCGCACTGCGTGCCCGAGCCGACGTCGCGGACCTGCGGTCGGTGATGGTCACGCCGGGCGAGCGGCCGTGGCGGAACGTTCGGGCCGCCCTTGCCGGCTCGGCCGTGGGCGGGACCGAGCCCGACAGGGCCGTGGTCGAACGAGTACTCGACGAGCTCCCGGACGGGGCGGAACTGCTCGTCATCGTCGATCAGTTCGAGGAGCTCTACACCCGCTGTGGCGCGGAGGAGCGCACCGAGTTCATCGACGGGATGCTCGCGCTGGCCGCTCGCCCTGACCGGCGGTGCCGGGTGGTGATCGGGGTGCGCGCGGATTTCTACGGCCGGTGCGCCGAACACGCCGAACTGGCCGGTGTGCTGCGCGACAACCAGATCCTCGTCGCACCAATGCGTGCCGACGAGCTGCGCGAGGCCGTCAGCCGCCCGGCCGCGGCTGTCGGGCTGTCGGTGGAGCGCGCTCTGCTGGCCACCATCGTGCGCGACGCGGAAGGCCAGCCAGGGGCGCTGCCGTTGATCTCGCACGCGATGCTCGAGACCTGGCGACGACGCCGCGGCGAGGTGCTCACGCTGGCCGGCTACCAGTCCGCCGGTGGGATTAACGGCGCACTCGTGCAGACCGCGGAAGCCGCCTACGACGGGCTCGGGCCCGCGCGGCAACGGTTGGCCGCCGATCTGCTGCTGCGGTTGATCGTGCTCGCCGAGGACGTGGCGGCGGCCAGCAGGCGGGTGGAGCTTGCCGAACTGCTCGACGTCGATCCGGATGCCGATACGGTCCTCGCCCGGCTGATCGATGCCCGGCTGCTCACCGCCGACGAGGACAGCGTAGAGATCGCGCACGAGTCCCTGATCGAGCACTGGCCGAGGCTGCGGGACTGGCTGGCCGAGGACCGCGAGGGCCTGCGCATCCACCACCAGCTCAGCGAAGCCACCCGCGGCTGGCAGGAGATGGGCCGCGACCCGAGCGGCCTGTACCGGGGCACCCGCCTGGCCGTCGCCACCGACTGGATTCGGCGTGCCGGACACCGAGTCCACCTCACCACCGCCGAGCGGGAATTCCTGGACACCAGCATCGAAGCCGAAACCAGCCAGCGGGCCACCGAGCAACGCCGCACCCGGCTGCTGCGCAGGCTGGCCACCGCGTTGGCGCTGTTCTCGGTGGCCGCGCTCGCGGCGACGGCGGTGGCGTTCGTGCAGGCCGGCCGTGCCAGGCAGGCGAACGATCAGGCGCGCTCCCGCCAGCTGGCAGCCGAAGCACGGCTGCTGGCCGCTACCAACGTGGCAGCCGCCCTGCGCAAGTCGGTCGATGCCTACCGCGCGGCGCCCACCGAGGAGGCCCGCAGCGTGGTTCTCAGCATGCCAGGCATGCAAGGCTTCCACGGAAAGCTCGCCGGTCACGCCGGCCGGCTCGACTCGCTGGCCGTCACGCCGGACGGCACCCGCGCGGTGTCCGGCGGCCAGGACCGCCGCGCCGTGGTGTGGGACATCCCTGGCCGCCGTGCGCTACGCACGCTGAACGTCGGCGTGCGGGTGCGTGACGTGGCCGTCAGCCAGGACGGCAGGCTGGCCGCGGTGGCCGCACGGAACGGTTCGCTCTCGCTCTGGCGGATGGCCGACGGTGCTATGGTGGCCCGCCCGCGCGGCCATCGGGGCAGCGTCGAATCGGTGGCGTTCAGCCCGGATGGGCGGCGCCTGCTGTCGGTTGACGCGTCCCGCACCGTCATCGTCTGGGATACCGGCGGTTTCACCGCGCGTGCCACGATCCGCGGCTACGGCGGCATGAACGCCGACGTGGCGGTGAACCCGGAAAGCACGGTCGCCGCCGTTGCCGGGGACGACGGCAGCGTCACACTGCTCGACGTGATCACCGGGAAGCCGAGGGAAACCCGCGCGACCGGCACCGGACGGCTGTACGCGGTCGCGTTCCACCCCTCCAACGGCGGGCTCGTTGCCGGTGGTGACGCGAACGCGCTGTTCCACTGGGATCGTGACCGGAAGCTACGCAGGCTCCCGACCAACGCCGAGGGCCGCGTGCATGATCTGACCTTCCAGGCGGACGGTGATCGCCTCTACTGCGGTTGCGGCCGGCAGACCATGGTGTGGGATACGACCTCCGGCGCCGTCGAGGCCAGCCTCGGTCCCCACACCGGCGTGGTATACGCCGTCGCGTCCAGCGCGGACAGCGGCGTCGTCGCGTCGGGCGGGGCCGACGGTGCCGTCCTGCTGTGGGACCGCGATCGGTTGCCCTTGCTGCGCCACACCGCAGGGGTCCAGGGCCTCGCGGTGAGCCCCGACGGGCGGACGCTCGCCTCGGCGGGCGCGGACCACACCGTCGCGCTGTGGAACCCCGCCGAGCGCAGCCCGCGGGAGCTGCGTAACGGCCATACCCAAGGTGTCAGCGCCGTTGCCTACCATCCACGCGGGCGCCTGCTCGCCTCCGCCAGCTACGACCACACCGTCGCTGTGTGGGATACCCAGCCTGGCAACACCGCGCCGCCGACCGTGCTGCGCCACCCCGACCGGGTGTACAGCGTCGCGTTCCATTCCACCCGGCGGGCCCTCTTCTCCGGTGGCGCCGACGGTCGGGTGCTGCGCTGGCGGCTCGACGAACAGGCCAAGCCAACCGAGCTCCAGCGGCACGTCCGGCCGGTGCAAGCTGTTGCCGTTGATCCGCGCGGGCGCCACCTCGCGTCCGCGGGCCGGGACGGTCGAGTGCTGCTCACCGATCTGCGCGGGCCGAACCGGTCCACGAACCTGGCCGGCCACCCGGGACCGATCAACAGGCTGACGTTCAGTCCGGACGGCCGCCATCTCGTCGCGGGCGGCGCGCGCGGCGACATCCTGGTGTGGGACATCCGAGCACCCGGCGAGCCTCCCGAACGGCTCACCGGCCACACCCGGCCGGTGGTCGCGCTCGCCTTCAGTCCGGACGGGCGGTATCTGGCCAGTGGGGGCAACGAGCACACCGTCATCGTGTGGGATTTCGCCAATCGGGCCCGCTGGACGACGTTGACCGGTCACACCGACAACGTCCTCAGCGCTGCCTGGAGCCGGGACGGAAAGGTGCTGTACACCGGCGGCGCGGACAGGTCCATCATCCCGTGGACCGTCGATCCCGACACCGCGACCGCCGGTGCGTGCCGGCAACTCGCCCGGGATTTCCCGAGATCCGGCGCTCGGTCCTGCTCCTGACGCCGTTTCCGGCCGAACGTTCCGCCGAAACACCCGGGCTTGACTTTATATTCTAGTCTGGTTATATTACTGCCGTGGCATCTACATTCGAAGTGCTGGCCGAGCCCCGCCGACGGGAGATCCTCGACCTGCTTCGCTCCAGGGAACGGCCGGTCGGGGATCTGGTCGAGCGGCTGAGGCTGACCCAGCCGGCGGTGTCGAAACACCTCAAAGTGCTCCGCGAGGCAGGGCTCGTCGAGGTTCGCCATGACGCACAGCGCCGCTGGTACCGGCTGCGCCCCGAGCCGCTTGCCGAAGTCGACGCGTGGCTCGCGCCGTACCGCCGGTTCTGGAACGAGCGTCTCGACGCGCTGGAACGTCACCTGGATGCCATGCCCGATGAGCCCGACGAAGGGGAGGAGCCGTGAAGCAGACCTTGCTCACCGAGGATGGCCGATACGTGTTGCGCATCGAACGATACTTCGCGCATCCGCAGCGGAAGGTGTGGCGAAGCATCACCGAACCAGAGCATTTCGCCCAGTGGTATCCGTTTTCCACCGGCGAGATGGACCTGCGTGTCGGCGGCAAGCTCGGCTTCGACGACGGCGAGGGCTCGACGTACGAAGCGGTCGTCACCGAACTCGATCCGCCGAGGGTGTTCGCGTTTCGCGAAGTCGATGACACGCTGCGGATCGAGCTGCGACCGGAAGGCGAAGGCTGCCTGATGATCTTCACGCACACCTTCGACGATCCGTCCTGGGCGACGCACACCGCGGCCGGTTGGCACCGCTGCCTTGACGCGGTGGACATGTTGCTGGCCGGGACTCCCGTCGAATGGCCGGACAACGCGGCGGAACTGCGCGAGGTGTACGCAAAGGAATTTGGCCTGGCATGAACGGGGGTAACGTGGAAAATCCACTTGCGACACTGCAAACCGTCGACGGCCGACCGGTGCTGCGGTTCGAGCGGCGTCTCGCGCATCCACCGGAGAAGGTGTGGCGTGCGGTCACCGACCCGGCCGAGATGGCGCACTGGTTTCCCGCGACCGTCCACACCGAACTGAAGATCGGCGCCACCATCCGGTTCGACGTGGCTGACTTCGATGTGGCCGGGGACGCGGCGAGCGGCGAAATCATCGAGCTCGATCCGCCGAAGGTGTACGCGTTCCGCTGGGACGACTCGGTGCTGCGGTTCGAGTTGATCCCGGACGACGTCGGGTGCCTGCTGGTGTTCACCCACATTCTCGGTGGCGAAGGCTTCTGGGGTGATCGGCGGTACGCGGCACGGCACGCGGCCGGCTGGGACGGCTGTCTCGACGTGCTGATCGCCCGGCTGGACGGCCGGACGGTGCCGGATGTGTGGTCGTTCCGGCGGGCCGAGCAATACGTCGACGACTTCCGTCTCGGCGAGGGCGAGGTGCGTGAGGACGAGGGTGGCTACCTGGTCCGCTTCGAGCGCGATCTGTTGCAGCCGGCTGAGGAAGTGTGGGCGACGCTTGTCGGGGACGCTGGACCGGCGGCCGGCGAGCAGCCACCGGTGCGGTGCACGCACGGCTACTTCGGCGCCGGTGTGGTCACGGCTGTCCAACCGGGACGCATGCTGGAGTACCAGTGGCTGCACGACGGCGAGACGGCCGGCAGGGTGCGGTTCGAACTCGAGCAGCAGGAGTTGCTCGGCAGCTGGCTGGTGGTGACCCAGACTGTGCCCGCGCCGCTGGCCGCTCGGCTGCCCATCGCACTCGCCGCCTGGCAGACGCACCTGGAGCTGCTGTTCGCCGCGCTGCACGGCGACGTGCGCTGCCCGTGGCCATCCGAGCGAACCGAGGAACTGGAGCGACGTTACGCGCGAGTTCGGCGTTGACCGCCGTGTTCGCGCCGATCACCATGCACCGCTACCGCACCAAACCCTGAGAAGGGGAGACATGGCACCCTGCACGACACCGAGGACGGCCGCCACGCGCTGCGCTTCGAGCGCCGATTGCCGCACCCACCTGAGAAGGTCTGGCGGGCGATCACCGAATGGGAGCACCTGCGTGCCTGGTTTCCCGCGGTGGTCGAATTCGACCTGCGGCCCGGCGCCCCGCTCCGGTTCGGGGTGACCCCCGAGCAGGTACGCCGGTACGGCATGGCCGCGGACGGGTTCACCGAAGGTGAGATTCTCCGGGTCGACCCGCCGAAGCTGCTCGAGTTCAGCTGGGCTGGAGTTGACGGTGATGGGGAGGTCCTGCGCTGGGAACTGACCGCGGACGGCGCGGACGGCTGCGACCTGGTGTTCACGAACGTCTTCGACGACCGGGACATCGCCGCGCCTGCCGGTGCCGGGTGGCACGCGGGCCTTGAAGTCGTTGCCGCGCAGCTGGACGGGCGGGAGATCGACTGGTCACCGCTGGACCGCGCGGACGAGCTCGCGTCCGAGTACGAGCGCGCTCTGGCGGCCTGACGCGCGGCCGGCGCGAACCTGCGCGAATGGCGGTGGGCGGTGCCACTCGCCGTTGGTTGAACCCGTAAAGGCCACGCTCAGGAAATTGTGGCACTGTTGTTCACGTGCGAATTCTGGTAGTAGAGGACGAAGCTCCGCTGGCCGACGCGGTCGCGCGGGGCCTGCGCCGGGAAGGCATGGCCGTTGACGTCGCCTACACCGGGGACGACGGGCACGAGAAGGCCACCGTCACCCGTTACGACGTGGTGGTGCTCGACCGGGACTTGCCGGGCATGTCCGGCGACGATCTGTGCGCGGACATCGTGGCGTCCGGCCAGCTCACCCGCGTGTTGATGCTTACCGCGAGCGGCACGGTCTCCGACCGCGTGGCGGGGCTGTCCCTCGGTGCGGACGACTACCTGGCCAAACCGTTTGCCTTCCCGGAACTGGTCGCGCGGGTTCGGGCGCTCGCTCGCCGTGCCACACCGGCGACACCGCCGCTGCTGTCCGCCGGCGATGTGGTGCTGGACCCCGCGAAGCGCACCGTGCATCGCGCGGGCGAGCCGGTAGAGCTGACCCGCAAGGAGTTCGGCGTGCTGGAAGTGCTGCTCGGCTCCGGTGGCACGGTGGTCAGCAGTGAGGAACTGCTCGAGCGGGTGTGGGACGAGAACGCCGATCCGTTCACCACGACCGTGCGGGTCACCGTGATGACGTTGCGTAAGAAGCTCGGCGAGCCGGGCATCATAGAAACCGTGGTCGGTTCCGGTTATCGCGTTCCGGACGCCGGCCAGATCGACGAGCCAGCGAACGTGGGAACCGGGCGGGAGTGAGAATTCTCGGGGCGCGGAGCCTGCGCGCTCGGATCACGCTGCTCGCGACCGGCCTCGCCGCCGCGGTGAGCGCCATCTTGCTGGTGCTGGCGTGGATGCTGGCCGGCAACGTGGGCAGCGCGGTGCCGCAGCTGCCGGACGGCAGCTTGGTCCGTGTGCAGGGCATCGATGTTGAGTCCAGCGAGCTCGCCGGCGTGTTGCGGCAGCAGGCGCAGCAGCGGGTGCTGCTCGCCGGATCGGTCGCGTTCACCTGCGTCGTCGCCGCGGCGGCGATCCTGGCATGGACGTTCACCGGGCGGGTGCTGCGGCCACTCCGGGAGGTCACCACGACCGCGCACCGGCTGTCCGCCGAGTCGCTCGACAAGCGCATCGGCCCCACCGGGTCGCGGGACGAGCTGGCTGACCTGGCGGGCACCTTCGACGCGATGCTTGACCGGCTCGAGGAGGCGTTCTCCGCGCAGCGGCGGTTCGTCGCGAACGCGAGCCACGAGTTGCGCACGCCGTTGTCCGTGATCCGCGCCGAGCTCGACGTGACGCTGTCCGATGACGACGCCGACGTGGCCGAGCTGCGCCGGATGGCCGACGTGGTGCGCTCGGCCACCGAGCGCGCCGAGCGGTTGGTGGACGCGTTGCTGCTGCTGGCGCGCACCCAGGGGGCCGGGCTGGCCAGCCGGGACCCGGTGGACCTCGCGTCGGTCGCCGAGACGGCGTGGGCGCAGGTCCGTGGCGAGGCGGAGGGCCGTGGTCTCTCGGTGCGGCTGCAGACGTTGCCGGCGGCCGCCGCGGGGGAGCCCGCGTTGCTGGAGAGGGTGGCCGGCAACCTGGTGGAGAACGCGGTGCGGCACAACGTGGACGGTGGATGGGTGGAGATCTGCACGTCGGCAGGGCCCCGGTTCTCGGAGCTCACGGTGCGCTCGTCGGGTGCCGAGGTCAGCGCCGAGCGGGCACACGAGCTGGTGGAGCCGTTCCGCCGCGGTGGCACCGCCCGCACCGCCCAGTCCGGCACCGGGCTCGGGCTGTCCATCGTCCGGGCGATCGTCACCGCGCACGCCGGCAAGCTCCGCGTGCTGCCCATCGACGGCGGTGGCCTCGCGGTCACTGTCCACCTGCCAGCCGCGCCGTGAGCTCGCCACTCCGCGGGTCTACTCGGCGGTGGCGCGTGCGCGCAGGGCCGCGCTCAGCGCGTCGACGGTCAGCTCGATTTGCCACGGCCGGGCGCCGCCGGAGCGCAGCGCGTCCGCGACACTCGCCGCGCCGGTGTCCGCCGGTGGCTCCCAGCAGGTGCGGCGCACCAGGTCGGGCAGCAGCAGGTTCTCCACCGGCAGCCGGTTGGCCTCGGCGATCTCGGTGAGCGCTGCGCGGGCCGCCGCGAACCGGGCCGCGGCGTCCGGGTCCTTGTCGGCCCAGCGGTTCGGCGGCGGAGGCCCCTCCTGCGGCGGCGACGGCTCCGGCAGCTCCGCCCTGGGCAGTTGTCTGGCCGAGCGCAGTGCCCGCATCCACGTGCCGGACATCCGGCGTTGCCCCTGCCCCCGGAACACTGGGAGCTCGCGCAGGGCCGCTTCGTCGGCCGGATCGGCGAGCACGGCCGCGACGATCGCGCTGTCCGGCAGCACCCGCCCAGCCGCGACATCACGTTTCCGAGCCACGCCGTCGCGGGCTTCCCATAACGCGCGCACCGCCGCGAGCTGACGAGCACCACGTACCTTGTGCAGCCCCGACGTGCGTCGCCACGGCTCGACCCTCGGCGCGGGTGGCTCGGCGTCCCGCACCGCGTCGAACTCCTGCATGGCCCAGTCCAGCTTGCCCTGCGCCTCCAGCTCGGCCGCCATCGCCTCGCGGAGCTGGAGCAGCAACTCGACGTCAAGGGCGGCGTAGTTCAGCCAGTCCTCGGGCAGCGGGCGGCGCGACCAGTCAGCCGCACCGTGCCCCTTCTCCAGCCGGTAGCCCAGCACCTGCTCGACCAGCGTGCCGAGCGCCACTCGCTCGAAGCCGGCTAGCCGACCGGCCAACTCGGTGTCGAACAGCCGCCAGGGACGCAATCCCAACTCGGCAAGGCACGGCAGGTCCTGGGACGCCGCGTGCAGCACCCAGTCGGTGCCCTCCAGCGCACGCACCAGCGGATCGAGCTTGTCTTCGAGCGCGATCGGATCGATCAGCAAGGTGCCCGTGGCCTCCCGGCGCAGCTGCACCAGGTAGGCCCGCTGGTAGTAGCGGTAGCCGGACGCCCGTTCGGTGTCGACCGCGACGGCGCCGGTGCCTTCCGTCAACGCCTCGCAGGCACGACGAAGCGCCTCGGGGTCGGATACCACGGCCGGTGTGCCTTCCACCGGCTTGGTGAGCAAGATTGGCTCGGCTCGCACGGACTCATCGTGTCCGTGCGAGCCGCCCGCTTGCTCAGCCGGCTCGGCCGTTGCGCCAATCTCCCGAGGCTGTTCGCCGTCCGCGAACTCACCTGCGGGTATCAGCGAATAACACCCGCACGCATCGCGAGCGCGACCATCTGCGCCCGGTCGCCGGTGCCCAGTTTCCGCCCGATCCGCGACAGGTGTGATTTCACCGTGAGCGCGGACAAGTTCAGCTCTTCGCCGATCTCCTTGTTCGACTGGCCGTCCGCGACCAGCTGGAGCACCTCGACCTCGCGCGCGGACAGCTCACGTGGGGTGTTGTCGGTGCCAGGAACGCGGGTCCCGGTGGCGAGGACCGGGGCGACACTTGGATCGGCGTATACCCCGCCGTCCAGCACCCGGCGCACGCCGTCGGTGACCACCACCGGCGAAGCGGACTTCAACAGGTACGCCTGAGCTCCGGCCTGGAACGCCGAGCGCACCGCATACGGATCATCTGAAGACGCGAGCACCACGATCCGGGGCCACCCGTGGCTCCTGAGCTCGGTGACCAGCTCGATACCGCTGCCGTCCGGCAGTCCGAGATCGAGAATCGCGAGGTCACAGGGCCCGGTGGCCAGGGCTCTAGCACGGGCCTCGGCCACCGTGGCGGCCTCGTGCACCGTGCCCGCACCCATCTGTGCGAGTCGCGCGGATATTGCCTCCCTGAGTAAGGGGTGGTCATCGACCACCAGTACCGAGAACAGCTCTTCCCGCGGGTGCGGGACCATGCTCGCCGGCAACGTGCCGGCTGGCGTGGATCGAACGGCCTGACTGAAGCCGACGGCAGCCACGTCACTACCTCCCTGGAGTCGGTCGTGCCCCCCGACCGGCACCGGGACTTTCGGCCAATCAGCCGCGCCGCCTATGGACCGAAAGTGGTGTCGACGAAGGCAGCGTAGCCGCCCGAGCGGGTCAGTGGGACGATCAATTGGGTATCTATCCAAATCGAGTGGTCACTCTTTGCTACTTCTGTCCCACGATCGGGCGACTGCTCGATTGGTTGGTAACGGATGCGTCCTGACGGCCGATAAAACTTCTTCATACGTCGTATCGAAGCCGTTCCGAACGTCGGTATGGCCGCTCCACCTTTGGGCCGTCCGCCGGTGATCCGGAACTACCCATTTCGGGCACCCGATTTCGGTCAGCTACCGTTCCAGTCTGTCGCCGTTGTTACTCAGGAGCTCTGCCGCTGGCCGAACATCGTGACGCCGACCGGCGGCAGCCCGACCACGCTGGCCATCAACTGGCAGAACGCCTCGCCGTGCGCCGCGAGTCGGGCGTCGGTTGAGGTCCAGGAGGCCCGCAGCTCCAGATCGTCGGTGCGGGCCGGACCGGTGATATCGCCGAATCGCGCCGAGGACGTCTCGGTGACCGTGCCGCCCAACGCCGTCCACGCCGCGCCGGACTCCTCGAGCGCGTCGCTGAGCCACGACCAGCTCACCGCCGGCAGGAACGGGTCGCTGGCGAGCTCCGTGTCCAGCTCGGCCCGCACATAGGTGACGATCCGCAGCACACCGTTCCATGCCTCCTGGCCATCCGGGTCGTGCAGCAGCACCAACCGCCCGGTGGCCAGCACGTCGACCGGGCCGGTCGCTTCGGCACTGAGCGCGTACGCCCATGGTGCGAGCCGCTGCGGCGGCCGCACCGGCTCGAGCCGCACTTCGGGCCGAGCCCGTACCGAGGTCAGCGACCTGACAGCTTCGCGAAACAGCTTCGGCGCTTCGGACATCCCGGTCACACTTCCGACTGTAAGACGCGGTCCGGGTGGGCGGGGCGACGGCACGCCGAACGGATGCGAACCGAGCGTCCCACCGCCGCGCGGTCGGGCGGACGGTGGCGTGGGACCATGGGCGCACGATGACCGAAACAGCATCCGCCCTCGCGGCACGAGGACACCGGGCTCGACGGGCCCGCACCGATGCCCCGTTCCTCGCGGCGGCGCGCGGCGAGCGCCCGTCCCGGATTCCGGTGTGGTTCATGCGCCAGGCCGGCCGCTCGCTGCCCGAGTACCGGGCGCTCCGCGAGGGCATGCCGATGCTGCGGGCGTGCACCGATCCGGAGACGCTCGCGGAGATCACTTCGCAGCCGGTGCGCCGGCACGGCGTGGACGCGGCGATCCTGTTCAGCGACATCGTGGTGCCGCTCGCCGCGGCCGGTGTGGACGTGGACATCGTGGCTGGCACCGGGCCCGTGGTGGGCTCGCCGGTGCGCTCTGTCGCCGACGTTGCCGCGCTGCCGGTGCTCGAGCCGGAGCGGGTGGCACCGGTCGCCGACGGCATCGGGCTGCTCGTCGAATCGCTCGGCGAAACCCCGCTGCTCGGGTTCGCGGGGGCGCCGTTCACGCTGGCCTCCTACCTGATCGAGGGCGGGCCGAGCCGCAACTACGAGCGCACCAAGGCGCTGATGCATTCCGACCCGGACACCTGGCACGTGCTGGCTGACCGGCTGGCGGAAACCGCGCTGACCTTCCTGCGCGTGCAAATCGACGCCGGGGTGGACGCGGTGCAGCTGTTCGACTCGTGGGCCGGCGCGCTGTCCGAGCGGGAGTACCGCCGGTTCGTGCTGCCACATTCGGCGAAGGTGCTCGGCGGCCTCGCGGACGCCGGCATACCGCGGATCCACTTCGGGGTGGGCACCGGCGAACTGCTCGCCGCGATGCGGGAAGCGGGCGCGGACGTGATCGGCGTGGACTGGCGGGTGTCGCTGGACGCCGCGGCCGCGCGGCTGCGTGCCGCCTCGCCGGGTGGCCCGGAGCCCGTCGTGCAGGGCAATCTGGATCCCGCTGTGCTGTTCGCCGGCTCCGATGCGGTGACCACCGAGGTCAAGCGGATCGTGGCCGAGGGGCGGGCGACCGGCGGTCACGTGTTCAACCTTGGCCACGGTGTGCTGCCGGAAACCGATCCGGACATGCTCACCCGGATCGTGCACCTGGTGCACTCGCTGCCCGTGCGGTGACGACGGATGCGCGTCGCTGTTGTCGGTGGCGGGATTTCCGGTGCGGCCGGGGCGTACCGGCTGCGGCGATCGCTCGGTGCGGACGCGGAGATCCTGCTGGTTGAGCAGACCGCACGGCTGGGCGGCAAGCTGCGCACCGATTCGCTCGCTGGGCAGCCGTTCGATATGGGCGCCGAAGCGTTCCTGGTTCGCCGCCCCGAAGCCGTGGACCTGGCAGGCGAACTCGGCATGCGGCTCGTGCATCCCTCCGGCGCCTCCTCAACGGTGCGCGCGGGTGGCGCCACGGTCCCGCTGCCGCCCGGCACCTTCATGGGCGTGCCCCGCTCGGCCGACGGCGTCGCCGGAGTGCTCTCCGAGGACGGGTTCCGGCAGGTGTCGGCCGAGCAGGGCAAGCCCGCGATCGCGTTCGACGGCGAGGACATCTCGGTGGGTGCGTTGCTGCGCGAGCGGTTCGGGCCGGAGCTGGTTGAGCGGCTTGTCGATCCGCTGCTCGGTGGGGTGTACGCGGGCAGCGCCGATTCGCTCGGGCTGCGCGCCACCATGCCCACGCTGGCCAGTGCGCTGGACAGCGGCGCGGATTCGGTCAGCGCGGCGGTACGCGGGCTGATTCCGGAGACGCCCGATCCGGCACCGGTGTTCGGCACGCCACCCGGCGGGCTGGAGAACCTGGTACACCGGCTGGTCGAGGCGTCCGGCGCGCGGCCGAGGCTGGAGTGCACCGTGCGGGCGCTGCACCGGCAGCAGGGCGGCTGGCGGCTGGAGCTGGGTGCCGCCGCGCGGGCGCACGCTCCCGAGGATGGCGTGCTGGACGTCGACGCGGTGTTGCTCGCGGTGCCGGCGCCTGCCGCGCGCAAGCTGCTGGAACCCGTCGCGCCCTCGGCCGGTGCGGCGTTCGCGGCCATCGACGTGGCATCGATGGCCGTCGTCGGGCTGGCGCTGCCGCCCGGTACCGCGTTGCCGGACGCGGCCGGCGTGCTGATCGGCGCGCGCGAGCGGCACGCGAACGGCGATCCCTTCACCGCCAAGGCCTTCACGTTCTCGAGTCGCAAGTGGACACACTACGGCGACGGCCAGGTACTGCTGAGGGGCTCGGTCGGAAAGTACGGCGAACCGGGCGCGCTGCGGTTCGATGACGACGAGCTGGTGCGGCTGGTACGCGAGGATCTCGCCGAGCTCACCGGAATCCGGGAATACCCGGTGCAGGCCGTGGTGACCCGGTGGGGTGGCGGCCTTCCGCAATACGGCGTCGGGCACCTCGACGAGGTCGCCCGCATCGAGCGGGCCGTCGCGGAGCTACCGGGGCTCGCGGTGGCGGGAGCCGCCCTGCACGGCGTCGGCGTGCCGGCCTGCATCGGCACCGCGGAGGCCGCCGCGGACCAGCTCGCCGCCGAGCTGGCCGCCTCGCGCGGCTGACGGCGCCGGGTACGGGGTGATCGCCGGCCCGCGACCCGGCAGGGCAGAATCGGGGTATGGCCGACACGAACCCGAACGCCGCCCGGATCCGCGTGCTGAACGAGACGATCCGCTACACGATGTGGTCGGTGTTCCGGAGCGAGCCCGGCCGGCTTCCCGACGACCGGGGGCCGGCCGCGACCGAGGCGGGCGAGTATCTGGACGCGCTGGCCGGCAAGGGTGTCGAGATTCGCGGGGTATACGACCTCGCGGGGCTGCGCGCCGACGCGGATTTCATGATCTGGTGGCACGCCGAGGAAATCGAGCAGGTGCAGGCCGCATACACCGGCTTTCGCCGCACCGCGCTCGGCCGCACCGCGACACCGGTGTGGAGCCAAGTCGCGCTGCACCGCCCAGCGGAGTTCAACAAGAGTCACGTCCCGGCGTTCCTCGCCGGGGAACAACCGCGTAAGTACCTGTGCGTGTACCCGTTCGTGCGTTCCTACGAGTGGTATCTGCTGCCGGACGACGAGCGCCGCAAGATGCTCGCCGACCACGGCATGGCGGCGCGGGACTACCCGGACGTGCGGGCGAACACGGTTGCGGCCTTCGGGCTCGGCGACTACGAGTGGATTCTCGCGTTCGAAGCCGACGAGCTGCACCGGATCGTGGACCTGATGTGGCGCATGCGCGGCACCGAGGCGCGCCGCCACGTGCGGGAGGAAATCCCGTTCTACACCGGCACCCGGTTGCCGGCCGCTGAACTGGTCAGCAACCTGCCGTAGCGCCTACGACTCGTCCTCGGTGAGGCGAAGCGCCACCGAGTTGATGCAGTACCGCTGGTCGGTGGGCGTGCCGTAGCCCTCGCCCTCGAACACGTGCCCGAGGTGGCTATGGCAGGTCGCGCACAGCACCTCGATGCGGACCATGCCCATGCTGCGGTCCTCGCGCAGCAGCACCGCGTCCGAGTCGCGCGGATCCCAGAACGACGGCCAGCCGCAGCCGGAGTGGAACTTCGTGTCACTGCGGAAGAGCTCCGCCCCGCAGGCCCGGCACTCGTACACCCCGGTGGTCTCGGTGTCGGTGTACTCGCCGGTGAAGGCGGGTTCGGTAGCCGCGTCACGCAACACCGCGTATTCGGTGCCGGAGAGTTGTTCGCGCCACTCCTGTTCCGATTTGACGACCCGTGGAGTGGCTCCGACGACTGGTTTCATGCGTTCCAGGTTAGTCATTGTCGCGGCCAGCGCGGCAACATCTCAGCCGGTGAACGCGGAGAGCATGTACCCGAGCGCGCTCCACAACGCGACCAGCACGCCGAGCAGCAGCAGGCTGACGACCACGACCGCGGCCAGCCGACGGTGCCCGGTCGCGCGGTTGGCCGAATCGGCGAAATCCGCGACGCCGGCAAGGTATCCTTCGACGGTGTAGTTCGCCCGGGTACGTTCGATCCGGTCCAGGTGCGCGGCGAACGCCTGCGCCTCCGGGTCCTGCGGATCGAGCCCGACGAGGTCGTCGTCGAACCGGGACTCACGCGCCTGGGATCTGGAACGGATCGATTCCGGGCGCGGTTCCTCACCGTTCGTCCCGAAAAGACCCATCTGCACCATGCCGCTACCGTACTGGCGAAGTCCGGTTTGGCCTAGTTGGGCTCCGCGGGTGACTCCGTTCAGGTGCAATCGGCGTTCACGAGCGTAGGCACCCGTAAGTGGCATCCACCAGCGAACGGGTTCGGGGATCTCCTTCCAGCGGATCGGCCGGCCACCGCAACAGGTTCGTCACGTAACTGATCGACAACCGGTGCTCCGGATCGGCGAAGGCGAACGACCCGCCGTAACCGGTGAACCCGAACGCCCGCGGATTCGGGCCGTAGTGGCCACCGATGTTGAGCGTGTAGCCGAGCCCCCATTCGCAAGGGAAGTCCGGAGCAGCCATGTTCACGAACAGGTCGTGTAGCTGTCCCTGGCCCTCCCGGCACCGCTCGACCGCGGCCCTCCCGGAAAGCAACCGGACCCCGTCCAGTTCCCCTTCGCAGGCGAGCGCGGCGTACATCCGTGCCAACGATCGAGCGGTGCCGTGCCCGTTCACGGCCGGCAGCTCCGCTGCCTGCCATTCCGGCATGCTCGCCCACGGCAGCCCCCACGGACCGGCCAGCATCGCCGCGACCACGTCGGGAATCCGCGCGATCTGCCGCATCTCGGCCACCGCGGGGTATTCCTCGTCGACCTCGGCGAGCCGGGCCCGCTGCGCGGCGGGCAACCCGATGAAGAAGTCCAACCCCAGCGGCCCGGCCAGCTCCCGGCGAACGAACTCCCCGACGGACATCCCGGAGACGCGGCGCACCACCTCGCCGACCAGCCAGCCGAACGTGTTGGCGTGATAGCAGCTCATCGTTCCCGGCTCCCACCACGGCTTCATCGCCGCCAGCATCGTCGTCATCCGCTCCCAGTCGCAGACGTCCTCCAGCTCGACGGGGCGAGGTGTGGCGGCAAGCCCAGCCTGGTGGGAAAGCAAGTAGCGCACCGGGATGGTGTCCTTGTCCTCCGCGGCGAATTCCGGCCAGTACCGCGCGACAGGGGCATCCAGGTCGAGCTCGCCCCGGTCGGCGAGCAGGTGGGCGCACAGCGAGGTCACCCCCTTTGTCGCGGAGAAAACGCAGATCAGGGTTTCGGCCTGCCACTCGCGGGTGCGGGCCTTGTCGGCATGGCCCGCCCAGCCGTCCACCACCGGCAGCCCGTCGTGATACACCGCGATGCTCGCCCCGACCTCGCCCCGCTGCGCGAAGTTGTCCCGGAAGGCGTCGAGAACCGGCTCGAACTGCCGATCCCAGGTGCCGTATACCTGAACAGCCGGCTCAACCAACTCGCTCGCTCCTTATCCTTGCCCAATGACGCCCATCGCGCCGGGGCTGCCCTCGGACGGAGCAAGTGTGGCAGCGGTCCGGGCCTGGTTTCTTGAACAGAACGATCGCCGGGCGCTGTTCGCAGCCTCGCCCGAGGCGAGCCTGTTCGGGGAGTACGGGCCGTCCATGGCCGCTCGCCATCACCATCCGGCGTGGAAGGTCCTGTTGCCGATCGGCGGGCATGCCCGCGTCGTGCCGGACGGGATGCCCACGATGCACGGGCGCGGGCTCGTGATACCGCCGCAGCTGGCGCATCGGCCGGCTATCTCCTCGTCCTATGTGGCGCTGTTCGTGGACCCGTGGCGGGTTCCTGGCGGCGGCGGGCTCGCGCGGCTGGACCGAAGGACCGTCGACCGGCTACTCGCCGCGCTACGCCTTGACGATCCGTCCGGAACCCCGGATCTGCCCTCGGCCCGCGAGGAGTTGGCCCGGTTGCTCGGCCCGGCTCGCGCGATCGACCCGCGCGTCGCTCACGTGCTGCGGGATCTGGCCGGCGCGCACCGGATCGAGGATCTCGCCGCCGAGGTGGGCCTTTCCGCGCCCCGGCTGCGTGCGCTGGTGCGAAGCGAGGTCGGGATTTCCCTTGTGCACCTGCGGCAATGGCGCCGGGTGGGCACCGCGATCGCGAACCTGCCGACGTTCTCGGTGGGTGCGGCAGCCGCCGTGGCGGGATTCGCCGACCAGGCGCACTTCACCCGCACCACGCGGCGGCTGGTCGGCCGCACGCCGGCCACGATCGCGGGGCATCACTCACGGGTCTGAGGCCGCGTCCGCTCGAAGCGCCCGGCCACGGTCGAACTCGGCCGCGAACGCCGCCTCACCCAACGCGGCGCGCACCCGCCGCGCGATCCGATCCACGTCATCGCGCTCGGCGGGCGGCAGTGGTGTGCCGACCGACTCCCTTGCCGCGGCGGCCGTGCCGAGCAACTGGACGGCACGATCGGGTCGCCCAGCGAGTGCCCGTGCACCGGCGAGGCCTTCGACCGCGCGCGCCACCGTTCTGGGATCGCCGGTGGCGCGCGCCGCGGCGAAGCCTTCCGCGTGCCAATCGATCGCCGCCGTCGCGTCGTCGCGCAGCTCGGCGACGAACCCGAGCTCGGTGAGGCTCCAGGCGATACCGTGCGCCGCGTTCAGCTGACGGCATGTCTCCAGGCAGCCCTTCAGGTGTGCCTCGGCGTCGGCCAGCCGGCCTTCCTTGCGAGCACCGAGCGCGAGCCCGAACGTCGCGTACAACTCGGCGTGGGTGTTCGCCTGCTCGGCTGCCAGCGATCGGGCCCGTTCGTGCAGCTGCGTGGCGCGCCGGTAGTCGCCGGTCGACACGGCCACCCTGCCGAGCCGGGACAGCCGGTAGGACACCTCGGCCCACAACCCGAACTCCTCGGCGATGCGCAGCCCGTCCCGGTACAGCCGGCTCGCTCCCTCGTGGTCGCCGGTGAGCTCGGCGAGCATGCCGAGAATCTGGCTGCTCTCCAACTGGCCCCAGCGGTCTCCGAGTTCGGAGAACAGCGCGGAGCTTTCCGCGGCGTCCCGCTCGAGCGCGGCGAGGTCCCCGCGAAACATCGCGTGCGCCGCCCTGGCGCCGAGCGCCGCGGCCATGCCCCACCGGTCGTCGAGCCCGCGGAAGGCGGCGAGGGCACGGTCCGCCAGTTCCTCACCGGCGGCCGGATCACCCACGCCGATCTGGGCGAAGCTCAGCAACCAGTGTGCGATGGCCTGCCCTGCCAGGTCCTGCGTGCCGTCGGCGGCGCTGATGCGGTCGTACGGCGTCCGCGCCGCGGCACCCCCCTGCGCCAGATCGCCCTCGCCGGCCAGCGCGGCCATCCCGGCCTGCCACGCCACCGCCTTCGCGGTGGCCGAGGGCGACGCGTCCCCATCCACGGCCAGTGCCACGGCCAGTGACCTGCGGGCCTCCCCGAGCCGGCCGCGCAGGAACCAGTACCAGGCAACCGCGTTGACCAGCCGGAGCGCCAGGTCGGCCGCGGCCAACCGGACCGCGCCGTCCAGCGCCTCTCGCAGGTTGGCTGTCTCGGCGTCCATCCGCTCCAGCCACTCGCGCTGGGTGCGGCCACGGAGATGGACCGCGGCGCATTCGGCGTGCTCGACGTAGTACTGGAGATGCCGCCGCCGCACCCGCTGGTACTCGCCGGCTTCGTGCAGGCGCTCGGTGCAGTAGGCCGCGACCGATTCGAGCAACCGGTACCGGGCCCGGTCCCCGTCGTCGACCACGGTGATCAGCGAGCGATCCACCAGCCGGGCGAGCAGGTCAAGAACCTCGCCGGCTGGCAGGTCATCCGCGGAGCAGACCACCTCGGCGGCTTCCAGCGTGCAGCCGCCCGAGTGCACGGCCAGCCGCCGCAGCACCAGCCGTTCCGGTTCGGTGAGCAACTGCCAGCTCCAGTCGATCATCGCCCGGAGCGTCCGCTGCCTGTCGGGACCATCGCGCCTTCCCGTGGACAGCAGTCGGAAGCGATCGTCGAGGCGGGCGGCCAGCTCGCGGACACCCATGGCCCGTACCCGGGTGGCTGCCAGTTCCAAGGCCAGCGGGATCCCGTCCAGCCTGCGGCAGATCGTTGTCACGGCATCCGCGTTGCTCGCGTCGAGTGCGAAGCCCGGCGCGGCCGCCGCCGCCAGTGTCACGAACAGCCGCACCGCCCCGGCCCGCTGGACGGCCGCGGGCTCGGCGCCAGGATCCGGCAGTCCGAGCGGGGCCACCGGGTAGAGCACCTCGCCCGCGATGGCGAACGGTTCCTGGCTGGTCGCCAGGATTCGCAGGCCCGGCGCGCCCTGCAGCAACCGTTCGGCCAGCTTGGCGACCGGCTCGATGACCGGCTCGCAGTTGTCAAGTACCAGCAGCATTCGCTTGTTGCGCAGTGCGCCGACCAGCCGGTCGGTGAGATCAACGGGCTCACCGGGCGGGAGGCCGTGGCCTGGCACGGCGTCGTCGCGGATATCGAGCACCGCGGCAACCGCCCCGGCAACGTCCGCCGTGCCGGAAGGTGGGTTGAGTGCCGCCAGCTCGACCAGCCACACGCCGTCCGGGTATCGCGGCTCGGCGGCCGCCCGCATGGCCAGCCTGGTCTTACCCACCCCGCCTGGGCCGGTCAGCGTGACCAGCCGGCCATCGTCGAGCGAGGCTCGCACCTTGGCAACCGCGCCTTCCCTGCCGATCAGGTCGGTGACCGGCGCTGGCAGGTTCGTACGGGGTCGCGGCACCGCTGGCTCAGCGCGCAACGCCGGGTCCTGCGCGAGGATCGCCGACTGCAGCGTCACCAACCCGGGGCTCGGATCGAGGCCCAGCTCGTCCCGCAGGTGCTCGCGCAACTCGTGGTAGCTCTCCAGCGCCTCGGCCTGCCGCCCGGCGCGGTACAGCGCGCGCATCTGCGCGGCCCGCAGTCGCTCCCGGCGGGGGTACCGGCGCACCAGCTCACCCAGCTCGGCGGTCATGTCGACGGCGCCGGGCCCGTCGAGCTCCAGCAACGCATCGAACTTGTCCTCAACGGCGGCCAGCCACTGCTCCTCCAGGCGGGTGATCGCCGCCTTGGCGAACCGCTCATCGGCGAAGTCCGCGAAGGCTTGGCCGCGCCACAGCGCGAGCGCGTCGGACAGCAACGCGGCCGTTGTCCGCGGGTCGTCGCTTTCCCGTGCCCGTGCTGTCAGGTCCTGGAACCGGTGCACATCCAACGCGTCGGCCTCGAGCCGCAGCAGGTAGCCGGCCGACCGGTACACCACCAGCTCCCTGCCGCCGGGTTCGGCGTCCAGCGCCCTCCGCAGCTGCGACACCTTGGCGTGCAGCGCACCCATGGCGTTGCTCGGCGGCTTGTCACCCCACAGGTCGTCAATGAGCCGGTCGGCCGGTACCAGCTGACCCTCGTGCACGAGCAGGTTGGCCAGCAGGGCGCGCACCTTCAATTCAGGTACCCGCACGGGCTGGCAGTCGGCCGCCCACACCTCGAGCGGACCGAGCACCCCGAAACGCATGAAGCCACGGTAGCTCGCCAGGCAGCGCAAGCCGACCCTAAGCCGATCCGAAGGAGGCCATAACCGCCGGCTCGCAGGCTGGAGCTCAGCAACGGATCCGCGTAGCGAAGGAGCAGCCTTGAAAGCGAATCGGATGCGGGTGGCGATCATCATCGGCAGCACCCGCGATGACCGTTTCGGGCCGACGCCCGCGAGCTGGATCGCGGCACAGGCTCGGCAGCGCGACGACCTCGAGGAGGATCTGGTCGACTTGGCCAAGGCGTCCCTGCCCTGCGTACTGACCGACCCGCCACCCAAGGAGGTGGCCGATCTGGCGCCCCGGCTGGCAGCCGCCGACGCTTTCGTGGTGGTCACCCCCGAGTACAACCACAGCTTCCCCGCATCGCTGAAGAACGCCATCGACTGGTACCTCGACGAGTGGAAGGCCAAGCCGGTCGCGTTCGTCAGCTACGGGGGCATGGCAGGCGGCCAGCGAGCGGTCGAGCAGCTGCGCCCGGTATTTGCCGAGGTACACGCCGCGACCATCCGGGAAACGATCAGCTTCCACAACTTTCCGGAGCAGTTCGACGCGGACGGCCGGCCCGTCGACCCGGCGACCGATACGGCGGCCAAGGCGATGCTGGATCAGCTCAGCTGGTGGGCCGACGCACTGCGCAACCAGCGCGCCAAACACCCTTACGGCGCCTGAACAGGAACAGGAGAGTTGTCATGACGGAAGGCAGTCGGACCCCGGTCTCGGTGTTGGGGTTAGGTTCAATGGGCGCGGCGCTGGCCGGTGCGCTCCTCCGTAGCGGGTACCCGACCACGGTGTGGAATCGCTCCGGGCACAAGGCGGACGATCTCGTCGCTCGCGGAGCGGTGCGCGCCGGCACCGCGGCCGATGCGGTCGCCGCGAGCCGCACCGTGATCATCTGCGTATCGGACGACGAGGCCGTCCGCGAGATCCTGGACGGCGTCGGTGCCGCGGTTTCCGGCCGTGTGCTGGTGAACCTGACCACCGCGACGCCGGATCAGGCACGCGCTCGTGCCGACTGGGCGGCGCGGCGGGACGTGGACTACCTGGACGGCGTGATCCAAGCCGGCCACGAGATCATCGGAACGCCGGATGCCTTGCTGCTCTACAGCGGATCTCAGGGAGCTTTCGACGGCAACGAAGCGGCTTTGCGGGAGCTGGGGCGGGCCACGTATCTCGGTGCCGACGCCGGCCTGGCCTGCCTGTACGACCTGGCCCTGCTCGGCATGTGGTACGAGGTCGAGGTCGGCTACCTGCACACCCTGGCGATGCTCGGCGACGAGCAGGTGGATGCCACGGAGTTCGCGCCGTTCGCCACCGAACTACTCACCCACGTCGTCGGATCGTTGGCCGACACCGCACGGGAAGTCCGGGACGGCCACTACCCGCGTGGCGCGGCCTACCTGCGCGAGCACGCGCCGGTGCTGCGCCAGGCCGTCCAGATGCGACAGCGCCGTGGTGCCGACGTGGCACGCCTGGAACACATCGAGGGCCTTGTGGCGCAACGAATCGCGGACGGTCACAGCGATGATGGCCTCACCGGCGTGATCGAAGCGATCAAGAAATCGTCGGGCCGAGTCGAGCCGAATCGAACCTCGTCGAGCTGAGTCCAGCTGAGTCGAACCCGGGTCGAACCGGGTCGAAACCGATCTGACCGGAGTCCACGTTGAGCTCTTCGAATGCCGTCTCGCCGTCCGCCGTGCCAGCCGGGCCACGGGAGTGGATCGGGCTGGCCGTGCTCGCGCTGCCCACTCTGCTGCTGGCGTTGGATGTCAGCGTGCTGTTCCTCGCCCTCCCACACCTCGGCGCGGATCTGGGGCCCAGCGCCGTCCAGTCGTTGTGGATCATGGACGTGTACGGGTTCATGATCGCCGGCTTCCTGATCACCATGGGAACGCTCGGCGACCGGATCGGCCGTCGCAAGCTGTTGATGATCGGCGCGGCCGCGTTCGGCCTCATGTCCGTCGTCGCCGCGTACTCCCCGTCGGCCGAGCTGCTCATCGTTGCCCGCGCGCTGCTCGGGATCGCGGGCGCCACCCTGATGCCGTCCACGCTGTCGCTGATCAGCACTATGTTCCAGATTCCCCGGCAGCGCGCGGTTGCCATCGGCGTGTGGATGACCTGCTTCACGGTCGGTACCGCGATCGGCCCGGTGGTCGGCGGGGTGCTGCTCGAGTGGTTCTGGTGGGGCTCGGTATTCCTGATGGGTGTGCCGGTCATGCTGGTGCTGCTGGTGGCCGCGCCGGTACTGCTGCCGGAATACCGGGACGCCGCGCCGGGCCGGCTGGACCTGATCAGCGTGGCGCTGTCCCTTGCCACCGTGCTGCCGGTCATCTACGGGGTCAAGCAGCTGGCCGGGGACGGCGGCGTGGGGTTGCCGATCGCGGCCATCGTGGCCGGGCTTGCCGTCGGCGTGCTGTTCGTGCGCAGGCAACGCGTGCTCGCCGCCCCGCTGCTCGACGTGCGGCTGTTCGCCAACCGCGCGTTCAGCGGTGCGCTGGTGATCATGCTGCTCGGCATGATGACGTTGGGTGGCACGTACCTGCTCGTCACGCAGTACCTGCAGCGTGTCGAGGGCCTCTCCCCGCTGCGGGCCGGTTTGTGGATCACGCCGTCGTCGCTGGGGATCGTGGTGGGTTCCCTGCTGGCCCCGTTCATCGCACGGCGCGTACCGGCGCGATACGTCGTGGGGATCGGCCTGGTGGTCTCCTCGGTTGGGCACCTGGTGCTCACCCAGGTCGGCGGCAGCACGGCGCTGGCCGTGCTGGTGGCCGGCACCGTCGTGGCGTTTCTCGGTGCCAGCCCGATGATGGTGCTGAGCACCGACCTGATCGTGGGTTCCGTGCCGCGTGCGAAGACCGGGTCGGCGTCCGCGCTGTCCGAGACCGGTGGTGAGTTCGGCGTGGCACTTGGTATCGCCGTGCTTGGCAGCATCGGAGCCGCGGTGTCGGGCAACAAGGCAGCGGAAGGACTCGAAGCCGGTGCCGCGTTCACAGCCGGGTTGAACGCGGTTGCCGCGGTGAGCACCGTGCTCGTGCTCGGCCTCGCCGTGCTGGCCGTGGCCCTGCTCAGGGAACGGGTCAGGAGTTCACGAAGGGGAGGGCGCGCAGTGCGACGGCGCAGCCGATCCGGTCCGCGCCGGAGCTGAGCTGCCGATCGGTGAGCTGCTCGATCTGGTGGATGCGGTTGAGCACGGTGTTGCGGTGGCAGAACAGCTTCTGCGCGCTACGGCCGATCGAACCGCCCGCTTCCAGCCACACCCGCAGCGTGCTCAGCAGCACCTGCCGCTCCTCGGGAGCCAGCGCCAGCAAACCGCCGAGATACAGCCGCACCAGCCGGTGCGCGATCTCCGGGTTGCCGGTTACCAGCGCCTCGATCAGCCGATCGTCCAGGCACGCGACGTCGTGCTCGTCGGAGGGCACGGTGTGCAGCGCGGTTTCCGCGAAGCGGTGCGCGTCCGCAACCCCGGCGAGCCCGGTGAACGGTGGGGAGACTCCGATCGATACCTCGGGTAACTCGCGAAGCGCCGTCACCGCGCGATCTATCGGCGTGGCACCGAGCAGGATCAGCGCCACGTGATGAGCCAGCCGGGAAATCCACACCGACGGCAGGCCCCGGCTGCGAAGTGCGCTCATCCAGCCCGGCACCGGATCGTCGTCGTGCGAGTCGGTCGACACGGACACCATCAGCAACCGCTCGGTGGGGGCGACATCGAGCGTGGCCGCCGCCCGAGCCAGGAACGAAGGGGTGTCCGCGCGCCCATCGAGAAGGGCTTCCAAGGTCGCTTCCCTGCGCCGGGCATCGCGGCGCTGAATACCGGACTCGGTGCGGTGATACGAATTGGCGAGCGCGGAGGAGAACTCGTCGACCGCCTCCCACACCACGGTGGCTCCGTCCAGCAGCAGTTCCGGCTCCATGTTCGGCGTCGAACGAGCCTTGTTCACCAACGCTTCCCACACCACGCGGCCGCCGATCCGGAAGGCCTGCAGCACGAAGTCCAGTGGCATTCCCTGCTCGGCCCGCAGATGCCCGGTGTATCTCGGCGCGTCGAACGGATCCTTCGTCGCCGCGGTGTGCAGTTCCGCGAGCTTGTGCAGGATGCCGCTCAGATTCGCCTCCGCGGAACGGCGCAACTCGGTCTTGCCGACCGGGCGTCCCGACGTGTAAGGCGGGATCTGCGCGTAGACGACCTCAACCAACCGATCGCACAGTGCCGGCAGATCATCCAGAAGCGCCTCGGCGAGCACGCGCAGCGCGGCCGTCGCGTCCGTCGACAGCGGCGCGATCTGCTTCGTGGAGCGGTGTTGAACCGCCATAACCGGATGGTAGGCGTTCGCCCACCATGCCGGTAGCTGCGCGGCTAATGCACATCGTAAAACGGGCATTCATGTGCGTTTGCCTCTTGGTCTTGGGCGCGCTCTGAAGAAAGCTCATCCCCAACGGATCGTGACCTGGGTCACTGCCGACCCGGCAAGGAGATCGCATGCTGGCCGTGCGGAACCTCGAGGTCGTTTACAACGATGTCGTGCTGGTGCTTGGCGGAATCAGCATGGAGATTCCGGAAGGCGCGATCGTCGCGCTGCTCGGCGCGAACGGCGCGGGCAAAACCACGTTGCTGCGCGCCATCTCCGGGTTGCTCGACCATCACGAAGGGGAGATCACCAAGGGTTCGGTCACCTTGGACGGCGCGCCGATCAACGGGCTCACCCCGGCGAAGATCGTCGGGCGCGGCATCAAGCAGGTGCTCGAGGGCCGGCGCATCTTCATCGAGCTCACCGTGGAGGAGAACCTTCGAGTCGGGGCGTACACCGACTCCCGGCGGGCGGCCCAGAATCTCGATCGGGTTTACGGGCTTTTCCCGGTGTTGCGGGAACGACGTCGCGGTGTCGCGGGCTACCTGTCCGGTGGCGAGCAACAGATGCTCGCGATGGGCCGCGCGCTGATGTCGAATCCGCGCTACCTGTTGCTCGACGAGCCCAGCCTCGGCCTCGCGCCGTTGCTGGTGCAACAGATTCGCGAGCTGATCGAGGAGATCAACCGCCAGGGCACCGCCGTGTTGCTGGTCGAGCAGAACGCCACCATGGCGCTTTCCGTCGCGGAGCACGGTTACGTGCTGGAGACCGGCAAGGTCGTCATGGACGCGCCGGCGCGGGAATTGCTCGCGGACTCGGACATCCGCGAGTTCTACCTCGGACTCGGCGCGGAGGGCGCTGCGAAGTCATTTCGGGACGTGAAGCACTACAAGCGCCGGAAGCGGTGGTTGTCATGAACGGCCCTGTGCCGGGTGAGCCCATCCTCGAGGTCGACGATGTGCATCTGTACTTCGCAGGTGTGCACGCGATCAACGGGGTGTCCTTCGAGGTCGGCCCGAGTGAGCTGTTCGCCATCATCGGGCCGAACGGCGCCGGCAAGACGTCGATCTTCAACGTGCTCTCCGGTGTCTACGCGCCGGGAAAGGGCCGGGTGCGGTTCAACGGCACGGATCTGCTCGGCCTGCGCCCGCACGACATCGCCGCGCTCGGTCTGGCGAGGACATTCCAGAACGTCGAGCTGTTCGCCAATCTCACCGTGCTGGACAACTTGATGCTCGGTCGCCATCAGCACATCCGGTACGGCGCGCCGGCCGCCTTCGCGTGGTTCGGCCGCGCGCGGCGGGAAGAAATCGCGAACCGCGCGACGGTCGAGGACATCGTGGACTTCCTGGAACTGGAGCAGTGGCGCGGATATCCGGTTGGGCTGCTGCCGTTCGGGGTGCAGAAGCGTGTGGAACTGGGGCGTGCGCTGGCCATGGAACCGAAGCTGCTGCTGCTCGACGAACCGGTCGCCGGGATGAACCTCGAGGAAACCGAAGACATGGCCCGGTTCGTGCTGGATATCCGGGAGGAACTGGATATCCCGATGATTCTGGTCGAGCACGACATGGGGATGGTCATGGATCTGGCCGACCGGGTACTCGTGATGGATTTCGGCTCACCCATCACCACCGGAACCCCTGCGGAGGTGCAGTCACATCCCGGTGTCATCCGCGCCTATCTCGGACAGGAGCAAGCCTCATGAGCACCACCACGGTCGCCACCCGGGTACGCGACCGCGCGCGATCCCGCCCTCGCGGGATCGCCATGCGCGAGAAGGACTTCGGCGTCTGGCAAGAGGTCACCTGGGCCGAGTACTGGGAAAACATCCAGCTCGTCGGGCACGGCTTGCTGGCACTCGGCCTCGACGTCGGTGACCGGGTCGCCATTCACTCGGAGAACCGGCGGGAATGGTTGTACGCGGACCTCGCCACGGCCGCGATACGGGCCACCACGATGGGCCTGTACCCGACGAATCCCGCCGCGGAGGTCGCCTACCTGCTGGCGCATTCCGGCTCGAAGATTCTCATCGCGGAAGACCAGGAGCAGGTGGACAAGGTGCTCGAGGTGATCGAGCAGCTGCCGGACCTCGAGCGGATCATCTATCTCGAACCGCGCGGCATCCGGCGCCGCTACGAGGACCCGAAGTTGTTGTACTGGGACGATTTCCTGGCGATCGGTGCGCGGCACCGGGAGGAGTTTCCCGGCGCGGTCGAGGGGCGGATGGCGAAGGCGCGGCCGGACGATGTGATGACGCTGATCTACACGTCGGGCACCACCGGCCCGCCGAAAGGCGCCATGCTGTCCGTGGACAATGTGGAGTTCGCGATCGAGGCGCTGGTATCCGGCGGCGGGTTCACCTCCCCGCCGCCGCACGACCGGGACCTGCTCCTTTCCTACCTGCCGTTGTGCCACGTGGCCGAGCGCATCTTCAGCACCTGGTTCAACGCGGCCGTCGGAGTGCAGGTGAACTTCGCCGAGTCGGTGGACACCGTGGTGGTCAACCTCGCCGAGGTGCAGCCGACGATCCTGTTCGGGGTGCCGCGCATCTGGGAGAAGATCCTCGCAGGCGTCAACATTCGAACGGCGTCGGCTTCGCCGTTGAAACGGATCAGCGCGCGGTTGTGGCTACGGGTGGCCGACTGGATCGGGAGCAGGTTGGTCCGAAGCGGTGGCCGGCACACCGTCGGCACCCGGCTCGGGTACGCCGTCGGCTGGGTCTTCCTTTACCGCTCGCTGCGAGACCGGATCGGGGTGCGCAAAGTTCGGTACGCGGCGTCCGGCGCGGCCCCGATCGCACCGGAAGTGCTGAAGTTCTTCATGGGTATCGGCGTTCCGATGCACGAGGTGTACGGGATGACCGAGAACTCCGCGGTGGCCACGGCCAACCGGCCAGGGCGGGTCAAGCTCGGCACGGTTGGCGAGCCGCATCCCGGCGCGGAGCTGCGCATCGATCCGGAAACCGGGGAGATCCTCACCCGGCATCGTGGCGTGTTCGTCGGCTACTGGCGGGACGAGGCGGCCACCCGCATTGCCAAGGAACCAGACGGCTGGCTGCACACCGGCGATGTCGGGGAGTGGGTGGACGGCACGCACGTGAAGGTCACCGACCGGATGAAGGACATCATCATCACTACCGGCGGCAAGAACATCTCCCCTTCGGAAATCGAGAATGCGCTGAAAACCTCGCCGTATATCAAGGAAGCGGTGGTGGTAGGGGAGCGCCGCAAGTTTCTCGGCGCGCTGATCAGTATCGAGCTGGACACCGTGGGCGATTGGGCGCAGCGCAGGAAGATCCCGTACACCACGTACCGGGATCTGGCCGAACGTCCCGAAGTGCGCGACCTCGTGCGGGAGGTCGTGCAGCGGGTCAACGACCGGTTCGCCACGATCGAGCAGATCAAGGACTTCCGCATGCTGCCAAAGGAACTCGATCACGAAGACGGCGAGCTCACCGCGACCCAGAAGGTCAAACGTGCGGCTCTTGCCGACCGGTTCGGCGACCTCGTCGAATCCATATACGCGCCCAAAGGTGCCGATGCCGAGGTGTCCCGGTGATCGAGTTCCTGCAGGGTGTCGCGGGCGGTCTAGGCGACGGCTCGGTGTACGCATTGCTCGCGCTCGGATTTGTGATCATCTACAAGTCCACCCGAGTGATCAACTTTTCCCAGCCCGCGTTCATGCTTGCGGGCGCGGTACTGGTCAGCTACCTGGTCGGCCCGCTCGGCTTCTACCTCGCCGTGGCGGTCGGAGTGCTGGTGACCGCGATGCTGGCGCTCGGCGTCGAGCGGGTCGCGGTGCGGCCGATGATCGGCAAGCCGGTGTTCGCCATCGCGATCATCACGCTCGGGATCGACATCGCGATGCGGGTCGTGGTCAACGGGTTCATCGGCACCGATGTGCGGCAGGTCGGTGACCCGTGGGGATTGGCGTCGCGGCCGCTGCTCGGCGTACCGGTACAGGAGCGGCATATCGCGATGGTGCTGACCGCTGCGGTGGCGGTGGCGCTGCTGTTCGCGTTCTTCAAGTACACCCGGATCGGGCTCGCGATGCGTGCTTCGGCCGTCGATCAGGAAGCCGCGCTAACCCAGGGCGTCTCGGTTGGCACGGTGTTCGCGCTTTCCTGGGCGATCGCGGGCGGGCTGGCCGCGATCGGCGGCACGTTCGTTGCCACCGGCGCGGGCGCCGACCAGCAGATGTGGATCATCGCGTTGAAGGCGCTTCCGGCGATCATCCTCGGCGGGCTGGACTCGCTGGAAGGCGCGGTCGCCGGCGGGCTGATCATCGGCGTTGTCGAGTCCCTTGTGGGTACCTACCAAGCCGATATCGCGCCGTGGCTCGGCAACAACTTCGCGGTGGTTTCCCCGTATGTGGTCATGCTGCTGGTACTGCTCGTCCGACCGTACGGGTTGTTCGGCACCCGTGAAGTGGAGCGAGTATGACCACCACGCCCGCCCGCCGGCCGAGGCAGCTTTCCGGCCGCCCACGGTTCTACACGTCGTACGCGCAACAGCTGCGGATGTTCAACACCAGGCCCAAACGGGTCAGTGTGGGTGTGCTCATGGCGCTCGCCGTACTGGTGCCGTTCTATGTCAACGACGAGGTGCTGCAACTGCTCGCGGTCGGGTTCGTCGCCTCGATCGGGGCCATCGGCCTGAACATCGTCACCGGCTACGCCGGCCAGATCTCCCTCGGGCACGCGTTCTTTCTCGCCATCGGTGCCTACACGGCTGCGGCGCTGAGCGGTGATCCGGACGAGCGGACCATCGGGTTCGGTATCACCAACCTGCTCGTGTGGCTCCCGGCGGCCGGTTTGGTGGCAGCGCTGTTCGGCGTGCTGGTCGCGCCGCTGGCGACAAGGCTGCGCGGTCTGTACCTCGCCATCGTGACGTTGGGCCTGGTGTTCCTCGGTGAACACATCTTCAAGGAATGGTCGTCGTTGACTGGTGGCCCCGGGGTCGGGCGCCCCGCCGCGGTCCCCGAGCTGTTCGGCTACCGGTTCGACGAGGGCGGCGAGCTGCTGACCCGCGATCAGCAGCTCTACTTGCTCATGTTGGTGCTGCTGGCGATTTTCGCGGTGCTTGCCTTCAACCTGGTCCGTTCCAAGGTTGGCCGCGCGTTCTCGGCGGTACGGGACCGGGACATCGCCGCCGAGATCATGGGCGTCAGCTTGCGCAAGTACAAGACGCTCGCCTTCGCGGTCTCGTCGTTCTACGCGGGCTGTGCCGGGGCATTGCTTTACACGGTAGCCGGTTTCTTCGACCCTACGTCGTTCAACCTGCTGATGTCCGTTCAATACATCGCGATGGTGCTGATCGGTGGGGCTGGCACGATTTCCGGTTCGATCATGGGGGCGATGTTCATTACGTTGGTGCCGCGGCTGACCAGGGAGCTGCCCGCCTACGTGCCGTTCATCGCCGCGGAGCCGACCGGCGTGCCGAACGTCTTCCAAGTGGAGACGGTGCTCTACGGGTTGTTGATTATCGGATTCTTGATTTTCGAGCCGCGAGGTCTCTACGGCATCTGGGTCAGGTTGCGCAACTACTGGAAATCCTGGCCTTTCTCGTATTAATCCATTCAATGGAGAAGGGATAACACAAATGACTCGTCGACCAGTGAAATTACTGGCGGGCCTTGCGATTCTCGGCTTGGTTTCCGCCGGGTGCGGCGTCGGCCGCGATGACGGGGGCGACGGGCAGACCGGTGCCGGAGTGACATCGGAACCCTGCCCGAAGGCCGTGAATCAGGACAACGGCTGCATCTATCTCGGCACCATTTCCGATCTGACGTCCGGACCGTTCGCGGCACTCGCGGTCCCGATCACCGATGCCCAGAAGGCATTCTGGAAGCGGGTGAACCAGCAGGGCGGGATCGGTGGATACGACATCGATGTGACGCGGTACGTGCGGGACAACAAGTACAACCCGGAGACGCACAACCAGGTGTACCAGGAGATCAAAGGCGATGTTCTCGGGTTGGCGCAAACCCTCGGCTCGCCGACCACCGCGGCCATCATCAATGATCTCGAGTCGAACAAGGTGGTTGCCGCCCCGGCTTCGTGGACCTCGGCGTGGGCGTTCCAAGACGTGATACTGGAGTCCGGCACGAATTACTGCTTCGAAGCGATGAATTCGGTGGACTACGGGGTTGAGCAACGAAAAGCGAAATCCGTGATGGCCGTGCACTACGCCGGTGACTACGGTGAGGATGCCGCGGCCGGCGCGCGGATCGCAGCCAACAAGCAAGGGGTGCGCTTCGAGGCGGTGGAAACCGAGGAAGGCCAAGACAACCAGGCCGGCGCCATCGAGGCGGTGGCGTCCAAGAAACCGGACCTGCTCATCCTGACCACCGGGCCGACCGACGCCGCGGTGATCGTCGGTCAGGCCGCGGCCCGCGGTTACCGGGGCATGGTCATCGGCACCAGCCCGACCTGGAACCCGGGGTTGCTCGCCAGCCCGGCTGCCGAGGCCCTCAAGGCGATGTACCTGCAGTCCGGGCCATGGGCACCGTTCGGATCCGATACGCCGGGGCACAGGGCGATGCGTAAGGCGCTCGGCAAGGTAGAGCCGAACGACGGGTACACCTCCGGATGGGTGTGGTCCTATCCATTGAAGGCGGCGCTGGAGAAGGCGACACAGAACGGCAACCTCACCCGGGAAGGGTTGCTGGAAGCCGTGCAGTCCCTTCGCGAGGTCGACTATGAAGGCATGCTCCCGAAGGAAGCCGGTAACTTCTCCGGTAGTCCGAACCAAACCACCTTCCGGCAGAGCTTGATCAGCAAGCCGGACGAGTCGGCGCCCTCCGGGGTCACGCTGCAAGAGGACTTCTTCGTCGGTTCCACCGCTAAGGGGCACAACTTCGACAAACCCTGCTTCGAGTAGCGCCCCGCGCACGATCGGTCAGGTCAGGTCGTAGACGGTCTGGCCTCCGATCGTGCCGGCGGTGAAGTTCGCCTGAACCCATTCGGTGATTTCACTGTTGCTCCCTCGACCGCCGGGACCGCCGGGACCGCCGGGGCCACCGGGGCTGCCGCCTATGCTGTCCGCGATGAAGTAGTGAATCCGGCCCTCGGCAACGTAGCGCTTGAACTCGGCGAGGGTGGGCGCCGGATCGCCGCCCGCGAACCCACCGATGGACATGACGGCCTTGCCGCTGGCCAGTTGCAGGCTGCCGGCGCCCTGCGCGCCGATCGCTGCCGCCGCCCAGTCTTCGGTTGTCGATCGCAACGCCGCGACGACCTCGTCGTTGACGCTGAATTCGCCGTCTGGCCCGCCCGCACCACGGCCGCCCGCGTCGGGCCCGCCGATGCCGCCGATGCCTGGGGAATTCGCCGACTCCGGGCCGGACAGCGGGATCGATCCGCTGTGCGGGGTTGCCGCGGTGGCGGTGGCGTACCCGGCCGTCGCGGTGAACCCGGTAACGATGGTGGCGACGGCCAGCACGGCGATCGCTTTCCGGAATCGGTGTACGCCCATCAGCAGCGCGGTCGCGACCAGCACGGCCAGCACGGCGACCACCCAGCGCACCGCGGGAACCCACGATTCGGTGCGGTCCAACAGGATGAAGCTCCACACGCCGGTGACCGCGACCATACCGGCGAGCACCGCGCGGGCCGGCAAGTACGCCCGGCCGCGCCACAGCTCCTGGCCGGAAATCCCGACCAGGGCGGCGATCGCGGGGGCCAGCGCGACCGCGTAGTACGGGTGGATGATGCCTGACATGTAGCTGAACACCAGCCCGGTGACGGTCAGCCAACCACCCCACAGCAGCAGCGCCGCCCGGGTGCGGTCGGTGCGCGGTGCGCGCCGGGTGAACCACAAGCCGGCCACCATGCCGATCAGCGCCGCGGGAAGTAGCCAGGAGATCTCGGTGCCGAAGCTGTTCCCGAACAGCCGGGTGATACCGGCTTCACCGCCGAAGGCGGCGCCCATACCACCACCGCCGCCACCCGTGCCGGTGGGCATATTCCCGCTGTTGCCGAAGATCCGGGCGAGTCCGTTGTAGCCGAGGGCCAGATCCAACATGCTGTTGTCCGTCGATCCGCCGATATACGGTCGATCCGACGCCGGCCATAGATCGACTACCGCGACATACCAGCCAGCCGAGACCACTACCGCCAGCCCCGCATACACCAGGTGCAGTAGGCGCCGAACCAGCGTGGTATTCGCGGCGACCAGGTACACCAGCGCGAACGCGGGCAGCACCAGGAATGCCTGCAGCATCTTGGTGAGAAAGCCGAAGCCGATCGCGGTGCCGGCGAGCATCAGCCACCACGAGCTGGCCTTCTCGGTCGCGCGAACCACGCAGTAGGCACCCGCGACCAGCAGCAGAGTAAGCAGTGTGTCCGGATTGTTGAACTTGAACATCAACGCGGCGACCGGGGTCAGCGCGAAGGCCGCCCCGGCCAGCAGCCCCGCCACCGGCCCCGAGGTCCGGCGAACCGTGGCGTAGAGCAGTCCCACCGCGGCCACGCCCTCCAGTGCCTGCGGGACCAGCATGCTCCAGCTGGAGAATCCGAAAAGCTGCCCGGACAGGCCCATTACCCACAGCGCGGCCGGTGGTTTGTCCACTGTGATCACGTTGTTCGGATCGAGCGATCCGAACAGCAGGGCCTTCCAGCTCACGCTACCGGCCTGCGCGGCCGTGGCGTAGAAGGTGTTCGCGTACCCGGAAGCGCCGAGGTTCCACAGGTAAAGCGCGGCGGTACCGAGCAGCAGCGCGGCGACCGCGGGGCGCACCCAGCGCGGGTTGCGGCTTGCGGCGTCCGTGGAGGCTGGAGCGATGTCACGCCGGCTGGCCAGCGTTGTCATGATTGCTTCTCCGAAGTGGTCGTGTTCCGGTGTGGGTGGAAGACCCAGCCACGTAGCAGGACGAACCGCAACACGGTCGCGGTGAGATTGGCCAGTACCAGGACGGCGAGCTCCAGCCCGCGACCCGGTGTGGTGATCGCGTTCAGTGTCGCGAGCGAGCCGCTGGTGAGGGCGAGGCCGAGCCCGAAGACGAGCAGCCCCTCGAACTGGTGCCTGCCAACCGCGTGCCAGCCGCGAATGCCAAAGGTGAGCCGTCGGTTCGCCGCCGTATTGCCGATCGCGGTGATCCCGAGCGCGAGCAGATTCGCGCCCTGCGCGCCCAATCCGTTACGCAGCAACAGAAAGAGCAACAAGTAGGCGATCGTGCTGGCCACGCCGACGGTAGCGAATCGCAGCAGCTGCTTGGGCAAGCTCGCGGGCACGCCGGGCGCCCGCACGCCGATCGGTGCCCGACCGAGTTGGCTGCGCAGCTGGCTGATTGGCACCGTTCCATCTGCCATGGCCCGAACCAGCCGGACCATGCCCTTCAGATCGGCCATCGCGGTCGCCACGATGTCCACGTGGCTGTCCGGATCGTCCACCCAATCGACCGGCACCTCGTGGATGCGCAACCCGGAACGTTGGGCCACCACGAGTAGTTCGGTGTCGAAGAACCACCCGGCGTCCCGCACGTGCGGGAGCAACCGCGCCGCGACATCCGCCCTGATGGCCTTGAAACCGCACTGGGCGTCGGAGAAGCGCGCGGCGAGCGTGCCACGCAGCAATACGTTGTAGCAGCGGGAGATGAACTCCCGCTTGGCGCCGCGGACCACCCGCGCGCCGGTGGCCAGCCGGCTTCCGATGGCGAGATCCGAATGCCCGGACAGTAGCGGTGCCACCAGTGGCGCCACGCCGGCGAGGTCGGTGGACAGATCGACGTCCATATAGGCCAGCACAGGCGCGTCCGAGGCCGACCACACCGCCCGCAACGCGCGGCCGCGGCCCTTCTGCTCCAAGCGGATCACTTTTGTCTCGGGGAGTTCCCTGACAAGGCGTTCGGCGACGTGCAGCGTGTGGTCGGTGCTGGCGTTGTCAGCCACGGTGATCCGGAACGGGTAGGGGAACTGTTCGGACAGGTGCGCGTGCAGCCGGCGCACGCAGGACTCCAGGTCGGCTTCCTCGTTGTGGGCTGGGATCACGACATCCAGGACGGTGCTCGTCCCGTCTGTCGTGATAGGACTCTCGCCGACGGCGGACGGTGCGGTGCCGGACGGTGCGGTGCCGGACGGTGCGCCGTCAGCGTGCTCGGAAGGCAGAGTGGCTGTCATGGCGCCCAGACTCGGCGGCTTCGCTGGGTACGCCGTGTGCCGTAGCTGTGCCTGAGCTGTGAGTCGTTTCGCGCCTTGCGGCTCTAATGGGTTGTGGGTTCGGGGTGGTGCGGGCTCCGGCCAGTGATGGGGTGTGGGGTGCGCGGAGGGTAATGGTGTCGCTTCTCGGGTGTCCAGGGCGCCTGTCGGCGTTGCTGCGCGGCGACCCCGCCGGTGGCGGGGTCGTCCGTGGACTCCCGAGCCTCGGCGACACCATTGCGGGCCGGTTC
>WHSZ01000072.1 GCA_009379845.1 Pseudonocardiaceae bacterium | reverse complement strand
CAACGATGCCCGGCCGCCGCGGCCAGGCGCGAGCAGCTCGGACACCTCGGTCTCCAACGGCCGCATGCCGAGACGTCGGGCGATATCGAGCGCGGTGCCGAGTTCTCGCTCGGCCACTGCGAGGTCACCGGTACCGCGGCGAGACAGCAGCACGCGTCCGAGCTCGGCGCGGGTCAGCGCCTCGTATGGCGGCGAGCCCATTACCACACAACTGTCCAAAGAGGACATCAGGTGAGTCACGGCGGACCCGTGCTTGCCGAGCAGCTGGGCGAGCCTGCCGAGGTAGTAGGCGACGGGTCCTTCCGTGCCGGTGTGAGCTCCGGCGACGATCATCCGGTCGGCAAAAGGCAACAGGTCGGCGTAGACCTGCGGCGCGGTCTCCCGGACACCTAGCTCGGCGCAGGCGGACGCGATCCCGGTCCGCGCGGCCAGCCACTCGGGGGCATTCGGCGGGACCGACGCGATGTGGGGCGCTACGGCCTTGAGTGCCTCCGCTGCCTCCCAGCGCCGGCCGGCGGCGATCAGCTGGACGGCATGCCAACCGCGCGCCAGCCGGGGCCCGCCCTCGGCGAACTGGCGAACCGCCGTCTCGGATTCCTCCGCGCCGGCCCCGGTCAGCCGGGCGAGCCGTGATCGGACGACAAGGTGGATGAAGTCCGCGCCTTGATGACCCCCACGCTGGCCGATCACCAGGGCCTCGTCGGCGAGATCGCGTGCAGCGTCGAACCTGCCGGCCATCTCGGCCAGGCAGGCCTGAATCATCCTCAGCCGCCACATTCCCAGCGGCTCTTTCATCTCCGCGACAAGATTCGTGTACTTGGCGACCTCTTGGTCCAGCTGGCTACGACGGCCGAGCTCCCAGAACGCGTCGATCCGCCAGACATGGCCCCACGCGAGGTATTCGTCCCGGCCGGTCTCCTCGCCGAGCTGAACGGCGCGCTCGCCGATCGCCAACCGCTCCAGTACATGGCGAGGGTTGACCAGCTCGACCTGCCGTGCCTGCATCGCCATGAACCGGGCGTCGGTCTCAGCGGTAACTTCGGCCAGCCGCAAGGCTCGCTGGCTGTGCCGGGCGGTGCCGTCGCCGGCGAACACGTTCGCGGTGATCGCCAGTTGGGCGAGAACCTTGGCCTCCCGCACCGGATCCGTGTCGCCGAGCAACATCAGAGCCGAACGGCACAGCGCGTGGATCTGCTCGCACAACGGATCCGCGTGAGCCATCGTGATCCCCCTGATCACGGTGGCCGCGTCCGCTACCGTGCGCCCGTCGCCGGCCGCACGGCCCAGATCGGCGGCTTCTCGACACGACCGCCAGGCATCCGCGACGGTGCCGGACCGGAACTCGCAGCGAGCCATGTCCAGCAGCAACTCCTGCCGAGACATCGGCGGGTCGGCCACCAGCGGCAACAACTCGAGGGCCTGCCGGAACTGGAATGCCGCGTGCTCGTAGGCCAGCTGGTTACGCGCCTGGGCCGCGGCTCGGAGTGTCGCGTCCAACGCCGGCCGAACCGAACCGAGGTCGGCGCATTGCCGCAGATGATGCGCAAGCGAGTCGACAGCGAACTCGTCGGCACCGATCGCCGCCGCGGTCCGCGCGTGCAGCCGGTACCGGTCGGTCGCCGTGAGTTCGGCGTAGGCAACCTCCTGCGTGAGCACGTGCGCGAAACGGAATCGCCGCCCACCGTCGCCGACAACGAGCTCCCTGGCGATGGCCTCTTCGAGGAGATCGAGCGCAGTCGAAACTGGCCGCTCACCGATCTCGGCGACCCGCCCGGCGTCGAACTCCCGGCCAAGGACCGCCGCCTCGCACAGGATCCGGCGCGTCGGCGGTGACACCGTATCCAGCCGACGTTCGATGGCCTCGCGTACGCCGGCGGGCAACGCCCTGTCCACCCCAGCCGGGTCACGGGTCAGCCGCAACAGTTCCAACGCGAAGAACGGGTTGCCCTCGCAGCGTTGCTCCACCGCGCGGACCAGAGCGCGATCCGGTCGACTCTCGAGCACCTCGACCGCCAACTGAGCAATCTCGTGGCCGCCCAGCCCGCCGAGGGTGATCCGGTGAGAAGAGCGTTCGCGGGCAACGGCCGAGATCGCGTCGACCGGGTCGGACCGCACCAAACCACTGCCGCCGCGGTAGAGGCCAAGCACGCATATCCGGCGCTCGTCGACCTCTCCGGCCAACACCCTGCAATAGGCGCACCGAGGCCGTGTCAGCCCAGTGCAAGTCGTCCAGAACGATCAGCAGTCCCGATCCGGAGACCCGTCGCAGAACGTCGATAACCTCGTCGAACAACCGGAAGCGGCTGCTGACATCGTCGCTCGAGCGCGGCGCCACCAAAGTATCCGCGGGGTCACCCAGGTCGCGCAGAATCTGGATCCACGGCCAGTACGGTGGCGCGCCCTCGCCCTCCAGACAGCCACCCCATGCCGTCGTCCACCCCGATTCCCGGGCACGGTGGACCACCTCGTTGGCCAGCGCTGTCTTGCCGACACCCGGCTCGCCGTCGAGCAGCACCACGACTCCAGCGCCGTCGCGAGCCGAATCCAGCAGCCGACCCAGCTCGGTCAACTGCTCGTCACGGCCGACGAAGGCGGCACGTCTCATCCCTGGAGCTTAGCCACGAAAGCCGAACCACCGAACCTTTACCGCGGGCCCAACGCTCCCGGCCAGTGCCGGGCGACCGCGTGGTCAAGTGGTGGCGGTCGTCGGCGGCCGGGGGAACTGGCGGCGAACGTTGCCGGCGATGTCCGCGCCGATTCTGGTGGCGAGCCCGTCCAGCAGGATGGCGAGTTTCTGGTCCAGCCATCCACGACCGTGGAAGGTCTGTTCGTCCGCGAACGACGGGTCGGCGTCGATGAGCCCGGCCAAGGATTCCTGGTAGATCTGGCGCAGGCTGCGCCGGCCTCCGGGTGTGTCGAACTCCCGCTCGAGGCCGCGCATCGCGATCTCGGTCGCCACGGTCAGGTCGGCGACGAAGTCCACGGCGACTGCCGCGTCCCGGCCGGACAGGCCTTCGGCACGCAGTCTGGTGACGTAGGCGGCGATCAGCTGGGTGACCCGCGGCGGCAGGCCGGGTGCGCTCTGGATGGCCTCGGCCATTCCGGGAAACCGCCGGAGGAAGGTCCATAGCGCGTCGGCGAACGCGGTGAGCAGATCCCGCCAGGTCAGGTCTGCTGACGGCCAGTCGAACTCGCGCACAGCCAGGTCCAGCGCGGCGAGCGCGAGGTCGTCGCGGTCATGCACGTAGCGGTACAGGGTGGAGTGGCTGACCCCGAGCCGACCGGCGACCGTGGGCATCGACAGGTTCGTCATGCCCTCGTCGATGGCAGCACGCGCCACGTCGTCTCGGGACAGTGACGGAGGACGGCCCGGTCGGCGACCCGGTCTCGGCTGCGCGCTCACCCCAGCCACGTTACCCACCCGCGGTCAGTCGCCATCCCTTCGCCCGGTTCCGCTCCCGCCAGAACGCCGCGTACCGCCCGCCGGCCGCCAGCAGCTCGGGATGGGTGCCGTTTTCGGCGACCCGGCCGTCGTCGAGCACGACGATCTGGTCTGCGGCGACGACGGTCGGCAGCCGGTGGGCGATCACCAGCAGGGTCGAGCGCGACATCAGCGTGTTCAGTGCCTCCCGCACGAACCGCTCGTTCTCCGCGTCCAACGCGGCGGTCGCCTCGTCGAGCAGCACCACGGGCGCATCCTTGACGATGGCACGGGCAATCGACACCCGCTGTCGCTCCCCGCCGGACAGCGCGGCGCCGCCCTCGCCGACCCTGGTCGCCCAGCCGTTCGGCAGCCGGGCCACGATCTCGTGAACCCCGGCCAGCCGGCCCGCCTCCCGGACCTCCTCCTCGGTCGCGTCCGGCCGGCCGACGCGAATGTTGCCCTCAAGTGTGTCGTCGAACAGGTAGACGTCCTGGAACACCATGGCTACCTGGGCCATCAGGTCCTCGGTGCGTTGGTCACGCACATCGACGCCGCCGACCCGGATGGTGCCGGAGTCGACGTCCCAGAACCGGGCGATCAGCCTGGTCACGGTCGTCTTACCAGAACCGGACGCACCGACCAGCGCGGCCATCGTCCGTGGTGGCACGGTGAATGACACGTCCCGCAGGACCGGACGGTCCGCGGTGTAGCCGAATCCGACTCCCGCCAACTCGATCTCCCCCGGTCTGGTCACCGGCACCGACGACACCGGCTCGGCCAGCGGCTCCTCGTCCAGCACCGCGGCGATTCGGCGTACGTCGTTGTGCGCCATGCGCACCGCGCCGGACAGCGCCGACACCTCGGCGAGCGGTCCGGTGAACCGGGCGGCCAGCGCCAGCACCGCGATCAGGCCGACCGGGTCGACCGAACCACCAAGCGCGAGTAGCACGCCGGCCACGATCAACACCGTGAATGCGAACTGGGTGGCGAAGCCGCCGGCCAGAATCCCTGGCACGGACAGCCACATGGCCCGCCGGCCGGCGGTGTGCTGCTCGGTAAGCGCGTCGGTCAGCGGTCGGTGTCCCTCGACACCGCGGCCGAACGCGCGCAGCGTGCGTTGCTGCCTGGCGAACTCCACCACCCGGTTCGCCGCGGTCACCGCCGCGGCCTCGGAAAGCTCGTCCCCCTTGCCGACCAGCCGGCCGGACCAGCTGAAGGCCAGGTACAGCACCGGGGCGCTGACGAGCATCGCGGCAGCCAGGCGCCAGTCGGAGAAGACGGTCGCGCCGGCGATCGTGAGCGGCGTGACGATCCCGGCGACCAGCGGCGTCAACAGGTGCGCGAACAGACCGCCGACCATGACGGTGCCGCTGGTCACGATCCGCGAAAGCCGTCCGACCTGCTCGCTGGTGAACCAGCCGACCGGCAGCGCACCGACGTGGTCCCCGACCCGCTCGTGCATGGTGGTCAGCACGACGATCGCGACCGCGAAGCCCTTCATCGCCTGGACGTAGTGCGCCACGCAGGTCGCCACCACCACGACCGCCATTACCGTCAGCCAGAACACCGCCCCGGCAAAGTCCCCGGACAGCAGGTCACGCAGCACCGGTACCAGCAGCGCGGCGGAAATCCCCTGCAGCACACCGTACGCGATCACCCAAACCAGGTAGACCCGCAGCGCCGTGCGATGCCGTGGACCAAGGATCGCCGCCAGGTCGCGGAGCAACGGACGCACGCTCATCGAACGCTCCCCTCGTGACCGGCAGGGCGATCCGCAGTGTGGCCACCGGCGGGCTCGACGGAGTGTGCGGCCCACATCCGCTCGTACCGCCCGTTCGCGGCGAGCAACTCGGTGTGTCCGCCCTGCTCGACGACCTCCCCGCGGTCAAGCACGACGATCCGGTCCTCCGCGGTGATCGTGGACAGCCGGTGCGCGATCACCAGCAGCGTCCGCCCGCGCGCAAGCTCGGACAGCGCGTCCTGCACGGCCGCCTCGGACTCCGGATCGGCGAACGCGGTGGCCTCGTCCAGCACCAGCACCGGTGTGTCGGCGAGCAACGCCCTGGCGATCGCGATCCGCTGGGCCTCTCCGCCGGAGAACTGTGCTTCCCGCGTGTCGTACCCCTGCGGTAGTTCCTCGATACGGGTGTGGATCTGGGCCGCCGTGGCCGCCGCGACCACCTCGGCGTCGGTGGCCTCCGGCCGGCCGAGCCGGATGTTGTCGGCGACCGTGCCGTGCACCAGCGCGGCGTCCTGCAGCACGAAGCCCACCCACCGGTACAGCTCTCCGGGCGCGATCTCCCGGACATCCGCCCCGCCGATCCGGACCGCGCCACCGGTGACGTCGTGGAAGCGCGGCAGCAACGTGGCCAGCGTCGACTTCCCGGAGCCGGACGGCCCGACCAGCGCGGTCACCGTCCCCGGACGCAGCTCCAGCGTCACCCCGCGCAGCACCTCGGTGTTGCCGTCGTAGCTGAACCGGACGTCGTCGAACTCGACCAGGTTGTCCGCCGGAGACGTCGGCCGCTCGGCAACCGGAAGCTCGCGGGTGGCCAGCAGATCGGTCAGCCGCTGTGCCGCCGCCGCGGCCGTACGCCGGTCCTGCCCGCCGAACCCGAGCGCCGTGATCGTCGTCGGAATCACCATCGCGAGCAACACCCCGGTCATAGCCTCCCCCGGCGTGACCCAGCCCTGGTCGACGAACCAGACCGCGCCGAACAAGCTGACCAACCCGATGACCGGTGCGGCGATCGCCATCGTGCTGAGCGCCTCCAGGCGCAGCATCGGCAGCACCCACCCGGCGTAGAAACGCCCGAACTCCCCCGCGGCGCGATGGTAGGTCTCGTGCGCGCGCCGGGTCCGACCGAACGCCTTCACCACGCCGATGCCGCTGACGAACTCCACCACGGCCGCACTGATCCGGCCGAACGCGGAGTTCATCTGCGCCATCTTCTCCTGATAGCCACGCATCATCCAGGCGTAGGCGGCGCCGTAGAACGGCAGCGTCGCGATCGCCAGCAGCGCCAACCGCCAATCCAGCCAGCACAGATAACCCAGCCCACCCAGCGGCAGCACGACCGCTCCGGTCATGTCCACCGAATGGTGCGCCACCAGGTGATGCAGGTCCGCGATATCGTCCTGAGCCGCCTTGCGGACCGCGCCCGACGAGTTGTCGGTAAACCAGCCAAGCGGTACCCCGCTCAGCGTTCGGATGATCCGCCTGCGCAACACCTTCTGCAGGTCAACGTCCGCGAAGTGGGTGATCGCGAGCGCTACACCGGTCAGCAACCCACGCGCGCCGAGCCCGGCCACCACCAGCCACGCGACCGTGAGTACCCCGGCGCGATCGACGGGCCCATCCGCGAGCAGCAACCCAGCCAACTCCGCCAACGCGACAAATGGCACCAACGCCGCGAGCGCGCCACCCGCAGCCAGCAACACGGCCAACCGGATCCGCCAGATCACCGGCCGCCGCAACTCCGCCAACGCCGCCGCAGACCTCCTCGCCTCACCCCGCGGCGTCATACCCACCTCGGCCGCGCCCGCGGCAACCTCATCCCGTTCCGCCACCGCTGCCGTCATACGCACTCCATCAACGAGTTCACTTGGGAGTTTTCGACACCCTGTCTGATTTAACGCAGGCTACCCTAAATCAGTCGTCGCTTCGATGCTTTCGGGCCGAACTATCGAGAATGACACTCGTTATCAAGGAGATTAAGGACTTCGGCAACAGCGGTCGCCGATGGCCAGCTCGGTCATCAACGTGATGAGCTCGACCTTGCCCGGCAAATACCGGTAGAGCGCCATCATCGTGGCGGACACGGCCTGAGCCGTGCGCGCCATAGGACTACGGCAAAATCGGCCGGAGGAAGACGAAGAGCGAGGAGCTCCATGGCATGGTCACCACCGCCAAGAAGTACCGCACCGGGATCACTGCCGAGCAGATCGTCAACGCCGCCGTCGAGCTCACCCGACAGCGAGGCCTGTACGGGTGGTCGATCCGGGACTTGGTCGCCGCGATCGGGACCTCCCCATCCGTCGTCTACCACCGGGTAGGCGGACGGGATGCCCTGTGCCGACGTGTGGTCGCTCATGTCCTCGCCCAGATCCAGTACGAGCTTCCCCGGGGCGACGATCCGGGTGCCGGCGTAGCTGACTGGCGGGAGTGGTTCCGTGCCACCTTCTTCCCGATGCGCCCGGTCTTGACGCAGTACCCCGGTGTGGCGAAGTGGATTCTGATGCACGGTCCCGTCATCTCCGAGAATATCGATGGCTTCGATACCGAGATGGACCGATTGCACCGTGCAGGCTTCAGGGAGGACGCGGCTCTCGTTTTCGCGCTCATCTTCAACGCGGCGATGACATCCATCATGATGAGCGACGAGCGGATGGCCCACGAGGATGATGACCCGCGCGACCACTCCCGCATCATCGAAGAGCTTCGGACAACCCAGGACCGGGCGGTCGAGGAGATGGCCGCATTCATCGAACCTCTCTCCGGCGACCACGACACGGCGCTGGCTGCCAGGGACACCTACTATCGCACCCTCATCAACACCGTCCTGGACGGTCTCGAACAACGCCGGATCCGCACAACCAGCACCGCTGACCCTCGCTGAACCGCGTCGATGGTGAATCCGTGCCGGGCTTCGCTCCGTGGTAATGAGCGGTTTCGGTTGCTCATGTGTCGGGCTACGTCATCGCGGCGTCGGACAGCGCTTGACCTCGCCGAGGAGTTCGCAAACGGTCCTAGTCCCGGCTCGTGGCGGCGAGAACGTCTTTGGTGCGGATGAGGAGGAGCGCGGCCACGGCGGAGGCGAAGGCAAGGATTCCGGCGACGAGCAGGATGGTCGATAGGCCTGCGGTGAATGCTTCGCCGGCTTCGGCTGCGAGCTCGGCCGTCGCCGTGGAGGTTCCGGCGTCGAGTTGGTCGATCCGTCCGGCGACAATGCTGCGTGCCGCATCCGGGTTGTGGATGCGGGCACCCACGATCGCGGCCATGATCGCCCCGTAGACGGCTACCCCGGTACTGGAGCCGAGGGGAAAGAACGTGCTGGACAGGCCGGAGGCCATACCGGCGCGGTCGGCGGGCACGACGCCGACCGCCAGGCCGATCAGTTGCGGCATGACGATGCCGGACCCGACGCCCGTGACGATCAGGCACGGCAGTATGACGGTCCACTCTTTGCCCGTACCGACAACAACTGGCCCGCCGAAGCACCGGCTGGACTTCTCACCGCGATCATCGGCGCACCCGTCCTGGCCGCCCTCGCCCGCGGAGCAATGCGATGACGACCGCACCACAGAAGCACCGTGTCGACTTCGGCGCCGGCCGGAAGCCGATCCGGCTCGGCGGGCACGTCTCCGGCATCGTCAACACCCGCGCCGTGCTGCTGATCCTCGCCAGCGCGATCGGCTGCATCCTCGCCACGATCGCCGCGATCATGCTGGGCGACTACCCGGTACCGATCGGCCAGATCATCCCGATCCTCTCCGGCACCGATCTCGGCTTCGCCACTACCGTCGTGCTGGAATGGCGCCTGCCCCGCGCCGTGGCGGCGATCGTGTTCGGCTCGGCGCTGGGCATCAGCGGCGCCATCTTCCAATCCGTTACCCGCAACGCCCTCGGCAGCCCCGACATCATCGGCTTCAACGCGGGGGCCTTCACCGGGGCCATCATCTCCATCGGCTTCCTCGGCGGCTCCCAGGCCACCACCACACTGCTCGCGCTCGCCGGCGGCGGCGCGGCCGCGTTCCTCGTGTACGCGCTCGCGTTCCGCCGCGGCGTGTCCGGCCCCCGCTTCGTCGTCATCGGCATCGCCGTATCGATGGCACTCATCGCCCTCAACACCCTCCTGGTGCTCCGGATGGAACAGCAGGTCGCTACCGCGGCCATGACCTGGGGGCAAGGCGATCTCGAAAACATCCGATGGCGCGAAGTCGCGCCCATGTGCGCAATCCTGGCCGTCATCAGCATGCTCGCCGGGATGCTCAGCAGCCGGATGCGTCAACTGGAGCTCGGGGACGAGGCCGCGAGCGCGATCGCCGTGCGCATCGAACCCGCACGGCTTGCACTCATCGCTGTCGGCGTCGCACTCACCGCCACCGTGACGAGCGTGTGCGGACCGATCGCGTTCATCGCCCTCGCCGCTCCACACCTCGCCCGGCTCGTCGCCGGCTCCGCCGGCACCAGCCTCACCAGCGCAGCCGCAGTCGGCGCGCTCCTGCTCAGCACCTGCGACTTTGCCGCCCAACACCTTCTCCCCGTTGACATCCCCGTCGGCGTCGTCACCGTCGTCATTGGCGGGGGCTACCTCCTCTGGCTCATCACCTGGACACTGAGGCGCACCCGTGTCTGAGACCCCCACATCCGGGACCCCCACATCCGGGACCCCCACATCCATCGCCGCTGGGGCCTCCCCCGTCGAACTACAGGCAGTCACGCTCGGCTACGGCCGCGAACCCGTCAGCACCTACCTCGACCTGGCCATCCCCTCAGGCGAGCTCACCATGGTGATCGGACCAAACGGCTGCGGCAAATCCACCGCCCTGCGCGCCATGGCCCGGCTGCTCCCACCACGGGCCGGCACTGTGCTGCTGGACGGACGCGACATCAAAGAGCTATCCACCCGCCAAGTCGCCCGCCGACTCGGACTGCTCCCCCAGCAATCCATCGCCCCCGACGGCATCCGCGTCGCAGAGCTGGTCGCCCGCGGACGCCACCCGCACCAAGGCCCATTCCGACAATGGTCCGAAACCGACGAGACCGCCGTCGCCGAGGCCATGGAGCGCACCGGCGTGACCCCCTATTCGAGCCTGCCGGTCGACCAGCTCTCCGGCGGACAACGCCAGCGCGTATGGATCGCCATGGTCCTCGCCCAGGAAACTCCCCTCCTTCTGTTGGATGAGCCCACAACCTTCCTTGACCTCACCCACCAGCTCGAGGTCCTCGACCTGTGCCAGCACCTGACGCACGACGGCGACCGCACCATCGCCGCGGTCATGCACGACCTCGACCACGCCTGCCGCTACGCCGATCACCTGATCGCCATGCGCAACGGCACCGTCATCGCAGCAGGCCCACCAGCCGAGATCGTCACCACCGAACTCATCCGGGACGTGTTCGACGTCGAGGCCATGATCATCCGCGACCCCGTCTCAGCAACACCACTCGTCATCCCGATGATCCAGAGATGGTCGTACCAACGTGGATGACGACCTGCCACGGACACTTCGCGGCACTGTCCACAATACACAGTTGCTAATCTGGAGCAGGCCAGGCCGCCGCCCCGGCAGACCCACAAAAATCAGCGACAGTCCCCCGTGATCAGCGGGCGGTGGGCAAGCTCAGATTCGATCCGCGGCAAGCGCCGCGGGCGTCAGTGTTCGTCGTAGTGACCGTTGTGTGCGGCGTGCCGGTGGCCATCGTGCACGTAGTCGACGTGGTCGCGGTGTGGTACCGCGACATGGCCGCAACCGTCGCCGTGTACGTGCTGATGTCCGTCGTGGGCGGTGTGCTCGGCCGGTTCGCACTCGTCGTAGTGGCCGTTGTGAGCGCGGTGCAGGTGCCCGTCGTGGAGGTAGTCGGTGTGGTCGCTGTGCGGGACGGCGACGTGGCCGCAGCCGTCGCCGTGCACGTGGTCGTGGCCGGCGTGTTCGGCATGCGCGGTCGTCATATGGTGGGCTCGCTTCCTGGCCGATTGACAAACTGGATTCGACGCCCGAGTCAACCGCTGTGCAAGTGCTGGTCGGCACCCGGACGTCGTACAACACATTAACATATGCGCATAAATGATGCCGACCGACACCCGAGACGTTGCGGACACCGAGCCGATGGTCTTGGTCAGCGCTGGGCGAGGATGACGGCGAGGGGTGGCTGGCAGACCTCGACGATGCGGATGTCGGTGTATCCGTTGTCGGCCAGGGCAGTGCGGTAGTCGTCGTGACCGTGGGCGTCGCCGGAGGGCGTGGCAACGAGCATCTGCACACCGAAAGCGGCGCCGACCGGGCCGGTGTCGCGCAGCCAGGTGGCGATGGCGATCTGCCCGCCGGGCGTAAGAATCGCCCGGAGCCGGCCGAGGAGGCCGCGCACACGGTCGAGGCTGAACATATTCGTGAAGGTTCCGCACAGGACGAGATCGAACGGGCCCGGCGCGAGGTGGGTGAAGGCGTCACCGGCGACCAGGTCGACACCGGCCGCGGCGAGGCGCCCATCGGAGTGCGCAAGGTCGATCACGCCAGGAAGGTCTTGCATGGTGGTGGCGCAGCCGCGGTGGGCGAATCGGAGCGCGTAGGCGCCGTGTCCGCCGCCGAGATCGAGCACGCGGACGCCTCCCTGTTCATCCGTTCCTGCCCGGCAGGCGTTCAGGCATACCTCCACGACGGCGCTGATGTAGGGGCGGCTGGCTGATTCCAGCAGGGCGAGCCCGGTGGCCGGGTCGGGGGCCAGCGGTACGTCCGGCGCGGTGGCCTGACGGTCGTGGATGCGACGAGGTACCAGCGTGGCCCAGCGTCGTATCCAGGTGCCGTGCTGGGCGAGGGCAGCTCGCTCGTGTGGATCGAGGCGACGGGGTTCTGCGGAGAAGACTCCGTGTTCGTCGGCGGTGACATGCTCCCACGCGGCGAGCACGGACAGGATCGCCCGGACCGCGTCGGCGTCCAAGTGCCGGGCGGCCGCGATCTGTGTGGCCGTGGCCGGAAGCTCATCGAGCACACCGGCAGCGTGAGCGGTCTCGAAGCACACGGCGAGCCGCCAATCGACCAGCACGTCTGGCGCGGCAAGAGCGGTCAGGTGCTGCGTCCCGCGGGCATCGTCTGGCACGTCGGGCCCCTTTCGGTTCGTGGAGCGGGTCGGTCACCCACGCTCAACCGGTCGCCGCGCGGCCGGTCCACAGCAAGGTAGGTTGGACGACGAAAGTGTCCGGGTCGGCGCCCACCCAGGTGGGCCTGGCAGGGTCAAGCAGGCCTTCGGCCCGAGCGATGTCGGCCTCGCTCATGCCCGCCGCGCGCCCCTGGGAGTTCACGGCGTGACGCATCTCGGGCCAGACGATCTGCTCCAAGAAAGCCCGCGCCGCCGGCTCGGCGGCCGTGGAGGCAGCCACCGGGAACACCCGTACGCCGACGTCGACGAGACCGGCCCGACGCATCCAGGCTCCCAGACGTTCGTAGTGGGTCGAGCCGTCATCGGGCAGCCCCCAGGTGAGCTCGGAGGCGGTCCTGATGAGTCGTTCGAGGCGGGAGTGTCCTGGCAGGAACATCGACCGGTAGTAGTTCGTGGTGAACAACGCGAGAGTGCCGCCGGGGACGAGCGCACCGGCAAGGTCACGCACAACAGTCGCAGGGTCATCGAACGTCGCGGGCCAGACGACATCGGCGGACCAAATCACGTCGAAACCACGCCCCGCAGCAGCGGCCTCCGCGGCGACGTCGCGCAGATCGGCGACATACAGGTCGACCGAGTGATCCAGCTGTGCATCCGCGATCTGGCTGCTGGCCAACTCGACCGCTCGGGCGTCAATATCGATAGCCCTCACCGTGCCCTCGCCGTTACCGGCGCGACGCACCAGTCCGGCCAAATCCCGCAAGGCTCCGCCTGCTCCCGTTCCGGCATCTAGCACCCGCACAGGACGATCAGTGACGTCCACACCGAGCACCCCGATCGCAGCCGCGACAGCAGGAGCCGTGAAGTCCCGGTTGGTCAGCAGATAGTCCAGGTAACGACTGGTGTCCGGGCCAGCCCCAGTGTCGCCCCGCAGCGGCGAGTTGCCAGCGTCCACGCTTACATGCCTTCCGTTCAGTTGAAAACCGTTGCCATTATCTCGTGAAAAGATCAGTCACGGCAACCTGTCCCCGGAGCGACGGGTCCGCGCTCCAGACCGATCTGGTCAATGCCGACCGCTTCGGTCCGATGTCTTCTGACCCGGAGCCTCTGGTGAGCGGCGGCAGTGGTGACAGTGGTGGCAGTGGTGACAGTGGTGGCAGAGCACCGCCGAAGTATCCGAATTGAACGCGATGACCCTCGACAGGCAACCGTGACGCCCTCCTCGCGGCTGGCGTCATAATTGATTTGGTTATCATTTTCACTATGCTGCTAGATCTCGATCCGGTCGTCACGGTTGACTACGCCACGATGGGCGGACGGCCTCTCCAGCTCGACATCTATCGGCCGGCTGGCATGCCGCCTTGTCCTACCTGTCTCTGGCTGCATGGAGGGGCATGGTTCCTCGGCGATCGGGTCACGGGCGCAGATCGATTCGCGGCTGGACTCGCGCAGCGAGGCGTCGCCGTCGCCAGTGTCGACTATCGCCTCGGGGCCGAGGGCGCCTTTCCAGCCAACGTTCGCGATGTTCAGGCCGCGGTCCGATGGATCCGCAGCCACGGCACCGAGTACGGTCTGAACGGCGCAAAGGTCGGATCATGGGGTGCGTCGGCCGGCGGTCACCTGTCCTTGATGGCCGCACTGACCGCCACCGGAGACGACCCGAGCGGCCGGCCCGACGCCGTCGTCGACTGCTACGGCCCGACGGATCTGGTCGCCCGACTGTCCCGCACCGAGCTGGAGCGGGCGGTTTTGGGCGAGCCGCCCGAGGTCCGCTATCTGCAAACGACCTTGGACGACCCGGATCTCGATCGCGCCCGGGAAGCCAGCCCACTCTTCCGCGACCTTACCGATACTCCGCCGACACTGATCATCCACGGTGATCGAGACCAACAGATGGCACTCGACCAGAGCCAACGAATGCACCAAGCCCTGGTGGCGGCTGGCCGCGACGCACAGCTGATCATCCTCGGAGGCGCCGGACACGACGGACCAGAGCACGCCTCACCCTGGGTGCTGGACGCCATCGCCGGATTCCTGCGGCAACACCTCAGCTGAACCGACGGCTCCAGACCCGTTGCCGAAGTGGTCCGTCTAGAAGAACAGGGCCAGCGACGGCGCCGCCGATTTGCCAGAAACGCAAGTTTGGTCACGGGTATGCCGGTGAAATTCGGGAAGTTGGGGGTATCGGGCCGGGCGCGGCCGAGGTAGACGTCGATGGGCCGGTTCCACGACAGCGCCTCGTGGGGGCGGACGTGGTTGAACTCGCGGCGGTAGTCGGCGGCGTGTTCGGCCAGCATCGGCCCGTCGGTGACGTAGTACCGCCGCTTTAAGGCCTCGTTCACCGTGATTGACCTCTTCATGACGAACGAGCAAGGCATCCTCCAGTCGGCGCAGCTCAAGAGTAGATCTGCGGGTGCAGGGCATGCCGGAACGAGCTTGACGAGCCAATCCACCAAAGAGTAATTTCTATACTGTAAATATACCGGAAGGTGCGGCGAGTGGAGTTCGAGTTTGATCCGAACAGGAGCCAGGCCAACCGGGACAAGCACGGTATCGACTTCGTCCGCGCCCAAGATCGCTGGTATGACCCGTCCCGAGTGCAGATCCCCGTCCGCACCGTGGACGAGCCCCGATGGTTGATCATCGGCCTCGTCGAAGGCAAGCACTGGTCAGCCGTGATCACGATGCGCCAAGACAGCATCCGGATCATCTCCGTGCGCCGATCTCGAGTCGAGGAGATAGCAATCTATGAAGGCTGAGGAGTTCGACCGGAAGTTCGACCGCGGTGAGGACATCACCCAAGCGCTCGACGTGGCGAAGGCACAGCGGCCAGGCGAGGAACAGCGACGCGTCAACGTCGACTTCCCCGCCTGGATGATCGCAGCCTTGGACCGCGAAGCCAGAAGACTCGGTGTCACCCGCCAATCCGTGATCAAAGTCTGGCTCGCCGAACGACTAGAACACCACACCAAACCCGCCGCCTGACCGGCCACTTCATGACCGATGACCGCGCCGACACCAACCACACGGCCGTCAACACTGGCGGCACCAAGCGCATCTCCGGCAACCTCAGCAACGCTGAGAACACCGGGCCGCCGGCGGTACGAGCTGGGATCTGCGAGCTTGATATCAGCCTACTCACTGTTCGCTGGTAATGATCGTGTCGAGGTTGGCGCGGGTGGTTTCCAGTTCCTCGATTGCCTCGCCGATCCGGTCACGCTGCCGCGTTAGGCCGTCGACCAGCCCCGGGCACCCGGGCGTCAGCAGGCCATCGTCATCGATGATGCACGGCAACACTTCCAGGATCTGAGCCGTGCTCAGCCCGGCCGCAAGTAGAATCCTGATCCGCCGCACCGCCGCGACGTCCCCGTCGCCGTACACGCGATAACCGCTCGGCCGTCGTTCTGGGGTCAATAGCCCCTGTTGCTCGTAATACCGCAGAGCGCGCTCGCTGACACCTGACCGCCGTGCCAATTCCCCGATTCGCATCCCGCTCCAGCTTGACTCTGACGCCAACGTCAAGGTTTAGCTTAACCGGCATGACCACCGTAACTGTCCTCGGACTCGGCCCCATGGGACATGCACTGGCCGCCGCGTTCGCCGCCGCCAACCACCCCACCATCGTCTGGAACCGCACCCCCGGTAAGGGAACCGACCTCGATGCCACCGTCGCCGGCACTGCCGCCGGGGCGATCGCGGCTAGCCCGCTTGTCATCGTATGTTTGCTCGACTATCAGGTGGCGCAGTCGCTCCTCGATGCCGACGCGCTGAAAGGCCGCACCCTGGTGAACTTCTGTGGCGGCTCACCGCAGCAGGCCCGCGCGATGGCAACTTGGGCGGCGCAGCACGGCATCGACTACATCGACGGTGTGATCGTGTCCACGCCCGCGGCTATCGGCAGCCCGGAGGCGGCGCTGTACTACAGCGGGCCGCGCGACGCCTACGAGACCCACAGGTCCACCCTGTCCGCGCTCGGCGAGAACGCGAACTACCTTGGCCGAGAACCCGGCCGAGCCGCCGCGTTCGACGCGGCCCTGCAGGACATGCTCTGGACGTCGATGAGTGGCGTGGCGCACATGTTCGCGCTCGCCGCCGTGGAGAACATCGCGGCGGCCGACATCGCTGAGCACGCGAAGGCGATGCTCGGTTTCTTCCCTGACATGATCGACATGCTCGCCGAGCAGGTCGCCACGGGCCACTTCCCCGGTGACGCCGGCACGATCACCTCCACCGCGGCGATCATGGACCACATCCTGAGTGCCATCCGGGAGAAGGGCCTCGACGACGGTGTACTCGGCGCCGCCCGAGCCGAGGTACAGCGAGCGATCGACGCGGGCTACGGATCCGAAGGATTCGGCCGGCTCGCGGCGCTCAATTGGTAAGCCGTCGCCTCTACTGACGGCCGCTTCCACTCACACCATCACGGAATGGGGATCTCCCGTGACGAGCTAGCCGGCCTCGGACACAGGATCAACCGCCGCACCGTCACCAGCCACCTGACCAGGTTGGGCGTCGGCCAGCGTCGATTTCTCGATCCGATCGGCGAGAACAACCGCAAGAGCGTGACGACGGTCAGCACACTGTTCGGGCCGACCAACCACTCCACATTGGATCGGGCCGGTACTCGTGCTGGATACTCACCCACTCCTTCCACGGCGGCGTGATCACCTCACAGCGCGGCGGACGATCTGCTCGACGCGGATCGTGAGCGGCTCGATCGTGCCGAGGAAACCGCGGCCGTAGCCGACTCACCTCCTCCGCCCCGTCCGCGTCCTGCACTGTCAGGCACCCGGGAAAGCGCACGCCGCCTGGTCGCGGAGCACAGCGCACATGGTGCGTGCGGCGGGCGACAGGAAAGCTCCACGGCGTAACAGGTAGACATGCCGGGACTGGCGTGGCCGCAGCGGGACAATGACGGCGCCGCCCAGCCGAGCGAGTTCGGCCAGTGGCCGGGGAAGCGGGATCACGGCGACCCCGGCCAGCGCTAGGTAGAGCGTCGAGCCGCGGCCCGTGACCTCTATGGCCGGACTGAACTCGTGCCCGATCTTGGCTGCCTCACCGGCCAGGAAGTCGCGCATCGCCCCTCCGGGCGGTCCGGTCACGAGGTTTGTGTGCAGCAAAGTCCTCAGGTCCATCGCGCCGTCTGGAGGTGCCGTGCTGCCCGGGGGCAACGCGGCGACTAGCTCCTGTTCGGTGAGCAGTTCGCCGGTGAGGTCCCGATCGGTTGGGTGCAGCTCGTCGGTCAACCCGAGTTCCGCGGTGCCCGTTCTGACCGCGTCGCGAACGTCGGTGGGCGCGTCGACCTGCTCGATGCGGATACGGACTTTCGGATGCCGGTGGTGGAAGTTCCTGATCGCTGGAGCGAGTGGATCGACGACCAGGCCCGGCAAGCTCACGACATCCAGCCGCCCGGCGACCAGCCCAGCGATCGCTTCGACCTGGGCGCGTGCGGTCTCGATCTCCCGCACGATCAGCCGTGCGGACTCGGCGAACGCCTCACCGGCGTCGGTCAGCCGCACGCCGCGGGGCAGGCGGTGGAACAACACTGCGCCGAGATCCCGTTCCAGTGTCTTGATCGCGTAGGACAGCGATGGCTGGGAGATGCGCAGCGCAGCCGCGGCGGTGGTGAATCCGCCGTGCTCGATCACCGCGAGGAAGTACTCGAGCCGCCGCCGCTCCACCTTTCCTCCACGATCGAGACATAGAGACGCTCTATCGGAGTCCCATAGTAACCGGTATTTGTCATATCGGAACGAACCGACAAGGCTCATCACTATGAGCACGCAACGGAGCGGACCGAGAGCTCGTCCTGCTCTGAAGGACGGCTGATCGTCGGCAATGACCTGGCCTCGTCCCCATCTGGGCGGGCCTTCCGCGGCCCAGCGACACGGCACAGGAGGTGTGAACGCGATGAGCGCAAGCTATGCGGAGGGCGCGGCGTTTCCCGGGGCGATTGGCCGCGTTGCCGCCGAGTCGACCGGCGCTTGGCCGGCGGGCCCTACTCCCGGTGACCGAGCCCGGAACCTGGTGATGATCGTCCTCGACGACCTCGGTTTCGGTCAGCTCGGTTGCTACGGCGGCCTGGGCGGCCGGATAGGCACACCCCACATCGACCGCCTGGCCGCGGACGGGCTCCGCTACAACAATTTCCACGTCAGCCCCATGTGCTCGCCCACCCGCGCGGCGCTGCTCAGCGGGCGCAACAGCCACTCGGTCGGGGTCGGACGGATCATGGAGACCTCGCGTGGGTACCCCGGCTACAACGGACGGATACCAAAGGACGCCGCCCTTCTTCCCGCCATCCTCGCCGAGCGCGGTTACACCTGTTTCGCGGTCGGGAAATGGCACCTCACACCCGCCGAGCAGATCACCCCGATCGGCCCGTTCGACCAGTGGCCGCTCGGTGTCGGTTTTCATCGTTTCTACGGCTTCCACGGCGGCGCCGCGCACCACTGGGATCCCATCGTCTGGGAGGACAACCATTGCGTCGGCATGCCAGCAGCCGCACGAGACGGCTACCACCTGAGTGAGGACCTCGTCGACCACGCCATCCGGTGGACCGAGGAACACCGTGCCGTCGCACCCAGCCGACCGTACTTCCTGTACCTCTCCTTCGGCGCGATGCACCAGCCGCACCATGTCGACGAGGAGTGGATCGAACCGTACCGCAACGCGTTCGCTGCCGGGTGGGACGTCGTGCGCGCGGAAACCCTGGAGCGGCAGAAGGAACTCGGTATCGTGCCCGAGGACACGATCCTGCCGGCACGGAACGACGGGGTGCCGGCCTGGGACGAACTCGACCGGAAGACCCGGCGGCTACTGGAACGGCAAATGGAGGTTTACGCCGGGTTCCTGGCACACACCGACCACCAGATCGGCAGAGTGCTCGACGATCTCACAACGCGCGACACCTACCGCGACACACTGACGATGCTCCTCTCCGACAACGGCGCGAGCGGCGAAGGCGGGCCGTTCGGGAAAGCACGCGTAAACCCCGGATTCAACGGAAAACCCGAGACTCTCGACGAGACATTGGCATTCGTCGACGAGTGGGGCGGTCCAGGGACGTATCCGAATTACGCCACCGGGTGGGCGATGGCGGGAAATACGCCGAACCGCTGGTACAAGCAGTTCGCCCACGAGGGAGGAACACGAGCCCCGCTCGTTGTGTCCTGGCCCGCAGAGATCTTGGAACGCAACGCGATCCGGACCCAGTTCCACGCCGCCCCGGACGTTCTGCCCACCATACTCGAGATATTCGACATACCCGCTCCCGGCGCGGTACGAAGCACCGCTCAGCGGCCGCTCGACGGCACCAGCTTCGCCTACACCCTGGACGATGCTGCGGAGCCGACGCACAAGACCTCCCAGTACTTCGAGATGTTCGGGCATCGAGCTATCTGGGCGAACGGGTGGAAAGCGGTAACCGCGCACTGGACACCGGAAGCGGAGTCGATGTTCTTCGGGGCCCCGACACAGGCACGATCCGCCGGTCAGTTCGATGCCGACCAGTGGGAGCTGTACCACCTCGACAGCGACTTCTCCGAGAGCAACGACCTCGCCGCCGAGCACCCCGACATCGTGCGGAACCTGATCGAACTGTGGTGGAGCGAGGCAGGCCGTTACCAGGTTCTCCCGCTCGACGACCACATGGGCATCCGCGGCGCGTCGGCGGTGAAGCCGCAAGCCGAACCGCCGGGCGTGTTCGAACGGCGCGAGACGTTCTCCTATCACCATCCCGTTGCCTTGACCCCGGCCGTCTCACCGAACGTCCGGAATCGATCCCATGTCATCACCGTTCGCTGCGCGCTCGCTGGGGGCGGCAAGGGAGGCGTCCTGGTCTCCGACGGCGGTTCCGAAGGCGGCTACAGCCTCTGCGTCATCGAGGGAACCGTCTACTACATATCGAACTACCTCGGACGGGAGATCACGGTGGCCGCCATGGACGGTGCGAGATCTGGCGAACTGGAGATCGTCGTGCGTTTCACCAAGAACGGAGAACACCAAGGGAAAGTCACCATCGCGCTGGGCGGCACGGAAAACGCCCCGACCACGGTGGCACGAACGAACCCCGTGCGCTACGACCTGCAAGGCGGCGGGCTGCGAATCGGTTCGGATCCCGGCCGGGTCTGGGACCGCTACGACGCACCGTTCCCGTTCGACGGAGAGATTCACCAGGTCACGATCTCCTGTTCCGGACCGGAGCACAGGGATCACGCCGCCGAACTGAAAACGCATCTGGCGGAACAGTGATCCTTGTGGTCGGTGCGGCGGCCAGGCGTTCGGTGGTACCGCGCCCGAACACCGCCGGTCACTCTAGGACGACCGTCACGGCTTTCGTCTCGGTGTAGGACAGCAGCTCGTCGACGGATTCCTCGCGGCCGACTCCGGAGGCCTTCACCCCGCCGAAGGGAAGGCCCCAGTAGTGCCGCGAGCTGCCGTTGACCCACACATAGCCGGCTTCGAGCTGTCCGGCCATCCGATGCGCGCGCGTGACGTCCGCGGTCCACACCCCGGCGGTCAGCCCGTATTCACTGCGGTTGGCGATCTCGATCGCCTCGGCCTCGTCCTTGAAGGTCAGGACCGACAGCACCGGCCCGAAGATCTCCTCCACCGCGGCCGGGTTGTCCGGTGCCAGGCCGCCGAGGACCGTCGGCGCGACGTACCATCCCTCGTCGCCGACCGTGTCGGGGCGGCCGCCACCGGCGAGCACGCGTGCACCCGCCGCCGTCCCCGCCGCGACGGCGTTCAACGACTTGTCGTACTGCCGCTGGTCGATGACGGGGCCCATCTGGCTGCCGGCCTCCAGCGGGTGACCGACCCGGATCGCGCGGACCTGTTCGACCACGTTCTCCAGTACCTCGCTGGCGATCGACTCGTGCAGCAGCAGCCGGCTCGTCGAGCCGCAGGACTGGCCCGCCGTGGCGGTGAAGTTCATGCCGAACACCGCGCTGCCGGCCGCGCGGGCGAGGTCGGCGTCGGGCAACACGATGAGCGCGTTCTTGCCTCCGAGCTCCAGGCTCACGTACTTCACGCCGGCCTCGGCCGCTTCACGCTGGATCAGCCTGCCGGTGTCGGCCGAGCCGATGAAGCCGATCCGGCGGACGAGGGGATGGCGAACCAGAGCCCGCCCGCTGTGAGCCCCCCGGCCGCTGAGCACGGCACAGAGATCGGGCCCGAACACCTCGGCCGCCAGCTCCGCCATCCGCAGCCCGGACAGTGGAGTCTGATCGGGAGTCTTCAGCACCACCGCGTTCCCGGCCACCAGCGGCGCGGCGATCTTGCCCGCCGCGAAGAACAGCGGATGGTTGAACGGAACGATCCGGCCGACCACACCATAGGGTTGCCGCACGCTGTAGTGCAGGTTCCCCGAGAGCGGATACGTCGACCCACCGAGTGCCAGCGCGTGCTCGGCCATGAGCTCCAGCAACGTCGCCGCCGCGCCGACGTCCGCGCGCATCACCGGCAACGGGAAACCGGCGTCGATCGCGTCCAGCGTCGCGAGCTCCTCGGTGTGGGCGCGCAGAAGCTCCGCGAACTCACGGACCTTGCCCGCGCGCTCCCGCGCCGGCAGCCGCGCCCAGGGCCGCTGGGCCTCCGCGGCCACCCGCACGATCCGGTCGACCTCCTCCGGGGAGCAGTCCGGGACCTCCGCGAGCGTCTGCCCGGTCGCCGGGTCCTCGACCGCGTAGCGCCCGGCCACGGCCAGGGGCCGGCCACCGAGCAACACCTCCCAGGAGCGGTCCCGCACCGCGCTGATCGCTCCGGCGGCATCGTTGAGGGCCGTCATGCCGGTCGCTCCCCTCGTCCTGTCATACACCTGGCCACCGCGCTCAACTCAGCACCAGCCCGCCGCTGACATGGACCGTCTGGCCGGTCACGAACCGGGCATCGGCCGAGAGCAGGAACGACACCACGCCCACCATGTCCTCCGGGGCCGCGTCCCGGTGCAGCGCCTGGGCACTGCGCATCGCCGTCCGCTGCTCGGGCGACACGGTGCCGCGGGGAACCTCGGTGTAGGTCGGCCCTGGCGAGATGGCGTTGACCCGGATCCCTTCGTCGCCGAGCTCACGCGCCATCGACTTGGTCAGGCCCACGACACCGCCCTTGCTCGCGATGTAGTGCAGGTATCCGGGCCGGCCGAGGTCGACGGCGTCGGAGGCGACGTTGACCACGCTCGCGTCGCCCGCGGCCCGCAGCGCGGGCAACAGGGCGCCGGTGACAAGCCAAGGCCCACGCAGGTTCACCGCGAGAACCCGGTCCCACTCGGCGACCGGGATCTCCCAGAACGGCCGCATCTGGATCGCGGAGAAGACGGCGGCATTGTTCACCAGCCCGTGCAGGACGCCGAATTCGCGCCGTACGGTCTCGGCGAGCTCGGCGCAGGAGTCCGGGTCCGCCACGTCGTGGCGCACGAACCGCGCCCGCCCGCCGAGATCGGCGGCAGCTTTCTCACCCGCTTCCTCGTTGAGGTCGGTGAGCACCGGGACACCGCCGTCGTCGGCTACCCGCCGCGCATAGGCCCGCCCGAGACCCTGACCTGCGCCGGTGATGACGATGACACGATCCGCAAGCCGTCCCGCGCTCACGCCCGCACCGCCACGGTCCGGGTCCGGTGGGACGGCTCGTCACCCGGGACGATCTCGGTCTGCAGCATGGTCAGGCAGCCCGGGCAGAACGACTGCCGCAACACGACCTCCCGGTCGGTGAAGTGCCGGGCGTTGGAGCGCACCGAAGGGCCGGCGTCCCGCGGGGCGCTCAGCCGCACCCGCGCGTCGCGCAGTGGCTCGGCTGCCACCCCGACCGCGGCCTGGCAATGGCGGCAGGAGACGGAGCCGTCAGCCGCCTGTTCGAGGTTGTCGTCGATCCGGATGCTCACGCGTGTGCCTCCTCTGGCTCCAGGCCGGCACGGCGCCGGCGCAGTGCTGCCCGGTGCGCTTCGGTCGCACCGGGATCCGGTGCTCCGGCGTCGTCAAGGACCACCCCGTACACGTCGGCGGCGGCCCGCGCGGACACCTTGTGCGCACGGAGATCCGCGGCGACGGCCTCGGGGTCTCGCCGGAGCGGGTCGCCGTACCCGCCTCCGCCCTGCCAATGGGTGAAGTAGACGTCCGCCTCCCCGAGGTCGGTCTCGTGATGCGTGGGCAACAGGTCCAACTCGCCACCGAGCTCCTCGAGGGACGAGGGGATGCGGCCCGCGGCGAACGCCTCGTGCACGCTCGTGGCGCGCAGCAACACGTCGTGCTGAGTCCCGGCCGGCAGCCCGCCGGACAACCCGGAGGCCAGGGGAAGCGCCTTGCCCGGTGCGGACACGACCAAGTGCACGCCACCGAGTGGGCTGCCGTACGGCAGGAAGCAGCTCGACGCACCCACCCCGCCCCGGTAGCGTCCCGGGCCTCCGGAGTCGGCTTCCTCACGCCGCCACAGGTACAGCATCGGAAACGCGAACTCGTTCATCTCGACATCGGCGACGCGGCCCATCGGGATGCACGCGAGCCCGCCGGTGTCGACGCCGTCGGAGTCCGTGCGGGCGCCGAGCCCGCCGGCCATGGAGTCGCAGACCATCGTCACGAATCCGCCGCCGCGCTGGTCGACACCCGCCAGCAGCGTGAAGTCCCAGGTCCCACAGCACACGCTCATCGCGCGCTTACCGTGCTCAGGATGCGTGTCGAGCAGGCCGGCAAGGCATTCGGTGGTGACGTTCGTGGTCGCCCAGGTGGAGGCGACCGACGCCTTGCCGATGCCGGCGGGGAACGTGCAGTTGTTGATGGTGCCGGGCTCGCTGACGATGTCGATGCAGCGATGGATGCCACCGGGCGCCCACGGGAGGTCGCCGCACAGCATGGTCAGCACCACCGGGATGACTCCGCCACGCAGGCCGGCGAACGTGCAGTTGATCAAACCGTCTACCTGAGGATCCGTGCCGGTGAAGTCCAGGGTCAGCTGGTCGCCCGCTTTGGTCAGGGTGAGCACGATCTTGTAGATCTCGCGGTCGCCGGCACGAGCCGAGTCCTGGTGTGCCACCGAGGTCCACGAGCCGTCCGGTAGCTCGCGCAGCTTGGCCCGCAGCCGCGACTCGGCGTCGTCCATCGTCCGCCGCATGACCGCTTTCACGACAACCGCCCCGTACTTGTCGCACAGTGCCTGAATGCGCTCGTGGGCGACGTTGTTCGCCCCGATCTTGGCTCGCAGGTCAAGTGCGACCAGCTTGGGAACGCGCGAGCGACGGAGATAGACGTCCTCGATGTCGGTCCTGATCTCACCGCCTTCGACGATCTTGACGGGCGGCGTGGGGACCGACTCCCAGAACACGTCGGTCGCACCGATCGACCAGCTCCCTGGCGACACCCCACCGAGATCCACCTGGTGGGCGACCGCGCCGGTCCAGCAGAACAACTCGCCGTCGATGAACAGCGGCGCGAACAGGCTCACGTCGTTCTGATGCAGGCCGCCGCCCACCCACGGGTCGTTGCACAGAAACATGTCGCCCTGGCCGATACCGGGGCGGTGCGCGCGGTGCCGCAGCGTCCAGTTCGCCGCCATGTCCAGCGACGCGGCGAGCTCGGTGTTGTAGAGCCCGACCTGGACGACGTCGCCGACCTCGTCCATGATCCCCGCGTCGAAGTCGTTGCAGTCGGTCACGACCACGGAGCCGGACATCCGCTTGAGTGCGTCGCCCATCTCCTCGGTGATCGACGTGAGGCGGTGCCGCACGACCTCGTAGGTGAGCGGGTCGATCCCGTCGACGAGAGATCGGTCCACGTCGTGCAGGGGCACGGAGTCGCCGACCACGCGCCGGGTCTCCTCGGGGGACATCGGCAGGTTGGCGAAGTCCTCGGATCCGGAAACGGGGATGACAGCCATTTCTCCAGCTCCTCCTACGACTCGGACCGGTTGTAGCGCATGACGAGGTTGCCAAGCCGGTCGACCCGGCCCGCGCAGCCTTCGGGGATCGCGACGGTCGTGGTGGGTGCTTCGACGATCGCGGGGCCGGTTATCTCGTGACCGGAGGCGAGGTCGCGGTAGTCGTAGATGTCGGCCTGCTGCCAGCCGCGCCGGGCGTCGAGGAACACCCGGCGGTGACCGTTCGGCCTGGCCGGGCCGCCGGCAACCGGGATCTCGGTGAGCAGGGGGCGGATGGGCAGTTCACCGACGGCCCGCGTGCGGTACGTGATCAGCTGCAGCCCTGCCTCGGCGAAGCCGGAGCCCTTGCCGTAGCGGCGCTCGTACAGTTCACCGAAGGCCAGCCCGATCTTCTCCAGCTCTGCCTCGTCGAGCTCGCCGGCCGGCACCGGTGTCGGGACCTCGGCCAGTTGCATGGTGTAGCGCAGGTCCACCTCGTTGCGATAGGTGACCTCGGAGAAGCGTAGGCGCTGTGCCGTCAGCCGTGCTTCCAGCTCCTTGCGCAGATGGGTGAACGCCGCGTTGAACTCATCGGCCGGCAGCGGGAAGTTGCTCGGTGAGGACAGCTCCTCGGTGAGCACGATGTCCGACGCGGCGAGACCGTAAGCCGAGAACACGGCCGCCGTCGGGCCGAGGGGCACGATCACCTGCCCGATCTCCAGGTCCGCCGCGTAGCTGGCGCAGTGCATGGGCCCCGCGCCGCCGAACGCGTAGAGCACGAAGTCTCGCGGGTCCTGACCGGAGGTGACGACGACCTGACGCACGAGGTCGGCCGTCTGCGCGTTCTGGATCGCGTAGACGGCGGCCGCCGCCTCGTCCACCGAGAGGCCGAGCGGCTCGGCGATGCGGGTTCGCACCGCCTCGGCCGCGAGGTCCTTGGACAGCTTCTTCCGCCCGCCGAGGAAGTTGTCCGGGTTCACGATCCCGAGCAACAGGTCGACGTCGGTCACCGTCGGCTCGGTGCCGCCCTCCCCGTAGCAGGCGGGGCCGGGCCGGGCTCCCGCACTGCGCGGGCCGACGTGCAGGTTACGACCGGGATCGAGCCAGGCGATCGCGCCGCCTCCCGCGCCGAGGGTGTGCACGTCGACCATGGGCACGTTGAGCGAATACTGGTTGAGCACCGTGCTGGTCGTGGCAACCGGCTCTCCGCCGATGACGAGCCCGGCGAGGAAGGTCGTCCCGCCCATGTCCGTCGAGATGACGTTGCGATGCCCGAGCTGTTCGGCCAGCCGCGTGCAGCCGACGACGCCGCCGGTGAGCACCGACCCGATCGTGGTGATGGCTCGCGAGGGAGCGTCGCTTGAGTCGACACAGCCGCCGGAGCCCTGCATCACCAGCAGCGAGCCCGCGAAGCCGCGCGAGTGCAGCTCGGCCTCCAGCGGGCGCAGGTAGTCCCGCAGCCGCGGACCGACCTGGGTGTTCATGATCGTGGTGGCGCTCCGCGCGTACTCGCGGATGCGCGGGCTGACGTCGCTGGACAGCGCGACGTACAGCTCCGGAGCCTCGTCACGGATGAGCTCGCCGATCCGGCGCTCGTGGGCGGGATTCACGAAGCTCCACAGCAGACTGACGGCGATCGCCTGTGCACCCTCCGCGACCAGTTCCCGGATCACGACGCGGGCGCCCTCTTCGTCGAGCGGAACCAGGACCCTGCCCTCGTAGTCGACGCGCTCGTCGATCTCCCGGATCAGTTCGCGGGGGACGAGCGGCGCGGGCTTATTGGTCCGGACCATATCCTGCACTTGATCCGAGCCGAGCCCGGCGTACCTGCCCTCGAGGTTCATGATCGCGATCGAGTCGGCGTGCCCGCGGGTCGTGAGGAACCCGACCGTCGCCACGTCGCCCGTGATCAGCGCGTTCAGCGTCGACGTCGTCCCGTGGACGATGTAGTTCGTGTCCGCCAGCAGGTCCGCGGTGCCGATGCCGAGCGCCCCCGCGAGGTCGTCCAGCACGGTGAGGAAACCCTCGGCGAAATCCGGCGGGGTTGACGGCGTCTTCGTGGCGGCCACGCGGCCGGTCTCGTCCGCGACGAAAGCATCGGTGAACGTGCCACCGATATCGATCCCGATGACGTATGCCATGGCGCCTCCTTGCGCTACCGACCTCGTCTGGCCACGGAAGATCGACGGCCTGTCGATCCACAACTGAACCAGACAAGACCTCTTCTGTCCAGTGCATCACTCTTCAGAACAGAAATACCTGATAAGGCTACCAGGGGTCACTGTCAACTGCGACTTGCAGAGCACCCTCCAGCTGGGAGTAAGGTCCATCTCACTCGTTGCCCGCGAAGGCATGTTCAAGGACCCAGGACGGGAAGGACGTGATCTTCGCGTCTATTACCAGCGGCGCGTCTCGTGCACCTACTACCCAGTCACCGACGCTTGCGAGATCTTCTGAGCGGCGCACGGTCACGGCATGGCAGCCGAATCCACGGGCGATAGCGGCGATGTCTGTTTCGGGGAACATCACTGTGTCGACCGGTGCGCCTTCGGGTTCGAAGTGATGCAGTTCCGCACCATAAGCCTCGTCGTTGTAGACCACCACGACAAGGGGCAGAGCCAGGCGTACGGCCGTGTCGAGCTCGGTCAGGCTCATCATGAAACCTCCGTCGCCCACGCCCGCGATAGCGGTGCGATCCGGGGCTGCGATGGCCGAGCCTACCGTCGCGCCTAGGGACAAACCGATCGACTGGAAGGCCATCGGTAGGCAGTACCCTCCCGCATCAGGCACAGTGAGGAACATCGCGGGATAGCCGACGACGTTGCCGCCGTCCGGAACGACGATTCGCTCCGATGGTAGAAGCGTATCCAAGGCAATGGTCAGCGTCCGTGGATCGATCCGGTCGCCGGTACTTGTGTCGTCGAACGGGACGTCCTGCCACCGGCAACCTGTCGCGATCCGAGCTCGCACTTCTTCGGATTGGTATCCTGTGCTTTCCTTGCTTGTGGCCTTGAGTGCTTCCGTCACACTGCTGGCTACCTCGGCGACGTCGCCGACCACGCCAAGATCAACCGGATAGTGGTAGCCGATGGCATCGACGTCGAGGTCGACCTGGGCGACAGTGGCTCCGCGGAGCAGTGTGCCGCCGCGTGTGGTCCACCGGTTCAGGCTGGCGCCGAACGACACGATAATGTCGGCCTGAGTGATCAACTCCGCGGCAATGGGAGTGGAGAACCCACCCATCACATCCAGATACCAAGGACTTCCAGCAAAGAGACCGCGGGCAACGGCAGACGTCGTCACGAGCGCGCCGCACGCTTCGGCGAGACTCTCCAACTCACCGCGGGCATCCAATGCTCCTCGACCCGCGACGAGGATCGGGCGTCGTGCGGCAGCCAGCATCTCCGCGAGCCTTTCAACACCGGCGCATGAAGGTCCCGCAACGAGCCGCTCTGGCAGCGTGGGCACGGCGTCAGGCGTCCAGCCAACGTCCAACTCTTGAACGTCCAGTGGCAGATTCAGCACTACCGTCCTGCGCTCCAGGATTGCCCGCCGATACGCTCGTGCGGCATCGGCAACCGCGGTCTCCGGCGAGTGAACTCTCTCGACCTCGGCGCCTAGCGCGACGACCGCGTTCGCTTGGTCGATCCAGAAGTTTGATTGTTTGTTGGTCGGCGGCGTATCTGCCGTGAGTATCAGCAGCGGAGTCCTGCTCTTGACGGCTTCCGTGATCGGAGTCATGGCATTGGTCAGTCCGCAGCCTTGATGCAGGCTCACCGCACTGACCTCGCCGGTGATCCGGGAATAAGCGTCGCCCATCGTCGTCGCGCCGTGCTCGTGCCTGCCAGCCACAAAGCGTGCGCCCCCCGCGATCAGCGCGTTCGTCACGTGGAAATTGCCACTTCCGACTACGCCGAAGACCTGTTGGACTCCTAACATCCCCAAGGTACGACCGACTGCTTCCGCGACCCTCATTCGTGCTCTCCATCCACGTTAATCGAAACGTCCGCCGACGTGCCGCTAGGACTGCGCCCTTCCGTCATGTACTTCGGTCGCACCGCCAGCGACAACGGATTCTGTAAACGAAGCTGACATCTTAGGAGTAACCAGGCTGACCGCATACATGAGCGCAAAACTGAAGATGATACTGAAAGCGCCGTTGATGAAGACGTTCGGCGTTACCTCGAGCACGAAATTCAAGAGAAAGAAGAAGGCCGGACCTGCCAAGACCGTTACAGCCGCAGCCACAGGTGTCGCGCGCCGCCAAAAAATCCCGAGAACTAGTGGACCCGAAACTCCCGCAAAGAATCCGTAAAGGCCAAGTGCGGCTATCACAGCGAGGAACTCTGGAGGGTTCCACGCAAGCGTCAACGCCACCAACGTCGACACCAGGATTGTCACCCTCGTCAGAGACAGCGCGATCTTGTCCACGCGCGGGTGCGCCACCGAAGCACCAGAATTTCGCAGGGCTAGGCGGCGGTATATGTCGTTACCTACGGAAGCACCCATGGATGAGAGGACGGAGTTCACCGTAGATATGGCCGCGGCTACGACCCCAACCGCGAAGAGCGCGGCCAGCCCGGCGGGAAAGATTACCTCAACCAGTACGAGCGAGGCCTGGTCTGGCGCCTGCACCTGGTCGGCGACGAGAGCCTTGGCGGCCACGCCCGCGACAGCGGACATGGAAAGTAGCAGCACCGTGACACCGGTCAGAAGAATATACGGCCTGAGTTTCCCTTGCTCACCGAGCATGAGTAGCCGGTTCACAACATGTGGCGGGGTTGCGTTCATGGCCTGGAAAACCGCGATCCCCGCGAGTGCGAGAATCCCGCTGTAGATCGGGAAATCATCGTTGAATACCGCGGTCAGCTTGGGCCCCTGATCGGCCAGCCTTTCGCTGATCTCGCCGACACTGCTGAAGACGAACAGTACGCCGACGGCAACACCCAGACTGACGAGTGCCATAAAAGCTGCCTGCCAGGCGTCGGTCTTCACCACAGCATAGTTTCCGCCAATCAAAGTGTACAGCGAGACCACTACAGCAACCGCGATGAGACCCACCTTGTAATCAATACCGCCCACTACAGCCAAGATCTGGCCCATACCTGAAAACTGGGCGACAACAAAGAAGACACTCGCAAGATATAAGGTAGCCACAAGAACGCGAATCAAATTGCTCTGATAGCGGGCACCCATCCAGTCCGGCAGGGATAGTGAACCGAATCGTAGCCCGACCCGGCGAAAGCCCTTACTGACCAGCACTAAGCCGCCGGTATACGCCAGAGGCACGACGATGATCCACCACAGCCCAGAAAGGCCTGACGTGAAGGCAAATCCGGCGACGCCAAGAAAGGTTGCCGGACTTGCCTGCGTGGCCGCAGTCGATAATGCGAGCGAAACGAAGCCCAGCCCTTCGGGGACCTGATGACTACCGATCGAGGTCGATCGCTTTCTTCCCGCATAGGCAAATACCACGATCAAGACAAAGAGAAGGCTGATTGCCACCCAGAACCATATCTGCATCATTGCTTCAACCCTGATTCCGCTTTGTCGCTACTCGTTGACTCCGCCGCTATAGGCCAAAAACACGATTGTCGTCATCAGGGCCCAACCTACGACTACTCCGACGCCCACAATCCACCACATGGTCATCGTCGACCACTCTCTCCGATCTGATGTCGCTGAGAACCGCACCGAATGCACCAGAAGCCCACGGAGCCATGAAGCACCGCTCGTTTCGGGCCACACTTCAGCAAGCAGCAACGATCATGCAGACGATCGTCGACGAGGATCCGTCCTTGCTTTAGCTGGTTCTTGAGCTTGGGTGAACTGGAAGCCAAGGCCTTCGGTCGCTCCCTGAACCTGTCGACGATCCGCAGCCGACGCTGAACAACAAGGGCCCGCGCTGAGATCAGGGTTCGCAGCGAAGGTTGTTGCATGCAGTTGCGACGATCGAGGCGGCGGCCAGTACTCCGAGGGTTCCTCGTCGCTTCACGAGCTCGTCAGGGGCGGTGAGAAACCGTCCGCGAGATGCGGCGAGGTGGGCCGCGTCCTCGTAGCGCCCCCCTGGCTGGCCTCGTCCGTGACACAGCATCGGTGAACCTGACACCGGTACCGATCCCAATACTGTGCCGTAAATGGCAAACCGACCGACAGTAAGCGGCTTGCGCAGGTCGGCGCACGTCGTGAGTCGGCTTACCTTCGGTCTCATCGGGTAACACCTGCCACGGCACCTCCTTGTGCTACAGAGCCTTCTGGCCGCAGATCTACGCGCCGTCCGGCGTCCACACTGAACCAGATATTGTCTCCTCTGTCCAGTCTTTACCTCTGCTGTACAGAATTAACTTGTGCGTAAACGGCACCGGGCAGGTTCCGGGGGCCGCGCCTGTAGCGATCACCAGCTTGTCGTAGTGGAATTGCTCACCCGAGGCGAGCTCGATCTTGCCTGCGCCGCTGCCCAGGGAAACGGCATCCACGAGCGCTGACCGGCCCGCCCTTCCCCAATATGGATGCATATTGCGCGAAGGGGCACGCATGTGGGTGACCTATTACCGCGGTTAGCTCGCGAAACGCGGTAATAGGTCATCACCCCGCGCCCGCGTACGCCCCAAAGATGCCGGCATCTCGTGGCTTGGCGCGGACCCTAATTTGCATCCATATTGCGGTCAGCGGTAGCGGACGCGTGTTCGCCGATCATCCGAGCGTCCCATTGCCGGACCGGATCACCGAGCGAGGCCTTTTCCCGCTCCCAGATGCCGGCGAGCGCCGCCCACCATCACGATGTGGTCCATTACTCGTCCTCGAGCCAGATAGCGGCGGCGGGACAGCTGCGGACGGCTTCGTCCACCTTGGCTCGATCGCTCTCCTCGACGGTGTCCCGTAGGACGACGACCTTGCCGTCGTCGTCGATGTCGTACACATCGGAGGCCGCCACGACACAGTTGGCGTAGCCCTCGCATTTCCCGATGTCAGCAGCGATCTTGAGCAAAACGTGTCCTTTCAGTGTTTGATGCCGGTGCCGCCGTCGGGGTGCAGGAAGTGTCCGGTCATTCCGCGGGCTGCGGGGGAGGCGAGGAAGGCGTAGCTTCTGGCGTGGTCGTGGGCGGTGAGTGCCACGCCGAGTGGGTTGTTGGAT
>WHSZ01000051.1 GCA_009379845.1 Pseudonocardiaceae bacterium | reverse complement strand
GTCGTCGAGCGCCGGTTCAACCTGCTCAAGCAATGGCGCGGTCTAGCCACTCGCTACGACAAACTCGCCATCGTCTACCGATCTGCGGTCGTCCTCCACGCCGCGATCACCTGGACCACAGCATTATCAGACACGCCCTAGATGCGTTCGGTCAGTTCTCCCAATCGGGACTCGACCGGCACGTGCCGGCGGCCGGTGCCGGTCACCGGGTCGTAGGACAGGCTGGAGTCGTACACCGGCCGCGACTTGACCAGGAACGTCATGGTGTTGTCGACGGCTCGTGGGATGCGGTGGAAATCGCTGGCCAGCAGCATGCCGGCACTGCCCTCCTCGGCAACCGTTCGGCGGCGAAGCCTCGCCGAGGCGATCAGCCCGGTTTCCGAATCGAGCCGCACGTCGAAGCGCTCGTGCAGGTAGCTCCCGGACAGGATGGTGGTGCAGAAGTGGTAGCGGTGGTTGTGCACCGAGTCCGCGTAGCCGCGCTGCCAATCCCGTTGTGGCTTGTACTCGTTCAGCCAGAACGAGAACGGATCGTCCGGTTCGTCGAGCAGGCACCAGGCGAAATGCGTTGTCGTTTCCCGTGAGCGGTTCGCGACGGCACCTGCTCGGTCTGCCGGCAAGGCACGCAGGTACTCGCGGAGTCGCGCGCGGAACCCGGGCAGGGCTACGCGCCGCTCGAACCATTCATGGACAAGCGACCACCGCTCGGCCAGCGGATATTCATTGCGCCGTAATTCTTCGGCGAGCCCGGCGAGCACGGAAATTCTGGTCAACATGGCGTTCAACCCCCTAGTTCGGCGACGGTTGAAAACTCTTCCCGGAAGGAATGGAAATCCCCTTCCAATTCTCTGAACTGTTCTGGCGACAACCGGGTTCCGGTGAGCTCGTCGAACAATTCGATGAAGTCCTGCTGGGTGGTGTCCGGCGTGATCTCGAAATGCCGCCCGGCCGGAGACGTGCTTACCCGCATGAATTCCGCGCGTTCCATGTTGTAAATGAAGGAACCTTCGGAAAACCGCAGCGTTCGCGGGTACAGCGTGCCCACCTGGTCCATGTCGCTGTACAACGTGATCCAGACACTCCGGTCGAATATCTCCACCCTGTCCAGCGGCGGGTCCGCGACAACGGTGATATCCAGGCGCGTACACCGGCTGCGCGCCAGGTAAAGGCCGACCAGCCCCATCCAGATCTCGTCATGCAGCCGCTGCTGGATCTCTTCGTAGTCGGCGTTCGCACCCTCGTTGCGAAGTAGATATTTCGTGCGCCCGCTGACCGTCGTACCGTCGCTCGGATCGGCTACCACGACCCGCAATTCCCATTCGGCACGGGAAAGCAACAACCGCGCGGCCGCGTGCCGCCCGGAGAATCCGGAGAACAGGTACTGCCTGGTTTCGTGCAGGTCCTGCATCATCAGGCGATTGAATGCCGGGTCCGGCGTGCCAGTAGCCTCGAATACGTGGGTCGGGAAGAATTCCTTGTTCAACGCTCGGTATTCGGCGCTGAGGTCCTCAAGAGTGCGCCTGCTTTCCTCGACCACCGGCGCAACCAGCGCTCGCTGCTCAGCGGCCGCCGTGATCATGGTCTGGCCGAAGCCGACGATCGCGGACACCATCGTGCCGGTGCCGATCGCACCGATGAGGTTCCGCATCGTGCCGGGGTCCAGCGCGCTGGAGATGATCAGGCAGGAGCCGGAAACGACCACCAACGTCAGCAGCAACAGACCCGTTCGGGTCCAGAAGACGTCCTGGACCAGACCGATGCGGCTCCCCCTGAGCCCCGCGGACACGACGGTCACCTCCTCGCCGGCAGCATGACCCCGAATACAGACAGTGTACTCCTGGGTTCATAGCGTCACCGCTATGAGTGATAGCGGCGTGAGCGCGAGGGGGCGGCCCGCTCGGGCGCGGCGCGACTGGTGAGCAGCGTTCAGAAGCGGTACCGCAGCAGCTTGGAGATGTTCTTGATGGCGGGGATCAGGCCGACCAGCCGAACACCGAGCTGGTATCGCAGGGGCAGTTTCTCCCGCCCTGGCACGTTGAAGCCACTGATCGCGGTGACGCAGCGGAGGCTGGGGTGCAGCCGCTCGAGCTCGGTCGGGTCATTGATGGCCCAATGCAGCTTCGCGCCGGCGTTCCGCACCGCCGGAATCCGGTTCTGCATCTTGATCCCTCGCAAGTTGTACGCGTCGAACAGCAGCTGACCGCTCGGGAAGTGTCCGGTGATTCGCTGGATGAGCCGCTTGCCGTCGCTCTCCGTCAAGTACATGCTCAACCCTTCGGCCACGACCACCACGGGACGATCAGCCGGCAGTTGCTCCAGCCATCCCTCGGCGGTAACCGAGGATCCGATCATCTGGTAGTTGTCCCGCTTTGGATACAGCCGCTCGCGCAGCTCGATCACTTCCGGGTAGTCGACGTCGTACCACCGGACGATCGGCGCCGGAGCCAGCCGCTCGACACGGGTGTCCAGACCGCAGGCCAGGTGCAGCACGGTGGCTTCTGGGTGCTCGACGAGGAACTTCACCGTCCAGTCGTCCAGCAGCTTCGCGCGCATCGCGACGCCGGCCGCGGTGAACGGGGTGATTTTCGCCTTGCGGAAGTCGTAGTCGATCCGGCCGACCGCGTCAGCCGCGGATCGATCACCGAGTATTGGATCCTTCGTCTTGCTGTCCAAAGCCCTGCCGTACAGCGTGGCCAGCAAGGTCTCCTTCTCCTCGGTGAGCGTCACCTTCTCGGCGGTCATGCTTCGTAACGTACATATGGTTCATAAAATTGTGAAGTTAAGAAACTGTCAACGCACGATGAGTTCACCTCGCGCGAACATAGCCGCCGGCGCCCGGTCGACCAGGCACGCTGTCAGGTCGAACGGCAGTAGGAGAGGCACATGGACTACGTACTGGTGCACGGCACGACCCAATCGACGGCCGGATGGCAGCGGCTGACCGAGTCGCTGCGGCGGCGCGGTCACCGCGTTCACTCGGTGGATCTGCCAACCGATCAGCCCGATCTGCTCGCCGCCGACTACGCCCGGGTGGCCGCCGAACAGATCGGCGACTCGGTGCGGGAGCCAGTGGTCGTGGCGCATTCCGGCGCCGGCTTGCTGCTCCCCCGCATCGCGCAAGCTCTCCGCGCCAACCGGCTGGTCTGGCTGGCCGCATTCGTTCCGGATTTCACTCACGGCCGGAGTTTGCTCGACGAAGTGCGCGAGCAGGGGTCGGCGATGTTCTTCGACGAGTGGCGGTCGTTGACCGAACCGCCGACAGCCGATCCGGCCGTTGCCACGTACTTTCTCTTTCACGACTGCGATCTGAACACGTTGCGGTGGGCCTTGCCGACGCTGAGACTGTTCTACCCGGCGGCGGCGTACGCGGAATCGCCGCACCCCGGATCGGTGGCGCCCTCGACGTTCGTACTGCCCACCGGCGACCGGACGCTGCACCCGGAGTGGATGCGTGCCGCCGCGCGGGATCGGCTCGGCATCGAACCGATCGAGATCGACGGGGGCCATTGCCCGCACGTCTCCCGCCCGGAGGTCGTGGCCGACGCCATTACGTAGTGCTTTGCTGCCCCGATGTTCCGCACCTCTTGATGCGCACGCCGCCAAAGTTTGCCACACTTCCCGGCAACCTTGCGAGGAGGCGACGATGGGCAGATTCACAGCACGCCTTGCCGGTGTGCTCGCGGTGATCATCGGAACGTCCGGCCTGCTGGTGCCAACGTCAGCGGCGGCACCCGCTCGTGCTGAGGCACCCGCTCGGACCGGGACTCCCGCGAGCACCGAGATTCCGGCCGACCCCGGGGCCGCGACCCAGTGTGCGCTGCCCGGCGCCGGTGAAGCCGTGCGGCGGGCCAAGCCGGAGGACGTGAACCTCGATCCGGCCGCGGTTCGGGAGGCGATGCGCTACGCCAACACGCACCTGCGGCTTTCCGTCCGGATTCACCGGAACAACTGCGAGGTCGGCACCGGTGCGCTGGATCCGGTAACGCAGGGCGCGCCGTGGAACGTGTGGAGCTCGACCAAGGGCGTGATCTCGATGCTCACCGGTATCGCCTACGACCACGGCAAGCTCGCGCTCGATGACCCGATCGGCAAGTACCTGCCGGCCGGCTGGGGCGATCGGGCGCACCGCGCGATCACCGTTCGGCAGCTGCTTACCGAGACATCCGGGCTCTCCGAAGCGATCCTGTCCGAGGCGGCGACCACCGGCACCGACGCCAACGTGGTGCGCCAGGCACTCGCGCTGCCGATTGAACATCGCCCTGGCACCAACTTCGAGTACAGCCAGCGCACCCCGGACCTGCTCGGATACGTGGTGCAGCGCGCGGTTGGTGAGGACCTACAGGAATTCGCACAGCGCGAGCTTTTCGGTCCGATCGGCATACCGGACAACAGCTACTTCTGGCTGCGCGATCGTTCCGGAAATACCTACGGCTACGCCCATCTGTTCATCCCACCGCGCGAGTTCGCGCGGCTCGGGCTGCTGATGCAGAACAACGGGAGCTGGCAAGGCCGGCGCATCATCTCCGACGACTACATGAACCAGGCACGGCAACCAACCACGACGAACCCGTGCTACGGATTCCTGTTCTGGGTCAACAAGGGGCAGCGATGCGTGACCGCGGACATCCCGAGCGAGCGGACCCTTGATCGGCGCATGGTGCCGAGCGCACCGGACGACATGTTCGCGCAAGTTGGCGCGTTCCAGCAGAACAACTTCGTGATTCCGAGCCTGGACATGACGGTCAGCTGGACCGGGTTGGGTGGCGACCTCGCCCCCGATCCGCAGGCCATGCTCAGCGCGTCGCCGGGCGCCGACCTGTATCACGAGTTCTTCCGGATCCTGCTGCGCGGCGTGCGCGATCGGCCGGTTCCCGATCCAGGGTCCTTCCCAGGAGATACCCCCAACCTGGACGTGAACCCGGTGAATTACCTCGATCCGCGGGTGCTGCTGAACGGGGTTGCCGCCGCGCCGGACTGCAACCTGTTGGTCTGTAACGGAACCGTGCCGACCAAGGGCGCGCTACGGAACGCGCAGTCCATAGTGAACGCCCTTGCCGGGTACCGGCCTTAGCGGGCCGCGGTCAGGAACTCGCCGACATAGCCGGTCGCGGCACGGGCTTCCGGAAGGGCCGCCCATCCCTGGAACACGTGGATCTGGCCCGGCCAGATCTGCAGTTCACAGTGCACCCCCGCGGCACGCAGCGACTCGGCCATCCGCTCCGCGTCCCCGCGCAGGCATTCGGTACCGCCAATCTGGATCAGCACCGGCGGCCAGCCGGACTTGTCCGCCTCCAGCACGTTCAACCTCGGGTCGGTTGACGGCGTTTCGCCGCGGTACGCGCGGCAGATGCGTTCCGTGGCCGTCGGTGCGATGAACGGGTCACGGCATTCGGTGTCGAGTTCGGTAAGCCTGGCACAGCTGAGATCGAGCAGCGGGGAGAACAGCGCCGCCGACGCGGGCATCGGCAGTTCCAGCCGCGCGAGGTCGCTCAGCAGGCCCGCGGCCAGATGCCCGCCGGCGGAGTCGCCGGACACCCGGATGCGCTCCGGCGGCATCTTCCGATCGAGCAACGCCTGGTACGCGGCGAGGCAGTCGTTGGGGGCGGCCGGGAACGGGTGCTCCGGTGCGCGACGGTAATGCGGGAGAAAGACCGGCATCCCGGTCCCGCGGGAGATCTGGTACGCGAGCGCGCGGTGCGAGCGCGGCGAGCCGAACACGAACCCGCCGCCGTGCAGATGCAACACCACCCCATTCGCCGGGCTCGCTCCCGGTGCTCGCACCCAGGCTCCGCGGACGCTGCCATACCGGGCGGGCCACGTCTCGGTGCCGCGCGGCATCCGTACCAATCCAGCACCATCCGCGAAATGCCGTATCAGTCGCAGTTGCCCACCACGCGGCTGCCAGCGATCGACTAGTGGCCGTATCCGGCGTGCGAAGAACTCGGCGAGCCGCACGCTCTCCACGCTGGGATTCGCCGGGACGGGCCCCACCGGAATGAGGTCCGACGGGGTCCGGCGGTGCGGGCCGCCGTCATCGACGGTCACGGCCATGCCCAACCTTTCCGGGACAGCTTCACTCGCCCGTCCCGTCACTTCTTTTCGTCATAATCGACGTACTCTTTGAATTCTCGGTCCAGAACCCGGTCGTCGATCCCGTCCTTGACCCTGGGTATGACCACGTCCATCGCTATGGTAGTGCCAACGGCAACGTACACATTGCCGAACTTGACGATCTTCACAGCCTTGCTTGCGAGCGCCCCGCTCCCGGCGCCGGCTCCGGCATCCAACCCTTGCTCGATGACTACTTTTTCGATGTCCTTATTCTTTCTCAGAACGTCATTTGTAGCGCTCCCGAGCTGGTACGTCGTGCCGATCAAGGGAATTCCCCGTATCTTCTTCAGAAGCGTCGGATCCTTAATTCTGAACTCGACCAGCTGGGGAGCGGTCTTTCCGGCCAGCTTGTCCGCTGCCTGGCCGACGGTGACGTCGAATTTCAAGGTTCGCTGAAGACTCCTCAGGTGAGCCGTAGCGGCATGATCTTGTACTTTATCGGAGAATTTCCGCACTGCCTGGACGCGCGGGTCTGTAGCAATTCCCTTTTCGTCGTACGCTTCACCTAGCTTGGTCCACATGGCTACGGTCCTGGCCTCGGCGCTAGTCAGCTTTTCGCCCTGGACAACCTTTTCCGTGATCGCTGCCGTGCTGGCGAGCTCGTCGGCAGCCATCAGGAGTGTCTCCGACGTGCCGCTGATCTTGTCCTTTGCCTTTATCAAAGCGGCGAGTTTACCAATTACCTCAGAAAGCGCATCGCCGGTGTCCGAGAGCGCCTGCCGTAGATCACGATGAGCATTCTCCTCGGCTTGCCGCGCGCCCTTGATCTTACTTCGAGCCCGCGCGTAGGCACTGTGCTGCTTCGTGTATTTCTTGACATTATCGTTGTATTCGGCAAGCGCCGCGTCCGGAGCTTCCCCTCCCGGGGCACTCGGGTAGGCCATGGGAGGCGCGATTATCCGGTGATCCCTGCCCTCGGCGTCGGCTTCAGCAGAAATCGACAACCCGCCCTCTTTCGCGATTTCGCACGCGTCGTCCAGAAGGGCGAAGACATCGTCGTCCAATTTCTGCGAAAAGGTGACGAGCGCTTGTCCGATCGATTTTGCCCCGGTCGCGCAACTTTCCAGCGCGAAGAACGGATCCTTCAGGCTGTTCCGAAACGTCGTCGCGGCATCTCCTTCCCAATAGTTACGTGAATTGGCCACAGCGCTCTTGACATCCTTTTGCGCGTTGTCAAAGGCCTCGAAGGCGGTCTTCTTCAGCCATGACTCGCCAACGGTGCGGCATTCACCAGGATCGCCATACTTCGTGGCGTCAAGCGGTTGATTTCCCATCGGTGCTCCTGGAGTTCACATACCTGGTCGCCGGTATACCGAAGCCGAGTTGTTATCGGTCTCGTGGTACATGTCTTTACTCACATCGACCTTGCCCGCTATATCGGCCAGCTGTTCGGAAATCGAGGCCGCCGCGGTCATCAGATTTGAGAGCGCGACCCCGACCTCGTTGGTGCTCGGCCCGGCGTCCGGCGGACTTGGCTTGTTGCTCGGAAGCTGAGCGAAGTTGTCGACAACGATGTTGAGTTTCGCGGTTTGTTCGGTCATGCCGTAGGGATCGAGAAAGAATCCGTCAACCCCACCGTCTCCATCTGCGGATGACATTTCGCTACTCCTCGTCGTCAGCTCTGCGGTGTTTTTCCGGGACCGGAACGTTCGTGTACATCAACTCGACTCCACACTCGCGTCGCAATTCCGGCAAACGTGCGATCGGGAACTCGAACCACGGTTGGTTTGGTCCGCAACAAGCGACGAGAAGCTGTTTGGACGTATAGACAAGCAGGCTGTGCTGGCCACCGTCGACCTCGGCGAGTTCGACCTCGATGCGATCGGGGCTGTGCGCGTGGTCGCGGCACGGAACGCACACCATGCCGGTGCCGAGCCGTTGATCGGGGTCGATCTCTTCTTCCACGGGCACGCCGTCCTCCGTCTGTGGCAAGGTGCTGTCCAGCAGGACGACATCGAGCTCGCTGTATGCCCGTACGTGCGCGAGATCCTGAGCATCGAGCCGGATCCACGTTTGATCGTCCCCGTACGCTGCCAGCAACTTCTCCACCGATGAGTAGACGAGCAAGGCGTTTCGCCCGTCGGGCAGCTCACGCAGCTCGACGAGGAACTCGCTGGCTTCTTCGGCTATCGGTGGACTTGGCAGGTAGACGTAGGCTGGCAACCGATCCGTCTCGTCGACGTCATAGATCGGCAGCCGACGCTCGCGGTCCTGTCGCGAATCGATCGCTCTCACTCCCCTCCGCGGTTGGCGCCAGCCGAATCCGTACCGAACGCGAAACACATCGCAGGCGCGGAGGCGGGCGAGTCGGGCGCTAGACCTCTGTCATAGTTACATTGACCGTGTAACTGTCACGGCGACTTCGACCCGGTTCACCCGATTCAGGTTCCGCGCGGACCGGTCGATCGGCCTGACCCCGGCAAATGTTTGCGGTAGCGAACCATCGTGTGGGGCCCGCGGTTCGGCAAGCACAGCGGGCACGCCGCGGAACATCTACAGCGTCTACAGCATGGTGGCGAGCCCGACCGCGCCGCCCGCGACCAGCCCCAGCAGCAGCGCGATCAGCAAAATCCAGCCGACACCGAGTTGCTTGCGCGGTCGTTCAACCACCCGCGTTCCGGTGGACGGCGGAGCTGGCGGCTCCTCGGCCTCCAGCTCCGCCCTGACCTGGGCAATCGTGCTGGCATTGGTTCCAGACAGCAAGCCGTAGCCCGCGGTGTCCTCCGGGGAGGAGCCCGACTCGGTGGCGGATTCCGGCGAGAGCGGTGTCTGCGCCGCTTGCGCCCGCAACGCCTCGGCCAGCAGTTGCTCCGGATCCCGGTCGGACTTGGTCACCTGCCGAGCGTAACCAGCGGGGATTCGCCTAGCTACACGGCGTGCGCCGGGCGCCAACCACCGCCGGGTGCGCGCCGCGACGGAAGCCCTCGCTCGCTACATCCACTCGCCGCGACACAGCACCCTGGATATCCGCAGCTCGTCGTCCAGCACCACGACGTCCGCCGCCAGGGCGGGGTGCAGCGCGCCGGTCGTGTCGCCGAGCCCGAGCAGCCGCGCAGGGCACGTCGCGGTAGCGGCGACCGCGTCCTCGATGCTCATCCCCGCGTCCCGCACGAAATGCCGGAACGCGCGATCCATGGTCAACGTGCTACCGGCGATCGCGCCGTCCTGGTCGGCGCCCGCCAGCATGGACACGCCGTCGCGCACCGTGACCTCCAGACCGCCGACGTCGTAAACCCCATCCCCGGCAGCGGCGGCAGCCATCGCATCGGTGACCAGAACGGTCCGCTCCGCTCCCGCGAAGCGCGCCATCATGCTCACGATGTCCGGATGCAGGTGCACCAGATCGCAGATCAACTCGACGGTGACGCGCTCGTCCTGGATCACCGCGCCCACCGGTCCGGGTTCGCGGTGGTGCAGCGGGCGCATCCCGTTGAAGAGGTGGGTTGCCACGGTCGCACCGGCGTCCACCGCGGCTCGCGCCTGCCCGACGACCGCGTCGGTGTGCCCGATCGCGGCGAGCACGCCGTCGTCGGCGAGCCTGCGGATGGCGTCCAGCGAGCCGTCCAGCTCGGGTGCGAGCGTGACCATCCGGACGGTGTCGCGCCCGGCGTCCAGCAGCATCCGGACCGCTTCCGGGGACGGCGGGCGCAGCACCGCCGGGTCGTGCGCACCGCAGCGGGCCGCGGACAGGAAGGGGCCTTCCAGGTGCACGCCGGCCAGGAACCCGTCGTCGACGAGTTCGGCGAGCGCGGCGGTCTGCTTGGCCAGCTCGTCCACCGGCCGGGAAACCAGGCTGGCCAGCATGGTGGTGGTGCCGTGCGCGCGGTGCGTGGCAACCGCCCGCAGCACGTCTTCCTGATCGGGCTCCCAGAACGCCGATCCGCCACCACCATGGCAGTGGATGTCCACGAAGCCGGGCACCACCCAGCCGCTCACCGGGATCTCCCTGGCGTCACGCGGAATGCTGGCGGTGTGATCGCCGACGCCGATGATCACACCGTCGGAGATCGCCAGCCAGCCAGGGTCGAGTACGCCCGCGCCGGTGACCACCTTCCCGCCGGTGAGGACGAATGCGCTCATCGAGGTCCGCTCCAAAGTCGTCGCGTTACCGCGAACTGGCAGCTTACCCGGTCAGCCTATTGGTCTAAACCAACTAATCGCAGAATTGTGCGGAAATCCCGGGCAGCGTCCGGCGCTGCCCTTCCGGCCCGGTGACGTACAGCTCGAGAAGGTGCTCCCTGCCGCTGGATCCGCGCACGAACAGCGGCGTGTACCCTTCGCCGAGCGGGACCGCGGGTTTGTTTCTGTCTGCTACCTACTTGCTATCGCGAAGCGCTCATGACCTGCTGCAGAGCCTCGAGGGCCCGGCTGGCCGTGGACTTCACCGTGCCCTTGGAAATCCCGGTGGCTTCAGCGATCTCCACTTCGGACAGTCCGCCGTAGTAACGCAGCACCAGCACCTCACGCTGCCGTGGTGGCAGTTTGGACAGTGCGCCAACCACGGCCTGATGTTCGGCGGACAGCATGGCAAGGCTTTCCGCCGAGCGGGCGTTGACCTGGTGCGGCGGGTTGTACTCACGGGCCGTCTTGCGGCGACGCAACACGCTGCGCGAGCCGTTCACCACGGCGGTGCGCAGGTATCCGACCGCGGCGGCGGCGTCCCGCAGCTTGCCCCAGTTGCGGTGCAGGCCCGCGAAGGCCTCCTGCACGACGTCTTCCGCGGTGGCCTGCTCGTCGACCAGCAGGATGGCGAGCCGAACCAGCCGCATCCGGTGTGTTCGATACAGATCTTCCAGGGTCAGTGGGGCGTCCGGCACGGCGTTCGGCGCGCCGTCCAGCGTCCGTAGGTGACCGAGCGTCATTTCCACGCTGCGTTCCGCAGAGCGCTCCGGCTTCACCAGGCTCTCCATCGATCCGTTCGGAGTGCGGCCAACGGGCAGCTGGCCGTGGTGCGACTGGCGGGATGCGGGCCGGTCGGGTGCGGTGTGCCGTGCCTGCCTCATGTCCCCTGTCACGCATGAGAAGCCTATCGGGTTGACCAAGCCGCGGTACCGGTCAGATGGTGGGAGATCCGTTCACGCTCCGGAGCCGCCTGGTGGCCCAGGTCCCGGAACTTATATACGGACAGTGATCATCGGGATGGCGCGCTTTCCCGTGAGTTTCTGCCGGTTTCCTCCCACGAAGGATCACTGGTCCGGTACGGTGCCGCGTACGCAGGCCGTGGGAAACAAACGTGCTCAAGGCGCTACGAGTGAGGACGAGGCAGGATGGCGGACGGGGACAATCAGCAGCCGGACCAGGCAGCTCAGCCTGAGCAGCCGAAGTCGGCGACGGACCAGATCGAAGAACGCATCGGCGATCAGAACAGCATCTGGAACAAGCTCAACTTCTGGGACAAGGGCGACGATGCCAGCGGCGGTGGCGGCGCGAACGGCCAGTACGTCTTCGCCAGCTTCGAAGAGCTACAAAACGTGATCAACCGGTTCAAGGACGAACGCGACAAGATCCGTGAGGACGGCGAAGAGATCCGGCAGGCCACACAGCTCGTCGAACCACCTGCGGAAGACATGATGAGCCGGTTCATGGGCACGGCAGCCAAGGATTCACTGGAACAAATGCGGAATCACAATAAGGCGATGCTCGAATACGCCGAGAATTACATCGAGAAGCTGGAACGCTCGCTGCAGAGCATGCAGCAGAACGAAGATGCCAACGCCGGCGACATGCGGAACACGTACCAGGACTGAACCCTTGCGATATCGCGTACTGATCTCCTTACTAGCCGCCGGATCTGTTGCTGCGGTCGTGACAGGCTGCTCCCAAGAGCAAGACGGTAATGCGAGTCCGGCTGTCAGCGAAACGTCGAGTTCGGCGAAAAGCAACAGCAAAGCACCAAAGGTCAACAATCCTCTCGACGCGAGCAAATATTTGTCGTCTCCTTGCAAGGTGTTGACGCACGAACAGTCGCAAAGTTTGGGCGCCACCGCTCCTGGCAAGCCGAGGACAACAGGTGCCGTCGCGGAACGTGCAGGTCCAGCGTGTTCGTGGGGAAACCGCGATACCGGTATAGGCTTTCAGATCGCTTTCATGACGGGCAATAAGGGTGGCCTTTCTGACACCTATCGCGGCAATAAGCAGGGTGATTTTGAATACTTCGAGCCTACCGAGGTAGACGGCTACCCTGCCGTTTACGCTGACGGCACCGATGAACGGGCAGATGGCTACTGCGCCCTTCTCGTCGGTATCTCGGACAAGTTGGCAATTTTGAGTGGTACGAGCGCTTACGAAGGTAAGCAAAATTCGTGCGGTGCGGCTGAAAAGGCAGCGTCGGAAGCGTTAAAGACATTGAAGGGCGGGGCATAACGATGTTCGGTGGCCTTGGCATTCCGGGGATGATGTCCGGCGAGCAGATCTACGACAACTTCCAGGCCGGCAACGCCCGGAGCCTCAGCGAGAGCGGCGAGATGGTCCGCAAACTGGTAGCCAAGTACCAGGATCGCTCGGACTCCATCATGCGACTGGCCGGCACGATCGAGCAGGCGTGGCAGGGCGACTCGGGCGGTGCGGCCCAGCGCGGCGCCGGGCCGTTGGCCGTGGAACACGCGACCGCCGCACCGCACGCCGACTCCGCGCAGGGTTCGCTCAGCAAGCAGTCCGAGGTGTTCCATCAGGTCAAGAACACCGTGCAAAAAGTGCCGCCAAAGCCCGAAGAGCCCGGCGTCTGGGACAACATAACCGCGCCGGTCAACCCGGGCCCGCAGATCACGTACGCGCAAAAGCAGGCGGAATACAACGCCGCGAATCAGCACAACGTGGATGCCATGTCCAAGTATTCGGACACCACGAGTTCGAACATGCAGGCCATGCCCACGTCGTACGGCACGATCAATCCGGACAGTGCCGGCGTTTCGGTGGAACAGCAACACAAATCCGGACCGCAGGGCGACGCCCGCCAGCAGGTACCGGACGGCACCGGCAGCGGCACCGGCGGGACCACCGCGAGCGGCTACGGAGGTGCCGGGGCGACCGCGCCGGGTGTCGGCGGCGGTGTCGGTGCGACTGCTCCGGGTGCTGGCGGTCAGCCGGGTTCACTGGGCCCGCCTGGGTCGACCACCGGCTCAGCCGCACCTGGCCCCGGGCCGAGCGGGCCTGGCGTGTCCGGCTTCGGTCCCAGTGGCGCCGGTCAGCACTCCGGCGCGAACCCGGCCGCCGGGCCCGGCATGGGCGCCATGCCGGTCGGTGGCATGGCCGGCACCGGCATGGGCGGTGACTCCGCGCGGAGTGGCCGCGGTTTCGGCGCCGGTCGCGGTTTCGGCCCAGGTGGTTCCGGTGCGGGTGGCAGCGGCGGCAGCGCGGGCGGCCGGATGGCCGGTGGCGGCACTGGTGGTGCCGGCGGCACCGCCGGCCAAGGGCCCGGCGCCGGCGCGAAGACCGGCAGCGGCATGGGCGGCGCGGCGGCCGCGGAGTCCGCTGCTGGCCGTGGCGCCGCCGGTGGCACGGCGGCTGGCGGCCGTGGCATGCCGATGGGCGGCATGGGAGCAGGCGGCGGTCGCGGTCAGGGCGGCGAGGACGACGAGCACCAGCGCGCCAGCTTCCTTGTCGAGGCGGACCCGGATAGCACATTCGGCACCGACGAGAAGACCGCGCCGCCGGTCATCGGCGAGTAGCACGAGTCACGAGTAAGAGCCGGTACGGATGTTGTGTTGGGATAGGCACGGCGATCAGCTGGTGGTCGGCGTGTTCGAACGGCGTGAGCTGGACGCACTGCGCCACTACGTCGAGTGGCTGCATCGGTTCACCGAAGTGCGCGCGAGGGACGCCGGCGATGCCGACGTCGCCGATGACGCACGGGTGCGGGCCATCATGGCGGATTCCTATGTGGACGGACTGCCCGCCGACGAGGCCGGAGTGGACGTACACGATCTGCTTGCGGACGTCGCCGGTGGCTGCTCGCTGATGTTGGACACGCTGCCAACCCGAGGTGGCGTGGTGGAACTGTGCACCGCGCAGGAAGTAACCGGCTGGCACCAAGGGCTGTGCGGCATGGCGGCCGTCGCGCTCGGGAATGCCGGCCTGCTGGCTGGCAATGAATTCCGCACCGAGGCCATCGAACCGGGGCACGATCAGGTCCTCGATTTCGTGGCTTGGCTGCACGATATCCGCGCCGGGCTGCAGGACGTTACCCGTACCGAGCCGCGACCGGGCACGGATCCGCGGTTGGAGGCATACTCCTCCACGTCCGGGCTCGGCGAGTAGCAACCGGTACTACGAGGGGATGGCATGGTGTTACCAAGGCCGTTGACGCTGTCGGCGTTCGGGTTGGAGCGGATCGTGCGCCGGCACAACATCGGCACGCTTCATGTCACGCTCGCCCCGGAAGCGGTGTGGATCCCCGACCAGTCCCGGCAGGCCGTCGAGCAGCGGGTCACCGAGCAGTTCATCCAGCTCGGCCTGCTCGACGCCCAGGGCAGGCTGGATCCCGAGCTGGCTGATTCGCTCGCCGTGCTGTGCCATCCGGTCGAGGAACGCTACGGCTGGATCTCCAGGGACGGCAACACCCGCGCGGTGCTGGCCGGCGCGATCGGCAGGGAGGCGCTGCTAGCCATCCGGGACGGGGACGAGGTCTGGGTCAACCAGATCGACCCGGAACGCCTCGAGCAGGTGCTGGTAGCGCAGCTGCCCGAGGTGACGAAAGCCAGCGGCAATGTGATCAACGTCGTACACGCCGACCTGGTGGCCGCGCGCGGCGGCAGGGCAGGCGATGTCAAGGAACAACGTCCGAGCTACGAGATCCGTCGCCTCCAACAGATCGTCGAGCTGCCGGCCACCGGCGGCGCCGAGCTGTACGCAGGCTATCGGGACAGCAATGGCCGCAACCGGCACACCGAGCAACCCCTGCGGGTGGCCGACACCAGCGAAGGGCGATGGGAGAATGTCACCACCCAGCGTCAGGGTGGTGACACCATGATCACCGTCGCCCCTGCCAACGCCAGCGATATCGCCAACCGACTCCGCCAGCTACGGCAAACCCTGTAAAACACCGATCGGGAGACCCGATGGCCTGGTACTTGGTCGAAATCCGTTACGTGCAAGAGAAAGTCGCCGAGGTACGACCGAAGCACCGGGAGTTCCTCGCCGAGCTGACCGCCAACGGCACGGTGGCGGTTGCCGGCCCGCTCGGCGACGGCACCGGCGGCATCATCCTCCTGCAAGCCGAGGATGAAGCCGCACTCCAGGAGATCATCGACAACGATCCGTACTACACGGACGGCGCCGTGGCCGAACGCACCGTGCGGGAGTACAAGCCGGTGCTCGGGGCTTGGCTGCCTGACGGCAGCTCGTGAGTCTTTTTCGGTGCTATAGCACCGAAAAAGACTCACGAGCGCAACCTCGGCACCAACGGTGCCGAGGTGCGCAACCCCAACGCCCCTTGCCACAAACCCCAGCCGTAGGCCAGGTCATCCAGCCGGTGCAGCACCAGGTAACGCGCCGGGTCCAGCTCGCCGCGATGCTTCACCCAGTCGGCAAGGCCCTCGGCAAGCGCGGCAACGACCAGCGCGCGCCGCAACCGCTTGGAGAACAGCGAACCGAACCCGGCGATCGGCCACCAATGCCTGGTCAGCGCGCCGGCCGACTGCCAAAGCGCCCCGGAAACCGCCCATGCGTTGAGCCGCAGCGCGGTCCACAGCGGGGCACGCTGCCGGCGTAACGACCGTGCCATCCGCACGGTGCCGACACCCGAGACAGCGGCAGCAGCCAGCACACCCCACCGGCGCTGGGTGCCGAGCAGCACGCAGGCCAGCGCCGCCCACGCCGGCATGTTCACCGGCGGCACCATGTCCGGGTGCCGCAGCGCGAGCGGGGCCGCACCGGTGCCGTAGAACGCCTTGCGCGCCAGCCACGGTCCTAGCCGGTCGCGGTGCTCGTGCGCCACCCTTGCCGCCGGCTCGTAGCGCATCCGCCATCCCGCCGCGTGCAGCCGGCACACCTGGTCCACGTCCTCGGCGACCCGCATCTCGCCGGCGAAACCCCCGGGCACCGCGCTTGCCCGCAACACCACCGCCGCGCTCGGCACGTACGCCACCCTGGTCCGCGGCACGACAGGCGCCTCGCGCGGCCCGAGATCCAGGGACGACCTCGCCCGCTCGTAGCCGGCAAGCGCACCGCCCCCGTCCCCGAGGCCCACGATCCGCGGGGCGGCGAGCGCCACAGCAGGATCGTCGAAGTGCGCCAGCAATGGGTGCAGCCAACCGGGTTCCGGCACCACGTCCGAGTCGAGGAACGCGACGAACTCGTGCCCGGCCACGGCCAGCCCGGTGTTGCGCGCGGCTGCCGGGCCGCGGCTTTGCTCGTGCCGGATCACCCGCGCGCCGCGCGCCGCGTCCGCGATCGCGGCGCCGTCCACCGAGCCGTCGTCCACCACGATGATCTCCAGGTCCGGCGTTCCGGCCAGCGCCGCGACGAGCCGGCGCAGCGCGAAAGGACGATCCCGCACCGGGATCACCACGGACACCGGCCGCGCGGGGGAGCGCCGCAACCGCGGATGCGCGGCCCCCGCGTCCAGTAGCTTGCGCGCAAGCGAGCCGCTGAGCGGATCGCGCACCACGAGTTCCGCACCGACCAGCAGCCGCAGCGCGGTCGGGGACAGCCGCAGGATCCGGGGTGGCGCACCGCCGAGGAGCGTGTCACCGGACAGCCAGCGCAGCTCGTCGTCCAGCTGCACGGTGAAGCCGAGCGGCAGCCGCTCATCCACCGGCCCCGGCAGTTCCGGCGGCGGCCTCAGGTACCCGGCACGGGTCATGCCGTAAATCCCCCGTCCGCGTGCACCACGCTGCCGGTGATCGCGGAGGATTCCGTGCCGCACAGCCAGCACACCACCGCGGCCACCTCGGCCGGATCCAGAATCCGTTCCACCAGCTGGTGTCCGGCGAACTCGCTGGTGTCCGGCAGGTCGTAGAGCCGCGCGGTGGCCTCGAGCATGCGGGTGTCCGTGGATCCGGGCGACACCGCGACGGCGGATATCCCGGTACCGCGCAGATCCGTCGCCAACCCCTTGATCAACCCGACGACGGCGTGCTTCGCGGCGTTGTAGGCGGCGAGATGCCACAGGCCGCGGTGCGCCGCGGCCGAAGCCAGTGCCACGAAGCGGCCCTGCCCGGCTGGCAACATCCGCGGCACGGCGGCGCGGGCCAGGTTCGCCACGCCACGCACACCGATGTCGAACAGTACGTCCCAGTCCGAGTCGCCGGTTTCCCACAGTGGCCGCCCGCCCGCGATCACGGCGGCGGCAGCTACCGCGGCGTCCAGCCGGCCGAATTCCCGCTCCGCCAACGCGACGGCGTCGTGCAACGCGTCGGCGTCCCGAACGTCGGCCGCCATGTCGCGCACCCGCGCTGGCCACGCGTCCGCCAGCTCGGCCAGCTCCGCGCGGCTGGCAAGCGGGTACCGCACGGCCGGATCGTCCGCGCACCGGTCGACCGCGACCACTCGCCAGCCGTCGCCGACGAGCCGCTCGACGACCGCGCGCCCGATGCCGCGCGCCGCACCGGTGACCACCGCGACTCGGTTCACGGCAACCTCCCGTGCTCGTTCGGGCTCCACTGTGTCATCGCGGTGCGCAGCGCCGCGATCAACGCGCCGAGAAGTTCCGCTCCTTCGGCCGCGGTGGCCGCGGTGGGATCGCCGAGCACCCCCGTCGGGCTGGCTGTGCGCAACTGCCCGGCGCGCAGCCGTGGCATGAGCTCGCCGAGCGGCGCGGTGTTGCCTGGCGCGATCCGCTCCTCCCACACGGTTTCCGGTGCGATCGCCAGCATCAGCGCGGTTTCGGTATGCCCGGCGTGCGCGTCGCCACCCGGCGAGGTGCAGGCGAACCACGCCACGTCCCTGCCTTCGTACCGCAGCCGCCGCACGGCTTCGGACAGCGCTGCCACGTTGCCGCCGTGCCCGTTGACGAACAGCACACGCCGCGCCCAGCGACAGGCCGAGCGGCCGTACTCGACGAGCAGTGCACACAGCGTGTCGTGTCCAATCGAGACGGTTCCGGGAAAGTCCTGGTGTTCGCCGGACGACCCGTACGGGATGGTGGGTGCCACCAGATCACCCGCGGCTTCGGCCACTGCGGCGGCGATCCGGGTGTCGGTGTCCAGTGGCAGGTGCGGACCGTGCTGCTCGCACGAGCCGGTGGGCACCAGCAGCACGGGATCGCCGTCCAGCTCCGGCCACGGACGGCCGGCGAGACTCGTCATGGCAGGTACCCGCGTTGCCGGAGGTAGCCGATCAGCTCGTCCGCCGCCTCGGCGGCGTTCGCCGGGTAGACCAGCCTTGGCGGCTCCCGCTCGGTCAACGCACCGGTGAGCGCGAGCACGCGAGCGTTCGGCGCCGCACCGGCCGGGGCGGGAACCGCGCGGGTGCGCGGTCGAAACGCCCGCCGTTCCCGCAGCCGGACACGATCGTCCACAGTAGATTCCGGCGTGGCGACCGGCACACCGGCGTGCCGCGCGGCGAGCACCGAGGGAAGCGGAGCCCGACGCAGCCGCGTTCCGGTCGGCTCGATCGAGCACACCACGGGCGGGGTGGCCGCGAGCCGTTCCCGGCGGCCGCCGTCCAACCGGCGCTCGGCGAGCAGCCGTCCGTCCGGATCGACGTCCAGCCGCACCAGGCCGAGTGCCTGCCGCGCGCCGAGCAGGGCGGCCAGGAAGGCGGGCGTCGCACCGGTGCCCCGGTCAGCGGAATGGTCACCGCACAGCAGCACGGACGGCGCTCCGTGCCGGGACGTGATCGCCTCAACAAGCGCCGCGGCGACGTGCTCCTCGGTATCCAGGGTCCCGGCCACCCGCAGCGCGTCGGTGGCGCCGACGGACAGTGCGTGCCGCAATACGTCCTCGGCCTGAGGCGGTCCGGCTGTCACCGCGACGCACCGCCCACCTAGTGCGTCGGAGAGCCGCAGCGCGTGCTCGAGCGCCGATTCGTCGGCAGCGCTGAGCCCGCTGCCGAGCGGGTCGGTGCGCACCGCGCCGGTCAGCGGGTCGATCGCCGGGCGCAGATCGACCCAGCGCAACGCCGCGACGACGAGTGGCGTGTCCATGATCAGCCTTTCCGGAACGCGACGCCGTCGCCGCCGTCCGGGTATGTCCAGGTGATCGCGCCTTCCTTGTCGCACAGCAGGTAGCACGTGCCGCATTCGAAGCACTGCTCGTAGTTGAACAGGATGCCGCCGTCGCCGGTTGGCACGAACAGGTTGGCGGGGCAGGCGGTCACGCATGCCTTCGTCGTGCAGGACCGGCAGATGTCGCTGTCTACCTCGATATGCGCCCGCTCACCGACCCGGAAGTCCACAGTGGACATCCGGTCCTCGAAGGAGGATTCCGGATAGTGCATGTTCACCTCACCCGTACGACCGGAAACCGCTGACCGCATCACGCGCCAGCTCGCGTAGCCGGACCCCGTGTGCCTTCGCGCTGCGCCGCAGCAGCCTGCCGATACCGGGCTTCGGTGTCGGATTGGTGACCTGGAACAGGTTCTCCACCATGTCGCACACCATTCCCGGATACCGCTGCTGCATCCGTTCCGACATCAGCAGCTTCGGCGCACCGGCCAGCTTTCGGTGATCGGCGAGCACGAAGGAATTCCGGAGCAGCTTCCGATATTCGGACAGGCCTCGCGCCGACGTGTCGTTTGTGGACAGCGCGTGCGCCGCCGCCCGGCCTGCGTACATCCCGGATCCGATGGCGAAGTTGACGCCCTCCAACCAGATTCCTGCCGCCAGGCACATCGCCGCAGCATCCCCGGTGACGAGGATGCCGTCCCCGGCAAGCTTCGGCATGGTCTGGTATCCGCCCTCGGGGATGAGATGCGCGGCGTATTCCACCAGCTCGCCGCCGCGCACCAGCGGTGCGATCGAAGGGTGCCGCTTCAGATCGGCGACTATCTCCTCGGGGCGTTTCTTCGCCTTGCCGAGCGCGGTGAGATCCAGCACCACACCCACGCTGACCGAATCCAGGTTGGTGTACAGGAAGCCGCCGCCGGGGATCGCGCCAGTGCAGCCGAGCATCTCGATGTCCACACCGTCCGTGCCGCGCACCCCGAACCGCTCGTTGATGGTTTCCCTCGGCAACGACAGGGTTTCCTTCACGCCGAGCGTGGTGTGCTCAAGCTGCCCCTCCGGGTAAAGGCCGGCTTGCTTGGCAAGGAACGAGTTCACGCCGTCGCAGGCGATGACCACCCGCGCGTCGAGGTCGCCGTCCGCGCGATCGGTGCGTACCCCCACCGTGTGGCCGCGCTCGTCGACGCGCAACGCGGTGACCACGGTGGACGTGATCAGCTCCGCGCCAGCCTCCTCTGCCTTGCCGGCAAGCCAGGCGTCGAACTGGGCCCGGTGCGCGGTCGCCCCGTTGTACGGCGGTTCCCGCCACGCGTCGGTACGGAAGTCCACCGTCATCGACTGGGTCGGGGTCATCATCATGGTTTGCCTGCGGGTGACCCAGCGTTGCACCGGCGCCTGCTCCCACCACTCCGGGATCAGCTCGTCCAGAATCCGGCCGTAGACCACGCCGCCGTAAACGTTCTTCGCTCCGGGAAACGCGCCGCGCTCGATCAATGCCACGTGATGGCCCGCGCGGGCGAGTTCCAGCGCCGCCGCGGAACCGGCCGGTCCCGCGCCGACCACCACCACGTCGAAGCCGGCGGCACCGCGCTCGCCGTGGGACACCCTGATCGGTGCCGACATCGGGCTAGCCACCGGTCACCTCCTTACCGACGAGCCGTTCGGCGAGCTCGACAAGCAGCGCGGTCGCGTCGGTGACGATGCCCAGATCCGACCTCGCGGTCATCGGGCAGCTCGGGTCGGTGTTCACGCTCACCAGGTTGTCGGGCGAACCGAGGCCGCCGATATGCTGCGCCGCACCGGAAATCCCGAACGCGACGTACAGCTCGGGGTTGACGACCACGCCGGTGGTGCCGATCTGCCGCCGGTAGTCGGCATGCCCCGCGTCGGTGACCACCCTGGTCGCGCCGATCGATGCGGACAGCGCTTCGCCGAGCTTTTCCAGCATTGCCACCGCGTCGGATCCCGACGGGGCGTTACCTCTGGTGAGCCCGGCTCCGGCGGCAAGGATCCGAGGCGCTTCCGCGAGATCCGCGGTGCGCGGATCGGGCGGCAACACGTCCAGCACCTCGGCGTCCATCGCCTGCGTTGCCTCCCAGCGCAGCTTCGTGATCTCTGGGGCCACGCCGGCCGGCTCGGTACCGCCCGCACCGGGCAGCAGTGTCGCCACGAAGGGCCCATCCACCTCGACCTCGTCGATCACCCGGGATCCCCAGCGGGCCAGCTGGGCACCGTGCTCGGTAACCGCGATGGCGCCGGCCAGCAGCGGTACGCCCAACTCGAACGCGAGTCGCGGCGCCAGATCCCGCCCGTCCGGCGACGCGGGCAGCACCGCGCTCCAAGCACCCCAATATGCATCCATATTGGGATCCAGGCGGCCTCTGTGTCCCCAATATGCATCCATATTGCGGGCCAGGCCGCTGGCCCAGGCGGCGGGGGCGTAGGCATCCGCTGCCATCACCCAGCAGCGGCGCAACGTGGTCAGCTCGGCGCCAGCCGCCTTGGCGCCGGAACCGATCAGCAGCGCGTTTCCTGATGATTCGGCGACCGTTTCGTCGGCGCCGAGCGGCAGCACGCCGTCCCGGACCGGGATGATCGCGATCATATCGCCACCCCCGCCCGATGTCCCTCGATCACCGCGGCGTGCGCGCGGCGCGGCGTAAGGCAGTCGCCGATCCGGTGCGCCACGACGTCCATAGTGGACAGGTCGGCCCATAGCTCGTCGGCCGGTCGCGGGTGGCTGGCGCAGACCACCCAGTCGGCTGAGAGCTCGAAGGTCTCTCCGGTGGTGTGCCGCAGTATCGTCAGCGTGACACCACCGGTTTCCTCGTCGGGCGCCCCGCCCATCACCACCACATCGGTGTCCTGGGTGATTCCCTTGGCGTCCGCTCGGATGTTCCAGGTTTCCATGTCCAGCGTGATGCCGAGGTCCTGGCCTACCACCATGCCGGAGGTGATCACCCGGACCGCGCAGCCGCGGTCGGCGAGCAGCTCGGCGACCGAAGTCGCCTGGTGGAAGCCGAGGTCGTCGACAAGCACAACCGTCCCGTGTGGACTCGCGGTGCCGTCCAGCACGCTTCTGATGTCCACGATCCGATCCAGCTCGCCCGCCCACCACGGCCGGTCCGGCGTGGCGCCGGTGGCCAGCACCACGGCGTCGGGTTGCTCGGCGCTGACCAGACCGAGGTCAGCGGTGACACCGGTGCGGATCCGTACCCCGTAGCGCCGGCATTCGGTGAGCAGGTTGCGGGTCACGTCAAGGAACTCCGCCCTGCTCGGCACGCTCGCGGCGAGCGCGACCTGCCCGCCGGTGCGCTCGGCGCGCTCCACCAGGGTGACCCGGTGCCCGCGCTGCGCGGCTGTGGACGCCGCCTGCAAGCCAGCCGGGCCGCCGCCGATCACCAGCACTTGCCTGCTGCGCGCCGACGGGGTCGGAAGCCGCACGCTTTCCTTGCCGGTAACGGGATTCTCGATGCAGCCGAGCCACCGGTTCAGCCCCATCCGGCCGACGCACTCCTGATTGCATGACAGGCAGGTGCGGATGTCGGTGGCGTGCCCTGCGCGGGCCTTCGCCACGAAGTCCGCGTCGGCGATCTGCCCTCGCACCACACCGACCAGGTCGCACTGCCCGTCGGCGAGCGCACGTTCGGCCTGCACCGGGTCCTTGAACCGGCCGACACCGACTACCGGCAGGCTCACTTTCTGCCTGATCGCACTAGGGATGAACATCGCGTAGCCGGGCGGGATGTGCATGGACGCTTCGATCATGAACAGCGTCGCGGTCGCCACCCCGATCGAGGTGTTGATGTAGTCCACCTTGCCGGTGGATTCCACCATGGTGGCGACGTGGACGGCCTCATCGATCGTGGTCCCGCCGTCGATCAGCTCGTCGCCGCAGATCCGGACACCGAGCGCGTGCCGGGGACCGATCGCCTCGCGAACCGCGTCGACGATCTCGAGCAGGATGCGGGCCCGGTTCGGCAACGAGCCACCGTACGAGTCGGTGCGGATGTTCGTCGCGGGGGAAAGGAACCCGCGAACTATCGAGGAATGCGAGCACTGCAACTCGACACCGTCGAAGCCGCCCGCGACGCAGTGCTCCGCGACCGTGGCGTACCCACGGACGATCTCCACGATCTCCCCGGTACTGACAGCCTTGGGCACCTCGCGAAACATCGGGTCCGCGATCGGGCTCGGTGCCCACACCGGAAGTCGGGAGTACATACTGGACGCCTGCCCGCCGTTATGGTTCAGCTGCGCCAGAATCGGCACATCGTGGGCGTGCACGGCCTCGGTGATCCGGCGGTATCCGGGAATCGCCGATGGATTGAATCCGTGGATCAGCTTCTCGTACGGCCAGTCGGTGGGATGTGTCGAATGCTCTTCGGTGATGATGAGCCCGGCGCCGCCAGCGGCCCGCGCGGCGTAGTAGGCCGCGTGCTGCTCGCTCGGCAGCCCATCTTCCGCGTAGTTCGTCAGGTGCGCGGAGAACACCACGCGATTGCGCACGGTCAGCGGACCCAATCGCAACGGGCTGAACAGGTACCGGTACTGCCCACCACTCATCGGACGATCCTCAGAAGTTGGCCACCCCGAACGGTCATCCGGCACCCGCCAGCGTCTTGCTCCGGGAAACCAGCTCCAGTGCGGCACGCCTGCCTTCCAGGATCGCCTCGTGCACGGTGCGCGGGGCGACACAATCGCCGGCCAGGGGCAACTCCGGGCGCTGCTCGCCAAGGATGTCCTCCGGCAACCGGTGTCCACAATGGATCACGGTGGCGCAGCGGATCTCCTGCTGCCGGCCGGTGAACCGGTTCTCAAGTGTCGCGCCGCCGGCACGAACCTCACGCAGCAGCGAGGACTTGTGCAGCGTGACGCCGGCCTGTTGCAGCCGGGCGTTCGCCGCGGCCAAATCGCCTGTGACGGCCAGCTGGGTACCGACCACCTGATCGGGCGTGACGATCGCGGTTTCCACACCGGCTGCCACGACCAGCTCGGCGGTGCCGACGCCTACCGGGCCGCCCACCGGGTCGTGCACCACGATCGGCCCGGCGGGTAGCGCCGCGGGCACGCCGTCTCGAAGCACCCTGGTGTAGAACTCGCCGTCGTCGAGCACGTTCGCCGCCGCCGTACTGGAAAACTCCCGCCGGCCTTGCCTGCTCCCGGTGGCGAGCAGCACGTGCTCGGCCGTGTCCAGCTCCGGCAGGCCGACCTCGACGCCGGTGTGCACGTCCACGCCAAGCGCGTACACCTGCTCGATCAACCAGTCGGCCAGCGTACCGAGCCGGGACCGCCCACCGACAAGCGCCGCCAGGCGTAGTGCCCCGCCCAGCTCGGCGGACCGCTCGGCGAGCCGCACCCGATGCCCGCGGCCGGCCAGCACCCGCGCGGCCTCCAAACCGGCTGGTCCACCGCCGACCACCAGAACCGGGATCGGGGCGTCGCGCCCGTCCGGCGCCGGATCAACCGTTTCGTGGCCACTGCGCGGTTCGGCCGTACACGTGACGATCGGGTTGCGGTTGTCCCGCACCAGGCACTTCGCGTTGCTCAACGAGCACGGCCGGATCCGTTGCCCGGCAGCCGTTTTGCTCACCAGCTCGGGGTCGGCGATCTGGGCGCGGGTCATCTCGACCAGATCGGCCACGCCCTCGTCGAGCGCCCGCTGCGCCTGTGCGGGGTCGACCACGCTGCCTTGCAGCACGATCGGAGCCAGAATGTCCATGCCGGAGCGAATCTCGCCGCACAGCTCGACGTTGAAGCCAGGATCGGTATGCAGATCCGGTCTGGTCGCCGAGCCGGCCATCGCCGAGCCGCGTACCACCACCAGATAGTCAACCGAATCGGCGATCTGCCGGACGTGCTGGACGGCGTGTTCGGGAGTGATCCCCGCCCACGGTGCGAGCTCGTCACAGCACAGCCGCACCCCGAGCAGCCGATCACCGAGCCGGGACCGGACCGCCGCCAGCACCTCGCGCAGCAACCGCGCCTTGTCGGTGCCCCACGCATCGGAGCGCACGTTCGTCAGCCCGGACAGAAACTGCCGCAAGATGCTGTGCTGGCCGGCATTCAGCTCCACGCCATCCACATCGGACTCGGCGGCGATGCCGGCCGAGGACGCGAAGCCTTCGATCAGCGCGGTGATTTCCGCGTCGCCCAGCTCCATCGGCAGCTCCCTGGTGGCCACGTCCGGAACCCTGGAGGGCGCCCACAGCGCCGTTTGGGAATAGGCCGAGGAACCCTGCGAACCGGAGTGTCCGAGACCTGCCAGCACGAGCGTGCCGTGTGGACGGACGGCCGACACGATCTCCGACCACCCTGGGCCGCACTCGGCGGCGAGCGGCGCGCGCTCGTACGGCCAGTCGGACTCGTGCACGCTGGCGATCTCGGTGACAAGCAGGCCGGCGCCACCGGCCGCACGTGCCGCGTAGTACGCGGTGTGCCGGCCGGAAAGCGCCCTGCCACGCCCGAGGTTCGTCTCGTGCGGCCCGAACATCACCCTGCTCCGCGCGGTACACCCACCGAGCGGGACAGGTTCGGTCAGGGTGCTCACGTCAGCCCTGCCAGCGGGCTGGTGTCACACGCCCGATCCGGCATGCGCACGGAGGGCATCCCGAGCGAGACCCGTTTCGTACCGCGGGAATGATCCTGGCTTGGCTTCGGCAACGCCGAGGAGTCCCGTGTGGACAGCGCGTGCTCGCCATGGCCCTTGACGCACTCCGGGTCCGGCCCGTCAAGCGGCAGGCCCGTGAAGAACTTCGCGGCCATGCAGCCGCCCTGGCAGCTATCGTATGCCGCGCAGGAGTCGCACGCGCCGCCGGTCTGCGGCCGGCGCAAGTCCTTGAACAGCTCGGAATCCCGCCACACGGTCTGGAATCCGGCCGGCCGGACGTTGCCGGCCTTGAACACGTCGTGGATGGCGAACGGGCAGGCGTACACGTCGCCGACCGGGTCGATCAGGCACACCACCCGCCCGGCGCCGCACAGGTTCAACCCTGGCAGGGTCTCCGAGCCGAGAGCGTTCAGGTGGAAGAACGAGTCGCCGGTGAGCACCCGATCTCCGTTGGCGAGCAACCATTCGTACAGCTGCCGTTGCTGCTCACCCGTCGGGTGCAGTTCGTCCCAGACGTCCGCACCGCGCCCGGACGGCCGCAGCCGGGTGATGCGCAGCTGTGCGCCGAACCCGTCCGCGATCCGCTGGAACTCGTCGAGCTGGTCCACGTTCTGCCGTGTCATCACGACGGAGATCTTGAAATCCCGCATCCCGGCGTCGGCGAGGTTCCGCAGCGCCCGCATCGCCATGTCGAACGATCCGGGTCCGCGCACCGCGTCGTTCACCTCGCGGGTCGCGCCGTCCAGTGATATCTGCACGTCCACGTAGTCCGTGGCCGCCAGCCGCTTGGCCCGATCCGGCGTGATCTTGACTCCGTTGGTGGAAAATTTGATGCCGACGTGATGGGCGACGGCGTAGTCGAGCAGTTCCCAGAAGTCGCTTCGTACCGTGGGTTCCCCGCCGCCCACGTTCACGTAGAACACCTGCATGCGTTCCAGCTCGTCGATCACCCGCTTGATTTCCTCGGTGGAAAGCTCGTCGGGATCCCGCCGTCCGGACGACGAAAGGCAGTGCTCGCACGCGAGATTGCAGGCATATGTCCATTCCCAGGTCAGGCAGATCGGGGCGTCCAGCCCGTACTTGAACTGCTCCACAAGGGACGGTGTGTGCTCAACGGTCGCGGTCATCGCGTTCCTTCTCCACGATCATGTCGGTGGCGGCAAGCGAGGCAAGCGCGCGCAGATAGCTCTGCTTCGTGCGGTCGGTCAGCCCGCCGGCATCGAGCGCCTCGCCGAGGCTGGCGTGCTCGCCGAGCGTCCGTACGAAGGTCACCAGTTCTGGCGCCTTCAGAAAGGACAGCTTGCGGTTGCCGAAGTGGTACGCGAGCGCCCCGAACGGTTCGGGGCGCAACGCCACGCTGGGATTGAGCCGGTACGGCTTGTCGAGATCGAGGTCCGGCGCCATCGCGCGGTCCTAGTACACGCCGCACATACCGTCGATGGAAACCTCTTCGACCAGGCTTTCCTCCACCGCGACGTCGTTCGCGGTATCGTCGATCGCCCGCTCGTCCATCACGTCGTCTCCCATCTGTGCCTCCTCGCCCGAGTACTCGGGCCTCGAAGCCAGGGCCGATTTCGCGGGCGCCCACCGTGCTTCGGTCGGTGTGCACTGTCCGCTCGGATGGCCGCGAGGCCGGGGTACTCATAAGGTAATGGCACCGAGTGCCGATTGGAAGAGGTCAGAATCGATCGTGTCCGAAGTGAGCAGCGCGCCGGCGCGGCGCGGCGGCCGGCGGCGCAGCACGTCGCGTGCCGAGCTCGAACATCAGGTGTTCGAGCTGTTCACCAGCCGCGGCTTCGACGAGACCACGATCGACGACATCGCGGCCGCCGCCGGCATCGGGCGTCGCACCTTCTTCCGGTACTTCCCGTCCAAGAACGACATCGCGTGGGGCGATTTCGATGAGGCGCTACAGGGCATGCGGGAACGGTTCGATGCCTGTCCCTCGGACACACCTCTGATGGACGCGGTGCGCGAGGTGGTGGTCGAGTTCAACCGGGTGGACGATGCGGAGCTACCGTGGCTGCGCAGGCGGATGGCCCTGATCCTGACCGTGCCGGCGTTGCAGGCGCACTCCACGCTGCGGTACGCGGATTGGCGTCAGGTGGTCGCCGAGTTCGTCGGCACGCGGCTCGGTGAGCCGCCGGACGCGCTGCGGCCACAGGCGATCTCGCACGCGGCACTCGGGGTCGCGATCGCCGCCTACGAGCAGTGGCTTCGCGACCCCGAGGCCGAGTTGACGCTGTTGCTGGACGCCGCGTTGCGTGCGCTCGGCGACGGCTTCAGCTAGTTTCCGTGGTGACCGAAGGGCACATTCGGGGCGTTAGTTGCCCGGAAGGTGGCCTTCACGGCAACACGGCTAGTCGGTGTCGTGCGTGATGACGCCGCGGATGTTCTTGCCGTCCCGGAGATCCTGGTAGCCCTGGTTGACCTCGTCGAGCGTGTACCGCTTGGTGACCAGCTCGTCCAGCTTGAGCTTGCCCGCGTCGTAGAGGCGCAGCAGCCTGACGATGTCGTACTGCGGGTTGGCCGAGCCGAACAGGCTGCCCTTGACGGTCTTTTCGAACAGGGTCATCGCGCCACCGGATACGTGCACGGTGAGCTTCGCCGGGTTCGCGAGCCCGGTAATCACCACGGTGCCGCCCTTACCGACCGTGTCGAACGCCGCGCTGACCACTTCCTCGTCGACGATGCCGACGGTGACCAGCGCCTGATCCGCGCCCTGGCCCCAGGTCAGCTCCGCTACCTTGGCCGCGGCCTCTTCGGCGGTGGCGAACACGTGCGTGGCGCCGAACTCCAGCGCGGTCTTCCGCTTGAACTCGAGCGGGTCCACGGCGACGACGTACTTCGCGCCGGCGTGCACGGCGCCCTGCACGGCGTTGATGCCGATCCCGCCGATGCCGTACACCACCGCCGTATCGCCAGCCCGGACGCCGCCGGCGTAGTTCGCGGTGCCCCAGCCGGTCGGCACGCCGCAGCCAACCAGCACGGCCGTTTCCAGCGGCAACCAGTCGTCAACCTTGACCACCGAGTGCTGCGAGATGGTGGATCGCTGGGCGAACGTGCCGAGGATGCACATCGCACTGAAGTCGGTGCCGTCCGCACTGAACCGGAACGAGCCGTCCGGGAAGGACCCCTCGGTGATCGTCGCACCCATGTCACACAGGCTCTGCCTGCCGGTCGAGCAGTACCGGCACGTGCCGCAGTTCGGGATGAAGCTGCACACCACGTGGTCGCCGGGCGCCACCTTGGTGACACCGGGACCGACATCCTCGATGATGCCGGCGCCCTCGTGCCCGCCCACGATCGGGAACCGCGGCACGATGTCGCCGTCCGTGAGATGCAGGTCGGAGTGACACAACCCGGCCGCCGTGTACCGGATCAGGACTTCACCCTCCCGCGGGCCCTCGAGATCCAGCTCCATGATTTCGAAGGGCTTGCCGGCATCGAACAACACCGCTGCCTTTGTCTTCACAACCGCCACCTCCTGATGCTGACCAGCTGTTGTGGCCGATTGTCGGCCGGGTGGCAGGAAATTAAGTGTGCAAATCGTGGACAGTGCTGGTGCCGGTGCACGGCTGGTGCCGGGCTCCGCTAGGCGTTGATGCCGAGCGATTTGATCCGGTTGTACAGCGTCGATCGGCTGATGCCGAGGTCGCGCGCGGCGTGCACCTTGTTGCCCTCGGCCGCGCGCAGTGCCCTGGTGATGGCGTCGTGCTCGGCCTGCTCCCACGGGGTGCGCGGATGTGCCGCGCTGACCTGGTAGGCGTCCGGAAGGTCACGGGCGATGATGTCCCCCACCGAGCGGCGTTCGATCGACTTGTGCAGCACGGCTTCCAGCTCCCGGAAGTTGCCTGGCCAGGACTGGGCAGTCAGCAGCTCCAGCGCGCTCGCGGTGAGCCGGAGCGACCGGCCCGGCGCCATGCCGGCCAGCATGGTCCTGGCCAGCGCGGGCAGCTCCGCACGGCGGGTGCGCAGTGGCGGCAGCTCGACACGCCGGGGCACGCGAGCCAGCAACCCGGCGTGTTCCCCACGAAGTTCGGCCACCGGCGCGCTGGTGATCGCGATCCACGCGTCGGACGCATCGAGCACCCGGCACAACCGGGCGGCCAGCACCGGGGGCAGCAGGTGGACGTCCTCGATCACCAGCAGCCCCGGATGGCCGCCGGCCAGCTCGTCCAGCCTGGCGGACCAGCCGACCTCGCCGACCGTCGGAAGGTCCGCGCCGCCCAGCACGATCAGCGGCTCGCACCGGGCGAGCAGCCGGGTGGCCGCGGTACGACCGGTGCCTGGTTCGCCCGCAATGAGAACCCGCTCGCGGTCCGCGCCGCAGCGCAGCAGATCCCGCTCGACCTGCGCGGGCAGTATCCGGCTGGCGCCCCGCCGCCGCGGGATGCGGTCCCGGGGGCCGCGCACCGGCGTCAGCGAGAACAGCGTTCCGGCGTTGCCTGCGACGGCTTCCAGGTCCATCTCCACGGTGGTGCCCGAGGTCAGCCGCAGCCGCTCGCGGCCGGAGTGGCGCGAGGTTTGTGCGGCCTCCCTGAGCAGGGCATGGTCGGCGGCGTCGACCAGATCCACCGCTGCCGTGTTCGCCAGCACCATGTCGTCACCGAGTGCCAGTACCGCGGCGGCCCGGTGCCGCGCGGATTGGAAGGCAGCGAGCAGGCGCTGCTCGGCACGCTTCGATCCGGCAATCAGCCGTTGCTCGATGTCCGCGACCGCGTGTACCACGAACGGCGCGAGCAGTGCGCTTTCCTCCCCCGACAAGCCGGTGATGTCCAGGACGCCTTCGAGGCGTTCGGTGGCCGGATGGAAGATCGGGTGGCCGTAGCAGGTGAACTTCTTCAGGCCTTCCAAGTAATGCTCGGCGCCACTGACGGTGATACCTCGGCGTATTTCCAGCGGGGTGGCGATCGAGTTGGTGCCGCTGCTTTCCTCCACGAACCGGCAGCCGGGTACCGCGCTGACGCCGTCGAGCGCGCGTTCCACGGAGCGTTCCGCGAATCGCCGGTCCACGATGTGCCCGTCCCGGTCGGCGAGCATCACGCAGAAGTTGGTGTCGTCCAGATGCCGCGCCATCTCGTCGAGCGCGGGGGTCGCGGCGCGCACCAGCCGGCCGCCGCGGTCGACGTCGTGCATCTCGAGCCGGTCGGTCGCGGCGTCCGGGTGCAGGCCGGACAGCTCCGAGCGGCGCCAGGACTCCGCGACGACGCTGCGCAGTTGCCGGCGATCCTCGCGGGTGGTGGCGTCCATCAGGTCCACATCGGGCTCCTCGTCGAGATCGATCGTGACCTGGGTCATACCCCAACGATTCATGATGGCAGCAAGACGCCGACGTATGAACCCCTGCGCATGATTCGCGGATCGCGACGCCGATCGGACACCCTGGCGACATGCTGCGCGAGCTCGGGTCGCACGGTCCATATGCGACGGTTCGGCACGTCAGCGGCGCCGCTCGTGCACCCTGAAACCGCGCCGCGGCGGCCGGCGCGATGCGGCTAGTAGGTACCGCCGAGCTTGCCGTGGTCCCAGCTGACGGTTTTCGTTGGAGTGCACACCAGGCCCACGCGTTTGGTGGCCTGCGCACGGAGGAACTCGGTGAGCTCCTCGGTTGGCGCGCCAACCGAGGAGTAGCGCTTGGTCAGCCCGCTGCCGATCTCCAGCACCCGCTCCGGATCGTCGATGATCTCGACGTCGCATTCCATCGAGACTCCGGAGAGCTCCTCGTAGCTGTCCCCGGCTTCGACGAGCACCGTGGCCTGCGCGAGCCGGCGCAGGTTGGCCACCTTCTGCGACGTGCGGTATGTCCAGGTCGCCACGCCGTCATCGTGCGGTAGGTACCACACTGGCACCACGTGTGGCCGTCCGTTCGGCCCGATCGTGGCGACGTTGGCCACGCGCTGCTCGTCCAGGAACGTCCGCACCTCGTCCGGCGTCATCCGGATCTGCCCTCGTCGCGACATCGCTGCTCCGCTCGTGAGTCTTTTCCAGGGTTATAGCACCTAAAAAGACTCACGAGCCGTGGCGGCCTTGCCCCCGGGCCCGAGCGGGCGGGAGGCTTCCGCGCCGCGCTTGGTGATGTCCTCGAGGGCGGCCTTGTCCGCGGCCGGCACCACCGGCCGGCTGCAAAGCTCGATGATCGGCGGCAGCAGGGTGCGGAACAGTTTCAGGACGCCGACGACGCCGGGCGTGTGAATGGTGCGTGCACGGACGGCTATTCCCCGCACAAGATCGTCCACCAGCTCGGACACCGGCGTCGTCTTGCCGAGCGGGCCGGGCATGCTGCCGCGCAGCCTGCCGAAGACCGGGTGCTCGTCCGCGCCGGTCACCATGTCGGTGCGAATCCACGAGGGGTGTGCCACCCCGACCCCGACGCCGCAGTGCCGCACCTCCGTGCGCAGGCTGTTCGAGAACGCCTCCACGCCGGCCTTGGCCGCGGCGTACGGAGCCATCGCGGAGGCGTGCACGATCGCGGCCAGCGAGGAGATGGTGAGCACGTATCCGCGGGATTCGATGATGTGCGGCAGCGCGACGCGCACCGTGCGCCAGACGCCGAGCAGGTCGACTTCGACGGTGCGTTCGAACGCGGCGGGATCGATGGAGCGGACGAACCCGACCCCCGCGATGCCCGCGTTGGCCACCACCACGTCCAGCCGACCGAAGTGCTGCACGGCCGCGCTTGTTGCCTCTTCCAGCTCGGTCCAGCTGGTCACATCCGCTTCCCAGACCCGCGCACGCGGCCCGCACTCGAGCGCGACCTTCTCCATCTCGTCGCGTTCCAGCCCCACAAGCGCGACGCTGGCGCCATCGCCGGCCAGGCGCTTGGCGAGCTCCGCGCCGATTCCCCTTGCCGCACCGGTGATCAGCACGACCTTGCCGGCGATGCTCTGCGGCCTTCGCAGCAGACGGGACAGTGGGTTCACGGCTACCTCCTCGCGGTCTGGAGGTACCGTACCGTAACTTACTATCAGTAGGCTACCCGCGGTAAGGAATTAGTCGGTCGCGGCGTCCAGCCGACCCAGCTCGTCGTCGGAAAGGGTCAACGTGCTTGCCGGCAGCAGATCCGCGAGTTGCTCCGGGGTACGCGCACTGGCGACCGGGGCGACGACCGCCGGCTGCGCGGCCAGCCAAGCCAGCGACACGGCCGACACCGATACCCCGCGGCCGGCCGCGATCTCGTCCAGCACCGGCAGCAGGCTGGTGCCATGGGCATCAAGATAGGGCCGCGCGCGCTCGCTGCGTGGGCTGTCCACGGCATCCCCGCCAGGGCGGTACTTGCCGGTCAGGAAGCCCTTGGCGAGCGCGAAGTACGGAAACGCCGACAAGCCCTCGCGTGCCACCACCGGGGCCAGCTCCCGCTCGTAGTCCCGCTCAACCAGGTTGTAATGCGGTTGCAGGGCAACGAACCGGGCGAGACCAAGTGATTCCGAAATGGACAGTGCAGCGCTCAGCCTGCTCGCCGAGTAGTTCGAAGCCGCGATGTAGCGGACCTTCCCGGCGCGTACCAGCTCATCGAACGCGCCGAGGGTCTCGTCCTGCTCGGTGCCCCGATCGTCGAGGTGCGCGTAGTACAGATCGACATAGTCGGTGCGCAGCCGGCGCAGCGAGTCCTCCGCCGCCTGGCGGATGTTCTCGGCCGAGAGTCCTGGCCGCCCCTGCCACATGCCCACTTTGGTGGCGATCACCATGTCGTCCCGCCTGCCACGCCTTGCCAGCCAGTTCCCAATGATCGTTTCGGATCCGCCGGCGGAGTACAGATCGGCCGTGTCGATGAAGTTGCCGCCCGCTTCGGTGTACGCGTCCAGCACGGTGAACGACTGCGCCTCGTCGGCCGTCCAGCCGAACACGTTGCCGCCGAGATTGAGCGGGAAGACGTCGAGGTCGGTGGTTGCGATCTTCGGCATGGCCCAGACGCTACGCCCCGCTGGTGTCGTGCTCCAGGGCGTATGGCGGCGGTTCGGAATGCGATCCGGCCGTCGTCGGTTTCTCCCAGCGAAGACCCTGTACGGCAAGGAGGCACGGTGACTGTTGAGCTGGGACGGATCGGAGTTTGGGGACGGACCCCGGATTGGGAAGGTGCGGACGGCACCGAAACGGTGGCCGAGCTGGATGAGCTCGGCTACGGCGCGCTGTGGCTCGGTATGTCGCCTGCTGATCTTCGGCCCCACGAGCGACTACTCGCGGCCAGCAAGCGGCTGGTCGTCGCCAGCGGCATCGTGAACGTCTGGACCGAGCCGAGCGACGTCGTGATCCCCGCGTATCACCGGGTGATAGCGGGCTATCCAGGGCGCTTCCTGCTTGGCGTCGGTTCCGGTCACAAGCTCCTGGTAGAGGCGATGACGGAATACCAGTACGAGCGGCCGTACTCCGCGCTGTCGTCCTATGTGGACAGGCTGCTGGGGGCGGAGAATCCTGTCACCAGAGAGAATCTGGCGCTAGCCGCATTGGGGCCGCGGACCCTCCGGCTGGCCGGTGAGCGTTCGGCCGGCGCGCACCCGTACTTGACAACTCCCGAGCACACCCGGCAGGCGAGGGAAATCCTCGGCGGCGGCCCGCTGCTCGCGCCGGAGCAAAAGGTTGTGCTGGAGGCGGATCCGGCCCGAGCAAGGGAGATCGCCAGGTCTGGGCTGGAGTTCTACCTGCGACTGCCGAACTACGTGAACAACTGGCGGCGGCTGGGTTTCACCGAGGACGACTTCGCGGACGGTGGCAGCGATCGGCTGGTGGACGCGTTGGTCGTCTGGGGCAGCCTGGACGCGGTGCGGCGCAGGATCACGGAGCATCACGATGCCGGCGCCGATCACGTGTGCCTGCAGGTGCTTACGGCCGATTCCGGGTTGCCCCGGCGGGAGTACCGGATACTGGCTGAAGCACTCGCCTGATGGTCACGTGGCGGTGGGGTACTCTTCGCCTGCTTCACGCCGACGGCAGCCACGGGTTCCGGCTGCCGCCATCCCGAGGGAGGACACCGAGAATGCCCATCGCCACGCCCGAGGTCTACGCCGACATGTTGGACCGGGCCAAGGCCAACGAGTTCGCCTACCCGGCGATCAACGTGACCTCCTCGGAGACGTTGAACGCCGCGCTCCGCGGCTTCGCCGAAGCGGAGAGCGACGGGATCATCCAGTTCTCGACCGGTGGCGCGGAGTTCACGTCCGGCAGCAAGGTCAAGGACATGGTCACCGGTTCGGTTGCGCTCGCCGAATTCGCCCACGTGGTCGCCGAGAAGTACCCGGTGAACATCGCGCTGCACACCGATCACTGCCCGCAGGACAAGTTGGACGGTTTCGTCCGCCCGCTTATCGCGCTGTCCAACGAGCGAGTGAGCGCCGGGCGCAATCCACTGTTCCAATCGCACATGTGGGACGGTTCGGCGATCGATCTCGACGAGAACCTGAAGATCGCGGCCGAGCTGCTGGACACGGCCGCCGCCGCGAAGATCGTCCTCGAGCTGGAGATCGGTGTCGTCGGTGGCGAGGAAGACGGCGTTTCCAACGACATCAACGAGAAGCTGTACACCGCCGAGGGCGACTTCGTGAAGACCGTGGAAGCGTTGGGCGCCGGGGAGAAGGGGCGTTACCTGCTCGCCGCGACCTTCGGCAACGTGCATGGTGTCTACAAGCCAGGCAACGTGCGGCTACGCCCTGACGTGCTCAAGCGCGGCCAGGCTGTCGCGGCTGAGAAGCTGGGCAGGGCGGCCGGGTCAAAGCCGTTCGAGCTGGTGTTCCACGGCGGGTCTGGCTCATTGCTCGAAGAGATCCACGAAGCGTTATCCTACGGCGTGGTCAAGATGAACATCGACACGGACACCCAGTACGCGTTCACCCGCAGCATCGCGGGACACATGTTCGCCAACTACGACGGCGTGCTCAAAGTGGACGGTGAGGTGGGCAGCAAGAAGGCCTACGACCCGCGCAGCTACCTCCGGGCGGCCGAGCAGTCGATGGCCGACCGTGTCGCGCAGGCCTGCGAGCACCTGCGCTCCGCGGGCCGCATGATCGCCGGTTGATCACACCGACTTCCAATTCGGATCCATATTGCGGGCGTTGGCCGGTCAGACGACGCCGGGCTTGGGTGCGGTATGCGGATCACCGTCCGCGGGCGGTGCCGGTAGCCGGACGGGTGGCACCACGGTGTCGATCACTTCCGCGGCACGGGCGGCGCGTGGCTGGCGGTTGAACAGGCGCGCCAGTGGCCGCCCGGCCCACCACAGGATCGCGATGCCGAGCACGGTGATCGGGATCGTCCAGTACGCGATCGGCGGCGCGGATTCGGTGTGCGCGTCCGTCAGCAGCGGCGCGAGCTGCGACTGCACCCATAACGCGCCGTACCCGAGCGCGGCGGCCAGGCACGCCCCGAGCATCGCCCGCGCCGCATGCGAGCGCGCCAGCCGGAAGGCCAGATCCACCCCGAGCCCGACGAACAGCAGGTAGAACGGCACGGTCGAGCTGGGGAAGCCGGTGAACGTGAGGATCGGCCAGATCAGCACGCGGTAGGCCACGTACACCCCCGCGACCGTGGTCGCGGTCCACCTCTTGGCCACGAAATGCCTGGCCAGCGCCAGCACCAAGGCAAGAACGCCGATGCCCCACAGCGGGTAGACCCAGCTCGGGATCGGCAGCGCGAAGTAGATCACCGCGGTGCGGTCCACCGGCCGGCCGATCTGCTCGGCGGCGAAGTTCAGCAGGGTGTGCTCCGCATACGGCTCGTCGCGTTCCCAGGACCGCAGCTCGAGGATGCCGTACTCCTGCTGCCCGTTGGAAAACGCCACGGTCTCGAGCAGGAACACCCACAGCCCGGTGAGCACGAACGCGCGCACCGGCCCCGGCGGGGAGAACTTCAGCCAACCGTCGATCGCGCCGATGATCATCAGTCCGGTACCCGCGTACAGCAACCCGTGCGACGGGCTCCACGCGGTCAGGTCAAGGCCGTTGACCTGGTGGTTGATCACGTCGAGCGGCGCGGCGATCAGGAACATCGCGGTGCCCAACTGCATCAACCGAAGGGAACGCTTGTCGCACCCCATCCCGGTGTAGGTGTGGATGCCGACCAGCACGACGACGATCACCGTGCCGACGCTGTTCAGCAGGTGCGGAGGCGCGAAATCATCGCGGAGCCATTTGAAGTGCCAGGACATGTCCCAGGACGAGCCGAGCAGTTTGAACAGCAGCGCGACCAGCCAAGTGCGGTACGCGAGCGCGGCAACCCAAGGGGGTGTTTCGGCACCGGGCTTTCCTCGCTCCCAGTACGACCGGAAGAACTCCCGGTACGGCGCGACGACGCCGGTCACCGGCGGTGCGTGGGCGTGCTCGGTCAACCCCTTGGTCATACCACCATCATCCAGGCAGCGCAGCGAGCGCGAGAAGGTACCTAGGTCCATTTCCGGGTGGAATCAGTACTCACCCTTAAGGGTTCCGTCGGCCGCCCGATTTGCCGGACGCCGAGGGGTACCGGCACCCTGGTGAGGCGTGATACCCAAACGTGTTGTCGCGATCGTGGTGATCGTCGCCCTGATCCTGGGCGGCGGGAGCCTGCTGACCACGCTGGCGCTGCTCTGAACGTCCGCTGAAACCGCTCCGGCAGGATGGGGTCATGAGCATGCACGACAACCTCCTCGGCCCGGAACCAACCCTGCTGCCGGAGCGCGCCGAGCCCCAGGCCGCGCTGGACGGTGGCGCCGACCCGGCTGACGTCGCCGCGGAATACCCGGACTTCAGCGAGGCGTGGGCCGCGCTCGCCGAGCGGGCGCTGTCCGATGGCCAGCACGTGACCGGATACGCCTACGCCCGAACCGGCTACCACCGCGGCCTCGACCAGCTGCGCCGTGCCGGTTGGAAGGGGCATGGGCCGGTGCCTTGGCGGCACCGGCCGAACCGTGGGTTCCTCCGTGCGGTGGCCGCCCTGGCCACGGCGGCCAGGGCGATCGGCGAGGTGGCGGAGTTTGATCGCTGCCGCCAGCTGCTCGCCGATTCAGACCCGGAGACGCCGGCGGCCATGGGGCTCGAATCCCAGCAGGACTAGGCCACCGGGCTGTCAGCAGGTGCCGAGCATCTCCTCGAGTCCACCCTTCTCCGCTTCGTTGATGGTCAGCTGCCACTTGTGCTTCACGGCGATCCAGCTCTTGCTGTAGTCGCACCAGTAGCCTTGCTCCGGCGGCTTCCACAGGTCAGGGGACTGGTCGCCCTTCTCCTGATTCACGTCGTCGGTGACCGCGATCAGCTGGGGGTCGGACAGGTCGTTGGCGAACTGCTCGCGCTTGTCCGTTGTCCACGCGGATGCTCCGGTTCGCCACGCGTTGGCGAGCGGCACCATGTGGTCGATGTCCACATCGGACGGATCGGTCCAGGTCCCGCCGTCGTACGCGCTGGTCCAGCTGCCCGACGTGGGGTAGCAGTCGTCGCCGACCTGGACGCCGTCACCGTCTCGTTTGAGCACCGTCTCGCGGGTGTCGCAGCTGCCATCGGCGGGACTCCAGTGCGGGAACTTGTCCCGGTCGTAGCCGTCCATCGAGCCGTCCGGCTGCACGGTCAACTCGCTGAGCTGGTTTTTCGCGGTGTCGGTGTCCGGGATGTTCGGCGGCACGGCGTTGGCTGCCGAGGTCAATCCGAGGGTGAGGGTTCCGGAAAGCGCCGCCACGGTTAGCGCGCTGCGGACAGTTCGATACGTTGGCATATTGCCTCCGTGTCGCTCAGTTCGTGGGGACTTCACGACTCTGACTCACGGAAGTGGAGAGGGCAATGCCTTTGGGTGACGTGTTATCAACGTAAGGTGAACAATTCACCGGCGGCGTAGCGAGTTGCGCCAGTCAACCGTGGAGTTATAGCCCAAATGGCTTAAATGAGTCCGCGGACCAATCGCAGGTCTGCGGTATGCCGGTACCAGGTCCACCGGGTGACCTCGCGCGGGTGCGGCACACCGTCATAGCGCGGGACGGTCGCCAGGCAGCCAAGCTGGAACGCGCGGCCGTGCGCGGTGCGGCCGCGCCGCAGCAGCCTTCCGCTGGTCACGCGCACGGCGAGCCCGCTGTCCGGATGGGGAGTGACCACAATTCGGGCAGTCCGCCCCGGCAGCACCCGGTCGTCGTCGCAGTAGCCGACGCCGCGCACCGGCCCGATCTCGCCGTGCCCGACCAGCACGCCGCCCGCGTCGTCGCGGACCAGCGGCACCGGGTCCACCTCGCCGCCCAACGCCAACTCAAGGGCCCGCGCGGGCTCGCCGGGCAGCCCCCAGACCTCGGCAACGGCCGAGCGCGGATCGCTGGGCACGAACCCAACCGACACCTCGGCGAGCAGGTCGCCGCGCAGCAGCCGAAGGGTGACGGCCGCGAGGTCGGCGTCGGTGCCGAACACGACCAGCCGGCCACCGTCAAGCGCGCCGAACACCGGGGCGAGCTCGGCCTTGCCGGGGCGCGCCGAGACATCCAAGCGCCGCAGGTCGTCGCGGACAGTGAGGTCGGGAAACTCACCGCTAACGAGTGCGTTACCGCACACCAACAAAACCGCACTCACCCGGAACTCCTCGGTTATCCTCATCCACCGGCAATATCAATTCGCTGTCGTCTCTACTGCGACAGCTGCTTCGGCTGAGACGGATGCCGCCTCGGCGGTGATAATTGCCTTGGCGGATATTGTGCGCCTCGGCTATTTCGGCCCGTCCCATCGCAAGGGGAGAGTTTCACATGCCGGCCATCGTGCTCATCGGCGCCCAGTGGGGCGACGAAGGTAAGGGCAAGGCCACCGATCTGCTCGGCGAGCGGGTCCAGTGGGTGGTGCGCTACCAGGGCGGCAACAATGCCGGACACACCGTGGTAACGCCGGACGGGCAGGACTTCGCGCTGCACCTGATTCCATCCGGCATCCTCACGGCCGGGGTCACCAACGTGATCGGCAACGGCGTGGTGATCGATCCGGAGGTGCTGCTCGACGAGCTGTCCGAGCTCGAGGAACGCGGGGTGGACACCGAACGTCTGCTGATCTCCGCGGACGCGCACCTGATCATGCCGTATCACGTGGCCATCGATAAGGTCACCGAGCGCTACCTCGGCGCGAAGAAGATCGGTACAACCGGTCGCGGGATCGGGCCGTGCTACCAGGACAAGGTCGCGCGGGTCGGCGTGCGCGTGCAGGACCTGCTGGACGAGAAGATCCTCCGGCAGAAGGTCGAAGCAGCGCTGGAGCTGAAAAACCAGATCCTGGTGAAGGTCTACAACCGCAAGGCGCTCGACCCCGACCAGGTCACCGACACCGTGCTGGCCGCGGGGGAACGCTTCGCTCACCGGATCGCGGATACCCGGCTGCTGCTGAACGAGGCGTTGGAGCGCGGGGAAAGCGTGCTGCTGGAGGGTTCCCAGGGCACGCTGCTGGACGTGGATCACGGCACCTACCCGTTCGTCACGTCATCCAACCCCACGTCCGGTGGGGCGTGCGCGGGCTCGGGCATCGGGCCGGGGCGGATCGGCGCGGTTATCGGGATTCTCAAGGCATACACCACGCGGGTGGGTTCCGGCCCGTTCCCCACCGAGCTGCACGACGAGGAAGGTGAGGCGCTGCGCAAGGCCGGCAGTGAATTCGGTGTCACCACGGGACGATCCCGCCGCACCGGCTGGTTCGACGCGGTGATCGCGCGCTACGCGGCCCGCGTCAACGGCATCACCGACTACTTCCTCACCAAGCTGGATGTGCTGTCCGGCTTGGAAAACGTTCCGGTGTGCGTCGGATACGAGGTGGACGGGTTCCGGTTCGACGATATGCCGATGACGCAGACCGACGTGCATCACGCGGTGCCGATCTACGAGGAAATGCCCGGCTGGTGGGAAGACCTCTCCGAGTGCCGGACGTTCGAGGACCTGCCGGCGAACGCGCGCGCGTACGTGGAACGGCTCGAGGAGCTCTCCGGTGCCCGGATCTCCGCGATCGGCGTGGGACCTGGCCGGGAGCAGACCATCGTGCGCCACGCCTTCGGCAACTAGTGGACCCGTGAGTACTTTCCGTCGTCGTTGCAGCACCGCAAAGTACTCATGGTGGGACGAGGCTAGCGGGTTTCCGCGCGGGCTTCCACGGCGGTGTCCGGGTTGTCGCTAAAGATGCCGTCGATGCCGGTCGCGAAGAACCGCTGGTACTCGGCGAACGCGTCGCCGTAGGCAGCCGGATCGTCCGAGGACACGTAGTCGCCCGGCAGGAACTCGTTCTCGTTGCGGAAGGTGAACGGCACGACGGTCAGCCCGGCGGCGTGCGCGTCGTCGACCAGACTGGTCGGCTCGGTGAGGAATCCCTTGTCATCCCTGGGAATCACCTGGTCCTTCTCCGGGCCGAGCACGTCCGCGTAGCCGGCAACCTCACGCAGGCCTTTCGGCGTTACCAGGTCGGCATAGGTGCGCGGATCGCCGGATTCCACGAAGTCGTAGGGCGCCCCGTCAGCCAGTGTCAGCTGCACCAGATCAACGTTCAGCCAGTCGTCAAGGCCCCGCAAGTTGCCAACCTCGAAGGATTGCACGAGCACCTTCGAATCCTCTTTGTTGAGGCCGTTCTCGTTGAGCGCCCGCACCAGGCCGGGTTCGATGGGCCGCTTCAGGTTCCGGAAGTACGTGGGGTGCTTGGTTTCCGGCGCGATGCCGATCTCCCGGTTGAGGTCACGGGAAAGCCCTTCGCGTAGTTCGAGGATCTCTTGCAGCGTAGGGATTTCGTAGCGGCCGTCGTAGAGCGTGTTGTGCGGGCGGAGTTCGGGGAGCCGTTCCTTCGCGCGCAGCGTTTTCAGTTCGGCCAGGGTGAAATCCTCGGTGAACCACCCGGTGACTTCCTCCCCGTCCACGGTTTTCGTGGTCTTGCGGTCGGCGAACTCGGGGTGTTCCTCGACGTCCGTCGTGCCGCTGATCTCGTTCTCGTGGCGGGCTACCAGTTCCCCGTCTTTCGTTGGCACCAGGTCGGTTTCGATGTAGTCGGCGCCCATCCGAGCGGCCAGTGCGTAGGACACCAAGGTGTGCTCAGGGCGGTAACCGGACGCGCCGCGATGCCCGTAGATCGTCGGCCCGTCGGACTTGCTTGCCATCGGATCGGCTGGGGCCGGGGCCGGCTCCGCGCTTGCCCCTGCCGGACCTACCACACCGATCGCGGCGATTCCGGAGATCGCCAGCGCGGCGATCCGTCTGCGTACCATGTGACCTCCATCGGATGGGAACACCGCCGGCCGCGACCAGCCGCGATCGGCCCGGAGTAACCCTTACCGTGCTGCGCGACGTGCACCTCAAGCGCAGTGGTACAGCCGCGCACGGCAAGGTGAACGCACCGTACGCGTTGCGCGCCCCGCCGGGTGCCGGAATCGGTAAGAAGACTGACGAGTTAGGCTGGGATGTGTGCGTGTCCTGGTAATCGGGTCCGGAGCCCGGGAGCATGCTCTCGTGCTGGCGTTGGCCAATGATCCAGCCATCCGTGCACTGGCGTGCGCGCCTGGCAACGCCGGCACCGCGGCACTGGCCGAGGCGTTCGATGTGGACGTCGCGGACGCCACCGAGGTAGCGGCCGCGGCCACCGCGTGGCGCGCCGACCTGGTGGTGATCGGTCCGGAGAAACCACTCGTCGTGGGCGCGGCCGATGCGGTGCGTAAGGCGGGAATCGCGTGCTTCGGGCCATCCGCGGACGCCGCGCGGATCGAGGGCTCGAAGGCGTTCGCGAAGGATGTGATGGGCTCAGCCGGCGTGCGCACCGCGCACAGCGAGGTCGTGGACAACCCGGCGCACCTGGACGCCGCACTCAGCCGGTTCGGCCCGCGATACGTCGTCAAGGACGATGGGTTGGCCGCGGGCAAGGGTGTCGTGGTGACCGATGACCTCGACGTTGCCCGCAAGCACGCGATCACCTTGCTGGACGGCGGGCACCCGGTAATCCTGGAGTCCTTTTTGGACGGTCCGGAGGCGTCGCTGTTCTGCCTTGTCGACGGGCGCACCACGGTGCCGCTGTTGCCGGCGCAGGATTTCAAGCGGGTCGGCGACGGGGACAGCGGCCCGAACACCGGCGGCATGGGCGCCTACGCGCCGCTGCCGTGGGCTCCCCCTGACCTCGCGGACGACGTGGTGGCGGGCATCGTGCAGCCGGTCGTCGACGAGCTCGCGGCGCGGGGGACGCCGTTTTCCGGGCTGCTCTACGCCGGGCTCGCGCTCACCTCGGGCGGGCCACAGGTGATCGAGTTCAACTGCCGATTCGGCGATCCGGAAACCCAGGCATTGCTGCCGCTGCTGAACACCCCGCTTGCCGGGCTGCTGCACGCGGCAGCGACCGGCACGCTTGCCCAGCAGCCCGCGCTGGACTGGAAACCGGGTGCGGCGGTGACCGTGGTGATCGCCGCGGACGGCTACCCCGGCCGGCCGCACACCGGTGACGTGATCGCCGGTAGCGAAACAGAAGGTGTGTTGCACGCCGGGACACGGCGCAGGGACGACGGCTCGGTGGTGTCCACCGGCGGGCGGGTGCTCTCCGTGCTGGGAATCGGCGAAGATCTGGAGCGCGCCCGTGAACAGGTGTACGAACGCGTGAATTCGGTGCATTTGCCCGGTTCGCACTATCGGACCGATATCGCATTGCAGGCGTCCCGCGGAGAAATCGCGTTGCCGGCCCCCGGCTGAGGGTCTCTCGAATTCGATGGAACCGCCCGGCCAAGGTTCGCGTCCGACGCTGAGCTCGTTATTACCTCATCGTTGGTAGTCTGCGAGCCGAGACCAAGCGGTTACCGTACGTATCGGGGGTGCGCCCGTGGTCAACACGTCCGACGCTGCAGGCAGCTGGTTTGCCGACGAGGACGAGGGTTCCGGGAACTGGTTCGCGAAGGCGATGGGCGCCGTCCTGGTGCCGAAGACGGAGGGTGCACCCGCCCCCCAAGCGTCAAGCGTCACGGTCAACCACGACAACGTGCTCGCCGCCGGCAAGATCATCCAAGATCAGGCGGACGCGCTCGAGGACAAGGCTCGCTCCCTTGGCATGCGGATGCATGTCAAGGCCCCTGGGATGGATCCGGTGAGCCTGGAAGCGGCCGGTGCCTGGAACTGGCGGCTGGTAGAAGCCGAGGATTCGCATCTGGAACGGGTACGGCAGTACACGCAGAGCCTGCAGAACCTCGCGAACCAGCTTCGGGACAGCGCGAAGCAGTACGGGTTCAACGAGGAGGAGATCGCGGCGAGCTTTGGGGATCGGCGTGCCTGACGGACGCCGCATTACCGTACTGCTCGCGGTGCTCGCGACCGCCGCGCTGACCGCGTGCACGAATTCCGATGCGGGCACGGCAACCCCGCAGTCGCAATCGAGGAGCGCGCCGAACAAGTCAACCGGCGCGCTGCCGCCGCGTCCAGAGGAAGTCAAGCTCGACGGGGTCAAGCCGTGCGACCTGCTCACCAGGCAGCAGCAGGACAAGCTGCAGATCGACCGGGCCAACTGGTATCCCGAGGTAGACAAAGAGTTCAACACGCGGCCGTGCTTCTTCTCGAAGAACCGATCCCAGCCGTACTTCAGCTACGGCGTGATGGCGGTGACCAACCACGGCGCCGACTACTGGCTGCGGCAGAACTCCGATACCCAGCTAACTGACGTCGCTGGCTTCCCGACCGTCGCCTCCAGGCCGGCGGGAACCACGAAAGCGAAGTGCGAGATGGCGGTGGATGTCGCCGAGGGGCAGATGCTCTACGTCGACATGGAACCGATAACCACGAACGCGTTCGACCAGAACCAGATGTGCGACATGGCAAAACAGGCGGCCACCGCCGCCGTGGAAACCCTCAAGACGGTGAAGTGAGGTAGCGATGGGCTGGTTTGAAGGGTCGTCCGAGGGCGGCGGCTCAGCACCCACCGAAATCGGCGATCACCGCTGGGAGGGCTACAGCAACGCCGACTTGGCCAACGTGGTGACCCAGCTCGGCGAGGGACGCGGTGCCAACGCCATGAGCGACGCCGCGCAGGCGCTCGGCGATCTCGCCAAGGCATTGGCGGAGACCGACCAGACGCTGCGGGACGAGCTGGGAAAGATCGGTGTGGCCTGGCAGAGCAACGCCTCGGACGTGGCTTCGGTGATCATGTCTGACTCCGCGCAGTTCGGTGGGGACGCGGGCAAGCACGCCGGCAAGTCGTCCGACGCGGTCAGCCAGCAGGCCGACGTGTACAGCAACGCCCGCAACTCCTCCCCGGAGGCCGCGACTTTGCTCGGCGACACCGAGACCAATTTCGTGGACGGCGCGGCCGGCCTCGTCGGGCACGAGACGGACCACGCGCGGGAAGTGCGCGAGACAAACGCCGCACGCCAGGGCGCGATCGATGCGATGAACCGGTACACCGAGGCCAGCCGCTCGAACATCGCCTCGTACCAGCCGTTGCCAAAGCCACCAGGGATGGAGTTACACAGCCAGCCGGTTGACGGCACGACCACCGCGCAAAGCGTGGGATCGAGCAGCGCCGCGGTGCCGGCGGTCGGCGGCGCTGGCACGGCCGCACCGTCTGGTGGCGGGGCACCGACGGCCGGTGGTGTCGGCGTACCGGTGGCGGGCGGTGGAGCCACCGGCTCGGTGCCAGGCGGTCCTCGGGTACCTGGCGCGTTCACCGGCACCGGCCCGCTCGGTGGTCTCGGCGGCGCGCCCGGCGCGGGCGTGCTGGCCGGCGGCGGGGGCCTGCGGCCGGACATGGGGATGGCGGCGGGCGCGATCGCGGCCGGC
>WHSZ01000039.1 GCA_009379845.1 Pseudonocardiaceae bacterium | reverse complement strand
CCGGGGTCGGGGTCGTGCGGTTCGGGGCCGTCCGGGTCGAGGTGCGCGTGGATCCGCTGCCCCACCCGCGCCACCTGCACCGGATCAAACCGGCGCGCGGCGGCCACCAGATCATGCTCCGCGCGGGTCCGGACGTCGTCGGGGGTCCACTCGGGCAGGTCGGTGAGGGTTTTGTGGATCTGCTCCACCTGCTTCGGACTCACCACCCCCTCCACCACCGCCTGCCCGGTCTCCGCCAGGGGTGCCGGCATCTCCGCACCGGTGACGGTGCGGGTCCCCATCAGCGCTTGGGCGTAGGTGATCCGATGGCGGGCGTCCGTGTCGGTGAGGTTCACCGCATCATGCAGATACCGCCGCAAGCTGGAGTAGCCACACGTGTCGCCCCGCGCCAGGAATTCACTGATCACCTGCAGCGAGCGGCCGAAGGCGCGGTTGAGCACCTGCTCCGCCGAGTGGAGTTCGTCCCGCAACTCCTCGCCAGTGAGCTGCCACAACTCACGACCAGGAACGGTGTCTGCGGGTGCGCTCATGTGTTCTATTCTATCCACCCGACCGACACTTTTCGAACACCTCATCGAGCGCCCGACATTCGAGTGACGGAAGTTCAGCTCAACAAATCCGCCGCCCCCGCTACCGCCCGCTCCCAGCTAGAAGTCCCGCGCTGCCTCGGTGGGACCGGACGGGTTGAACCGCCGCAGGTGCACGCGGCGCCGTAGCCGGATGGCCGGCCGGATCGCCAGTTGCACGCTGCCCACGATGAACAACCAGGTCCCGACCACCAAGAGGTCCTCGAAGAGGAAGAACACGCTGCCGACCGCGAACCAGATCGCGATCAACATGTCATTGAGGATGCTGGCGACCTCGTACCGGCGCCGGATGATCAGCTCTTCGTTGCCGATGTGCACCACGATCGGTCGCGGCTCAGCGGGCTGCGGTGCGCTCATACTCCGATCTTGTCACCCGGGGCGGAAGCGTGCTGGCCAGCCGAAATTCGGTGTGCCCCGCTGCCGGCCGCCGCTAGGCTGACGTCCGTGATTACCACGAACCAGCTGCTCGCGTTCACCCTCGCGTCGGCGATCATCGTGGTAGTGCCGGGGCCCAGCGTGCTGTTCACCATCGGCAGGGCGTTGAGCGTCGGGCGGCGCGATGCCCTGCTCACCGTGCTCGGCAACGCCGTCGGAGTGTACCTGCAGGTCGTGGCGGTGGCTTTCGGGATCGGCGCGGTCGTCGAACGATCGGTGGCGGTGTTCACCGCGATCAAGCTGGTCGGTGCCGGCTACCTGATCTACCTGGGTGTGCAGGCGATTCGGCACCGCCGTTCCATGGCCGCGGACAACGGCGTGGTCGCGACACCGGCCAGGGCGCTGCGGGTACTGCGGGACGGCCTCGTGGTCGGGGCGGCGAATCCCAAGTCGATCGTGTTCCTCGCCGCGGTGCTTCCGCAGTTCGTCGACCGCGGCGCTGGGCAGGTGCCGGTGCAGATGCTGCTGCTCGGGGTGATCTTCTCGGTCACCGCGCTGGTGCTGGACAGCTGCTGGGCGTTTCTCGCGAGCACCGCACGCTCCTGGTTCGTCCGCTCTCCCCGCAGGCTCGAGCTGGTCGGCGGTACCGGCGGGCTGGTGATGATCGGCCTTGGCGCCGGTCTCGTGATCAGTGGACGTAAGGACTGAAGGCCGCGGTCTGACGCGGCACCGCATCGAGCACCAGCGTCAGGCGAACACGATGGTCTTGTTGTCGTGCACGATGACCCGATCCTCGACGTGCCAGGACACCGCCCGAGCGAGCACGGCCCGCTCCACGTACCGACCGCTGCGCCGCAGGTCAGCGACCGAATGCCGGTGGTCAACCCGGCAGACGTCCTGCTCGATGATCGGTCCGGCGTCCAGGTCCGCGGTCACGTAGTGGGCGGTGGCCCCGATCAGCTTCACGCCCCGCTGCTCGGCCGCGGCATACGGGTTCGCACCCACGAACGCCGGCAGGAAGCTGTGGTGGATGTTGATCGCCTGATTCGGGAATCGACTCAGGAAATCGGGCGAGAGCACCTGCATGTAGCGGGCGAGCACAACGGTGTCGACGTCATCCGCCAGCAAGTTCAGCTGCTTTTCCTCGGCTTCCGCTTTGGTTTCCGCGGATACCGGAATGTGGTGGAACGGTAGCCCCCACCCGTGCACCGTTTCCGCGAGATCGGGATGGTTGGAGATCACCATACTGATCTCCGCCCGAAGGTCTCCGGTCTTACGGCGCCAGAGCAATTCCTGTAACGCGTGATCGGCTTTGGAAACCATGATCGCCAGGCGTTTGATCCGCGCCGCCCTGGTAAAACGCCATTCCATGCCGAACGCCTCGGCCATATCCGTGAAGCCGTGTTCCAGATCAGCGAGCTTGCGTTCCAGTTCGGGGAGCACGAATTCCAGCCGCAGAAAGAACCGCCCGGCGTTCGGATCGGTGGTGTACTGCTGAGATTCCGTGATCGTGGCGCCCGAGCGGAACAGGTATCCGGTGACGGTGGCCACGATCCCTGGCCGATCCGGGCAGGAAATCAGCAGTCGTCCGAGGTCGCGCATTCCCGGCCGCTCTGGCACGTAGACCGAGGAATAGGCAGTCATGGCTGGCCTTTCGCAGAGACAACACAAACCATTGTCCACTATCGAACTCCCCGGCACAGCGGGACAACCGACCGTGGTCACAGAATTTCGCCGGCCGAATTATGAAAAGCCACAGATCCGGCTGCTCAGACCGCCCGTAGCAGCCGCTCCACCCGTTCCGGCTCGCCGTCCGGTACGCCGAGCACCACACCGCGGGCCAGCCCGCGAGCTTGCCCGAGCAATTCGGTGGCCAGCTCCAACCCTACGTCCGCCGCGCCAGCACCCGCACGTTCCATGGCCCGCAGTGTCGCCGCCGGTATGGTCACGTCCGGCACCTCGTAGGCGAGGTACTCCGCCTCGGCGAAGCTACCCAGCGGCGATATCGCGAGGAGCACCGGCACATCCTCCTCGGACAGGTCCACGGTCATCCGGCGGAACGTGTCCAGTTCGTACACCGGGCGCGTGATGAGGAAGTCCGCACCGGCACGCAGCTTGTCCCTGGTACGGGCGATCTCCGCGTCGATGTCGTCGGCGCCGGGGTTGAACCGCGCACCGATGTGGAACGAGGTCTTCGTCGCCAGGCTCAACCCGTTGCAGTCCCGCCCGGAATTCAGCCCGGCGAGCAGCTCGATCAGCCCGACCGAGTCGACTTCCCAGATACCGTCCGCGTTGGGATAGTCACCGCGCAGCGGCGGGTTCCCGGTTTCGCAGATCACCGTGCGCACCCCGAGCGCATGCGCCCCGAGCAGGTTGGCCTGCAACGTCATGATGGTGGTGTCCCAGGTGGTCACCGTCGGGATCGTTGCCACCTCGACGTTCTGCTGGATATGCAGCGCCAGGCTGATGGCGGTCAGCTGGGCCCGGGTACTCGGCCGGGCGGCGACCGTGAACAGGTCGATGCCACGGCGATGCAAGCCGGCAACGACCTCGGCCGCCTCGTCGGCACCGCCACCGGACGGTGGCGTGATGGCGGCAGCGGTCACGAAATCGCGCCGGACCAGCCGATCCGCGAGCTCACTCTGCCCGGACGCCGGCGCGGCCCTTGTGCCGGTCTCCCTGCGCTCGCGGGGGCGCAGATCGGCGACACCGCTGACCGCCGCACCGAGATGGGTCGGTGTGGTGCCGCAGCAGCCCCCGATCAGCATGGCCCCGCTTTCCGTGTAGCGGCGCGCATAACGGGCGAAGTAGTCGCCGTCGATGTTGTATTCGAAACGCCGGCCGTGTACCCGGCGCGGCAAGCCGGCGTTCGGCTGGGCGATGATCGGCAACGAGGTGAACCGGCGCAGCTCCTCAACCACGGCGAGCATGCCCTGCGGGCCAACCGTGCAGTTCGCGCCGAGCGCCACGACCGGGAGCGCGCTCACCGCGGTCGCCAGATCGTGGGGTGTCTCGCCGCCGAGCGTGCCCCCGTCACCGGTGATGGTGGCCTGCGCGATGATCGGCAAGTCGGTACGGCCCGCCGCCGTGGAAATGGCCTCGACCAGCTCGTCGAGATACCCGAACGTCTCGAACACCAGCACGTCGACGCCACCCTCGGCCAGGGCATCCACTTGCTCGGCGATCGCCTCGACTCGTTCGTTCACGCCGATCCCCTGGCGCTGTCCGGCGGTCACCGCGGGCGAGATCGATCCGCCGACAAAGACCTGCCGATCCGCCGCTTCTCGCACTTGGCGGGCGATCCGCGCCCCCGCCAGGTTGATCTCCCGGACATCGCCGGAATAACCATGATCCGCGAGCCGGAGCCTGCTGGCGCCGAATGTGTTCGTCAAGATCACGTCCACGCCCGCGCTGACGTAGCTCTGGTGCACCGTGGTGACCAGTTCGGCGTTGGACAGGTTCAACTCCGGCAACGCTCGATCCAGCGAGTTTCCGGCGGCATGCAGCATCGTGCCCATCGCCCCGTCGCAGACCAGGACGCGCCGACCCAACTCGGTGTCGAAGTCACTCATCGCCCATCCCCTACCGCGTCCAGGATCTCAAGGGCCACCTGCGCCATCAGCCGATCCCGGTAGTTCCCGAGGTCGAGTCCGGTGATCTCCTCGACCTTCTTGATCCGGTACGTCACCGTGTTCGGATGTACGTGCAGTTCCCGGGACGCCCGTTGTGGGCTGTAATTCTCCCGGAAGTACGCGGACAGCGTCGATAGATACTCGGCAGCGCCGGCCTTGTCGCCGTGTCCGAGCGGCCCGAGCACTTCGCGGGCGAAGGTCCGCAGATCGTCCAGGTTGGCGGTCTGCAGCAGCAGGCGATGGATGCCGAGATCGTCGAACGCGACGACGCGGCCGAGCCGTCCCATCCGCCGCGCGGTCTCGATGGTGCGCCGAGCGTCCGCGTAGGAGCGTGCGATGTCCACCGCGTCCCGACACGGCCTGCCGATTCCGATGGTCACCTGAACATCGGAGAACTGCCTGCGAACGCGTTTCAGGCATGCGTCGCCGAGCCGCGTGGCGCGCGATCCGGGGTGCCGTTCGGCCGTCGCCGGCAACACGACGACCATCTCCGAGTCCCGCGTGGACACGATCGCGTCCGGTGCCTGGGTGGCGAAGAAATGATCCACCGAACCCGACAGCCGTGCCAGCAGCTCCTCGCCCCGGTCGTCATCAAGCTGGTTCGCGACCGGATCGAGCACGATGGACAGCACGTGGTGTTCCTGGGTCTCGTCGTATCCGACGTGCCGGGCCCACCGCTGCACCTCGCCGTCCTCGTTCGCCCTTCCGGACAGCAGCCCGGCTACTAGATCATCGCGTGCCCGTCCGGCAGCGGCTGCCACCACGCGCTCGCGCCCCATGATCACTCCGCAGATCGTGGCGGCGTGTTCGCTCAGCAGCAGGCTCATGTCCTCCCCGAACCCATGACCGCCGGTGCCGAGCGTCATCAGATAGGCCGGAACCTCATCGCCGACGAGGATCGGAGCCACCGTCAGCGAACTCGAGCTTTCGGTGTCCGGAAGGCGCAGCGGCCGGCGGGTGTGGCTGGTCGTGTTCAGCACGTTCGCCAGCCGGGGATGCACCACGTGGTCCTGGATGTGCGTGGCGGCCCGCTCGCTCGACTCCCCTGGCAGCGCGGCCACCAGCACGGCCATCTGCTGGTCCACCACCGCCACGGTCGCGTCGGTGCGCTCGGCGATCAGTTCGGTGACCGCTTGGATGCCCGCGTTCTGCGCGGCGAGGCTGGTCAGGTGCCCGCACAGCGCGACGAGCTTACGAAGCGCGAGGTTTTCCTTGCCGACCTCGGCATGCGCCGCCGACCCATCACCCACCTGCGCGCCGTTGGCCAACTGGGCCGGTGTCGTCAGGCTGGGCATCGGTGCTGCTGGGTCGGCGTGTGCGTCCACCGGATGCTGAGCTTCCTGTCGCTGGTACTACCGGTATCTCACACCATCCGACCGTGTGAGCGCCAACACGAGACCCTTTTCACTCAGCGGAAGACTGTGTCGCCTCGGCCCTGTCGCCTCGGCCGCCATACCTCCCCGCCTTGTGTTGGGACACAAGCGCGGCAACCCCGAATTTGTGCCGTGGGCCGGATGTTTTCCCGCCCACCCGGTTGGACCCTGGAAAGCAGCAGAACGCCTCGCATACCTGGGTACTGGAGTGAACGTGATGAGCACGGAACAACGATGTCCATGCTGCGGATACCAGATGAACGGGCAAGCACGCTCCCGCGAGGTCGACGTCGAACTCATCGACTCCCTCACGCGAGAGATCAGCTTCCTGCGGCAAACCGTCGCCAGGCTACGCGGCTCCGGCGCGGACCGTTCGAGTGCGCCGGCCACGGCCAAACGGCCCACGGCCGCCAGTAGCTGACCATCGATCGCAACGTTCACGACACGAGGAGGTGGGGCGTGCGGAACCAACCTGCTTCCGCCGGCCACGCGGCCGGCAAGCCGGTGCCAACCGATCCGCGCTTCTCGAGTCGGCTGCTGTATCTGTTGCACCGCTTTCTTCAGCCGAATCGGTTCTACCGGGTTCTCGCGGCCTGGCTTGAACGGCACGGCTGGGCGTACCGGATTTTCACCAAGGCCGAGGAGAAAGCCAAGAGCGACATCTTCAACTGCCAGATGTGCGGTCAGTGCGCGTTGCCAGCCACCGGATACGCCTGCCCGATGAGTTGCCCGAAACAGCTTCGCAACGGGCCGTGCGGTGGTGTGGCCGCGAACGGCGACTGCGAGGTCTACCCGGGTATCACCTGCGTCTGGCTGATCGCATTCGAACGGGCCGAGCGGGAAGGCCATGAAGATGACCTCGCCCTGCTGCAGCGGCCGGTGGACCACCGGCAACGCGGCCGCAGTTCCTGGGTGAACTACTGGCTCGGCCGCGACGACGAGCTGTGGACGGCGACCGATGGGCTCGACGGGCGCGAACGCCCCGTCCAGGGAGGCGCTCGACGCGACGACAAGGTGGCCGCCTAGTGGACGTCAACGGCGAGGTCACCGCGACCAAAGCCCCGTCGGCGCCGGGAAACCTCGCCGACGCACTGCACGCCGGCCGCTTCGCGATCACCGCCGAGATCGGACCGCCTCGAGGCGCGGATGCGGAATCGATCATCCACAAGGCCGAGCTGCTGCGCGGCTGGGTGGATGCCGCGAACATCACCGACAACCAGGGCGGCGTGACCCGGCTGGCCAGCTGGGGCGGCAGCGTTCTCGCCCTCGGCGCCGGTGTCGAGCCCGTCATGCAGTTGACGTGCCGGGACCGGAACAGGATGGCGTTGCAGGCCGATCTCGTCGCGGCATCGGCCGTGGGAATTCCGAACGTGCTGCTGTTGACGGGTGATCATCCCAGTTTCGGCGACCATCCGGACGCCAAGCCGGTGTTCGATCTGGACAGTGTGCAGCTGGTGTGGACCGCGCAGTGGATGCGTGACCACGGCAAGTTACTGTCCGGGAAGTCGCTCAAACCCGCACCACGCTGGTTGATCGGTGCTGTGGAGAACCCGTTCGGCCCTCCGGAACGGTTTCGGGCGCGACGGCTCGGCAAGAAGGTGGCCGCCGGTGCCGACTTCATCCAGACCCAGTTCGTGTTCGATGTGGACAGTTTCGCGAAGTGGATGATCGAGGTCCGCGACCTCGGGCTTGACCAGAACTGCGGGATCCTGGCCGGGATCGGTCCGATCCGTTCCATCCGAGCCCTGGAATACATCCAGAATCACGTTCCGGGCATCCACGTCCCTGAGGATGTCGAGCGTCGGCTGCGCGGGGTTCCCGATGACCAGGTGGCCGAAGAGGGAATGCGGATCTGCGTTGAATCACTCCAGCAGCTCGAGCAGATTCCCGGCGTCGCGGGCGCCCATCTGATGGCATTCGGATACGAGCGTGGGATTCCGGAGATTCTGCAACGTGCCGGATTCGGGCCACGATCTGCCCCGAACCTGCTGTCCGGGCAAGGGAGCGAACATGCGAGTTGACGTACGGCCGACGAAGAAACTTCGTGGCGACAAGCCGATGAATCTGACCGAGGCGCTCGGCCCGATCATCGATGCGCTGTGCGCCGATTCGGTGGACCTGTCCCGGCTACGGGTGGTCTGCGACTGGATTCAGTACCGCAACAACTTCCGTGACGTCGTCGATCTACGGCAGATCCTGCCACCAACCGGAACACGATCGACCGGGGATCTCGAGGTCGCCGTCGACCTGCGCCGCTGCGGCGAGGAGGCGCTGGCCGCGCAGGTGGCCGACATGCTGCGGGAGTTCAACGATCCGGCCTCATCCGGCAGGCACTACCTGGAGGACTGGACCGCGACAAGCGCCAGCCGGATCTGGGATTTCAACGCGCTGTACTGGCGAGAGCTCGGGATCTGGGAGGAAAGTACTGGCCAGCAGTACGAGCAGGCACTTCCTGGCGGGCAGAGCGATGCCCGGAACGCCAAAGCCGCTCGCGATCTCATCGGTGAACTGTTCCAGGTGTGGGATTCGCTCGCCGAGCGCAACTCCCTGCCGGACGAGTTGTACGTCGTGGAACTCGGTGTCGGAAACGGCATTCAGGCGAAAACCTGGCTTGACGAGTTCGTCGCGATGGACCGCGCGCTCGGGCGGGACTACTACCGTCGCCTGCACTACCTGATGTGTGACTACTCCGAGCACGTGCTCGCGCTGGCGCGGGCCAATGTCGCCGACCACATCCAGCACGTCAGCTCGTTCGCGCTCGATGCCACCGCGCCGACGACCGCGCTCGGTTTCCTGCGCTACAAGGTCTTTCTGGCCTATATCTCGAACGTCTACGACAACCTGCCGACCGACGAGGTCGCTCGGATCGGCGACCACACCTACTACACGCAGGCTCGCGCCTACCTGGCTGACCAGGACGCCCGGCGCATCGCGGCCGGCCTCGACGTCGATCCCACGGCGGTGACCGTGCTGGCCGACAAGTTGCTGCGGCTCGGTCCGAACCTGCTCACCGAAGTACACCCGGCCCAATTTCCCGATGTGGAGAGCGCCGCGGGTTTCTGGCGTCAGGTGTGGGGCGCGCTCCGGCTCGAGGAGCGGTACGTGCCGCTGCGCGGTCTCGATCTCTACCAGGTGGCGCCCGGAGTCAGCGGGGAGATGCTGCGGCCGTTTCTGGAGCAGGACGGGGACATCCGCATGCATGTCAGCAACGGCGCGCTCGCCAGTTTCGCCGACACGCTGCCGATCCTGCATCCGTACGGCCGGTTGCAGTGCCACGACCTGTTCGTGACGGAAACGCAGCAGTACGGCAACGGGTTCCGAGGCCCTGGCAAGTACGACGGCTCGATCGTCAACTGGGTGAACGGCCCGCTGCTGCAGCATCTGGGTAGCCGTAAGGGATTCGACGTGCGATTCGCCCCGTTCGCGCATCGCCCCGGAACGAACATCCTCACGCTCACCGCCCAGGTTCGGGATTGACATGTCCGGCCCCATAACCACAGGACCCGGCGAGCCATTGCTGCCCACCACGGTGGTGGGCTCCTATCCGGTGCCCGAATGGCTGGAACGGCTGAAGACCGACTACTACCGGCACCGCATCAGCCGGCGGCATCTCGACGAGATCCACGAGGTCGCGATCAAGGCCGCGATCAAGGACCAGGAGCGGGCCGGCATCGACATCGTCTCGGACGGCGAACTGCGCAGGGACAACGACATCGACTACCTGCTGGCCCGGATTCCCGGGGTCCGGATCACCGACCAGGCGAAATCCTTCTACTTCGACTACTACGACGCCGAAGTCGGCGATCCGCTCTCCCCCAGCAGCACCTCGGCACTGGGTCTCGTCGACGACTTCTCGTTCACCCGCACGCAGACCGACCGGCGCGTCAAGTTCTCCTTCACCGGGCCGTTCTCGCTGTCCCGGCGTATCACCAACAACGGCTACCGGGACACCGTCGATCTCGTCAGGGCGCTCGCCGAACTGCTCAACCAGGAGGCGCACCGGCTGGTCGCCGCGGGTGCCGAGATGCTGCAGATCGACGAGCCATTCCTGGCCGGCTATCCGGAGCAGGTGGGTACCGCGATCGACGCGGTGAATATCGTGAGCAAGGACGTCGAAGCCACCTGGTCGCTGCACGTGTGCTACGGCAACAGATACGCGCGGCCGTCCTGGGAAGGTCATTACGACTTCCTGTTCCCCGCGGTGCTCGACGCGGCGGTGGACCAGCTGGTGCTGGAGTTCGCCAGGAAGGGGTATGACGACCTCCAGCTGTTCGAGCGGTACACCCCCGAGCAGAAGCTCGGGCTCGGTGTGATCGACGTCAAGACCGAAGAGGTGGAGACGCCCGATCTGGTCGCGTCCCGGATCCGGCGAGCGTTGCGGGTACTGCCCGCGGATCGCCTCACGATCAACCCGGACTGCGGGTTGCGCCACCTGCCGGGTCCCATCGCGCGCGGCAAACTTCGCGCCATGGTGGACGGCGCGGCGATGGTGCGGGCCGAGCTCGCCACCGCCGGAATCCCTGAAGAACCCAGCGGCCAACGCTGACGCATAATCCACAGAGGACGGTGAATCGCATGACTGTCGTCGTCACGGGCTCCATCGCGACCGACTATCTGATGGTCTTTCCTGGGCGATTCCGCGAGCAGTTGGTCGACGGGCGACTGGACGTCGTCTCGCTGTCCTTCCTCATCGACGAGCTGGAGATGCGCCGTGGCGGTGTGGGGGCGAACATCGCGTTCGGACTCGGCCATCTCGGTCACCGGCCGGTGCTGCTCGGTGCCGCGGGTGAGGACTTCGTCGAGCACCGGGAATGGCTCGAGCGGCACAATGTGGACACCAGGTACGTGCGGATCTCCCGCACCCGGCACACCGCCCGGTTTCTCTGCACGGCCGATTCGCAGGGCAACCAGATCGCGTCGTTCTATGCCGGTGCGATGCATGAGGCGCGGGAAATCGATGTGGCTGCGATCGGCCGGGAACTGGGTGACGTCGAGCTCGTCGTGATCGGCCCCGATGATCCGGTCGCGATGCTCCGGCACACCAGGCAGTGCCGGGACGCGCGGCTGCCGTTCGCCGCCGCGCCCTCGCAGCAGCTGGCGCAGCTGACCGGCGAGAACTGCCGGGAACTGATCGTCGGTGCGCGCTATGTGTTCACCAACGAGGACGAGCGGGACCTGTTGTTGCTCAAGACCGGATGGTCCGCAGGAGAGATCCGGGCGCGGATAGGCACCTGGGTCACGACGGGCGACGATGGGATCCTCGTCGAGTCGCCTCGTGAGCATCAACCGGTGTCGGTGCCCGAGGTGCGGCCGAGGCGGGACGCGGACCACGCCGGAGCCGAAGACGCGCTGCGAGCCGGGTTCCTCGCGGGGATCTGTTGGGGGCTTGGCGTGCAACGGGCCGCGCAGCTCGGGTGCACGCTGGCGGCGGTGGCCGTGGAAGCGCAGGGCCCGCAGGAATACGACCTGGTAGCTCGGGAGTTCGTTGACCGGTTCACCGACGCCTACGGCTTCCGCGCGGCCGCGGAGGTATCCGAGAAGCTGCGGAGCGCACACACACTCCAGCAAGCGGCCTCGTAACCGCCCGACCGGCCGGCGTGGCTAGATTCTTACGCACGATGTCTATCTAGCCACTCGCGGCCGGGTGCGCCGAGCGCGCAAGATCGAGCCATGAAGGTTCTGTGGATTCTCGCCCATCCCGAGCAGCGCTCGTTGAACGGCTCGCTCAGGGACGAAGGGCTTCGCGAGCTGACCAACCTCGGACACGAGTACCGCCAGTCCGATCTGTACGCCATGCGGTGGAACCCCGTGGTGGACGGCGACGATTTCCAGCACGACCCGCGCGAACGGCTGGATGTCGCTGAGGAGTCCGAACGCGCCTACACCTCAGGAAGACTGGCCGGGGACATCCGCGTCGAACAGCAGAAGCTCGAGTGGGCGGACACCTTGGTGCTGCAATTCCCGCTCTGGTGGCACGGCATGCCAGCCATCCTGAAGGGATGGTTCGATCGGGTCTTCGTCAAGGGTTTCGCCTACGGGGTACGGGATCCGGCCAGCGGCCGAACGCTCCGGTACGGTAACGGTGGGCTGGCTGGCAAGCGCGCGATGGTGGTGGTGAGCGTCGGCGCCCCGGAGATCACCATCGGCCCGCGCGGCATCCACGGTGACATCAACGACCTGCTGTTTCCCGTGCAGCACGGCGCGCTCTGGTACGCCGGCATCTCCGTGGCGCCGCCACTGGTGATCGCGGGCGCGAACCGTCTCTCGGACGCCGACTACGACACCTCGGCCAAACAGCTGCGGGAGCGGCTCCGCACGCTGCCCACCGCGGAGCCACTCCCCTTCCGGCACCAGGACGGCGGCGACTACGACGAAAGCCTGGTGCTACGACCGGAACTTGCGTCGCGGCACGCCGGTCTCCGGGTGCATTACGTCGGAGCCGAGACCTTCCCCAGGTAGTCCGCGGCCTTCTCCGGATCCATGAACCAATGCTGGAAGTCCGTCGGGTCGTTGAACCCGTTGACGAATCGCCGTGCCACCTCCGGGTTGTCCTGGGCGGCGCCGAGAATGTCCATGACGTGGGGCGGGGGCGGCTGCAGCAACGCGTTGGTCCACTGCGTCACGTGTTGCGCGTGGTCCCAGTATTTCTCGAACGCCTCCCGCATCCAGTCCCGGTCGAACGGCTGGTTGCCCCGCTCCAGGATGCTGTCCAAGTAAGACGCGGCGCACTTGCCGGCGTTGTTGGAACCCTGGCCGGTGATCGGATCGTTCGCGACCACCACGTCCGCCATACCGAAAACCGCGTTACCCGAAGGCAGTTCGCCGACCGGGTGGCGGACAACCGGGGTGTAGCCGCCGGAAAGAGTCGCGTGTGGATCGGTGAGCTCGACAGCGCCGCACCGTTCGTACTCCCATGGCACGTATTGCTTCATCAGCTCGAGCATCCGGCGCATGTGCTCGTCCGGCCCAGGACGATCGGACCAGCAGTCCAGCGGTCCACCCGGAATCCCCTCGAAGAACAGAATGTCGCAGTTACCGCTGAGGGTGTACCCCGGAATCATGAACAGTTCCCCGACACCGGGAACGATGTTGAACCGCACCGCGGCGTTGTCGGGATGCTCAGGGCGTGGCGCCAAACCGTGCACGTAGATCACCGAAAGGGCGCGCTGCGGTTCGGTGAACGGTGAGCGAGAGGGATCCCGGTCGAACAGCTGGACCAGCTCGCCCTTACCGGCCGCCACGATCACCAGGTCGTACATCTCGGAAAGCGCGTCGAGGTCCGAGGTGGTGACCCCGTGGAAGATGACCTTTCCACCCCACTCCTCGAGCAGCTCCAGCCAGCCTGCCATCTTCACCCGCTGGTCGACCGACTGCGCGTAGCCGTCCAGCCAGCCAATCCAGTCCAATGCCCTGCTGGAATCCGGACCGGCGATGGACACACCAAGTCCATCGACACGAACCGTCTGGTCCTCCCAAAGGTTCAGGTTCTCGTCCCGCTCGTGTTGCAGGGCGGCGTCGAACATGCACTGGGTCGACATCACCCAGCCGCCCCGGATCTCCTCGGGAGTACGCGCGGACATCACCGTGACGTCATAGTCCCGTGCCTGCAGGCTCAAGGCCAGCTGCAAGCCGGACTGACCGGCGCCGACGATCAAAACCTTTCGCATTGTTGCCCACCCTCCGGCAGCTCGTGCTGTGCGTGCTCCAGGTCGCCACAACGACCTAAAGTACTCACGTCACCCCAGTGCGTACAGTCTTATGCGGTGGCCGAGAGGCTCGCCAGGTAATCGGCCATCTTGTCGGGGTCGTACCAGAAGTGCTGGAAGTCGGTCGGATCGTTCACGCCCTCGGCGAACCGTTTCGCGGCCGCCGGGTGGGTCTGCGCCGCGCCGAGGAACTCCTGCACGTGCGGCGGGGGCGGTTGCAGCATGCCGTTGGTCCATTTGGTCACGTGCTGCGCGTGCTCCCAGTAGTTCTCGAACGCCGCCCGCATCCAGTTCCGGTCGAACGGCTGGTCCCCACGCTTCACGATGCTGTCCAAATAGGATTCCGCGCATTTGCTGGCATTGTTGGAGCCCTGCCCGGTGACCGGGTCGTTCGCCACCACGACATCCGCGATGCCGAGCACCGGCTGGCCGGCCGGAAGCTCGCCAACCGGGTTACGCACCACTGGCGCGAACCCGCCGACCAGGGTGCCGCGATCGTCGGTCAGCTCGGCGTTCCGGCTGCGCTCGTACTCCCACGGCACGTATTCACGCAACAGCTCGAGAGTGCGCCGGATATGTTCCCTCGGACCTGGGCGATCGGACCAGCAATCGAAGGGACCACCCGGAACTCCGGACAGGTACAGGATGTCGCAGTTACCGCTCAACGTGTACCCAGGGATGGAAAGCACTTCACAGACCCCTGGCACGATGTTCATCCACACGTTCGGCGCGTCCGGATGTTCTGGACGCAGCTCCATCCCGTGCACGTAGGACACCGCTAGGGCGCGCTGCGGTCTGTTGTACGGCGAGCGGGACGGATCCCGGTCGAACAGCTGGACCAGCTCACCCTTGCCCGCCGCCACGATCACCAGGTCGTACAACGTCGCGAGCGAATTCAAGTCGGCCGTGGTGACGCCGTGGATGACGACCTTCCCGCCGCGCTCCTCGAGTAACTCCAGCCAGCCTGCCATCTTCACCCGCTGGTCGACCGACTGCGCGTAGCTGTTCCACGGTGCGAACCAGTTCAGCGCCCGGTTGCCATCCGGGCCGGCAAGGGAGAAGCCCTGGCCCTCGATCTTGACGCATTCCTCTTCCCAGAGGTTCAGCCCGTGATCGCGTTCGTATTGCAACGCGGTGTGGAACATGCACTGGGTGGACATCACCCGCCCGCCGCGGATCTCCTCGGGCGTGCGCGCGGAGATCACCGTGACGTCGTAGTCGTGGTCCCGCAGGCTCAATGCCAGCTGCAGACCCGATTGGCCGGCACCGACGATCAAGATCTTACGCATTGTTCCCTGTCCTCCGGCCGTTCGTCGCAGAGATCGCCACGGTCATGCGCTGGACGCGGTGCGGCTGCGGAACGTGCCGGCGGGCCGCCCTGGTTCCGATACCTCGGAGAGGGTCAAGGCATGGCTGACCAGCTGTTGCAGCGCGTGCACGGCAGAAGCGGGATCGCGGGCGTCACAGGAGATCAGCGGGATCTCCGGGCCGAGTGCCAATGCGTCGCGAACCTCTTCGATCTCGTGCAGGAGTTTTCCGTCGAACCGGTTGATCGCGACGATGAACGGGAGATCGGAATCGTTCTCGAAGTAGTTGATAGCCGCGAAGGACTGGTCGATCCGGCGGGTGTCGACCAGGACGATGGCACCCAGCGCGCCCCGCGAGAGGTCATCCCAGAGAAACCAGAACCGCGATTGGCCCGGCGTGCCGAACAAGTACAGCAACAGATCCGAGTGCAGTTCGATCCGGCCGAAGTCCATCGCGACGGTGGTGGTTGACTTGGTAGCGCTCGGCGGGACGTCGTCCACTCCCTCGCTGGCTTCGGTCATCCACGCCTCGGTGTTGAGCGGCGGAACCTCGGAGACCGCCCCGACCAAGGTGGTCTTGCCGACACCGAACCCGCCCGCTACGACGATCTTCGCGGAGATCGTCAGCAGCCCCGATTCAGACGGGTAGCCGTTTGAGTCCATCGAGGATCCTCTCGAGTACTTGCCGGTCGTGCTGGTAAGCGTGCGCCGTGGGATGGATGAAGATCGCACCCTGGGTGGCCAAATCGCTGACCAAAACGCGGACGACGCCGAGCGGCATCGTAAGCAACGCCGACAACTCGGCAATCGACACCCGGGTACGCGCGCGTTCGTACAGCAGTCGAGACTCCGGCATCAACGACTCGCTCAGCGTCGGGTCGTAATGCGGAACCGAAACCAGCGTTTCCACCAAGAGTTGATGCCGCGTCTTGGTGCGCCCCCCGGTGAGCGCATATGGGCGTACCCGACTGCTTCGCATCTTGATCGTGGGTTGGCCTAGCCCATCATCACTGGACACCATGATTACATCCTTGTCCCGGTCTCCTCAGGCCTGCGGCCGGCGGGCAGTGAGTACGCGTCTCAGGTCGGCGCGCATCTCGGGGGTCAGAGCATGGCCAGCGTTGGTCACGAACTGCGTCATCTCGTAGGCGACGACCTTCATGTCGCACTCGGGGCCGGTCAGCACGGCGAGTCCCGCGCCGTCGCCGATACCCATGAACAGGAAGTAACCGCGCGTCAGCCGGATAATGATCTGCTCGCAGTTGCCCTTGTTGAACAAGGCCGCACTGTTGCCGGCCAAGCTAAGTAGCCCGCTGGAGATAGCCGCGAGCTGTTCTGCTTCGTCATTGCTCACACTGTCGGATGCGGTGAGCGGGAAGCCATCGGACGACATGATCAGCGCATGGGTGGCGCCGTGTACCTTGCGGACGAAGTCGTTGATCAACCAGGCGAAGTTTTCGTTATCCGGGATATCTCTTTCGGCCGTCACTTCTTCTTTCCCTTGGCTGGTTTCTCTTCGTCGCCCGCGGAGTTATCCGTGTTCTGGTTTTCCAAAGCCTCCTGCTGCCCGTCGGAAAATGCGCCGAGGTCAGCGATCAGCTTTTCATGGTCGGCCTGCTGATCGGTTTCCGGGTCGTGAGCTGGTTCCGGCGGCGCGTCCGGTTCGCCCGACGGATTCTTCAGGCTGCGAGACACCCGCCGTGGCAAGCCGCCCGCGGTCACACCCTCCGTTACCGGCGTAGGTGATGGGCGGCGCGGGGCAGGAGTCTTGGTCGACATGGCGGTACCGCCACCGTCGGAAAGGGCGGCGACGAAAGAACCGTCATCCGAGATCGCCGAGAAGTCGTCGATGTCCTCCTGCTCGAGCACCCCTTCCACCTTGCCGGCACTGGCGTGGGGGAACGACACCGTCTCGGTGCCGGACCAGGTGACTTCCGGTAGGTCGCACACCAGAGCCGCGGGAATCAGGACCGAAGCCGTGGTTCCGTGCGGAACCCTCCGGTCGAGCCACACCCGCATCTCGTGCCGGCCGGCGAGGCGGCGGACCACGGCGATACCCATGTGGCGCACGGCGTCGTCGTCCAGCACCGGCGCGTCGGCCAGCCGGTCGTTCAGTTCCCGCAGACGCTCGGGCGGCAGGCCGATGCCCTCGTCTTCGATCCGGACCAACACGCTGCCCTGCTCGGTGAGGTGCGCGCTGACCCGCACCGGCGCGTTCGGCGATGACTGGTTGGCGGCATTGTCCAGCAGTTCGGCCAGCAGCCGACCGAGGTCGTCGGCGGCGAAACCGACAACACCAAGTGCGACCACCCGGCCGATCGTGATGCGGGCGTAGTGGTCGATCGACGACATGGCCGCGCGCACCACATCGACGAACGACGCGCTCTCCGACGGAGTGTCGCTGGCGTCCCTGCCGGCAAGTACCCGCAGATTCTCCGCGTTGCGCCGCAGCCGGGTAGCCAGGTGATCGAGGCGATACAGCTCGGCCAGTCGATCCTGGTCGTCTTCCTTCGCCTCCATTTCCTCCAACTGGGCCAACAGCGAATCCACCAGATTCAGATCGCGGAAGGCGACGCTGGAGCAAATACCGACCAGCGCCTCTTGGGAAGCGATCCTGTCTTGGTGGTCTCGAGAAGGCTCGAGCGCCGGAGGGGATGGGGGCGCCGCAATCTGGCGAGATGCCAGGAACTGGGCTGCCGCTTCGCGCGAACGGTCCAGCAGTACTCGTGAGCGATCCAGCAGTTCTCGGGCCCGCGTCGCCATTTCGTCCACTGCTTCCTAGTCATCTTCGGGGTTTCGTTGTCCGGTCACGAATGCGACGACGGCAACGCCAGCTATGCAATCAGAGCCCACCGCTCATGTCCACACTATGTCCACAACTCATCGCTCGCGGTCATGATTTTTGGGTCCACAATGGACAGACGAGCAGGGATTTACACGCTATGCGCTTGCCAGACTCGCGCTCGGTGACTAACCGGTGCGGCCTCGCTGATAGCCGCCGTCAATATCCCAAACGGATCCGGTTACGTAACCGCTAACCGAGTTATCTAGCAACGTCAGCACCGGATGTGCGATCTCACTCGGATTGGCTATTCGCTTGATGAGATTGGTGCGCACAGTAATGTCGTCCAGCCCGGGAATGGCACTTATGGCGGCCCGCAATGCCGGCGTGTAAGTACCACCCGGGCACACGCCGTTGACTCGAATTCCCTTCGGTGCCAACTCCATCGCCCAGGTCGGCACCAGATAGTTCAACGCGGCCTTGGTCGCGCCGTAGATTCCCTGACCGGCCATCGGCATCCGGCCGGTCGCCGACGACACGATCACCACGGCCGACGAATCCCCCATCGCCGGCGCGGCGTGCCGAACGAACGAAATCGGGCCACGCAAGTTGGTTCCGATCATCGCGTCAATCTGCTCGAGCGGCTGCTCGGCGACCGCGCCGGGCATCAACGTACCCGCGTTGGACACCAGCAAATCGAGACTGCCGTAGGTATCGACGGCATGCGCGACCGCGCGCCGCGCGGTGTCGTCGTCCAGCACGTCCCCGACCACGTACGACGCGTTCTCCCCCAGTGCGTCCACGGCCTGCTTGAGCACGTCTTCTCGCCGTGCCACCAGAACGACGCGGGCGCCGGCACCGGCGAGCCCTTCCGCTATCGCGAAGCCAATGCCTTCGCTTCCGCCGGTCACAATCGCCGTCTTACCGTCGAATCGCATGCGCAGCCCTAGATGTGTCGAGATCTTCGTCGCGAAATGTGGTCAGCGGGCTAGTCCGACGTGCCCATCAGATGTGCGAACTTCGCTGGATCGAAGTAGTCGCGCCACGTCAGGATCTTCCCGTCCTTGATTTCGAAGGTGCCCATGACCGGAAGTGACTCGACCAATACCTGGCCGCCCGTGCCGGTCCACACTTCGTGGCGCTCGGTGAGCACCAGATCGCCACGGCTGGCGATGTTTAGCACTTTGCCGCCGACGGCCTGCAAACCAATCTGGTCGGCGAATTGCCGCAGGAAACCGAGAACCGTGTCCTTACCCGTCACCTCGGGCAGGCCTTGATTACTCCAGGTGCATTCATCGTGCAAATACTTCTCGAAGGCTTCGCGCATCTGGGTGTATGTCGTGCCCATATCATCGAAGAAACGCACGACGAGTTGTTCCTGCGCGGTGAGCGGTTCCCCGGGCTCAGGCATGGAGGCACGTTATCACTAGCGCACTCCACGGCCTCCACCCGTGAGTCAGAAGCAGGAGTCAGGCGCAGGGAAACGCGCGAGCCGATGCTTCGGCCGCACGATGGTGCGCACGGAACCGCTCGCGAACCCGCTCGATCGTCGCGGCCAGCGGCAGGACCTCGGTGCTGACGAGTTGCTCCTCGTTGTCCGCACCAACCGGATGCCAGAACGCCCCGTCCGCGGTAATCGTGACCTCAGGAACCAGCGTCTCCACGGTCAGCTCGACACCGTCGTCGGCGAACCCCTGATGGGCTAGCGGGCGCACGATCTGGTCCGTCCGAGGGATGCCCAACCCGTCGAGGAAGGCACGCAGCTCATCCTCCTCGCGGAGGTTGTTCGTGGTGAGCGTGGCCGCGACCCGCACCCGGAACCCCTCCGCGACGGCGGTACGCACCCCGTGAACCGCCTTGGCCCAGCTACCGCGACCACGGTGCAGATCGTGCCGGTCCTCGGTCGCCGAATCGATACTGATCTGCAGCGCCAGGCGATCGGGTGGCATGCCACGCAACATCTCCAGCCGGCGCCCCCTGAACAACATGCCGTTGGTGAGCAACGTGGTGGGTAACGCCGCGGTGCACGCCGCCACGATCTCCCCCAGGTCCGGAAGCAGAAACGGCTCGCCGCCGGTGATCAGCAGCTCGCTGACCCCGGCCGGTGGCGCCTGCGCGGCGAGCTGCCGGATGCGGTCCAGCCCAAGCGCCCGCCGCGGGGTCGTCGGCGATGACCGCACGCAGCAGTAGTCACAGGCCAGGTTGCAGTCGAAGTTGGTGTACAGCCACAGGCGCGCACCGGGTACCCGGTCGGCCGGCAGCGCGGCGAGCGGATCGGGCGGGCGACCACGTAACACGGTCACGGTGTGATCTTCGGTGCCGAGCAGGGTGTTCCCGGTTCGCTCGCACCACGCCGCCACCGCATCCCGGTCGGTGGCCGAGGCCACGGGCACCGACACCCGGTCGCCCTCGGCCACCGCCCCGATCCGCTCGACGAGTTCCAGGATCACCATCGAGCGGACACTCCCTGCTCGGCAACCGCGTCGAACAGGTCGTTGTAGCCATCCAGCCGCGGCCGGACCCACTCCCGCAGGCCCTCCTGCTCGAGGATGTTCCGGTGTTCCGGGTTGTCCCAATCCATCGCGAGCAGGTGTTCGACCCAGGGCTCCGCGCGCGCCGCGTCAAGCGTGTCCAGCGCGGTGAAGTTGCAGTGGCAATACGCCGGGCTGGTCCAGATCGACTCCAGCGCACCGGGCATCAGCTCGTCCCTGCCGATAGCCTCCCACGTGGTGATGCCGATCGCGGCGGCGTCCGCCTCCTCGTCAAGCACAGCCCTGATCGCGTCCAGCTCGCTGCGCCCGGTGTCCCCGTGCTTGCCGAGATCACTGTCGATCCGGATCAGCTCGACGTCACCCTCCCCCAGCCCTTCCCTCCGCAGGAAGTGCACCGGCAGGATGGCCGCCTGCGCCGAATCCCGGCTGCCGAGCGCCAGCCGGCGCCCGACGAGGTCCTTCGGGCCGCGCAGGCCCGCGCCGGCCCTGGTCACCAGCACCGTCCGGAATTCGACATCGGTGTCCCGCATGGCTAGCGCCCGCGCCCGGCCGTCGGTCCGCAGAACGGTGCGCACCCACGCGAGGTTCGTGTTCCACGCGATATCGATCGTGCCGGCCAGTAGCGCGTCCACCTGGCGGCCGTAATTCGAGAAAAGCACGAAATCCATTTCCACCGGCGCGCCGCGAAAGTATTCCCGAACTCCTTCCCAGATCGGCACGATATTCGGTGAGTAGGCCACCGCTCCGATCAACAATGGATCCATTGATATCCCTTCCCCGAGAAACCGATCGTCAGCCGAACAACGGTAGGCCGGTAATTGCCTTGCCGTAGAAGTCGTAGAGCGCGTCCGCGGTCGGCGCCATGACGTGACCGGCCCGCGCGTCCCTGAAGAACCGCTCGAGCGGAAGGTGCTGGGAAAACGCCGCGCCACCGCACACCCGCATCGCGTCGTCCGTCACGGACAGGGCCGTGTCGTTGGCGAGTGCCTTCACCCCGAATACCCGCAATGGCGTCTGCTCGTCGGGAGCTGCGATACTCGCCGCGGCCGAGCGCAGGTACGCGCCCGCGGCCTCCAGCCCCAACGACATCTGCGCGACACGTGCCCGGATGGTCGGCAGTTCGGCAAGTACCTGCTCGGTGTGCTGCAGCTTGGCCGTGCTGACGTGCCGGATCGCCGCCTCGGCTGCCGCACTCGCCAGCCCGTGCGAGACGGCCGCGTTGCCGAGGTTGAACCACGGCATCACGGTGCCGGTCATCAGGTCGAAACCGGTGCCGGCGCCGCCGACGCGGGCATCGTCGCTCGTGGTGGTGTCGAACCGCATCGGGGCGGATGCGTTGCCACGCAACCCGAGCCCGGTGAAGCTACCGGTGACCGTGGCGCCCGCATCCCCGGCTTCGATCGTGTACACGTCGATCGCACCGTCCTGGTCGGCGGACAGCGTCGAGGTGACGTACAGGTCGGCGTAGCCGGCGGAGGTCACCCAGCTTTTCGCCGCATCAAGCCGGACTTCGCCGTTGTCTCGTTTCGCTTGGGAGACCGGAGCCCAGAAATGCGAGCGCGATCCCGGTTCGCTGAACGCGAGGGTGGCAAGCAGGCGCCCGTCCGCGAGTTGCCGCGGCAGGTCCGGTAGTCCCGCCGGTGTGGCGCCGACGACCGGCATCGCGGCGCTGACATGCATCAGGTACACCATCGCGGTCGAACCGCAGACGCCGGCCAGCCGGCTCACCACGTCGCTGAACTCCGGCGGGCCGGCGCCGATCCCGCCGTACTCCTCAGGAATGGTCAAGCCGAGCAGGCCGGAGCTACGTAACGCGAGCACCGCCTCGGCGGGAAATCGAGCCTCACTGTCCACAGTGGCCGCATGTTTGCCGGCCACGCTCAGCACTGGTTCGAGTCGGCTTTCCAGGTCCATGATGTTTCCTTAGCTGTTCGTGCGCCGGTGCCGACGCGGCTATCGTGCGGAGTTGTTTTCGACTGGCCGGTCCCGGACCGAGCCGACGGCCAGCAAACCGATGGCGAACCCGAGCATTAGCGTCATCGTCGCGCCGGTGCCGCCGAGGGTGTTGGTTCCGCGTGCCGCCCACTGCACGACGACCAGCGCGGCGGCCGCCAGAAAGCCGAGTCCGGCGAGCGCGACCAGTAGCCGTAGGCCGATCAGGCCGCCGAGCATCGCGAGCGCGGCCAGCACGATCATGATCAGTACGCCGATCCCGTTGAGACTGATCAATCTCAGCGGGGGGCCGCTTGCCAGGCTGAGCAGGACGCTGGCCGCTGCCCCGGCACCGAGTCCGAACGCGGCCCGGCTCAGCGGAGTTTGCAGCACCTCGGTCACCTCTTTTCAGGACACGGTAAGAAGCAGTCGGGACGGCGCGGTCGATCGTTGTGTCCATCGTGGACGGAGAACCGCATCGACGCCGTAGGCACGGCCGGCCGCGGTGGCGAGCAACGCGAGGTGCGCCACGAACATCAGGAAGTACGCCCAGAACCATTCGTGCGGTGCGTTCAGGACGGAAAACATGATCGCCACGGTCTGCACCATTCCGACCAGCGCGAAAAATCGGGTGGCCAAACCGACGAGCAGGAACGCGCCAAGGCTCGCTTCGACGATGAGCACAAGCCAGCCGAACAGCACGAAATTCGGCAGTACCACGTTTTCCACGAACCATGCCCATGGCGCGAACACCTCGTGCCGCACGCCGTTGAGCGTCCACAGGTACAGACCGGACGGCGGATCGCTGAGATGGGCGAACGTCGGAGGCCGCTTCCAGCTCGTGTTCTCGATCCACAACAGCGCCACGGTTACCCGGACGACCGCCAGCATCACCCGGGACGATCGGGACGCGGGCAGCACGTTCGTCGGCCCACCGGCTGGTACATCGGACGCGGCGCCCATACCGATCAAGATCCCCCTTTGCTGGCGCGGAAGGGACACCATTGATCGAATACCGGTACGGGTCAGCGGGCAAGGGGCGGCGGCATTACGTCATCCTTACGAGCCGCCGTACGCCGGATGATCCGGCCCGGATAGCAATTGGGCGGCGTATGCGAAGCTCGCTTTGAGCGGAGCGCGCCAGCCGGTCGCATTCTGTTGTGAACATGCCACCCGCACATGATGGCTGTATGCCGCGTCCGTCTCATCGGCTAGCCTTTCCTCCCGGCCGCGCCGCCCGTTTCGACCTCTGGCCACCCAGTGGGAGGACGAGGGGCGAGCCGGAGACGGGGTCGGCGATGATCTCGCACGGCAGGTCGAAGACGTGCTCGACGATCTCCGGACGTGCGATGGCGTCGGGGGGCCCTTCAGCGACGATGGCGCCGTCTCTCATCGCGATCACGTGTGTGGCGTACCGGAAGGCGTGATTGAGGTCGTGCAAGACCGCAACAAGGGTGCCTCCGTGGGCGTTCAACTCGGTGAGTAGCTCGAGCAGTTCGATCTGGTGACTGATGTCGAGGAAGGTCGTCGGCTCGTCCAGCAGCAGGAGCGGGGTCTCCTGGGCGAGGATGAGCGCCACCCAGACGCGCTGTCGCTGGCCCCCGGACAGCTCGTCCACCAGCCGGCCGGAGAGGTCGGTCATGCCCGTGGCCGCCATTGCGGCCACGACGGCCGCCTCGTCTTCGGGTGACCACTGCCGCCACACCTTCTGGTGAGGGTGGCGTCCCCGCGCGATCAGGTCGGCCACGGTGATCCCGTCGGGCGAGAGCGAGCTTTGCGGCAGCAGACCGAGCCTGCGCGCGACCTCTTTGCTCTTCATCTGAGTGATGTCGGTCCCGTCGAGCACGACACGGCCCGACCGAGGAGCGAGCAGCCGGGACAGTGCCCGCAGCAGCGTGGACTTGCCGCATGCGTTCGGGCCGACGATCACCGTGAATCCGCCGTCGGGGATCTCGACCGTGAGGTCGCGGGAGACGACGCGTTCGTCGTAGCCGAACGTCGCCTTCTCGGTATGCAGCGCGCTCTTCCCTGTCGTGGTCATCGACGCCTCGCTTCCCGGATGAGCAGCCAGATCAGATACGCTCCGCCCACGCTCACGGTCACGACGCCGACCGGAAGGTCCTCCTCGCCGAGGCCGTGTTGGGCGATCCAGTCGCTGCCGGACAGCAGCAGTGCGCCCATGAGCGCGGATGAAATGAGCGGCAGCTCGCCCGACTGGGCGGCGCGTCGGGCCAGTTGCGGGGCGGCCAGCGAGATGAACATGATCATTCCGCAGAACGCGACGACCGCAGCGCTCATCGCGACGCCGAGTACCGTCAGCGCCAGCATCGCAGTGCGGACTCGGGTGCCGAGCGCGCGAGCGGCATCCTCCCCCATCCCGAGTGCTCGCAGTGTCGGGGCGGCAGCGAGAGCGAGCGGGATGAGCACGCTCGTCGCGATGCTCACGTAGCCGAGCTGCCACCAGGTGGTGCCAGCGATCGTCCCGGTGCCCCATACGGCGGCTTGGATCGCCAGCTCGAGTTGGGCGCGCATCATCAGCCAGGTTGTGATGGCCGCGAGGATCGTGCTCACGCCGATGCCGACGATGATGAGCCGGAAGCCCTCGACTCCCCGACGATACGCGAGGAGATAGACGGCCATCGCGGTGGCGAGTCCGCCCAGCAGCGCACCCACGGGGGTGCTGAGGCCGCTGCCGCGCAGGACGAGGATCGACAGGACGGCCCCGGCGTAGGCACCCGAGGTGAAGCCGATGACGTCAGGGCTGCCCAACGGGTTGCGGGTCATGGCCTGGAAGATCGCGCCGCTCACGGCCAGCGCGGCACCCGCCACAACGGCCATCAGTGCGCGCGGCATCCGCCACTGCAGCACGACCAAACGTTCAGGGGCGTCACCGCCACCGAACACCACCCGCACCACCCGCCACGGCGAAACGGACACGTCACCTGTACCGAGGGAGACGACCAGGACGCAGACGATCGCGACCGCCAGGACGCCGCTGACGATCAGCGAACGTGTGTCGAACCGTCCCGTGATCCGGTCCCGTGCGACACGGACGACGCGCACGGATCTACCGAAATCGATCTGGCTCACAGGCCGCTCACCCGCTTGCGTCGAACCAGCGCGATGAGCACGGGTGCCCCGATGAACGCCGTCATCAGCCCGACCTGGATCTCGCCCGGCCGGATAACGAGGCGGCCGGTGATGTCGGCGATGAGCACCAGCGTCGGTGCGGCCACTACCGTCGCGGAGAAGATCCACCGCTGGTCGGGACCAAAGAACCATCTGACGATGTGCGGAACGACGAGGCCGACGAACGAGATCGGCCCGGCGACGGTTGTCGTCGCTCCACAGAGGATGGTCACCGCCACGATGCCCCAGAGTCTGGTCGTCCTCATGCTGACACCGAACGCCGAGGCCAGATCGTCGCCGAGGGCGACGGCATTGAGTCGGCGGGGCAACGCGAACGCGATGAGAGCGCCGACGACGACGAACGGAAGCAACTGGAGCACGACGTCGAGCTCGCGCCCGGCCAGGCTGCCGGCGGACCAGGTGCGCAGCCGGTCGAAGGCGCGTGGGTTGAGCAGGGTGATACCGCTGGCTACCCCGCTGAGGACGGCGCCAAGGGCTACGCCGGCGAGGGTGAGGCGGACCGGTGTGCCGCCACCGCGCCCGATCGAGCCGATCGAGTAGACCATGACGGTCGTGCCGATCGCCCCGGCGAAGCTGAACCAGACGTACTGGCCGAAGGTGGTCAAGCCGAGCAGGGCGACGGCCAGCACGACGAAGAACTGGGCTCCGGCGTTGACGCCGAGGATGCCGGGGTCCGCGAGAGGGTTGCGGGTAAGGGCCATGATGAGAGCCCCGGCGAGAATGCCCAGCAGCGTGCGCGGGATGCGGAGGTCGCGCACGATGTCCGAGGCGAGCGACTGATCGGGATACCAGAGGACACGCCAGATCTCGTCGGGTGGGATGAACTTGTTGCCCACCGCGATGCTCACCACGGCGGACATGACCAGCAGCGCCAGAAAGAGCGCAACCCAGGCGCCACGAACCGCGTTGGTGCGCGCCAGACCCGATGACGTAGACGTCGCCGCCGCGTCGGACTGAACGCCGGTCATCCCGTCCGCTCCTGTAAAGTTAGGCAAACCTTAGTTGTGTCGGGTTGATGGCGAGAGGAGGACGCGTGACCGCGGAGTGGACGGAGACGATGTACGTCGAGTACGGACTCACGCGTGACCAATCGCTGATCGCCGCGCGGTTCCAGGGCGCAACGCATACCGGCTTCAGCAAACATCACCACCCCCAGCATCAGCTGGTGCTGGCCGCGCGGGGCTCGTTCACCGCGCGGGTGCGCGACGACGCGTGGGTCGTACAACCCGGCCAGGCGGCGTGGATTCCCTCGGACGCCGAGCACGACGCGATCGCGCTCAACACCGTCGATCTGGTCTGCGTCTACCTCGAACCCGAGGAATGCGCGGGGATCATGACCCACGCGTCCTCCCGCCCGGCGGTCTTCACCCCGGGCGGCCTGATGCGCGAGTTGGTCCTGCGACTCGTCCAGCCGGACCTCGACGACGAGCAGGCCTGCCGGCTGCGCGCGGTGCTGCTGGACGTCCTCGCGGTGCCAGGGACGACGAAGACGCGCCTGCCGGTGCCGACGCATCCTCAGGCACGCTCGGTAGCCAGGGCGTTGTTGGCCGTCCCGTCGGATCCGCGGCTGTTGTCGGTCTGGTCGGCGGAGCTGTTCGTCAGCGCGCGCACGCTGCAGCGCGCGTTCGTGACCGAGACCGGGCTGAGCTTCGCGGCATGGCGTGCGCTGATCAGACTGGACGCCGCCGGCACCCTGCTCGATCAAGGCGAGCCAGTCAGCGCGGTTGCCTACCGGGTGGGCTATGGGAGCGTCAACGGCTTCACGGCTGCCTACCGTCGGCATTTCGGCCGCTCTCCCGGTAGCCGGCTCAGCGCGTAGCCGCCGCACGTCAGCGTGTCCGGAGGAATTCACGAGCCCGTTCCGGATACCGCTGACGATTCCTACCGGTCGTTGCCGCGTCGCGTCTTTCCGCGCGCTCGTCCTGAGCTTGCCCGTGCGTCCAGTACGTTACGAGGAATGCCCGTTGACGATCCAGGCCGTGGTCGCCGTGGAACAACCGGCGCAACCCCTGAACGGTGCGATACTCGCCGGCACCCCAGACGTCGACCGGCCCATCGGGCATCGGCAGCTCGCGTAGCGCCGTCATGAGGTCCGGAGATCCGGTACCTGGTGGTGCCGCGCGTTGGACGATGCGTATCCGGCAGCGGCCGGCAACCTCATCGAGATAGCAGGCGTCCGCGGGGCTGGCGACCTCGACGACCACGGTGATCTCGACGCTCTCCGGCGTTTCGCGCACGAGTGCGTCGATCGCCGGGAGCGCCGTCTCATCGCCGACGGCGATGACGTGCCGAGTGTCCGCGTGCGGTCGCCACGCGTTCGTCGGTCCCCACCAGAGCACCCGATCGCCGACACAGGCGGACGCGGCCCACGCCACGCCGGGTCCGCCATCACCATGGACCACCGCGTCGATGTCCAGAGTGCGGGTAGCGGGGTCGAACCGGCGGATCGTGTAGCGGCGCATCCGCGGTCGCACGAACGGCCGCATCCGCATGACTGACTCGGTGGTGAACGGATCGGGCACGATCACGTCGTCATCGAAGAAGAGCACCGCGACGTGCTGGTCGGTACCGTTGTCGCGGAAATCGTGCAGGTCGGCTCCAGCAAGGGTGATCCGTGCGATGCCGGGGGTGACACGCCGCACCGCGACGATCTCGTTGCGACGGTCGCGCCCCGTGTCGTGATCGACGAACCTCACCGAGCCAGCTTCTCCGCAATCAACGCGGGAAGTTTGCTCAGCACATGCTCGATCGAGATGGCAGTGCCGAACGACAGGGCATCCGCGATATCCGTCGGCATCCAGACGACATGCTCATCCTTGACCACCCCCAGCCGGGTGAACGTGGAGTAGTTCATGGCCGCGTCGCGCTCGCTCTGCTGGTAGGAGTACAGGAACAGCACATCGGCTTCGAGCTGGTCCAGCTCCTCCAGGGAGACCTGCACCTGTCCCTCGGCCCCGGCAGCGTCATGCTTCGCGACGGCGGCGTTCGGCTTCAGTCCGATGTCGCGGACGAGCTGGAAACGCGGGTCCGCGGAGGTGGCGAGCCAAGTCCCGTCCGCATTGGGAGCCCATGCCATCGCGGCGCTTTTCCCCGCGAACTCCGGATGCTCGCTCGGGACGTCGGCGATCTCGTTCGCTACGCGGTCGACGACCCTTCCCGCGCGGTCTTCGCGACCCAGGATCGTGCCAGTGCGCTCCAGGGCGGTGTCCCAGGCCACAAAGGAGTCCCCGGCCGCCGCCTTACCGACGGCGTCAATGGGGCCGACGGTGGGTGCGATCTCGCTCAGGCGCTCGTACTGCTCCCTGGTCATGCCGTCGTTGGCGTAAATGAGATCGGGCTTGAGCGACAGGATCTTCTCGTATTGCAGGTTCCAATCGGCGTCGTTGATCGCGACCGGGTCGCTGCCATCTGAAGCCTCGGCAGTCCACGGGTTCAGTCCGTTGCCGAACCAGTCGAGATACCCAACCGGGGTGACCCCAAGGGCAACGGCGTTCTCCACCTCGCGCAGGCCGATGGTGACCACGCGCTCCGGGTGTGCCGGGACGTTCTCAGTCGTCCCGTACGCGTGCTCGAACGTACGCGTCTGCGCATTGGCCGCAGCGGCTGCGCCGTCCGGTGCCGTAGACGAGCAGGCGGCAAGGAAACTGACGCTCGCGGCCAGGACCACTGCGACGACTAGGGGTAAACGCCTCGACATGTAGGTGACCTTTCTTCGACTCACGTGTCAGATTAGGCTTACCTAAGATGACTGGCATCGCTCAGAGACGACAGGAAGGTCGCCTCACCGGACACCGAGGGGAGGCGCCCGGTTCATCGAGCCACGTCATTCGGGCCTTCTGCCTCTCATCGTTCGAGCCTCGCCAGAAGTCCGAGGCAACGAGGCACGGCCGACTGCTCTGGCCGGACCGGTCCGCGGCGGTGGTGACGGTGGGCGCTTTCGACCGGCTGCTCGTTCCCGAACTGGCGTTGTGGATTCCCGCCGGTCGCCCGATCACGGTTCACCCGGCGCGCGGTCCAGGGCTCCGCACGATCGCGGTGGAGTGCCCCGGCTTCGAGCCGACCTGGCTCGGTGTCGGTTCCCTTCTGCGGGAGCTCCTCTGCTATCTAGCCGGTCTGCCTCCGGGCGCGCCGCGACGACGGGCCGAACTGGCGGTGGCGGACGCCGCCGATCCGGTATGTGAGCACCGGCTGTCCTTGCCGGACGTGACTGACCCAGCCCTGCGCACGATCCAGCAGAGCGTCCGTGCGCATCCGGCTCTCCCGCACGCGGTCGAGGAATGGGCCCGCCAGCTCGGCGTCAGCTCGCGCACCCTGTCACGCCGCGCGACCGCGCAGACCGGTCTCACCTTCGGGCAATGGCGGACGCTGCTGCGCGTCCACCTGTCCCTTTACCGGCTCGTCGCCGGTGCGGCGGTCGCCACGGTCGCCCGCGAAGTGGGCTATGAGTCGACGGGGGCGTTCATCGTCGCCTTCCGTCAACTTCTCGGCACGAACCCTGGCTCGGTGTTGGCCAACCGCTGAGTTCGGGGCCGCGCTCAGTCGTCAACGAGCCGACCATGCCTTCCAAAGCGCGGCGTAGGCGCCGCCGGCGGTGACGAGGTCCTCATGCGTTCCGAGCTCGACGATGCGACCGGATTCCATCACCGCGACCCGATCGCAGCGCACCGCCTGGCTCAGCCGATGCGCGACGATGATCGCGGTGCGTCCCGCGGTCACGGCATCGACGCCGTCCTCGACCAGCCGCGCCCCCTCGCTGTCGGCCTCGGCGGTCGCTTCGTCGAGCACGGCGACCACCGGGTCGGCGAGAACCAGCCGCGCAAGCGCGAGCTGTTGCACCTGAACCGGGGTCAGCTCGTGTCCGCCAGTTCCGACCACGGTGTCGAGGCCGCTCGGTAACGCCTCGATCCAGGCCTGCGCCCCGACGAGCGCAAGGGCCTCCCCGAATCGGTCGTCGCCGGCATCCGGCGAGGCGAGGGCGAGGTCGTCGCGAAGGCGTCCGCGGAACACGTGCGAGGCCTGCGCGACGACGATCACCGTCCGGTGGCGCTGCGCCGGGCTCAGCCGGTCGAGGGAGACCCCGCCGATCCGCACGACGCCCGTACCCGGCGCGTGCAGGCCCGCGATCAACGAAGCCAGAGTCGACTTGCCCGCTCCGGACGCACCCACCAAGGCGAGCCGCTCACCGGACCCCAGCTTGAGATCGACGCCGCACACGACATCGTGGCCCGGTTGGTAGGCGAACCGCACATCGTCGACCGAGACAGCTCCATCGGCCGGGCACGGCCCGTCGCTTGGTCGTTCCTCAACGGGTGTCTCGATCACGCCCACCAGACGACGCAAGCCCGCGTACGCCTCGAGCACGTCATCAACCAGGCCGAGGACGACGTTGATCGGGTCGAACAGCCGCAAGAACATCAATGCTGCCGCCGTTGCCGCCCCTACGCTGACCTGTTCGGTCCGCACGAGCGCGAAGCCGATGAGCAGGATCGCCGTCGTGCCCACCAGTTCGGCTGCGTTCAGCCGCTGGGTGAAGCGGGTCTGAAGGCGCACCTCCAGCAGGTGAAGGTTCCGGATGTCACGCGCGCCGGCCTCGATGCGATCCAGCCGCATGGGACCGAGCCGGAGGGAGCGCACGGTAGCCGCGCCGGAGACGGAGTCGAGCACCTCCTGCGAATGCGCGCCTCGGACCCGGGCGGCCCGCGCGAACACGTCCGGCGCGGTACGGAGATAGCGTTTCGTCGCCCATATCTGGATGGGCACGGCGCACAGTCCCGCCAGCCCGAGGCGAGGGTCCACGACGGCCATCCCGGCGAGGGTGAGGACAACCGTCAACCCGGCTCCGGTGAACTCGACCAGGACGGCCCGCACGACGTTGCTCAGTGCACGCACATCCGAGCCCAGTCTGGCGAGCAGATCCCCCGAGCCGGCTGCCGCCATCTTCCCCGGCTCGAATGCGAGAGCCCTCCCCAAGGTCTGCTCGCGTAGCCGCGCGACAACCGGCTCACCGCAGCGGGCGACCAGAAGTTCCGCGACCAGTGTCAGGATCGCGCCACCACCCGCGAGCGCAAGTAGCAGGCCGCACCAAGTCACCAGGGTCGTGCCGGTACCCGCTGTCACGTCATCGATCAGCCAGCCGATCACGATGGGCGTGACGACTCCCGCGACGCCCGCCGCGATCATTACCAGGGCCGCGAGTACGGCGAGCGGGAGACGTGATCGGAACAGGGCCCAGATCCGGCGGACCGTGACCCTCGGGTCGGCGACGGGCAGGGCGGCGCTCAACGCAGCACCAGCCGGGCGTACTCGGGATCGGCGACGAGATCGCTGTGCGAGCCGAATACGGCGCCCGCCGCCCCGACTTTGACGACACGATCACAGGCGGCGAGAAGCGTAGGACTCGTCGTAAAGAGCACGGTTGTCGTGCCCTGACGCAGGCGGCGGAGCCGCTCGGCGATGCGTGCCTCGGTGATGGTATCGACGGCGCTGGTCGGGTCGTGGAGCACGAGCACCGGGGCTCGTGCGGCGAGCGCACGCGCGAGAACGACACGCTGGCGCTGCCCGCCGGAGAGCAAGTGCCCGCTCTCGCCGACGAGCGTGTCCTCGCCAGCCGGCAGCTCGGTCGTGACCGAGTCCACGGCGGCCGCTGACACGGCGTCGGTCACGGCCGCGGGATCGTGTGCGGCGGCTGCGATGTTGTCGGCGAGCGTGCCGGGGAACAGCGAGGAATTGAGGGCCTGCACCAGCATAGCGCGGCGGAGATCCTCGACGGCGATTGCGCTGAGCGATACGCCGTCGAGCCGGGCGGCCACCCCCTCGTGCCGCGTTTCCCCGGTCAGCGCGGCGGACATAGCGGCCACGACGGGTTGCGCCGCGACGATGCCCGTGAGCTGATCTGCCCGCGCGAGAACCTCGGCGGCGCCGGTGCCCGGCATCGCGTCGGCGGTGATCTCCAGACAGACCTCACCGTGCACTTCGCGCAGGCGGTGGTCGCTGAACTCGGGGGGCGTCTGCTGCAGTACTCCAGCGACCCGCCGGGCCGCGGCACGGCACTCGGCGACAAACGCACTTGTTTCGGAAAGCTGCATGAGCGGGCCGACCAGGAACTGCGCCAACCCCAGCGAGGCGACCAGGGCACCGATCCCGAGCTCACCACGCAGGACCATGCCGCCGCCGAGCAGCGCGATGGCAGTGACGAACACTCCAGTCGTCGCGACCGTCGTGGAGCGGACGAGGGCCGACGACCGTGCCGAACGCAAGGTGGCGCGCAGCGCGGCGCGACTTACACCGTGGAATCGCCTGGCGGCCGCGGGCTCCGCGCTCAGTCCCTTCAACACGGGAAGGCCGCGGAGAAGGTCGGCTGCGGTATCGGCCGCTTCGGCCGCGTAGGCGCTCTCCTCGACCATGCGGCGTTCCAACGGAAACGCAAGCAGTTGGGTGGCCGCAACAACGAGGACGGCGCCCAGCGTCACGAACACGCCAAGGAACGGGGAGAGCGTGAACAGCAAGACGATCGCGACGACGAGACCGCCGAATCCGCTGGCGGCAAGGTAGCTGGCGAAATTGATATAACTGGTCGCGGTGACGTCTACGGTCGAGATCGTGGCCAGTCCCCCAGCGCCGTGCGGCGAAGGGACACTTCCCCGAGGGTCGAGCAAGTGACGTGCGACGCGCATCCGCAGCGCGAGTTCAGCCGCGGTGCTCGCCTTCGCTGCTGCCCGAGCATGCACGAGATAGGAGCTGGACAACAACACGAAAGTAGCCACGATCGCCACCAGCCACACCGTGAGTTGTCCCAGGTCACCGGCGGCGATGCCTCGATCAATCGCGTAACCGACCGCGACTGGAACGAACGCCTCACCGGCCTGGTGACCGATCGCGCCAGCCAGCGCTACAGCCGTGTTACCCCGGGAGGCGGTCATCGCCTGACGCAGCAGACGCCCAGCGGTCACGGTTCGGCTCACTGATGTCAGGCTATGAGCGGGCTCCAGCTCTCACCACGCCCACGCACGACACCTCGTGACGCGAAACGGACATCTACGTGGGGGCGTGGGCGCGCAACACCAGCCCCGCCATCAGACGGGCACGTTTCGAATTTCTCAACCTACGCGGGGGAAAGCCATACCGGGTTGCTCAGCGCGACGAGTTGGGTCAGCGCGTTGCGCCGCACTTCGAGGCGGAGGAACTTGGCCGCCGCGCTCCTGCCCCGCCACCGCAACGTGCCGGTGCCTTCAGCGTCGGTGTGGGCCGTGGAAAGTGGCCCGGAAGCGCCGTGCAGCACGATGGCCGCACCCGGCGCGCCGGAGACCCGCGCGTGCAACGACACCGCCTCGGTGGGCGACACGGCGAGGGAATCCCCGACTCCCGCGGTGCGGGTCCCTGCCCACGCCCGCACGTCCATCGAGACGTCCGCCGACTCGGCCAGATACACCCTGCCACGCCGGATGCCGTGCACGATCGCCGGTGTGGACAGCTCGTCCGCGTGCACCACGGTCTGCGGCAACCCCACCGGCTGCTCCGGCCGGTGCGAATCGCTGTTGCCAAGCGCCGTCACCCGCCGCCCGGCGACCAGCTGGCCGTGCCACATGCCCAGGGTCGCTTCGTCGTCCGGTCCCCACGTGCTGTTCCACACTTCGATCGCGTCCACCGCACCGAACCCGAATTCCCACCAGCTGCCCGGCATCGGCACGCCCGGGTGCGCGGCCGCGACCAGCCCGCCGACGTTCCGGACCTGTGCCGCGTATCGCCGGAACGAGCCCGCGCCGGTTCCGTATCGCCAGTCCACCCAGTGTTGCCACGGCAGCCCGAGCGCGAGCCAGTGCCCGTGCCGGGTGGTCACCTCCTCGCCGGAGATGATCAGGAAGTCCTCCGGCGCGTGGCGGCCCCAGATGTGGTTCGCGGAGTTGGTGTTGTGCTCCGTGGAGGCGAAGAAATCCAGCCGGGCGTCGCGTGCCGCGGCAACCATCTCGTCCGGCGTGCGGGTGCCGTCCGAGTAGACGGTGTGCACGTGCAGGTCGCCCCGATACCAGCCGCTGCCCCGATCCGGCAGCCGAACCGGGGCGGGCGCCGGTTCGAACGGACGCCCCGCGTCGGCGTACTCCACGGTGACGGTGACCTCCCAGCGCATCCCAGCCGGGTTGACCACCCTCGGCCCGAGCGCGACCGCCCAGGTGCCCGGTTCGAGCGGGCCGGCCAGGTATCCGGGCGTGGCATCCGAGGCGGACACGGTGAATTCCCGCCGCGCGCCGCCGGACCAGCCGCGAAAGCCGTCGGCGTTGCCGAGGTCCCATCCGGCGGGACCGAAAAGCCCGAGATCGAGGACGTTCGAGAAAGCGGAGATGGCGAACTCCTCGAACGCCGAGGACACCGATACGCGGCTGGCGCCCTGCCCGACATCGAACGCGAGATATTCCCACTGCTCGAGCCCGATCGGCGAACGCCCGGCGAACCGCCGTGTCCAGGTCCGCTCGCCGCTCGTGGTCTCCGCCCGCGTCACCCGCGCGGGCAGCATGCCGGCCAGGCCCGCGGCCAGCGCGGCTCCCGAGCGCAGCACGCTCCTGCGCACCATGTCGCCTCTGCACATGACCAGTCGTCCACCGTCCCGCCGGGTGGGCACTGTCGCCTTCGGCTATCGCGCGACGTACGCACCGGCCGCTCGGGGCCTTCAACGCCCCGTACGTTAGCGCTCCGCGGTGAGGTAGCGGCCGAAATCCTGGAATTCCTTGGTCAGTACGGTGGCGTGCTCCCGGTCGTAGCGCTCGGCGAGCTCGCCGCTGTCGGTCGTATTCACCGCCCAGCCGAGCTCGGTCAACCGGCTCGCCGGGTCCGTGGGGGCCTTCGTGTGGAACAGCTCGCGGATGTCGAAACCGAACTCCCGCGCCGATTCGGTAACCAGTGGATGATCCAGCAGCGCCTTGGTGTCCAGCAGGTATTCGATCGAGATCCGGCTACCGGGCACGGACAGCTCGTGGATGACGTCCAGCAGCCGTCGTTCCGCGTCCATGGGCAGGTACGGCAGCAGGCCTTCGGCCAGCCACGCGGTCGGCCGCGAGCTGTCGAAGCCCTGCTCGAGCAACGCGGCCCGCCAATCGTCGCGCAGGTCGACGGGCACGATGCGGCGGTCACAGCCGGCCGCGGCGCCCTGCTCCCGCAACACCTCGTCCTTGAACTCCAGCACCCTCGGCTGGTCGACTTCGAACACCGTGCAGCCGGCCGGCCAGTCCAGCCGGAACGCCCTGGTGTCAAGGCCGGCTGCCAGCACGACCACCTGCCGGACACCGCTGGCCACCGCTTCGGCGAAGTAGTCGTCGAAATACCGGGAACGCAGTCCCATGTGGACGGAGATGGCGTGCCACATCTGCTCGTACGTGGAATCGGGCATCGGTTCGTCCGGCAGTCTCGTGCACATCGGCACGGGCGAATCGGCCGCCTGCACGAAGGACTCCGCGAACGGGTCGTTCACCAGCCCGGCATCGCGATCCGTTGTCACCGCGCGGGCCGCGGCCACCGCCAGCGCGGTGATGCCGACGCCTGAGGTGATGTCCCATTGTTCGTGCTCGCTCATCTGATTCGCCCCATTCTGTCTGCTGGCCGCTCACTGATCGACACGGTAAGTTAGTTAGTTGCACAGTACAACCGTGATTCGGCGCACTCATGTGTGGACGATCTAGCCTCGGGACATGCACATCAGTGCGGCGAAGACACGGGAACGCCTCGCGGCGGCCAGGGTGGCACGGCTGGCCACCGCCGATGCCGACGCAGTCCCCCACCTCGTGCCGGTGACGTTCGCGGTGACCGGCGACGTCGTGGTGATCGCGATCGACCAGAAACCGAAGAGCACCACCAACCTGCGCCGGGTGCGGAACATCGAGGCGAACCCCGCGGTGTGCCTCATCGCGGACGGCTACCAGGAGGACTGGTCGCGGCTGTGGTGGGCGCGGGCGGACGGCCACGCCACCATCGAGCGCTCCGCCGAGGCGTTGGCGGAGCCCATCCGGCTGCTCACCGAGAAGTACCGGCAATACGACCAGCAGCCGCCGACCGGCCCGGTGATCCGGATACGGGTGCACACCTGGCGCGGCTGGGCCGCTACCGGCTGACGCCGATGGGCCGCTACCGGCCGACGGCGACGGGCCGCTACCGGCTACCGGCTACCGACGCGTCGGCTGCCGGCGCATCCTGCCGTTCCACCTGCTGCTTGTTCCGGAACAAGCCGAGCGGATCCGGTTGCAGCAGGGAACGACTGGCCACAATGGAGGCCGCGACCACCACCAGCATCAGCGGCCAGGTATACATCTGGTCCTCGCCGGCCGGCGTGTAGGTAAGCGTGAGGAACACCGAAACGCCAACCACCGTGGCGAGATGTCGCTGCTTCCACGGCATCGCGGCTGCCAGCGTGAAGCCCCAGGTGAGATACCACGGCAGGGTCGGAGGCGACAGGATCGCCACCGCCAGCAGAACCATGGCCGTGCGCCGCACCGCATCGGTGCCGCCGTCCCGAGCCAACCACCACTGGCGGAGGACAAAGCCCAGTAGCGCCACCATGGCGAGCGCGCGAACCACGTTCACGAAGATCGTCGCGCTGTCCGTGAAGAGCCAGCCGAACAACGTGTGCGCCAGCTCGCCAATGCCGGTCGGGATGTTCAGGTAGTTCACGATCCTGGTTGGCGCCTCCAGACCTTCCAACCAGCCGAGGTTGTAGTGCGGCCAGCCGAACGTGGCGAACGTGATGGCGGTGAACACGACGAGGAACACGGTGACCGCGCTGGCGCCGGCCCGCAGGAACCGTTTCACCGGCGAGGAATGGTCGAGATGCCGGGCCCATATCCACACCATGAACGGCAGCGCGAAGCCGGCGGTCGCCTTGACGGCCATGGCCGCGGTCACCAGCCCGATGCCGAGGACGTGCTTGCGTTCCAGCATCATCAACACGCCGAACGCGAGGAACCCGATCATCAGCGCCTCGTTGTGCGGACCGCCCACGAGGTGCACCACGGTCAGCGGGCTGGCCAGTGCCAGCCACAGCGCGACCGGCAACCGTCCGCCGAGGCGCTGGCACAGCCGAGGCAGCGCCCAGAGCACCAAACCGAGGCCGGTCATGATGGACAGCCGCATCAGGATGACGCCGAAAATCATGTTGTTGCCGGTGATACTCACCAGGCTCTTGGCGATCAACAGGAACAGCGGCCCGTACGGCGCGGGCGTCGTCTGCCAGAACGGGTGCACGTTCTGCACGATGACCGGCATGTTTTCCAGCACGATCGGGCCAAGGTCGTACGGGTTGTGGCCCAGCAGCGTCTGCATGCCCTGCCCGATATAGGAAAAGACGTCCCTGGTGAACACCGGCGGGGAGAACACAAGGGGCGCCATCCAGCACCCGGCGGCGACCAGCACAGGCTTCGCGCCCACCCGCCCGGCCAGCACGTGCCGGCCCAACCGCACCCACGCCCACACGGCCAGCGCGAAGCCCGCGTATAGCGTCACGATGGCCATCGCGCGGCCGTGCCCGTAACGCACCCAGGACAGCGGGCCATGGCCGACCAGCGGATCGCTGATCAGCACGCCACCCGCGCCAACCGCGGCCAGCGCGATCATCGCACTGCCGATGGCGCCGAGAGCGATGGTGCGCCACGGGAACGTGGCGCCACTCGGGGTGAGCCACAGGACAGAACCATCCGTGGCTAGCGTGGATCCGTCGCCGCCCTTGGTGTTCTCCACGCTCGGTGTCTGGTCGGTAGTGGTTGCCATGGGAGCTCTGAGGTTACACAGTGGCCGAACAGCGCCTGCCGGGGACAGCCGCTTTTCGTACCGATAACGCTGACGAGGCCGGGTGCCGAACGGCTAGTGTCGCAGCCCGTTGGCCGGCTCGGCCCGGTGGGTGCCACCGGGGACCGCCGCGAGCAGCGATCTCGTGTACTCGTGCCGCGGATCGAGCAGCACATCCTCCACGGTGCCAACCTCGACAAGCTCGCCCCGGTACATCACAGCCACCCGGTCCGCGATGTTCCACGCCAGCCCCAGGTCGTGCGTGATCACCAGCGCGGAGAGCCCAAGCTCGATGCGCAGCCGCAGTAGCAGCGCGAGGATCTCGCCGCGCACCGACGCGTCCAGCGAGGCAACCGGTTCGTCCGCGACCAGCACGGCCGGCTCGAGCGCGAGCGCGCCCGCGATCACCACCCGCTGCTTCTGGCCGCCGGAGAGCTCATGCGGCAAGGCGGACATGAACCGTTCCGCCGGGCGCAGCTCCGCCGCCTCCAGCGCGCGGGTGACCCGCCCGATCTCATCGGTGGTCAGGCCGTGGATTCGGGGGCCCTCGGCCACCGCCTCGTACACGCTGTGCCTCGGGTTCAACGCACTGGTCGGATCCTGCAGGACCAGCTGCACCTGGCGCCGGTAGTCCCGCAGCCCGCTGGTGGAGGTGGGCAACGGCGTACCGCGGAACAAGACCCGCCCCGACTCCGCGCGCTGCAGCCCGAGCAGGGTACGAGCCAGCGTGGTCTTGCCGGAACCGGACTGCCCGACGAGCGCGACGATCTCGTTCTCGCCGACCTCGAGATCCACCCCGTCGACGGCGCGCACGGTCCGCCCGCCACGGGCGCGGAAACTGACCCGCAACTCCTCGGTACGCAGCACCGGCTCGCCGACCGGTCGCTCGGATGGCTGCTCAGGCAGCGGATTGCTGGTCGCGGGCGCGAACCGGGACGCGGGGTCGCCGATGGTCGGGAACGCCGCGGCAAGCGCCTTGCTGTGCGCGTGCTGGGGCGCGCGCATCAGCTGCTCGGACGGCGCGCGTTCGACGATCTCGCCGTCGTACATCACCGCGATGTGCTGGCAGGTCGAGGCCAGCACGGACAGATCGTGACTGATCATGATCAGCCCGATGTGGTGCTCGGCGACCAGCCGGGACATTAGCTCGAGCACCTGCGCCTGCACGATCACGTCCAGCGCGGTGGTCGGCTCGTCCGCGATGACCAGGCGAGGATCGCAGGCCAGCGCCATCGCGATCATCACGCGCTGCTTCTGGCCGCCGGAAAGCTCGTGCGGAAACGCCTCCGCCTTGCCGGCCGGCAGCTCGACCTGATCGAGCAGCTCGTGCACCCGGTGCCGCACCGCGGGTGGCTCGTCGGGCCGTTGATCGGAATCGTGCAACAGGATCGGCTCGGCGATCTGGTCGTACACCTTGCGCACCGGGTTGAGCGCGTGCATCGCACCCTGGAACACCACCGAGGCGCTCGCCCAGCGCACCGCGCGCAGCCTGCCCCAGCGCATCGCGGCGACGTCCTCGCCGTCCAGTAGCACCTGACCGTCCACCCGCGCGGATCTCGGCAGCAACCGGAGCACCGACATCGCCAGGGTCGACTTGCCGCAGCCGGACTCGCCGGCCAGCCCGAGCGTCTCCCCCGCGCCCAGCCGCAGGTTCACGCCGCGTACCGCGGGCAGCTCGTCGCGCGCGGCGCGGTAGCGCACGCTCAGCTCGCGCAGCTCGAGCAACACCGCGCCGTCGGTCCCCGGATTCTCGGTCACCGTTGCCCCCGCAGCCTCGGATTGAGCACGGTCTCCAGCGCACGCCCGCACAACGTGAAACACAGCACCACGATCACGATCCCGATGCCCGGCGGCAGCAGGTACCACCACGCGCCTTGGGACACCGCGCCGCTGTTGAACGCCGCTTGCAGGATGCCACCCCAGGACGGCCGGGACGGGTCGCCGACACCAAGGAAGGACAGCGTGGACTCCGCGATGATCGAGTTCGCCACCACAAGCGTGGTGTGCGCGAACACCAGCGGCAGGACCGCCGGCAGCACGTGTTTGCCGATCACGTGCCGGTGCCCGGCCCCGAGGGCTTTGGCCCGCTCGATGTAGGGCCGCGCCTCGATAGTCAGCGTCTGCGCGCGGGCCAGCCGTGCCGTTGTCGGCCAGGACGCGACCCCGATGGCCAGCACGATCGTGCCGATGCCACGTGGCAGCACCGCGGACAGCGCGATGGCCAGCACCAGGGTGGGCAGCACGAGGAAGAAGTCCGTGAACCGCATCAGCGTGGTGGACAGCCACCCGCCGAAGTGCGCGGCGAGGATGCCGACCGCGGTGCCGATGAACACCGACAGCAGCGCGGCTGAGAACCCGATCAGCAGCGAGACCCTGGCACCCCACCACACCAGCAGCAGCACCGAGATGCCGTCCCGATCGGTGCCGAGCCACGCCTGCGCGCTCGGTGGTTGCCGAGGCTGCGCCGTGGTGTTGGTGACTTCCAGGGCGGTCTCGTCGGTGAGCACCGGGGCGAGCAGGGCGAGCAGCACGATCAGCACCAGGCCGCCGAGGCCGATCAGCCCGCCACGATCCCTTGCGAACTCCCGCCACACCCCCGCGGTGGCCTGCTTGCGGCGTGCCCAGGTGATCGCCCGAACGCCGCGGGTTTCGTCGGTGGTGGGCGTCATGTGGCACGCACCCTCGGGTCGAGGACTCGGTACAGCAGGTCGGCCAGCACGTTCATCAGGATCACCGCGGCGGCCAGCACCAGGAAGGCGCCTTGCAGCACGGGCAGGTCCGGCCCGGAAAGTGCCTCGTAGGTGAGCAGCCCCAGCCCTGGCCATGAGTACACGGTTTCCACCGCGACCGCGCCGTTGAGCACCATGCCGAACTGCAGGAACACCAGCGTCACGGTGGGCAGCAGCGCGTTCGGGACCGCGTGCCGGCGGCGCACCAGGTCATCCCGAAGGCCCTTGGCGCGCGCCGTTGTCAGGTACTCCGCGTTCATCTCCTCGAGCAGCGAGGAGCGCATCACCAGCAGGTACTGCGCGTACACCGCGGCGGTCAGCGTGAGGCACGGCAGCACCAGGTGGTACGCGACGTCCAGGGTTTGTGAGAAGACGTCCGGCGGGGTGTCCGAATAGCGCATGCCGCCGCTCGGGAACACCCCGGCGAACGCGATCAGCAACAGCAGCCCGAGCCAGAACTGCGGCATCGACCACAGCGTCAGCGCGGTGCCGGTGGACACCTTGTCGAACCGGCTGTTCCGCCGCCACGCGGAGCGGATGCCGAACCACAGCCCGAGCACGATCGCCAGCAGCGTCGCGGTGCCGACCAGCAGCAGCGTCGGACCGAGCCGCTCGGTCAGCAGATCGGCAACGGGCCGCTGGAACAGGTACGAGGTGCCGAGATCGCCCCGCAACAGCCCGCCGATGTAGTCGACGAACTGCTGCCACATCGGCTTGTCGACACCCAACCGCTCGCGCAGCTCGGCCAGCTGCTCCGGACTGACCGGGCGTCCCCTGGTCATGGTGACCACCGGATCGCCAGGGATCATCCGGAACAGCAGGAAGCCGAGCACCACCACCAGCGCCAGGCTGAGCAACGCGCTACCCAGCTTGCCGAGCAGGAAGCGCACCGCCCCGGAGCCGCGCGGTGCGCCGCGGGCGGCCTCCTCGTCGGCCGGTTGCTCGATCCCGGTCAGTACGTCCGACACCTGCTCGTGCTCTCCTACTCGCGGTCTTCGACGGACTTGCCCCGCTTGCGCAGCGCGAGGCCGCCGCCGGCGGCCGCCACCACGACCACGGCACCGATCGCGACCCAACCCCCGGCCGGAAGGCCGCCTTCGCCGCCGCCGGCGGCGGGCTGTGCCTGGTAGTAGCCCCAGTTACCGTTCTGCTCCATGATCACGCCGGTCGGCTGCGGCTGGACGGTGAAGGCTTCGAACTTGTCCGAGCGGTACGCCTCGAGCGCGTTGTCGTAGTCCAGCACCACCATCGGCGCCTGCTCGTAGAGCCGCTGCTGCATCTTCTTCACGATCTCCTGGCGCTTGCTCTCGTCCTTCTCGGCGAGTTGCCGCGCGTAGAGGCGGTCGTACTGCTGATCGCAGAAGAACGAATCGGTGGTGCCACCCTGCCCTTGCGCGTTCGGCCGGGCGGCGCAGCGGTGCAGCCCCAGGATGTAGTCCGGGTCCGGGTTCACGCCCCACCCGCTGAACGCAAGGTCGTACTCGCCGGCGGTGCCCTTCTCGTCGACCTGGTTCTCCTCCACCATCTCCTGGGTCACCTTGATGCCGACTTCTCCCAGCCATTCCACGATGTAGCGTGCGCTCTGCTCGTCGAACGTCCGGCCCTTGTGCCCGAGCAGCCGGAACTCCAGCGGCCGGCCGTTACCGGGCATCCGCCGCACGCCGTCCGCGCCGCGCTGGTAGCCGGCGGCGTCCAGCTCCTGGTTTGCCTTCCGCTTGTCGAACTTCCAGCGCTGCTGCGCGGACGGCTTCCAGTGGTAGTCCTCGAAGACCGGCGGGATCACGCTGGACCCCAGCTCGGCGTAGCCGCTCATCACCCGGTCCACCAGCACCTGCGGGTTGATCGCCTTCGCGATCGCCTGACGCACCCGCACGGCGCGCAGCGCCGGATGCCCGTCACCGATGGCCTCGCCGTCCTTGGTCGCCGCCCCGGGATTCATCAGCAGCTCGTTGAACCGCCTGCCCTGCGCCTTGTTCAGCGTGACGTCGTCATTGTCCTGCAGCGCGTCGTACTGCGCGGGGGCGAGCCGGTTGACCAGATCGACCTCGCCGCTTTCCAGCGCGCTCACCGCGGCGTCCTCGTTGTCGTAGTGCACGAAGTCAAGCCGGTCGATCTTGGGTGCGCCGCCCCAGTAGTTCTTGTTCGCCTTCAACCGGACGTACTGCCTCGGCTGGTAGTCGGTGATGGTGAACGGCCCGCTGCTGACCAGTGGCGGCTCGTCCATCTTCGGGTCGTCGACCTTGGACAGCTTGGACCACACATGCTTGGGCACGATCGGGATGTCCAGCGCGAGGATCGTGGCCTGCGGCGTTCGCGTCTTGATCACCAGCGTGTTCTTGTCCGGCGCGGTGACCTTGTCGAAGCTCTCCACGAAACTGCCGTTCGCGGTGGCGGCCGTTTCGTTGTGCCTGATCAGGTTGTAGGTGTAGGCGATGTCCTCGGCGGTGAGCGGTTTCCCGTCGGACCACTTCGCGTTGTCCCGGATGGTGAACGTCCAGGTGAGGCCGTCCTTCGAGGTCTTCCAGTCGGTGGCCAGGCCGGGCACCGGCTCCTGGTCCTTGGCGCTGTACCTGGTCAGGTAGTCGTAGGCGACCCGGCCGACGCCGGTGCTGGATTGGAAGATCGCCAGGAACGGATTCAGGTGGTCGATCTCCTGGGTCAGCGCTACCTTGAGCGTGACCTCCTCCTGTGCCTGGGCGGCAGGGGCGGCCGAGACCACCACCAAGCCGGTAACCAGGCTGAGCGCCGCAAGAGCGCCCTTTGCTCCGCGACCGCGTCGCCTGCGCATAGCCGTTTCCCCATTCTGGTGTTCCTGAGAGACAAGAAGTAACCACTTCTGGGTCGGAAAAGTCAACGAGTACCGAAGGTTCTTGCCAACCCGTAACGTTTACCGCATGCGGATCATGATCTCTGCGGACATGGAGGGCGCCACCGGGGTCACCTGGACCGATGACGTGGTGCCCGGCACCGAGCCATTCGAACGGTTCCGGCGGATGTTCACCTCGGACGTGAACGCCTGCGTGGCGGGACTCGCCGCCGGCGGCGCCGAAGACGTGCTGGTGAACGAGGCGCACTCCGCGCAGCGCAACCTGCTCCTTGAAAAGCTGGACACCCGCGCGCGGATGCTCACCGGCAAGCACAAGCCGCTGTCCATGATGCAGGGCATCGACTCGGGCGTGGACGGCGTGGTGTTTCTCGGCTACCACGCGGGAGCAGGCTGCGACGGCGTGCTCGCGCACACCTACCTGCCGAACTCGATCACCGGAGTGTGGCTGGACGGGGTGCACGCCAGCGAGGGCAGGCTGAACGCCGCGCTCGCCGCCGAGTACGGCGTGCCGGTGCTGGTGGTGACCGGGGACGACGAGACGTGCCGGGATGCCGCGGACTACGCACCGGAGGCCGAGCTGGTGGCGGTGAAGGAAAGCGTCTCCCGATACGCCGCGGTCTGCCTACCGCCCGCGCTGGCCTGCGAACGCATCACCGAGGCCGCCAGGGACGCCGCGTCCCGTGCGGGGCGAGGCGCCTCGAACGGCACGGCACATCGGATCGAGGTGGAATTCGACGCGAGTCATCTCGCGCAGGCCTCGGCGGTCGTGCCTACGGTAGAGCTGGCCGGCGTGCGGACCGTGGAATTCGACGCGCCGACCATGACCGAAGCGATGAAGGCGTTCAAGGTGGTGACCGCGATCGCCTCCGACGCGATCGAAGGGAAATATGGCTGACCGGGACGTGCGGCGCGACGATGCCCATCTCGAAAATGCTCAGCGCGACGAGGTGGCCGAGCTCTGCTGGCGGCTGATCCGGTTCGACACGACGAACCGGGGTGCCGGGGACGCCGAGGGCGAGCGAGCCGCGGCGGAGTTCGTGGCCGCCCGGCTGAGCGACGCCGGTCTGGAACCGAAGCTGCTCGAGCGCACGGCGGGACGGGGCAACGTGGTCGCGCGGCTGCCCGGCACCGATCCCGGTCTCGACGCGCTGCTCGTGCAGGGACACCTGGACGTTGTTCCGGCGGCCGAGGAGGACTGGTCGGTGCCGCCGTTCTCCGGCGCGGTGCGGGATGGCTGCGTGTGGGGCCGCGGTGCGGTCGACATGAAGGACTTCTGCGCCGTGGTGCTCACCGTGCTGGCCGGCTGGACGCGGGAGGGTCGGCGGCCGCGCAGGGATCTGGTGTTCGCGTTCGTCGCGGACGAGGAGGATCACGGCGTCGAGGGTGCGCACTGGCTGGTGGACGAGCACGCCGACCTGTTCGACGGATGCGCGGCGGCGATCAGTGAATCGGGCGGGTACACCTACCGGGTGCCGGCCGCCGATGGGCGGCTGGTGCACCTCTACCCGGTCGGGACGGCCGAGCGGGGCACCGCGCATCTGCGGCTGACCGCCCGAGGGCGCGCGGGGCACGGTTCGCGGCGCAACGACGACAACGCGGTGACCACGCTGGTGCGGGTGCTCGCACGGCTGACCGAGCAGCGCTGGCCGCTGCGGCTGACCCCGGCGGTGCGGGCGTTCTTCGAGCGCACCGGGACGGCGCTCAGCATCCCGGTGGATCTCACCAGCGAGGCCGGGGTGGACGAGCTGCTGCGCGCGCTGGGCCCGGCCGCCGGACTGGCCGAGAACACCGTGCGCAACAGCACCACCCCGACGATGCTCTCCGCCGGGTACAAGGTGAACGTCATTCCCGGCCTCGCGCAGGCCCAGGTGGACACCCGGGTGCTGCCGGACACCGAGGCCGAGCTGCTCGCCGTGCTCGATGACCTGCTGGAGCCCAGCGTGCGACGGGAGTTCGTCAGCCACTCACCGCCCGTGCAAGCGGCGATCGACTCGCCGTGGTTCGACGCGATGACCGATGCGTTGCGCGCCGAGGACCGGGACGCGGTTGTGGTGCCCTACTGCATGGGTGGCGGCACGGACGCGAAGGCATTCTCCCAGCTGGGCATGGATTGCTACGGGTTCGCCCCGTTGTGGCTGCCGGCCGGGTTCCCGTATCGCGAGCTGGCGCACGGCGTGGACGAGCGCGTCCCGATCGACGGCCTGCGCTTCGGCGTACGGGTACTCGATCGGTTCCTCAGTAGCTGATGGGTATGGCCCGCAGGTGGACCACCCTGCAGGACCGGCTCGTCGCGTCGGATCCTGGGCTGACCCGGCTCCGGCTCGCCGGTATCGCCGTCGGCAACCTGGCGTTGACCGTCGGCACCCTGCTCGCGCTCGGCGCTCCACTGCCCACCGTCATCGTCGGCTCGATGGCTGGCGTGCAGTCCACCTTCCTGGTCCGCGACGCCACCAAGGCCGGGCAGGCGCTCACCCTGGCACTGATCGTGGTGATCGGTTCGGCGACGGTCACCGTCGCCACCGTCGCGTCACGCTATCCGCTGCTGCCCGAGGCCGTCTTTCTCGTGGTGATCTTCCTGGCGGTCTTCGCGCAACGCTTCGGGCCACGCGGCACCGCGCTTGGTGCGGTGGTGTTCTTTCTGTTCTTCTTCTCCATCTTCCTGCGGTTCACTCCCGCACAGGTGCCGGCGTTGATCGGTGCGATCGCCGTCGGCCTGACCGGCAACGCGCTGATGCGGTTCGTGGTGTTGCCGCGCCGACCGGAAGCGGAGCTGCTCAGGGTGCGCCGCGGGTTCCGCGCCCGGCTGGCCGGGCTCGTCGCGGCGATCACCGACTCGCTCGAGACGCATGTGCTCGGCGAGCGCGCCACACCGCGCCGCAGGCGGCAGCTACGCCGGCTGATCACCCGGCTGCACGAATGCGCGCTGATGATCGAGGAGGTTCTCAGCGAGGACATCGACCTCGAGACACAGGTGATGCTCCAGCGCCGGGTCGTCGAGGTGGAGCTGGCAGCCGAACGACTGCTGCGTGCCGCCACCCGAACCGACACTGCCGAGCTGACCGAGCGGGACCGCGCCGGCCTGGTCGCCAGGCTGCGCCGGCTGCACGCGTTGATCGAACGGGATCCCGCCGAGCTGCCGCTGATCAGCAGGACCGACGAGTTCTCCGAGATGCTCGGCGACAGCTCGGACACCGACCGGTCCGCGACGTCCTGGCCACTGCGCCAGGCGATCGCGCAGCTGGCGCTCGCCGACGCCAGGGCGCAACGCCTGGTGCAGCGGCAGCTGGCCGAGCGCCCGGTGACTGAGCTCCCGCTGTCCACACCGGACGACGAAGCGGACACCTCGGGTAAGAAGTCCTTTTTGGACGAGAAGACCCGGCAGGCGTTGCAGGCGTTCGTCGCCGGCGGGCTGGCCATCGTGGGCGGCGAGCTGGTCTCCCCGCAGCGTTGGTACTGGGCGGTGATCACGGTGTTCGTGGTGTTCGTGGGAACCAGCAGCAGGGGCACCATGTTCGTCAAGGGCTTCCGGCGGCTCGCCGGCACCATCTGGGGGATTCTCGGCGGCCTCGGCGCGGCCAGCCTGGTTTCCGGCAGCCAGCCGGCCGCGGTCGTGCTGATCGGGATATGCGTGTTCTGCTTCGTATACGTGGCGCGGGTTTCCCAGGGCCTGATGGCGTTCTTCATGACCACGATGCTGGGGTTGCTGTACAGCTTGCTCGGCACGTTCAGCGTGGACGTCCTGGTGTTGCGGCTCGGTGAAACGGTGGTGGGCGTCGCGGCCGGGATGCTGGCCGCGTTGGTGATCGTGCCCATCCGGACCCGGCAGGCGCTCAGCGACCAGGTGGTTGCCGTGCTCGAGGCGGTGCGGAACTTCGTGCGGCATGCGCAGGACCTGCTCTCCGGTGTGGAGAACGTGAACCTGATCGAGCAGGCCCGCACCCTGGATCGGGAGATCGGCACGTTGCGCTCGCAAGTCGAGCCGGTCACCCACCCGTTCAACCCGTATCGCGGGCAGCGTGAGCACGGCTGGTACGTCCAGGCGGCCCTGGATACCTGCGCCTTCTACGCCCGCGACCTCGCCGTGCGCGCCGAACCCGCGATGCTCTCCGGTGACGACCGGCTGGTGCGGGCCGCCGGCGCGGTCGCCGGAAATCTGGACGTGATGCTGGCCGGGCTGCGCGACGAGCAGGCGCCGGCCGGGGGCATGCGGCCGGCCGACGTGCTGTCCACGCCGGACGATCGGCCGGCGATCCGCGCCGCGCTTGACGACCTGACGCGGCTGGATTCCAGCGTGTTCAGCGTGGCCAGGGCACTCGGCGTCCCGGAATCGGCCGATACCGAGCGCTGAGCTGGTGCGAACTGATTCACCGGCCGGTGGACCCGCCGACGACGGCGTCGGACGAACCCTTCTTCCTGCGGCCCCGGCCCCGCTTGGGTTTCGGTGGCACGGCGCCGGTCAGGTCGCCGCTGTTGTCGTTGACCCGCAACAGGAACGGCCGGGTATCGGTGTACCGGATCACCGACAGCGAGCACGGATCGACCACGATGCGCTGGAACGAGTCGAGATGCAGCCCGAGCGCGTCGGCCAGCACCGACTTGATCACGTCGCCGTGGCTGCACAGCACCCACACCGCGTGCTCGCCGTGCTGTTCGGTCAGCCTGGCGTCGTGCTTGCGCACCGCCGCCACCGCGCGGGCCTGCACCTCGGCAAGCCCCTCGCCACCGGGAAACACCGCCGCCGACGGGTGCTGCTGGACGACCCGCCACATCGGCTCCTTGGCCAGGTCCTTGATGGCCCGCCCCGTCCAGTCCCCGTAGTCCACTTCGGACAACTTCGTGTCGGTGTTCAGCGTGAGCTCCCGCGCGGACAGCAGCGGCGCCAGCGTCTGACGGCAGCGCAGCAACGGCGAGGACACCGCGGCGACCAGTGGCACCTGAGCGAACCGATCCACCAGCTGCGTCGCCTGCTTGGCGCCGGTGTCGTCCAAGCCGACCTTCGGCGCGCGACCGGCCAGGATTCCGCTGCCGTTCGCGCTGGATCGTGCATGCCGTAGCAAGATGACGGTGCCCACACCGACAGCGTAGGCCCCGATCAGGTCGGGCTCAGCGTTCCGGTGGTGAGCAGCAGCATCACCGCGCCACCGATGACGATGCGATACCACACGAACAGCGAGTAGCTGTGCGTTGTGATGTACCGCATGAGCCACGCGATCGACGCGTAGCCGGCGATGAACGCCACCACGGTGCCGACCACGGTCTGCGCCACGGATGCCTGCTTGCCAATGTGTTCCGCGGAGAACAGGTCGAACACGCTGAACACGCCCGCGCCGAACACCGCGGGGATGGCCAGCAAGAACGTGTACCGGGTGGCTTCCGGGCGTTTCAGGCCCACCGCGAGCCCGGCGGTGAGCGTGCCGCCGGATCGGGACACGCCGGGTATCAGCGCGAGGCACTGCGCCAGTCCCATGGTGATGCTGTCCCGCAAGGTCAGCTTCGTACGGTCCTGGCGGCCGAATCGCTCGGCCACGCTCAGCAGCAGCGCGAAGACGATCAGCACCGTCGCGGTGATCCACAGGTTCCGCAGCGAGGTGCGGATGGCGTCCTGGAACAGGTAACCGAGCACCGCGATCGGCATCGACCCGATGATGATGTACCAGGCGAACCGGTAGTCGGGATCGCGCCGTGCGGTAGCGCTGACCAAGCCACGGCACCACGCGACGAACAACCGCACGATGTCCTTGATGAAGTAGATCAGCACGGCCAGTTCGGTGCCCAGCTGGATCACCGCGGTATACGACGCTCCCGCGTCACCCCCGAAGAACAACTCGGAGACGATGCGCACGTGCGCCGAGGACGAGATCGGGAGGAATTCGGTCAACCCCTGTACAAGACCCAGAACCAGTGTTTCCAACCAGGTCAACTACACACTCCTGCCGTGCCCGGTGCCGTGATCGATCCCGCGAATACGCCGGCAGACCCTACCGGGCCAGCCTGTTGGCTCCCCGTAGGCTCGGCCATGTGGAACAGCGATGTCTCGGGCACAGTGGACTCCGGGTGTCCCGGATGGCACTGGGCACCCTGAGTTGGGGCGCCGAAACGGACGCCGACGAGGCGGCCAGCCAGCTGGTCGCATTCGTCGACGCCGGTGGCACGTTGGTGAACACGGCCAACGTGGACGGCGAGGGGGAAAGCGAGCGCCTGCTCGGATCGCTGATCGGTGACCTGGTGCCGCGCTCGCAGATCGTGCTCGCCACCAAGGCCGCTGCCCGCGCCACGGACGGCCCGTTCGGCGGGGGCGCCTCGCGGGGTGCGCTGCTGGCGGCGCTGGACAATTCGCTGCGGCGGTTGGAAACCGAGCACATCGACCTGTGGCAGCTGCACGCCTGGGATCCCGCGACGCCGATCGAGGAAACACTGGCCGCACTGGACACCGCGGTGCAAAGCGGCAAGGTCCGCTATGTCGGCGTCTCCAACTACGCGGGCTGGCAGCTGGCCACCGCGGCGAGCGCGCAGCGGCAACCCGTGCGCCTGGTGAGCGCCGAGATGGAGTATTCGTTGCTGGAACGCGGAATCGAACGGGAAGTGGTGCCCGCGGCCGAGCATCACGGACTCGGGTTGTTGTGCTGGGCTCCGCTCGGTCGTGGCGTGCTGACCGGCAAGTACCGCTCCGGCACACCGGCCGACTCGCGCGGGGCGTCCGCGCGCTATGCGCCTTACGTGGAGCATCACCGCACCGAGCGCGCGGCGCGCATCGTGCAGGCGGTGGTGACCGCGGCTGACGGGCTTGGCACCTCGCCGCTCGCGGTGGCGCTGGCCTGGGTGCGCGATCGACCAGGTGTCGCGGCGCCGGTGCTCGGCGCCAGGGACACCGGCCAGCTGACCGGCTGCCTTGCCGCGGAGGAGCTCACCCTGCCGCCGGCCATCCGCGCGGCACTCGACGACGTGAGCGACATCGAGTTCGGTTACCCGGAGCAGCGGCTTGGCTAGGTGGGCACGGGGGCTCGCGGTGGTCGCCGTTGTGGCCTGGCTGGTGGCCGGCTGCGACAGCGGTGGCGCGGCCCAGGACGAGCTGCAGGCGGTGGACAACCCGAAGGCCGCGAAGCCGGCCCGCTCCCCGGCCGCGAAGAACCCGGACGGGTCGGTGTTCGGGCTACCGGGAAACGCGTCGTCGGTGTTGGCCGATCCCCGCTCGCGGACCCTCGCGGTGGCGCTCGACAAGCCGACGTCGGTGCTGCTGTACCCGCTGGACCGGCTGGACGCGCGACCCCGCACGGTGCCGTTGCCCGGCCGCGCCGAGTCGTTGAACCTCGCCGGCCCTGGTGGTCCGGTGCTAGCCTCGGTCGGCTCCGCCCACAAGGTCGTGCGCATCGACCTGCCGAACGGCCAGGCCAGCCAGGTGCCGGTCGGCGGCACCGCCACCTTCGCGACGAGGCAGGGCAGCCGGACGCTGGTGGCGCTGCGGGACCGCAGGGGCGTGCAGGTGCTGGACGGTGCTCGCCCGCTGCGGACGATCAGCGGCGGGCTCTACAGCGCGGATCAGGTGTTCGCGTTGGGGTCGTGGGCGTTGGTCTTAGACCGGCTGCGGAACGCGTTGTTCGAGCTGGACGTGCCGGGTGGCGAAGTCGGCAACGGGCAGCGCACCGGTGACGGCGCCGGCCACGCGACGCTGGATCGATATGGGCGGGTGTTGGTGACCGATACCCGCGGCGACTCGCTGCTGGCCTTCTCCACCGATCCGCTGCTGATGCGGCAGCGCTACCCGGTACCCGGTTCGCCGTACGGGATCGCCTACGACCAGCGGCGCGACCTGGCGTGGATCACGCTGACCGCCCGCAACGAGGTGGTCGGATTCGATGTGGCGGGTGGTGAACCGAAAGAACGGTATCGATTCTCCACGCTACGACAGCCAAATGCGGTTACCGTGGATACCCTGACGGGCCGAGTCATCGTGGTCTCGGCGACCGGCGATGGGATTCAGGTGGTGCAACCATGACGGAGGCAGCTGCAGAAGGATCGGTGGTCGAAGGGCCCTGGGAGTATCGCCCGATGCGCCTACCCCCTGGCGTATCGAGGCTTACCGCAACCACTCAGCTGTCCATCCACGCGGAGTTCGCCGGCTGGGAGCTGTCCAAGGTGCGCTTGTACGCGGACGGCACGCGCAAGGTCTGGATGCGGCGCCGCCGCAGCCACTCCGGCCTCCCCGGCTTGATCACCTAGCGCCCGCTGACACGCTGGGTGCCGCCGGGATTCCGACCTTACGAGTGCACGACGCGGGGCTGTTCGGACAGGTCCGCGAGGCTCCGCAGCACGTCGCCGGCGGGGAGCCCGCCTTCCAGGGCACGCCGGACTTCGGCGAGCGCCCGTGGCCAGCTGATCGTTAGCCCGGCACGAAGCTGATCGCCGTCGTGGTAGATGGCGGCGACACGCTCCTTCGGACCCTCGTCGCGGAGGATCGTGACCGGATCATCGGCCGCGACGTGGCCGGCGAGTTGGATCTTCACGCCGTGCTGGTCGGACCAGAAGTACGGGCGCCCGATGTGCGGCCGCCGCTCAGCTGGGCGGGTGAGATTGTGGGCGACCGTGTTCGCCTGCTCGGTCGCGTTGGTCCAGTGCTCGACACGCACGTACCGGCCGGCCCTGCTGTCGAACCAGCGGGCCACGTCGCCGATGGCATAAACATCCTCGGGTCCGACGGCCGCGCAGTACTCGTCGCAGACGACGCCGTCGTCGAGGCGGATCCCGGATGCGTCCAGCCAGCCGGTGTCCGGGATGACACCGATGCCGACCACGACCGTATCGGCGGGAACCCGGGTTCCGTCGGCGAGGGTGACCGCCTGGACGCGGCCGCCGCCTTCCACACCGCCGCTGCCTTCCACACCACGGACGCCGACGCCGCAGCGCACCCGCACGCCGTTGCGTTCGTGCAACTCGGTGAGCAGCGCGCCCACCTGCTCGCCGAGCACGTGCGACATCGGCGCGGGCAGCGCCTCCACGAGGGTCACCGGAACACCGAGTGCCTTCGCCGACGAGGCGACCTCGGCGCCGATGAAACCGCCGCCGACCACAACCAGCGGGCCGCCCCGCCCGAGGCTCCGGCGAACGGCGAGACAGTCGGTCATCGTGCGCAACACGTGTACGCCGTCATAGCCACTGCCCGGCAGCGTGCGGGGCGCCGCGCCGGTGGCGATGACCAGCTTGTCGTAGCGAAGGCACGCGCCGGAGGCGAGCCCGACCTCGTGCGTATCGACATCCAGCGAGACGGCCCGCTCCCCGATCACGCGCGCGTTCCACTCGCCAGCCGGATCACCCAGCGATGCCTTCTCGGGTTCCCAGGTGCCGAGGAGCACCTGCTTCGACAGCGGCGGTCGATCGTAGGGGCTGGCGGCCTCCGGATCGACGACGGTGATCGCTCCCTCGAACCCGGCGCGGCGCAGTCCGGAAAGCATGCGCATGCCAGCGACCGAGCCACCAACGACGACGACGTGCTCCATCACCCGTCCTCGAACCTCCTTTCAGTGTTTGATGCCGGTGCCGCCGTCGGGGTGCAGGAAGTGTCCGGTCATTCCGCGGGCTGCGGGGGAGGCGAGGAAGGCGTAGCTTCTGGCGTGGTCGTGGGCGGTGAGTGCCACGCCGAGTGGGTTGTTGGAT
>WHSZ01000046.1 GCA_009379845.1 Pseudonocardiaceae bacterium | reverse complement strand
GGGGCGGCCTCGGCCGGCTCCAGCGAGCAGGCACCCGCCGAGCAACCGGCCCAGCAGGCCGAGCGGCAGGCCCAGCAGGCGCCTGCCGAGCAGCAGCCCGCGCAGCCGGAACCCGCCGCGGCGACCCCCGCACCCCCGGAGCCGGAGTCGGCACCCGCGCAGGCCGCGCCCGCACCGTCCTCCGGAGGGGGCGGCGCCGGCACGCCGGTGACCATGCCCGCACTGGGGGAGAGCGTCACCGAGGGCACCGTGACCCGCTGGCTCAAGCAGGTCGGGGACACGGTCGCGGTGGACGAGCCGTTGCTTGAGGTGTCCACCGACAAGGTCGACACCGAGATCCCCTCGCCGGTAGCCGGCACCCTGCTGGAGATCGTCGCCAGCGAGGACGAGACCGTCGAAGTCGGCGGCCAGCTCGCGATGGTGGGGGACTCCATGGTGGGGGGCTCAAGCGCCGCGCCCGCACAGGCCGCACCCGCGCCGTCCCCGGAGCCTGGACCAGCGCCGCAGCCGGCACCGCAACCAGAATCCGCACCGAAGCACGCCACGCAGGAGCAGCCTGCTCCGCAGGCGCAACAGCCCCCACAGGCGCAAACCGCTCCAGCGCAACCCGCTCAGCCGGCACAGCCCCAGCAGCCGGCCCCGCCCCAGCCGAGCGCACCCCCCGCCGAGGCCGACGAATCCGCGAGCGGCGCGCCGTACGTCACGCCGCTGGTGCGCAAGCTGGCCGGTGAGCACGGCATCGACCTGAACACCATCAAGGGCAGCGGGGTCGGCGGCCGGATCCGCAAGCAGGACGTGCTGGCCGCCGTCGAGGCGAAGCAGCAGCCTGCCCGGCCGGAGCCCGCCGCGGCGGCCGCGCCCGCCCAGGCCGCGGCACCAGCACCTGCCGCGCCGTCCGCGGAGGCACAGTCGCTGCGCGGAACCACCCAGAAGCTGTCCAGGCTTCGGCAGGTCGTCGCCCAGCGCACCCGCGAATCGCTGGCGATCTCCGCACAGCTCACCCAGCTGTTCGAAGTGGACGTCACCAAGATCGCGCGGATGCGGGACCGCGCCAAGACGGGTTTCGAGCAGCGGGAAGGCGTGAAGCTCACGTTCCTGCCGTTCTTCGCCAAGGCGACCGTTGAGGCGTTGAAGCAGCACCCGAAGCTGAACGCGTCGATCAACGAGGAGGCCAAGGAGGTCACCTACTACGGGGCCGAGCACCTCGGTATCGCGATCGACACCGAGCGCGGCCTGGTGAACGCGGTCGTGCACAACGCGGGTGAGCTGAACATCGCCGGGCTCGCCCACAAGATCAACGACCTTGCCACCCGGACCCGGAACAACCAGATCAAGCCGGACGAGCTCGCCGGTGGCACGTTTTCGCTGACCAACCTGGGCAGCAACGGCGCGCTGAGCGACACGCCGATCCTGGTGCAGCCCCAGGTCGGCATCCTCGGTGTCGGGTCCGTGGTGAAGCGTCCGGTGGTGATGTCCGATACCAACGGGGACGACACCATCGCGATCCGGTCGATGGCGTATCTCGCGCTGACCTACGACCACCGGTTGGTGGACGGTGCGGACGCCGGCCGCTTCCTGACCACGATCAAGAACCGCCTCCAGGAGGGCAGGTTCGAGGCCGACCTCGGGCTGTGAGTACCGCCCGCTCGGCCATGGCGACCCGGACGTTCTCGTGGGCCGCACGAGGTGACGGTGGGATGATCAGTCCATGCGCGTGCTGATCGCCGGTTCGTCCGGCTTCATCGGGTCCGCCCTCGCGCCCGCGCTGCGGCACGGCGGGCACGAGGTGCTGCGGCTGGTCCGGCGAGCACCGGTCGGCACGGATGAGCGTGGCTGGGACCCGCCGGCCGGGCGGATCGACTCCGGCGCGCTGGACGGCGTGCACGCCGTGATCAACCTGTGCGGCCGGCCGCTCGCCCCGGCCAGGTGGAGCGCCGCGCACAAGCAGCTGATCAGGGACAGCCGCCTCGAACCGACCGAAGTACTGGCCGCCGCCGTCGCCGAGCGTGGCGTGCCGCTGCTGATCAACGCTTCCGGGGCCGGCTTCTACGGCGACACCGGCGAGACGGTTGTCGACGAGTCCTCGGGTCAGGGCACCGGCTTCCTCGCCGAGTTGTGCCGGGACTGGGAGGCCATGACACACCCGGCGTCCGACGCGGGCGCCCGCGTCGTGCGGCTGCGTACCGGGCCGGTGCTGGCCCGCGAGGGCGGGCTGCTCGGCGTGCTGCGGGTGGCTTTCAAGGCTGTGCTCGGCGCCCGGTTCGGGGACGGCAGGCAGTACCTGCCGTGGATACACCTCGATGACCTGGTCGCGGCGATCCGCTTCGCGCTCGAAGACGACCAGCTGACCGGGCCGGTGAACCTGTGCGCGCCGAACCCGGCTCGCAACGCGGAGTTCACCAGGGAACTCGGTCGCGCGCTCGGGCGGCCGACGCCGTGGGTCGCACCGGCCTTCGTGCTGCGCGGCCTGCTCGGCCAGCAGGCGGAGGAGATGCTGGTGTTCGGGCAGCGGGCGAAGCCGGCTGCGCTGCTGCGGCGCGAGTTCCCGTTCCGCTACCCCGAACTGCCGGACGCACTCGCCGCGGCATGCGCGTGAGATTGCTTGCCGTCGCCGCGGTCCTGCTTGCCGGGTTCGTGGCACTCGGCCTGCTGGTGCGGGAACGGCCACCAGAACCGGACGCCGCGGTGGCCGATGCACTGCACGGTCAGTGGCAGCGGCCGCTCGGTGCGATCACCGAGGTGGTCACGACGATCTTCGGTCCCGCCCTGCCGGTCGCCGGCATGGTGGCCCTGATCGTCGCGATCGTGCTGGCCACCCGGCGCGGACATACCGAGCGGGCCGCGCTGCTCTGCCGTTGCGCGCTCGTCGGTGTGGCGTGCCGGCTGACGTCGCTGTTCAAACCCGCGTTCGAGCGCGAGCGCCCGCGCGAGTACCCGATGATGAGCTATCCGAGCGGGCACGTGGTTTCGGTGGGCAGCGTCGCGTTCGTGGTGGTGCTGCTGTGCCTGCTGCGGGCCAGGCACCGGCTGTGGCTCGCGGTAGCCGCCTCGACCGGTGCGGTACTGCTGTCCGCGCTGAGCCGGATCGTGCTCGGCGTGCACTGGCTGACCGACACGCTCGGCTCCGTCCTCGCGGTGCTCGGCGTCGGACTGCTGGCTTCGGTGGCCGTCAGGCTGCAGCCGGCTTCACCGCACGGCGCGGGCGTCGTAAGCTCGAAGGCGTGACTACCCCGGAACGTTCCTGCCGTGCCACCACCGAACCGGTGCACGTCCGTCCACTCGGGACGATCGATTACCTGGAAGCGTGGGAGCTGCAGCGCGACCTCGTCACCGCCCGCGACGAGGATTCCGCGGCCGACACGCTGCTGCTGCTCGAGCACCCATCGGTGTACACCGCGGGTAAGCGAACCGAACCACACGAGCGCCCGACCGACGGCACGCCGGTGATCGACGTGGACCGCGGCGGCAAGATCACCTGGCATGGGCCTGGCCAGCTCGTCGGTTACCCGATCGTCAAGCTCGCCGACCCGGTCGACGTGGTGGACTACGTACGTCGTCTCGAGGAAGCGCTGATCGCGGTGTGCGCCCAGCTCGGCCTGCACACCGGCCGGGTGGAGGGGCGTAGCGGCGTGTGGCTATCCGCCGACGAGCGGGGCCCGGAGCGCAAGATCGCCGCGATCGGCATCCGGGTGCAGCGTGGCGTCACCATGCACGGCTTCGAGATCAACTGTAACGCCGACCTCAGCGAGTTCGGCGTTATCGTGCCGTGCGGCATCGTGGACGCCGGCGTGACCTCGCTGTCAGCCGAGCTCGGCAGGGACGTCACCGTCGCCGAGGTGCGGTCGCTGGCCAGCGACGCGGTGCTGGCGGCACTGGACGGCACGCTCCCGGTTTCCGACCACTGGCTGGCCAGCCACGAAGAGCCCGCCGCGCCCGGGGTGCGTTTCGCGCTGACGCGCTCGTGAGCTCGTGAGTCAGCGAGCCCTGCTTGTCATCGGGTCATGCTTGGTGCCATCAAACAGAGTTCGGTGCTATAGCACCCAATAAGACTCACGAGCTCACGAGCGGAGCTGCGGAACGACGTCGCTGGCGAACAGCTCGATGTGCGCCAGGTCGGAAAGATCCAGGACCTGGAGGTACAGCCGGTCAAGCCCGGTTCGCTCGCGCCACTCGCCGATCCGCTGCACAACCTCGGCCGGTGAACCGGCCAGCCCGTTCGCACGCAGCTCGTCCACGTCACGTCCGATCGCACCGGCCCGCCGAGCCACCTCGGCGTCGTCGGCGCCGAGGCACACCACCAGCGCTGCCGAGCGGGCGATCTCCGAGGGATCCCGCCCGATCGCACGGCAGGCGGCGTCCACCCGGTCGTACTGCGCGACGGCCGTTTCGACGTCCACGAAGGGCAGGTTGAACTCGTCGGCGAACCGGGCGGCCAGCTCAGGGGTGCGCTTCTTGCCCTTACCGCCGAGCAGCACGGGCGGCCGTGGGTGCTGCGCAGGCTTCGGAAGCGCGGGCGAGCCGTCCAGCTGGAAATACTTGCCGGCAAAGGAAAAACTTTCCCCGACCGGTGTCGCCCACAGCCCGGTGATGATCTCCAGCTGCTCGGCGTAGCGGTCGAACCGCTCACCCAACGGCGGCAGCGGGATCCCGTAGGCGGTGTGCTCGTCGGCGAACCAGCCGGAACCGAGGCCGAACTCGACACGCCCGCCGGACATCTGATCGATCTGCGCCACGGAGATCGCCAGCGGCCCCGGCTGCCGGAACGTCGCGGCCGTCATCAGGGTGCCCAGCCGCACCCGGCTGGTGTCCCGTGCCAACCCGGCAAGCGTGATCCACGCGTCGGTTGGTCCCGGCAGACCGTCGACCGGCCCCATCTTCAGGTAGTGATCGGAACGAAAGAAGCCGGAGTAGCCGGCGTCCTCCGTGCAGCGGGCGACCCGCAACAGATCGTCGTAGCTGGCACCCTGCTGCGGCTCGGTGAAGATTCTGACGTCCACCCTGGCAAGGCTAACGGATCACGCACCGGCTCCTGGCACCCGCACGATCTCGAGCAGCCGCTCGATCGTGCTGGTGACCTCGGCTCCGACCTTTTTCTGGTCGGTCGAGGTGGCGATGAAGATGGCCGCCGAAGACAGCGCGCCGTACAGCAGCCGGGAGGTCACCTCGACAGGCACCTCTTCGATCTCGCCCGCCTCGATCAACATCTCCACCCCGGCGCGCACCAGACCGAAGCTGAAGTTGTCCTCCGCTTCACGCCACCGTTCCCAGCCCATCACCACCGGCGCCTCGTGGATGACGATCCGCTGGTAGGAGGGATCGAGGCACGTCTCGACGAACGCGCGCAGCCCGGCACGGGCGCGGTCCCACGGTGAGGCCGAGCCGTTCAGGATTTCCCCGAGTCGCTGCACGCAGCGGCTCTCCATCAGGTCGAAGGCCGCTTCGAACAGCGCCTGCTTGCCGCTGAAGTGGTGGTACAGCGCGCCCTTCGTTACCCGGGCACGCTTGGCGACCTGGTCAAGCGAGGTCTGCGCGTAGCCGTGCTTGGTGAACAGCTCAACCGCACTGTCGACCAGCGCCGCACGCGTCGCCTCCGAGTAATCCAATCGCCTTGCTCGCACTGTCACCACACTCACAACCCTACGACATCCCGCCCGCCACATACCGGTGGTATGTTGTCAATGTCGGTACGTACCGACGGTATGCCGCAAACCTGCGGTATGAACCAGGACGCGAGAGGGGCACGCCATGAGCTGGAACGATTACTACCGGCGGCGCGACGTGCTGAATGGTGCCTTGCGACAGGCGAGACGCGACCCCGCTCGGCGAGTGTCATTGACCGATGTTCCGGGGGCAACCGAGGTCTTCGAGGACGAGGGTGATCTGCTGCTCGCCCTGCAGTACAAGTGGAACCAGAGCTTGACCGGCCGGATCGGGGTCGCGCTGAGCGAGCTGGCGGCGGGTGTCGAGCTGGACAACGTGGACGCGGTCTCCGCTGCCTGGCACCGGACGGCGCGCGAGCACGGGACGCTGCGCGAGGTGCTGGACGCGAACGCCGAGGAACACGCCGAGGCGCTGCGGCCGGGCAGGGAGGTCGAGCTTCGGATGCTGGCGCTGGCAGCGGGCCTCGCCGAGCCGGGCGAGCAGCCGGAGAAGATCAAGCGGGTCGGCGCCGCCTTCCTCGGCCTGCTGTGCAACACACCGGAGCAGCCCGTGACGAGGCACCGCACCCCGATGCGGCAGCTACGCCGCCTGCTGGCACCGGCCGGCTGACGCCGCGGTTTCCTGACGTACGGCGGCTGCGGCGCGGCCCACGTGCGGTATCGAACGGTCGGATCTTCCGCGTAGGGTGGCCGGTGTGAGCGTGGTTCCTGAAGGGCGCAAGCTGCTGCGGCTGGAGGTCCGCAACAGCCAGACGCCGATCGAGAAGAAGCCGTCCTGGATCAAGACCCGCGCCCGCATGGGCCCGGAGTACACCGAGCTCAAGGGCCTTGTCCGGCGCGAGGGTCTGCACACGGTCTGTGAGGAAGCCGGCTGCCCCAACATCTACGAGTGCTGGGAAGACCGCGAGGCCACCTTCCTGATCGGCGGCGACCAGTGCACCCGCCGCTGTGACTTCTGCCAGATCGACACCGGCAAGCCGGCCGAGCTGGACACCGAAGAGCCCCGCAAGGTCGCCGAATCCGTACAGGCCATGGGTCTGCGCTACTCCACGGTGACCGGGGTGGCAAGGGACGACCTCGAGGATGGCGGCGCGTGGCTGTACGCGGAAACCGTGCGGCAGATCCACCAGCTCAACCCCGGCACCGGCGTGGAACTGCTGATCCCGGATTTCAACGCCGAGCCGGATCAGCTGGCCGAGGTCTTCGGCTCGAGCCCAGAGGTGCTGGCGCACAACACCGAAACCGTGCCCCGGATCTTCAAACGCATTCGCCCCGGATTCCGCTACCAGCGCTCCCTCGAAGTGCTCACCAAGGCCCGCGAGGCGGGACTGGTTACCAAGTCGAACCTGATCCTCGGCATGGGCGAAACCCCGGACGAGGTCGAGCCGGCGATGCGGGACCTGCACGAGGCGGGCTGCGAGATCCTGACCATCACCCAGTACCTGCGGCCATCCGCCCGCCATCACCCGGTGGATCGCTGGGTCAAGCCGGAGGAGTTCGTTGAACACTCCAAGACGGCCGAGGCGATCGGGTTCGCCGGCGTGATGGCAGGGCCGCTGGTGCGCTCGTCGTACCGTGCCGGCCGGCTGTACACCCAGGCTGTACGCCACCGCGGCCAGGAGATTCCGGAACGGCTGACGCACCTTGCCAAGGCCGGCCCCGCGGCCCAGGAAGCCAGCACGCTGCTCTCCCGCGGCTGATCGTCCCGCGCCTTTCAGGGATGTGCTGGTGGAAGACCGGGGACGACCCCGATTTGCCCGTTCTCGGTGGCTACTAGCGTGACAGGCAAGATCAGGTGACGGTCGGGCGGCAGCGGGTGCCGCGCCGGTACTGGGGAGGAGTTCACGGGTGGCTTTGCTGACCGACGTGATTGACGGGCTGGCTGGTCTGCCGCAGCCGGCGGTTGTCGGCGTGACCGGCGCGCTGATTCTCGCCGAGTGCACGCTCGGCCTCGGGTTCCTCGCACCCGGCGAATCCGGCTTGGTGATCGCCGCGACCACCGCGACCACGCCGGCGCGCTTCATCACGTTGTGGCTGGTTGTCACGGTGTGCGCCGGGCTCGGCGATGCGATCGGCTACGCGATCGGTAAACGCTTCGGGCCCCGGCTGCGGGGAACCAAGCTGGTGCGCAAACTCGGCCAGCACCATTGGGACAAGGCGACCGACCTGATCCGCAGGCGCGGTGCGTTCGCGGTGTTCTTCGCCCGCTACCTGCCGGTGGTGCGCACGCTCACGCCGGCCGCGGCCGGCACCTCCGGCCTGCCGTTTCGCAATTTCGCGCCTGCCGTGGTGCTCGGCGCCGCGTCCTGGTCCGCGGTGCACATCGGGATCGGGGCGGCTGCGGGGGCGTCGGCCAAGGCCATCGAGGACCGGATGGGCACCGCCGGTGCGGTGCTGCTCATCGCGCTCGCCGTGCTGGCTGCCGTTGTCGTGTTGATCCGGAAACGGCGCATGACGGCGCGGGACAGGTGCACCGAACTGGAGATGGAGCCGTCCCCGACCGAGGCCACGGAACTGAAGGCCGAAGCCAGGGACTGACACCGGCACGCCCCGCCCGGCGCGACTAGGACATCGGCTGGTTGTCCACCTTGATGCCGAACCTGACCCGGTCGTCCTCGGCCGAGGTGACGTTCAGATTCACGCCATACTTTTGGTTACCCGCCGTCAGCTCGCAGCGCATCTTGGTGCCGACCTCGGCCTCCAGATCCTCCGGGCACTCCACCTTGTCCGGTCGCTGGCCGACCTGCTTCGTCAGCTCATCGGTGACCTGTCGCTCGACCTCGGCCTTGGGCATGCTTCCGGTGGTGCTCACTTCACATCCCGCGGCCGCCAATCCGGCCGCGAGCACAGCGACCACCAGGATTCCTGGAGTACGCATCGCCACTACCTTTCATCGATCTCGTTGCTCGGATGGCGGCCAGGCGATGCGTGGTCCCACGCATGACTCGTAGTAGCCGGCAGCCGGCGCAAGAGTAGCGTGATGGCATCCGCCCATCATCATCCGCATGAGATAGCGCGGACGGTACATTTCCTAAACATCGTGGGAATGAGGCGTCGTGTGCTGGTCGTGCTGGTAGTCGTGCTCGCTGTCGTCGGTGTGGTGCTCGGCGCGGCGTACCTGTTCCAGCGGCAGCTGATCTACCTGCCCTCCGACGGGCCCGTGCCGCCGGCCAACGCGGCACTGCCCGGTGCGCGGGACGTCAGCTTCGAAACCAGCGACGGGCTCCGGCTGCGGGGCTGGTACCTGCCAGCGAGATCCGCGCCCGGCCCGACCGTGCTGGTAGCACCAGGCAACGCCGGGAACCGGTCCATCCGTGCCCCGCTCGCCACGGCGCTGGCCGAGCGGGGGCTTTCCGTGCTGCTGCTCGACTACCGTGGCTACGGCGGCAATCCCGGCAGCCCCACCGAGACCGGGCTGGCCCTTGACGTCCGCGCGGCGCGCTCATACCTCGTCGACGACGTCGGTGTCCCGCGGGATCAGCTGGTGTACTACGGCGAAAGCCTCGGTGCGGGCGTGGTGACGGAACTCGCGACCGAGTATCCCCCCGCGGGATTGGTGCTGCGCTCCCCGTTCACCGATCTCGCGTCGGTCGGCAAGCGCCACTACCCGATCCTGCCGGTCAATCTGTTGCTAAAGGACCGCTTTCCGGTGGCGGAGCACGCCAGGCGGATACGCGCGCCGGCGACGGTCGTCTACGGGAGAGCCGACTCGATCGTGCCGCCCGCCCAGAGTCGCGCGGTGGCCGCGGCCTTTCCGCACCCCGCACACCTGGTTGAGGTGCGCGGGGCAGGGCACAACGACCCCGTCCTGCTGGACGGTGCCCAGCTGATCGACTCGATCGTGCGAGCCGCGAAAGGATGACGCGACGTCAGCGCCGGTTACGCCGCCTGCGCCGGCGCAGCACCAGCAGCAACACGATCAGCGCGCCGACGGCGAGCGGAGCCATCCGTTTGATCACCGACGCGCCCGCGTAATCCAATAAGTCGATCGGCGCCGACTCGCTGGATGACCCGGTGTCGCCGCGGTTCGACTTCTCGGTAGCCGCGCCACCTTGCCGGTTCTCGGTAGCCCTCGGCTCTGGCTGGCTCGCCGTGCCAGCGGCGGCTCCCGCCGCTCCCGCCCCTTCCGACGTCCCGGCGCCCAGCTTCTCGGCGAGGGATTGGGAAAACGAGTCGAGCAGCTTGCCAGCTACCTCGGAAATCATGCCCCGGCCGAACTGGGCGGGCCTTCCGGTGATGTTCAGGTCGGTGTGCACCGCGCCTTCGGTGGTATTCCCGCTTCCGGTGAGCGTGACGGTCACGGTCGCCGCCGCGGTGCCGGCGCCCCGCGCGTCCTTGCCGGACGCCTCGATCACCAGCCGCTTGGCCTGCTCGTCCTTCTCCTTGAACTCTCCCGATCCCTTGTACAGCAGGGAGACCGGGCCGAGCTTCACCTTGACCTGGCCGCGGAAGGAGTCACCGTCCACCCCGGACAGGGTCGCACCCGGCATGCACGGTGCTACCCGTTCGGGGTCGAGCATGGCCTTCCACACCTCGTCGAGCGGCGCGGGTACGGAAAACTGATGCTCGAGAATCAACGGTGAACTCCTTCCTCGGCACTACTTCGGTTGACAACCGAGGGCCACATTCGGGGCGTTGGTTGCCCGTAAGGTGGCCTTCACGGCAACACTACGCGCTGACGGCGGTGTTGATCGCGCGACCGGTGAGCGTGCGGGCCAGGTGCTGCCGGTACTCCACGTCCGCGTTGCCGTCGCTTGTCGGGCTGGTGCCCTCGGCGGCGTGCGCGGCGGCCGCGCGTATCGAATCCGGTGTCGCCGGCTGACCCACGAGTGCCTCCTCGACGGCGCGTGCCCGCACCGGCGTAGCCGCCATGTTCGTCAGGCCAACTTTAGCCTCCGCGATCGAGGTGTTCTCGACACGCACCGCCGCGCCGACCGCCACGATCGACCATGCCTGCGCCACCCGGTTGAACTTCTCGTAGTGCGCGTGCCAGCCGGAATGTTTCGGCACCCGCACCTCAACCAGGATCTCGCTCGGGTCCATCGCGGTGGTGAAGTAGTCCACGAAGAACTCGGACGCCGGCACGGTGCGCCGCCCGTTCGCGCCAGCCACCACCATCTCGGCATCCAGCGCGAGCACCGGTGCCAGCAGATCGCCTGCCGAGTCGGCGTGCGCGATGGAACCACCGAACGTGCCACGGTGCCGCACCTGCGGATCGGCCACCGTGTCCGTTGCGCGAGCCAGCAGCGCCGCGTGCTCGGCCACCAGCGAATCGCGCTGCACGTCGTAATGCGTGGTCATCGCCCCGATCACCAGCGAGTCGCCGTCCTCGCGGACACCGCGCATCTCGTCGATCTTGCCGAGGTCGATCAACGCCGTCGGAGCGGCCAGCCGCATCCGCAGCACCGGCAGCAGGCTCTGCCCGCCGCCAAGCACCTTGGCGTCCTCACCGGCGTCGGCCAGCGCGCGCACCGCCTCGTCCACAGTGGATGGCGCGGTGTACTCGAACGACGCGGGGATCATCGCGCACCTCCATGAATCGCTTGCCACACACGCATCGGCGTGCAGGGCATCTCGATGTCGTTGACGCCAAGGTGACGGACCGCGTCCACGATCGCATTCACCACGGCCGGCGTCGAGGCGATCGTGCCGGCCTCACCGACCCCCTTGACGCCCAGCTCGTTGGTGGTCGAGCGCGTCTCGGTCCGGTCGGTGGTGAAGGATGGCAGATCCGCGGCGGACGGCACCAGGTAGTCCACCAGCGTGCCGGTGGTCAGCGTGCCGCTCTCGTCGTGCACCGCCTCCTCGAACAGCGCCTGGGCGATGCCCTGCGCCAGCCCGCCGTGCACCTGGCCTTCCACGATCAGCGGGTTGACCACGGCGCCTACGTCGTCGACGGAGACGTAGGAACGCAGCCGCACCGCACCGGTCTCGGTGTCCACCTCGGCGGCGCACAGGTGCGTGCCGTGTGGGAAGGAGAAGTTCTCCGGATCGAAGGTCGCCTCCGAGTCCAGGCTCGGCTCCACGCCGTCCGGCAGGTCGTGCGCGGCGAACACCGCGAGCGCGACATCCTGGATCCCGGTGGAGGAGTCGGTGCCCTTCACGGTGAACTTGCCGTGCGCGAACTCCAGGTCGTCCGGCGAGCACTCCATCATGTGCGCGGCGACCGTGCGGGCCTTCTCGATCACCTTCGCGCCAGCCTTGAGCACTGCCATCGCGCCGACGGTCAGCGAGCGCGATCCGTAGGTGTCCAGGCCCTTGTGCGAGGACTGGGTGTCCCCGTGCAGCACCTCGACGTCATCGAACGGCACACCCAGCTGGTCGGCAACGATCTGGCTCCACGCGGTCTCGTGCCCCTGCCCGTGCGGGGAGGAACCGGTGACCACTTCGACCTTGCCAGTTGGCAGCATCCGCACCGCGGCGTGCTCCCAGCCGCCCGCGCCGTAGGACAGCGAACCGAGCACCCTGGATGGCGCCAGCCCGCACATCTCCGTGAACGTGGAGATCCCGATGCCCAGCTGAACCGGATCGCCCTGTGCCCGCCGCTCGGCCTGCTCCGCGCGCAACGCGTCGTAGCCGAACAGCTCCTTGGCCTTCTCGGTAGCGGCCTCGTAGTTACCCGAGTCGTAGGTCAGCGTGGAGACCGTGGTGAACGGGAACTCCTCGTGCTTGATCCAGTTCTTCTCGCGCAGTTCGAGTGGTTCCATACCGAGCTCGACGGCCACCTCGTCCATCATCCGCTCGATCGCGAACGTGGCTTCCGGCCGCCCCGCGCCGCGGTAGGCGTCCGTTGGCGTCTTGTTGGTGAACACGTTGGTGCAGGTGAACCGGTATGCGGGGATCTTGTAGATCGCGTTGAACATGAACGCGCCGAGGATCGGCACACCCGGCGTGACGAGCCGCAAGTACGCGCCCATGTCGGCCAGCAGGTCGACCTTCAGCCCGGTGATGGTTCCGTCCCGGCGAGCGGACATGGTCAGCTTCTGGATCTGGTCCCGGCCGTGATGAGCCGACTGCAGCGACTCGGACCGCGACTCGGTGTACTTCACCGGACGCCCCAGCTTGCGGGCGACCAGCAGGGAGATCACCTCTTCCGGCGTCACCTGTAGCTTTCCGCCGAAACCACCGCCGACGTCCGGTGCGATGACCCGGACCTTGTGCTCCGGCAGGCCGAGCGTCATCGCCAGCATGAGCCGGAGGATGTGCGGGATCTGGGTGGCCGACCACATGGTTATCTGCTCACCGGTCGGGTCCACCACGACGGAGCGCGGTTCCATGAACGCCGGGATCAGCCGTTGCTGCCGGAAGGTGCGCTCGACGACCACCTCGCCCTGCCCGAGCGCCTCGTCGACGTTCCCGCCGCTACCGGCCTCGCCGGAGTCGAAGATCCAGGTGGCGCTCGAGTTCGTGCCCAGTCCAGGGTGCACCAGGTCGGCGCCGTCCGCGATCGCCTCCTGCATGTCGAGTACCACCGGCAGGTCCTCGTAGTCGACATCGATCGCATCGAGCGCGTCGTGCGCCTCGTAGCTGCTGCGCGCCACGACAACGGCGACCGCCTCGCCCGCGAAGTTCACCGTGTCCACGGCCAGCGACGGCGCGTCCGGAGCCTTCATGTCCTCGGTGATCGGCCATGCGCACGGCAGGCTGCCCTGCTCGTCCGCGAGATCGGCACCGGTCACCACGGCCAGCACGCCGGAGGATTCCCGTGCCTCGCTGGTGTCGATGTTCGTGATCCGGGCGTGCGCAACCGGGCTGCGCAAGATGGCCATGTGCAGCAAGCCGGGCAACGTGATGTTGTCGGTCCACCGGGTACGTCCGGTGATCAGGCGAGCGTCCTCCTTGCGCAGTCTCGCCCTACCGACCTCTGGCTCGACGGTCGAGGTCATCACTCACCTCCACTTGAGGTCGCCGGGGTACGTGCCTGGTGCCGGCCGGACATCTCATCGCCGACCCGCTCGACCTCAGGTCCCGCCCCGGGGCTCATCTTCTGCGCCGCGTCCTGTACCGCGCTCACGATGTTCTGGTATCCGGTGCAGCGGCAGAGATTGCCTTCCAGACCGTGCCGCACGGCCTGCTCGTCGGGGGCCGGGTTGTCGGCGAGCAGATCAAGCGACTGCATGATCATGCCGGGCGTGCAGAAGCCACACTGCAACGCGTGGCGATCGTGGAAGGCTTCCTGCAGTGGGTGCAGCTGGCCGTCCCTCGCCAAACCCTCGATCGTGGTGATCTCGCTACCATCCGCCTGCACGGCGAGTACCGAGCAGGACTTCACGCTGTGTCCATCAAGATGGACTGTGCAGGCCCCGCAGTTGCTGGTGTCGCAGCCGACCACGGTGCCCGTCTTGCCGAGGCGCTCACGCAGGTAATGCACCAGCAACAAGCGTGGCTCGACGTCGTCTGTATATGTCGTTCCATCAACGGTGACGGAGATGCGCATTGGGCCTCCATTTGGTGGGTGGCCCGCGAGCAAAGCGGGTCCTTGCGAGCGGTCGTTGGGAACACGTCGAGCCCGGGTGATCGGACTCAAGATTGAGCCTGCACCTCAAGGCGCCCTCATACAAGCCCGCCCACGTAACGGCCCGGTGATCATTCCGCAGACGCGGATTCGGCGAGCGGCGTCGATCAGATACAGCGGAAGTTTTCCCTCGGATGAGGCAATGATGAGGAGTTGGCCCTCCGTCCGGTGCGGCACCGCTCGCCCCCGTTCAGCCCCCGTTCGGCCCCGGTGCGGTCCCGGTGTCCGATTCGTTCAAGACGCCAGCCAACGGGCGGGCCTACCGTGCCGGTATGACACCCCGATTCGATCTCATCGGCCTCGTTGTCGCCGACATGTCCGCGTCGCTGAACTTCTACCGGCGCCTCGGACTCGACGTTCCGGCCGGCTCCGAAGATCAGCCACACGTCGAAGCCTCACTGCCGGGCGGGCTGCGGTTCGCGTGGGACAGCCTGGAGATCGTCCGGTCCTTCGATCCCGGCTGGACGGCGCCGCGGGGCGGCCCGGCCATCGGCCTGGCTTTCACCTGCGACAGCCCGGCCGACGTGGACAAGGTGTATGCCGAGTTGGTCGAAGCCGGCTACCGGGGAACCCGCGAGCCGTGGAATGCCTTCTGGGGTCAGCGGTACGCGACGATCCAGGACCCGGACGGCAATTCCGTGGACCTGTTCGCGCCGCTCGACTGACTACCCGCAGCGGGCTTTGTCAGCTCAGCCGCGCGGTATCGACGGTGACCGGCACCGGTCCCGGCGCGATCACCTCATCGGAGGCTCCAGCGAACACATCCTGCCGATAGCCGCCGCCCGACAGCCGGTACCCGCAGAACTGTGGCGGCTTACCCGCTGGCAGGTCCACGATCCACAGGTACGGCACTCCCGCCCCGGCGTAGGCGGCCATCTTCGTGTCCCGCTCGCTCTGGCTGTTGCCCGGTGACCACACTTCCACAGCGAGTACCAAGTTCCCGGCCGCGAAGCTCACGTGGTGCGGGTTGACGTCGAGCACCGCGACATCCGGGATGAGCCCGGTACGCCACGGCGTACTGATCCGGATTCCGACACCCGGCACCACATGTAGATCGTCCCGTCCCACCGCTTCCACGGCATCTTCCAACGCGCGCGCCAGCCGAAAAGAAGCCCGCTGATGAGAACCGGTCGGTGGCGGTGTCACGTGGAAGTATCCCAGGATCAGTTCGAGACGAGACCCATCTGCCGGGGCATCTGCCGCCAGCCAGTCGTCAACCGTGCTCGGGCCGAGAGGATGGTCGAGCACAGCGTCACTCGTCCCGGTGGATGGGGCCGCTGAGTTCGGTCAGCGGCTTACCCTCGCCGCCCCACCGCGACGCGATGATCTCCGCGGCGATGGACACCGCGGTCTCCTCCGGCGTGCGGGCGCCGAGGTCGAGTCCGATGGGCGAGGCAAGCCGAGCCAACTCGTCGTCTCGCATCCCGGTCTCGCGAAGCCGGGCCAGCCGGTCGTCGTGCGTGCGGCGCGAGCCCATCGCGCCCACGTACGCCACGTTCAGCCGCAGCGCCACCTCGAGCAGTGGCACGTCGAACTTCGGGTCGTGGGTGAGCACCGCGACCACGGTCCGCTCGTCCACCCTGCCGGCCTCCGCCTCGGCCGCGAGGTAGCGGTGCGGCCAGTCCACGATCACCTCGTCGGCCTCAGGGAAGCGCGCGTCGGTGGCGAACACGCCACGCGCATCGCACACCGTCACCCGGTAGCCGAGGTAGCTGCCCATCCTCGCCATCGCGGCCGCGAAGTCGATCGCCCCGAACACCAGCATCCGCGGCGGCGGCTGGAACGAGTTGATGAACACGCTCATCCCCTCGCCGCGCCGCTGGCCCTCCGGGCCGTAGTGCAGCGTCTCGCTCCGGCCGGTGGCCAGCAGGCCCCGCGCGTCGTCCGCGACGGCGTCGTCGGCCCGCGCACTGCCAAGGCTTCCGGTCACCTTGTCCGGCCACACCACGAGATGCTTGCCCACCCTGCCGGCCTCCGGGTGCTCGATCACGGTGGCCACCGCGACGGTCTGCTCGGCGCGCACCGACTCGTTCACCTGGCCCAGCTCCGGGTAGTCGGTCGGGTTCACCCGTTCCACGAAGACGTCGATGATGCCGCCGCAGGTCAGGCCCACGGCGAAAGCGTCGTCATCGGAAACCCCGTAGCGCTGCAGCACCGGCGCACCGTCCGAAATGGACTGCTGAGCCAGCTCGTAGACCGCGCCTTCCACGCAGCCTCCTGACACGCTGCCGGACACCGTGCCGTCTTCGGCGACCAGCATGGCTGCGCCTGCCGACCGTGGTGACGACCGGAAGGTGCTGACCACCGTGCCCAGCCCGACGGTTTCTCCGGCTTCCCACCGCTTGTGCAACTCGTCAAGTACGTCCCGCATCCCGCATCTCCACCAGCAATCGTTCCAATGTGGCCAAGCTGTGGCCGGCGAGCAGCCGGTCGATGTGCGGCCACGCCGCCGCGATCCCGGATTGAACCGGGGCGTAGCCGTCCCGCCCGGCGTGCGGGTTCACCCACAGCACGCGGTAGGCGAGCCGCCGCAACCGGGCGAGCTGGGTCCCGAGCAGCGCGGTGTCACCGCGTTCCCAGCCGTCCGAGAAGATCACCACCACGGAATGCCTTGCCACGCCGCGCTGCCCCCAGCGGTCCAGGAACGCGCGCAGCGTTTCCCCCAGCCGGGTGCCACCGGCCCAGTCCGGCACGGTGTGCCCCGCCGCGGTCAGCGCCACCTCCGGGTCACGGCTGCGCAGCGCCCTGCTGAGTCTTGTCATCCGGGTGCCGAGCGCGAACACCTCGGTGGTTGCCGGGTTCCGCCGGGTCAGCACGTGCGCGAAACGCAGCAGCGCGTCGGCGTACGGGCTCATCGAACCGGACACGTCGATCAGCAACACGACCCGTCGTGGCCGGCGGGTCCGCCTGGCATACGCCAGCCGCACCGGTTCGCCGGACGTGGCGAGCATGCCGCGCAACGTCCGCCTGGCATCCAGCCGGCCGCGGCGCGCCGGCCGCAGGCGCAACGATGACCGAGTCGGTGGCGCCGGGTGCAGTTGCGCCAGCAGCTCCCGCAGGTGTGCCCGCTCGGCCGTGCTGAGCTCCGCGATGTCCCTACTGCGCAGGATCTCGGTCTCGCTCGCCGCCACCGGTAGTGCCTCCGGATCGGCCTCACCCTGCACCTGGTGCCCGTCCTCGGCCGGGGCGAGCGCGGCGATCTGCGCCTGCTTCGGCATCGACACGGTGGCCCGCTTACCGCCCGGTTTGGTACCGGTGAACCAGCGCGCGAAGGCCTCGTTGTACCGGGGCAGGTCGTCCGGGTCGACGCACAGCGTCAACCTGCCGGCCCAGTACAGCTCCTTCGGGTCGACAACGTCGACGTGCCGCACGGCATCCAGGTACATCGCGGTGCGATCGGTACTCACCGCCACCCCGGATTCGGCGAGCGCGCGGGTGAACCCCACGAGCCCCGGCAGCACGTCGGACGGCATGGTTCAGCCCGCCAGCAACGAATCGAGCCCGGCTAGGCCGACCCGGTCGGCGTCCTCCCGGTATTTCAGCACCGTGCCAAGGGTTGTCGCCGCGGTCTCCGCGTCCAACTCGTCGCAACCGAGCGCCAGCAACGCCTGCGCCCAGTCAAGGGATTCGGCGACACCGGGCGGCTTGAGCAACTCCAGCTCGCGCAGCTTTCGCACCGCGTTTCCCACCTGCCCGGCCAGCTGCTCGGTGATCCCTGGCAGCCTGCGGCGCAGGATGGCGACCTCGCGGGCCAGGTCCGGGTGTTCCAGCCAGTGGTAGAGGCACCGGCGCTTCAACGCGTCGTGCACCTCCCTCGTGCGGTTCGAGGTGAGCACCACCAGCGGTGGCGTTTCCGCGCGCACCTCGCCGAGCTCCGGGATGCTCACCGCGTTCTCGTCGAGCACCTGCAGCAGGAACGCCTCGAACTCGTCGTCGGCACGGTCGATCTCGTCGATCAGCAGCACGCACGGCGAGCTGGTCAGCGCCCGTAGCAATGGCCGGGCCAGCAGGAATCGTTCGGTGTACAGCGATTGCTCGGCCGCGTCCGCGTCCAGTTTCCCGTCGCTCGCCGCTTCGAGCGCGCGCAGGTGCAGCAGCTGGCGAGGGAAATCCCACTCGTAAAGCGCCTGCCCCGCATCGATGCCCTCGTGGCACTGCAATCTGATCAGCGGCAGCTCGAGCGACTCCGAGATGGCCACGGCGAGCGAGGTCTTTCCGGTGCCCGGTTCACCCTCGCAGAACAGCGGTCTCGGCATGCGCATGGCGAGAAAGGCCGCCGTCGCCACCCCGCTGTCCGCGAGGTAGCCGGCGCGTTCCAGTCTGCTGGCCAGGTCGGTCGGCGAGTCCACCGCCGTCTTCATCGTCGTGCGTGTCACCCCATCGACACTACGACGTGCCGGGCCGCCGCGTCTCGCCGTCCCACGGGAGCAGCCTGTCAAGGTCCGAGCGGGTGTCCACGTCGCCGCCCGCGCCAAGATCGGCGCACTCCACCATCCTCAGGTCGGAGCGGCCGGCCAGCCAGCCCCGCGCGCCCTGGTCACCGCCGAGGCTCGCGGTGATGTCCTGCCACCATCGCCTGCCGAGCAGCACCGGGTGCCCTGGCTGGCCGTGGTAGCCGGCCCGCGCCACGACCTCCGGCCCGCCGAGCGCGACAAGCCGGGCCACGATCTCCGCGTGCACACCTGGCAGGTCGACCAGGTGCACGAGCACCGCGTCCACGTTGGAATCGCGCAGCGAGTGCAGCCCGGCCCGCAGCGACGCGCCCATCCCGACTGCCCAGTCGGCGGCGTACACGGCGACCGCCTCGCGCGGCAGCAGGGCGCGCAGGTCATCGGCCCGCGCCCCGAGCACCACGTGCACCGGCGCGCAACCACCGCCGGTCAGCCCGCGTAGCGCGCGCCGCACCAGCGGCTCCCCGTCCAGCTCGGCAAGCGCCTTCGGCCCGCCGAACCGCCGGCCCGCGCCGGCCGCCAGCAGCAGCCCGGCCACCGAGCCGCCATCGCGTGAGGTATCAGTACTTTGCGTCGCTATAGCAACCAAAAGTACTCACCGGCTAGAAGGCGATCCCAAGCACCCAGCCGCCGAGCGTGTACGCGGCCAGCGGCACCAGCACGAGGCCGGCCAGGTTCAGCCAGAAGCCGCCCTTGATCATCTTCCCGATGGTGACGTAGCCGGAGCCGAACACGATGGCGTTCGGCGGCGTGGCGACCGGCAGCATGAACGCGCAGCTCGCGGCCAGCGCGGCCGGTACGGCGAGCAACATCGGATCGAGACCGAGGCCGACCGCCACCGCACCGAGAATCGGCACGAACGCCGCCGCGGTAGCGGTGTTGCTCGTCAGCTCGGTCAGCAGCAGCACGAGCAGCACGGCGACGGCGATGAACAGGAACGTTGGCAGCACGTCAAGGCCGCGGACCCGCCCACCGAGCCACTCGGCGAAACCGGTCTCCTCGAACTGGGTGGACAAGCTCAGCCCACCGCCGAAGAGCAGCAGGATCCCCCACGGCAGTTGCTTGGCGGTATCCCAGTTCAGCGTCCGGACACCCCGATCGACGGGCAGGATGAACAGCACAACCGCGACAGCCATGGCGATCACGCTGTCGTCGATGTTCTCCAGCCACGTGATGGCCGCGCCGCCCATGATCTCCGGATCGGCGAGCAGCGGGATGATGATCCAAGCGGCCGCGGCCCCGATGAACGCGCCAAGTGCGTTCTTCTCGCCGCGCGACATCGGCCCCAGCTCATCAAGCTGCTCACGAATCAACTCCCGCCCGCCGGGCAGCTCATTGATCTTGGGAGGGAACACGAACCTGGTGAGCACCAGCCAGGCGAGAAACAGGAAGACGATCGAGATCGGCAGGCCGAACAGCATCCACTGGCCGAAACCGATGTCGATGTTGTGGTTGTCGCTGAGGTAGCCGACCACGAAAGAGTTCGGCGGGGTACCGATGATGGTGCTCAGCGACCCGATGGACGCGGCGTACGCGATTCCCAGCATCAGCGCGGTGGCGAAGTTGGTGTCGCCCTTGCCGTTTCCGAGTTGCACGACGAGGCCGAGCACCGAGACGCCGACCGGGAGCATCATCACCGCGGTCGCGGTGTTGCTGACCCACATGCTGAGGAACGCGGTGGCGATCATGAAGCCGCCGACCAGCTGCACCGGTCTCGTGCCGACCGCGAGCACCGTGCGCAGCGCGAAGCGCCGGTGCAGGTTCCACCGTTGCATGGCCAGGCCGAGCATGAACCCGCCCATGAACAGGAAGATCACTTCGTTCGCGTACGGGCTGGCGACGTCACCAACCTCGGCGACACCGAACAGCGGGAACAGCACGAGGGGCAGCAGCGCGGTGGCCGGCAACGGGATCGCTTCGGTTACCCACCAAGTCGCCATCAATACGGCGATCGCGGCGGCGGCCTTGCCATCCGCGGACAGGCTGTTCGGCAACAACAGGTACGCGAGGGCACCGAGCACCGGCCCGAGCGCGAGCCCGATCCACTGCCGCCGAGCTGCCGCTACCCCAGCCCCCGATTCGTCCGTTGCCGCCTGACTATCGGCTTGTGACACCACTCACCTCCTTGGCGCGCCGAAACTATCGCACAAGATCGGCAGCGAAAAGACCATTTTGTGCGGATCCGGAACAGTTTCGAGTCACCCAGGCTGATCGCCGCAACACGATCGGACGGCAACGGCCGTGCTGGCGCGATCCACCCCGCCCGGTGTCGATATCGTGTCGCCGCACTCACGGGAGGTGGACACAGTCGTGGGCGGAGCGGACGGCGTCGACTATTACGAGCTGCTCGACGTGGACCGGAACGCGTCCCCGGCCGAGATCAAGTCGGCCTACCGGGCGCTGGCGCGAACCATGCACCCGGACGCGGGCGGCACACCCGGCGCCTTCCGGCTACTGCAAGAGGCGTACGAGACGCTGAACGATCCGGAGCTGCGGGCCGACTACGACCGCGGGGAGGATTTCTCGGAGCTGCCCGAGCCCGCGCAACCGGCGCCGAGCCCACGCGGCCGCGACGTCGCCACCAGGCCCCCGCGCCGGCGGTACGGCCGGGTGCGACCGTTCGGCGCCGACCCCAACTTCGTGCCGTCCACCCCGCGCGTTGACCCCGGCACCATCCGGTGGTGGTACGCGACCGGCGCCGGCGAACAGGCCCGCTTCACGCTGCGCGAAGGGCTGGGCCACGCACCGGCGTTGACCACTCTGGTCGGCTCGTTGCTGCTGCTGGCGCCCGCGGTGCTGCCGCTCGACCTTTCCCCCACGGCGTTGACCATCTGGCTGGTGCTGGTGGTGACGGCGGCGATCATCGCGTTCCTGCTCGTCCGGCGTTACCGCGCGGTGGCGCGGGCCGGTAAGGCCTTTCACGCCGAGTTCGGTGACCGTCTCGTGTTCGGCAGACCAGGTGTGGAGCGGGACGAGGTTGGCGAGCGGCGCACCGCGGACTTGCTGACCAGGTACCTGAGCCGGCTGCCCGGCGCGCGGATCTTCCACGGGCTTGCCTGGCCGGATTCGGTGTTCGCCGATGTGGATCACGCGGTGCTGTGCGGGCGCCGCCTGGTGCTGATCGAATCGAAGCTGTGGCTGCCGGGGCACTACACCACCGACGACGCGGGCCGGTTGTGGCGGGACAGCCATCGGTTCCGGGGCGGCGGCAGTCTGCTGCCGGACGGCCTCGAGGAGTTCCGCGAGTTGCTGCCCGAGGTGGAGATGCGCGGTGTGCTGATCGTGTATCCGAGCAGGGCCGGCAAGATCACGATCGGCCCGCTCGCGGATATCCCGGCGCCGCCGATGACGCCGGAGCAGTTCGTGCACGAGATCGGCGAGTGGCTGGCCGACGACCCGTGCACGGTGGACCGCCGCGCTTTCCGCACCGTGCTTGGCCAGGTGGTCTCCCCCGGGTAGTGGGCCTTCACGGCTCACGGGTCGTGGAGGGTACCGCTGATCAGCGTGATGGCGTTTCCGGTGAGACCGACCCGATCCGGGCTCGGCTGGCTGACCCGGACGTATCCGCCGCGGCTGGAGGCCTGGTAACCAGTGATCGTCTCGGCGCCGAACCGGGGAAGCCAGTGTGGCGCCAGCGCGCAGTGCGCTGAGCCGGTGACGGAATCCTCCGGGATTCCCCGCGCTGGCGCGAAGAACCGGGACACGAAGTCGTGATCCTTGGCGCCGTCGGTGGCGGCCGCGGTGAGGATCAGGCCACGGACCGCCAACTCGGCGAGCGCATCCAGATCTGGTCTGGCATCCCGGAGCTGCGCCTCTGAGCCAAGCTCGACCAGGTAATCGAGGTCGGTCCGGTAGACCGCGACGGGCTCGTCAGCCGGGAGTACGCGATCGAGCTCGGCCGGCCGCGGGACAGTGCGCGGCGGCAGCGCGGGAAAGTCGAGCGTGACGCTACCGTCGGAAAGTCGCGCGTGCAGCTCCCCAGCCAGGGTGTGGAAGGTGATCGCCGCGCCCTTTTCCCGCAGGATGTGTGCCGCGGCGAGGGTGCCGTGTCCGCACAACTCCAGCTCACTGGTCGCGGTCATCCAGCGAAGATCGAACGTGCCGTCGTCGCGGGGAGCCACGAACGCCGTCGCGGCCTGGTTCAGTTCAGCGCCGAGGGCACGCATCCACTCGTCGGGGGCCTGGCGGTCCAGCAGCACGACCGCCGCCGGATTCCCGGTGTACGGGGCGTACGCGAACGCGTCGACGAAATACAGCGGGACGCTCATGTTACCTCCTATGCAATGTGACATACTACTGCCGTGGAGGTGGCCAGGACAACGGCGGACGTGCTGGTCGTCGGGGCCGGCATGGTCGGAGCGGCGTGTGCGTACTACTGCTCCGCCGCGGGTCTGCGGGTCACCGTGCTGGACCGGGCCGCGATCGCCGGCGGCACCACCAGCGCGTGCGAGGGCAACATCCTGGTGTCCGACAAGGAACCGGGCGCGGAGCTCGAACTCGCGCTGCTGTCCAACCGGCTGTGGGCGGCGCTGGGCGCCGAGCTCGGTGCGGCGAGCGTTGAGCTGCACCACAAGGGTGGTGTGGTCGTCGCCAAGTCGCCGGAGGCAGCCGGTGGCCTTGCCACGCTCACCGCCGAGCAGCGTCGCCACGGCATCGAAGCCGTGGACGTCGCGCCGGACCGGCTTTTCGAGCTGGAACCGAACCTCGCGCCGGACATCACGGCGGGCGCGCACTACCCGCAGGACATGCAGGTCCAGCCGATGCTGGCGACCGCGGAGCTGCTACGGCGCGCACGCCGCCATGGCGCGAGCGTGCACACCGGCACCACCGTCGTCGAGTTCCTGCGTGGCAGCGGCGGTGAGATCACCGGCGTGCGCACCGATGCCCCTGACGTCCCCACGATCTCGGCCGGGTGGGTGATCAACGCCGCGGGCAGCTGGGGCGGCTCGCTCGCGGAGCTCGCCGCAGCGCCGATCCCGGTGCTGCCACGCAAGGGTTTCGTGCTGGTGACCGAACCGCTGCCACCGGTGATTCATCACAAGGTCTACACCGCGGAGTACGTCGCCAATGTGGCGAGCGACGACGCGGCGCTGCAGACCTCGGTGGTGGTGGAGAGCACCAGGGCGGGCACCGTGCTAATCGGCGCGAGCAGGGAGCGCGTCGGGTTCGACCGGTCGGTGTCCATCCCGGTGCTGCGAATGCTTGCCAGGCAGGCGATCGGGGTGTTCCCCTTCCTCTCGGATGTCGCGCTGCTGCGCAGTTACCTGGGCTTTCGCCCGTACTGCCCTGATCATCTTCCGGTGATCGGCGCCGATCACCGCGCCCCCGGCCTGGTGCACGCCTGCGGGCACGAGGGAGCGGGCATCGGGCTGGCTGCCGGCACCGGCCACCTGATCGCGCAGCTGCTCACCGACCGGGAACCCGACCTGGACCTCGCTCCGTTCCACCCGGCTCGTTTCCAGGAGGTGACCACATGAAGGCGGCGGTATGGACGTGATCAGGTTCCGGTTCGACGGCCGCGGCATCGAAGCAGAGCAGGGACAGAGCATCGGGGCCGCGCTGATCGCCGCCGGCTACCGATCGTGGCGCAGCACCCGGCGGACCGGGCAGCCACGCGGCGTGTTCTGCGGGATCGGGGTGTGCTTCGACTGCCTGGTGACGGTGAACGGCAGCCCCAATCAGCGGGCCTGCCTGACCGAAGCGCGGCACGACGACCAGGTAGCCACCCAGGAGGGAGCCGGCCGTGACCACCTCGCCGGCTGAGCCGCGCTACGACGTCGCGGTGCTCGGTGCCGGGCCGGCCGGTCTGGCCGCCGCGGTGGCCGCGGCCTCCACCGGCAGCCGGGTCGCACTGATCGACTCGGCGAGCCGCCCCGGCGGGCAGTTCTGGCGGCATCGCGCCGGTGACGACGGCACGCGGCAGCTCCACTGGGACACCTTCCGCGCGTTGCGCGACGCGCTGGAGCGCGTCGAGCACCTCGCGGGGCACACGGTATGGCACGCCGAACGGACCGAGCAGGGCTTCACGCTGCACACCGTGAACGGCGGCGCGGCGAGCGAGGTAGCCTGCCGAACCTTGATCGTGGCCACCGGAGCCTACGACCGGCAGCTCCCGTTTCCCGGCTGGACGCTGCCCGGAGTGTTCACCGCCGGCGGGGCGCAAGCATTGCTGAAGGGCCACGGCGTCCTGCCCGGTCAGCGGATCGTGGTGGCGGGCACCGGCCCGTTCCTGCTTCCGGTGGCAGCCGGCCTTGCCGAGGCGGGCGCGCGAGTGCTCGGCGTCTTCGAGGCCGGCACGCCGGCGCGGTTCACCAGGCACCCCGTCACGGCGCTCGGCAAGCTCGGCGAGGCCGTCGGGTACCTGCGGACGCTGCGCCGGCACCGGGTGCCGTACCGGATGCGCAGCGCCGTGGTTGCCGCCCACGGCGAGGCCACCGTCCGCGCGGCCGGCGTCGCCTCGCTTGACGCGCGGTGGCGGATCGTGCCGGGCAGCACGCGAACCCTGGACTGCGACGCGGTGGCGGTCGGCTACGGGTTCACGCCGCAGCTCGAGATCCCACTACAACTCGGCTGCGCGACCCGGCTGGACGTCGACGGCAGCTTGGTGACGCGGGTGGACGGTCAGCAACGCGGCACCGTTCCCGGCGTCTACGTCGCGGGCGAGGCCTGCGGTGTCGGCGGCGCCGGACTGTCCCTTGTGGAGGGTGAGCTGGCCGGGCTGCATGCCGGGTATACCACCACCGATACGCGGCTGAACCGGCGGCACATCGACCGGTTGCTGCGCCGTCGTGCGGCGCTGCGGTCGTTCGCAGCCGCCATGCACGAGGCATACCCTGTCCGGCGCGGCTGGCTGGGCTGGCTTGCTGAGGACACCGTGATCTGCCGCTGCGAGGAGGTCACCGCGAGCGAAGTTCGGCGGTCCATTGTGGACCTGGGTGCCACCGATCCGCGCGCGGTCAAGCTCTATGTTCGCCCTGGCATGGGCTTGTGCCAGGGCAGGATGTGCGGGTACGCCACGTCGTGGCTGACCGCACAGCACCACGGTCGCGGGGTGAGGCAGGACGACCTGCTCGGCATGTCCAGCCGGCCGATCGCCCAGCCGGTGTCGCTTGGTGCACTGAGCGGCCATGCCGATGACTGAACTCACCGGCGAGGAGCGGAGCATGCTGGCCGGCGCCGCCGGACCGGCGGCCGCGATGTGCCTGCGCCTCGTCGTCGAACTGGCCAGGATGCGGGAAGCTACCCGACTGCTGCGAGTGGATTCGGCGCATGTGGACGGATGCCTTTATCACGGGCAGTCCGGGGTGGACTTCGCGGAAAAGCTCGTGCGCCTTGGCGGAAAGGTCGCGGTGCCAACGACGTTGAATGTGGGTTCGGTTGACCTGATGCATCCGGGACTGGTCCGGCACGACCAGGAAACCACCAACGGCGCCCGCGCGCTGATGGATCACTACATCTCGTTGGGTTGCACGCCAACCTGGACGTGCGCACCGTACCAGCTCGCGCATCGGCCGGGGTTCGGCCGGCACGTCGCATGGGCGGAATCCAACGCGATCGTGTTCGCCAATTCGGTACTCGGGGCCCGCACCGACCGGTACGGCGATTTCCTGGACATCTGCGCGGCCATAACCGGGCGGGTTCCGGACGCCGGGCTGCATCGCCGGCCGACCGTGCACCTGGATTGTGCCGCGCTGCCGGCAAAACTCCTCGGCGAGGACGCGGCCTGGGGCGTACTCGGCCACCTGACCGGGCAGGCGGCCGGCAGCCAGGTGCCGGTACTTACCGGTGTTCCGGGGCCCGTGACCGAGGATCAGCTGAAGGCGTTCGGCGCGGCCGCGGCGTCCAGCGGTGGTGTCGGGCTGTTCCACGTCGCCGGTGTGACACCCGAAGCGCGCAGCACTGGGGCCGTGCGGGGCCTCCAGCGCACGATCCGGGTGACCGCCGACGATGTGCGCGGCGAAAGACTCCCGCGTCGATGCGGTTTGCCTTGGCACCCCGCACTTCTCACTGACCGAGTTCGAGCGGCTCACCGCGCTGCTGCTGCCTGCCGGAGAGCCGTTTCGCCTGCCGGTGTACATCGCGACCAGTCGCGGCGTGCTCGCCGAGGCGGATCGGCTCGGGCTCGTTGAGCCGTGCCGGCGCGCCGGCGCCCGCATCGTGGTCGACACGTGCACCTACATCGCCCCGATCGTTGCCGAGAACGTACGCGTCGCGATGACGAACTCCGGAAAGTGGGCGTGGTATGCGCCGGGCAACATCGGTGTGCGCGCGATACTCGGCTCACTGGTCGAATGCGTGGCATCGGCCAGGGCCGGAGAGGTGGTGCGCGATGAGCGGCTCTGGTCCTGACCGCTCCGGTCCTGACCGCTCTGGTCCTGCCAGGGGCGATGGGTTGCACGGGCATAGCTGGCTTCGTGGACGCGCCGTGCATCCCGGCGCCGGGACCGGCGAGTTGCTGATGCTGGACGACCCGCTGTCCTTCTGGGGCGGCACCGACCACCACGGCGTGATCATCGACGAGCACCACCCGCAACACGGCGAATGCCTGACCGGAAAGGTGGTCGCGATGCGCGGCGCACGCGGATCGAGCTCGTCATCGTCGGTGCTCGCCGAGCAGATCCGGCGTGGCACCGCACCTGCCGCGCTGATCCTCATCGAACCCGACCCGATCCTGATGGTCGGCGCCTGGGCCGCGGCCGAGCTGTACGGCCACCGGCTGCCCATCGCGACGCTCACCGAGCGGGATTACGCGTCGCTACCCGAACGGACCCTGGCCACTGTCACCGTAGACAGTACAATGTCACACATTACATGGCAGCAAGGCCCGGCGGACACAGAACTACCGGAGGTGCGGACGTGACAGCACGAGCGAACCCATGGCACGGCGTTCTGGTGGCGACCGCCCTCCCGCTGCGTGATGACCGGGCGGGAAACCTCGTCGTCGACTTCGACGGGTTCGCCGACCACGTGGCCTGGCTGGCCGCGAACGGCTGCCACGGCATCACGCCGAACGGCTCGCTTGGCGAGTACCAGACGCTCAGTGCAGAGGAGCGCGCCCGCGTGGTCAACACGGCCGTCCAGGCCGCGCCCGACGCCTTCACGGTGATGCCCGGTGTCGCGGCGTACGGCGCGGACGAGGCCCGCCGCTGGGCCGAGCAAGCGGCAGAGGCCGGCTGTCCAGCGGTGATGCTGCTGCCGCCGAACGCGTACCGCGCCGACGAGCGAGCCGTGCTCGCGCACTACCGGGAAGTGGCCAAGGTTGGCCTGCCGATCGTGGCCTACAACAACCCGTACGACACCAAGGTCGATCTCACCCCGGAACTGCTCGCCGAGTTGCACGGCGAGGGGTTGATCGCAGGCGTGAAGGAGTTCTCCGGCGATGTACGCCGCAGCTACCGGATCGCCGAACTCGCCCCTAGACTGGATGTGCTCTGCGGGGCAGACGACGTAGCACTCGAGCTGGCGATCGCCGGTGCGTGCGGTTGGATCGCAGGCTATCCCAACGCCTTCCCCCGATCCACTGTGGACATGTGGCGAGCCGCGACATCCGGGGAGCTGGACAGCGCGCTGCCGCTCTACCGGCAGCTGCATCCGTTGCTGCGCTGGGATTCCAAGACCGAGTTCGTGCAGGCGATTAAGCTGAGCATGGATATCGCCGGACGCTACGGTGGTCCGTGCCGGCAACCACGCGTTCCGCTGACAGCGGAGCAGGAAAGCGCCGTGCGGCAAGCCACCGAACGCGCCCTCGCGGACGGACTGAGCTGAGCATGCGCACCAACCGCGTCTTCCACGCCGTCGATTCGCACACCGAGGGAAACCCGGCCAGGGTGATCACCGGCGGCGTCGGCGTTATCCCTGGCGACACGATGTTCGAGCGGCGCCAGTACTTCGTGGAGAACCTCGATCACATCCGCCAGTTGCTGATGTACGAGCCGCGCGGGCATGAGGCGATGAGTGGCGCGATCCTGCAGCCGCCCACCCATCCGGATGCCGACTGGGGTGTGGTCTACATCGAGGTCACCGGCTGCCTGCCGATGTGCGGGCACGGCACCATCGCCGTGGCGAGCGTGTTGGTGGAAACCGGCATGGTCGAGGTCACCGAGCCGACCACCACGATCACCCTGGACGCGCCGGCCGGGCTCGTCAAAGCCGACGTGCGGGTCAAGGACGGCGCCGCGGAGGCGGTCACCATTCGCAACGTGCCCGCGTTCACCGTCGGCCTGGACCGCACCGTGCGGGCGGGCGCCCTCGGCGAGGTGCGCTACGACTTGGCTTACGGCGGCAACTTCTACGCCATCGTGCAGCTCGACGAGCTCGGCATCCCGTTTGATCGTGCGGAAAAGCAACGCATCCTGGCAGCTGGGTTGTCCATTATGGACGCTATCAACGAGAAGGAACGCCCGGTACACCCGGAGAATCCGGAAATCAACGGCTGCAATCACGTGTATCTCGCCGCACCGGGATCGAACGCGAGCCACTCGCGGCACGCCATGGTGATCCGTCCAGGCTGGTTCGACCGCTCCCCGTGCGGAACGGGAACCAGCGCCCGGATGGCTCAGCTGCACGGCAGGGGCGAGCTCGCGCTGCACACCGACTTCCGCAACGAGTCGTTCATCGGTACCCACTTCATCGGGCGGCTGGTGGACGAAACGACCGTCGGAACCACCCCGGCGGTGATACCGACCATCACCGGCCGGGCGTGGATTACCGGTACGGCTCAGTATTTCCTCGATCCGACCGATCCGTTCCCGGCGGGATTCCAGCTATGAGCGACCCCCACGGCGACGGCACAACGCTGACGCTGCCGTCGTTCAGCAGCCGCCGCAATCTCCGCGAAGAGATCACCCAGACCCTGCGCGCGGCCGTGATTTCCGGGGAACTCCGCCCCGGCGTAGTGTACTCGGCGCCGAATCTGGCCACCCAGTTCGAGGTATCCGCTACGCCGGTCCGCGAGGCGATGCTGGATCTCGCCAAGGAAGGACTGATCGAAACCGTCCGGAACAAGGGTTTCCGGGTCACCGAACCGTCCGAAAAGGAGCTTAACGAGCTGACCGAGTTGCGGTCGCTGATTGAAGTACCCACGGTCAGGCGGATCGCCGAGCATGGCGTCGATCCGGCCACGATCGCGCGACTGCGGCCGCTTGCGGAAGGCATCGAGGACGCCGCGCAACGTCGGGATCTTATCGCGCACGTCGCCATCGACATGGATTTCCACCTCACCTTGCTCGGGCTGGCCGGCAACACCCACCTGGTGGAAACCGTGCGGTCGCTACGCGCCCGATCCCGCATCTACGGCCTTCGCACGCTTGCCGAACGCGATCAGCTCATCCCGTCCTCTCGCGAGCACACCGAGTTGCTTGACCTGATCGAGGCGCGGGATACGGACGGTGCGGCCGAGCTGATGGGCCGGCACATCGGACACGTGCGCGGCATCTGGGCCGAGTAACGCGGCCCCACGCCCACAGCACGCGGCCCCACGCCCAGGCGGACGGTAGGCGCGGGGCGCGCCTGGGTCAGTGCAGGAACTTGTCCAGGGTTACCGGTAGTTCGCGGACCCGGACACCGGTCGCGTGGTAGGCGGCGTTCACGATCGCGGCGGCCGTGCCGACGATGCCGATCTCGCCGATGCCCTTGGCACCGAGCGGATTGACGTGCGGATCGTCTTCGTCGATCCAGTGCGCGTCCAGCGCGCCAACATCAGCGTTCGCGGCGACGTGGTACTCGGCGAAGTCGTGGTTGACGATGTGCCCGAACCGGGGATCCAGCACGCTTTCCTCGTGCAGCGCCATGGAAAGGCCCATCGTCATCCCTCCGATGAGCTGCGAGCGTGCGGTGCGGGGGTTGATGATCCGCCCGGCCGCGAACACGCCGAGCAGCCGCGGCACCCGCACCTCTCCGGTGTCCTCGTGCACCCGTACCTCGGCGAACTGCGCCCCGAAGGCGCGCATCGCGAAGCGTTCCGCTGCCGGGTTCTCCGGCGTCGTGCCCGCTGCTTCGTCGCCTTCGGACGGGTTGTCGCCGTACTCGTGCCGGAAGATCCGTGCCGCCTCCACGATGGTGGAGCCCCACGAGATGGTGCCGGAGGACCCGCCGGCCACCGTGGCGACCGGCAACGCGGTGTCCCCGATGCCGAGTTCGATCCGTTCCACACCGACACCGAGCGCGTCGGCCGCGATCTGGGCCAGCACGGTGCGCGCCCCGGTACCGAGATCGGTAGCACTCACCTCGACGCGGTACCGCCCCTCCCCGAGGTAGCGGACCGTCGCCGCGGAACCCGGAATGTAGTGCACCGGGTAGGTCGAGGAGGCCACGCCGGTACCCACGAGCCAACGACCGTCCCGGCGCCCGCGCGGCGTGGGATCGCGGCCGTCCCAACCGAATCGGTGTGCGCCGTCCCGCAGGCAGGCGATGAGATTGCGGCTGGAGAACGGCTTGCCGGATTCGGGATCGACGTGGGGTTCGTTTCGGATCCGCAACTCGATCGGGTCCAGCCCGCACGCGGTCGCCAGCTCGTCCATCGCCACTTCCGGCCCGAACATGCCAGGGCACTCACCGGGCGCCCGCATCCAGGACGGCACCGGAACGTCCAGCGGCGCGAGGCGATGCGTGCTGCGCCGGTTCCGTGCGGCATACATGGTTCGCGCCGGAATCCCGGTCTGCTCGGCGAATTCCTTGAACCGGGACGTCTGCTCGACCGCGTCCACACCGATTCCGGACAGCCTTCCCTCGTGATCGGCTGCCAGCCGCACCCGCTGGATCGTTGGTGTCCGATAGCCGGCCAGGCTGAACATCTGCTGCCGGGTCAGCGCGAACTTCACCCAGTGGCCGGGGAGCTCACGAGCCGCGAGCGCGGCCAGGATCAGGTGAGCGTGCGCGGTGCCTTTCGAGCCGAACCCGCCACCGACATGCGGCGCGATCACTCGCACTTGCTCGGGGTCCAGCCCGAGTACCGGCGCGATCGCGGTGCGGACCGGATGCGCTCCCTGGGTGGAGTCGTACAGCGTCAGCGTGGCGTCCTGCCAGAGCGCGACCGTGCTGTGCGGCTCCATCGGGTTGTTGTGGTACCACGCCGTCGTGTAGCGCTCGTCCACGGTGATCGCCGCGTCCCTGGCCGCGAGGTCCACATCTCCCTGCGACGTGTCGGTCGGGAAGGTCGGGTTCACTTCCTCGGGGACGTAGAGCTGACGGTGGTCGGCGCGCAGCTGAACCTGGTGCTCCTGCTCGTCGACGGTGATACGCACAAGGCTCGCGGCCTGCCGGGCGATCTCCGGCGTCTCGGCGATCACCGCACCGAGGAACTGCCCTCGGAAGGCCACCTCGTCGGATTGCAGGATCGCCAGCTCGGCGTCCTCGTCCGAGGCGAGTCGGGGTGCGTTGCGGTGCGTGAGCACGGCGAGCACCCCGTCGAGTTCCTCCGCAGGGCGGGTGTCGATATCGGTGACCCGGCCACGCGCCACGGCGGCCTGCAGCGGGTGCAGGTAGGCGGGGTTCGGCACCGCGTGATCGAAGGCGTAGGGCGCGGTGCCGGTGACCTTCGCGGGCCCGTCCAGCCGCTCAACCGGCGTGGCCACCGCGTGCGGTCGCAGCAGGTCCGTCATCACCGCTGCTCCGAGACGATCTCACGCAAAACCGAAACCAGCGTGTTGCGGGCAAGCGGCACCTTGAACTCGTTGCCCCGCAACGGTTCCGCGTCGGACAGTTCCGCTTCCGCTGCGTCCCAGAAGGTGCTCTCCGTCGGTGGGCCCTCCACGAGCACGTCTTCCGCCCGCCTGGCACGCCACGGCTTGTGGCTCACGCCGCCGAACGCAACCCGCGCGGCGCGCACGTCGCCGTCTTCGATGTCCAGGGCGGCCGCCACCGACACCAGCGCGAAGGCATAGGACGCACGGTCGCGGACCTTGCGGTACCGCGAGTGCCGACTCGCCGGCGCCGGTGGCAGGTCTACCGCGGTGATCAGATCGCCGTGCGAGAGAACCGTGTCGCGGTGCGGCTGATCGCCTGGCAGCCGGTGCAGGTCGACGACCGGGATGTCGCGCTGCCCGCCGGGGCCGGTCACCTGGACCACGGCGTCCAGCGCGGCCATCGCAACGGCCATATCGGACGGGTGCACGGCTACGCAGTCCGATGACGCGCCGAGGATGGCGTGGTAGCGGGTGTAGCCCCCGAGCGCGGAACATCCCGAACCGGGTTCCCGCTTGTTGCACGGCGTCGTGACATCCTGGAAGTAGACGCATCGAGTCCGCTGCAACAGGTTTCCGCCGGTGGTCGCGAGGTTGCGCAGCTGACCCGATGCTCCGGACAACAGCGCCTCGGCAAGCGCGGGGTAACGCTCGCGGATCGTCGGGTGCGCAGCCGCGTCGCTGTTGCGCACTCCGGCGCCGATCCGCACCCCGCCGTCCGGCAGCGTTTCGATCCGGTCCAGCGGCAACGTGGTGACGTCCACCAGCAACGAGGGGCGGGCTAGCCCCAGCTTCATGTGATCGACCAGATTCGTGCCGCCGCCGAGGAATGTGGCCTCGGGTGCGCGGGCGACGGTGGCGACCGCGCCTTCGGCGTTCTCGGCTGGCTGGTAGTCGAACGGGATCATCGGGCGGCCTCCCGGATCGCCGAGACGATGTTGACGTACGCGCCGCACCGGCACAGGTTGCCGCTCATCCGCTCCCGGATCTCCGCATCGTCGAGATCGTCGATATCCACGCTGCCGGCCACGTCCGGGGTTACCGCACTCGGCCACCCTGCGCGTGCCTCGTCCACCATGCCGACCGCCGAGCAGATCTGACCCGGCGTGCAGAACCCGCACTGAAAGCCGTCGTGATCAAGGAAGGCCCGCTGCATCGGGTGCTCGCCGTCGCCGGCCAGTCCCTCGGCTGTGGTGATCTCCGCACCGTTCTGCGCGACCGCGAAGGCCAGGCAGGTGGTGACCCGCCTGCCGTCCAGCAGCACGGTGCACGACCCGCATTGGCCGTGGTCACACCCTTTCTTCGGCGCGCTCACACCAAGGTGTTCCCGCAAGGTGTCCAGCAAGGTCGTTCGGGTGTCCACCGTGCATTGCCGGGGCCGGCCGTCCACCCGCAAGGTGATCTCGGCGTCCATAACCGTCCCAACGTCGGCTCCTTGGACGCAGGCTTCCCCCCATTCCGAGGTACTAATCGCCTCGATTGGAACGCCTGGATCCGGGTAACCAGCGCCGTGTGCAGCAACCGAAGAACCTTAGCGAGGAGGTGGCCTGTGACGTGGATGTCGAGTGGAACGAGGCACCCGCCCGCTGGCTACGCCATTACGTTTATGCCGTTGCCGACGCGCTGGACGTCGGCGCGGAAGCGTGCTGCTTCGAACTCGGCATGCCGCCCAGCGCGTACATCGCCGTGGACATCCGGCACCACCGGTACCCGAACGAGGACGTGGCGCTGCTGTGGGACGAGCGCACCGGCTGGGCTGTCGGCATCGAGTCCCGCTCCGGCCACGACCTCCGCGCGCTGACGTACCTCGGCGGCGATCCACATGCCACGCCGGAGACGGTGGCGAACTTCGTGCGGCGTTGGCTCGCCGGCTGCGAGACCTCGTGAGCGTTGGTAGCCCGCCGATGCCGTTCCAGGGTGGCACGGTTCAACACCTGGCGGTTGAGTACCTTCGGCACGGCATACCTCCTAGCGGAACTTGCGGAAGAACGCACGGATGTCGTCGATGACGAGGTCGGGCACCTCGTAGGTCGCCCAATGACTGCCGCTGTCATAGGTGTTCCACGAGGCGATGTTCTGGTGGTCGCGCTCGGCGAAACGCCGGATGGACTGGAAATCATTGGCGAAGTTGGCGAGGCCGATGGGCACCGTTGTCGGCTCGTTCGGCTCGCCGGCATGCGCATCCTCGTAGTACAAGCGCGCTGAGGATGCCGCCGTGTTGGTCAGCCAGTAGATCATCACGTTGGTTAGCACGGCATCCGGGTCAAGCGACCCGATCAGCTGGGAGCTCCAGGCGAGCTGACCGACGGGTGAATCGGAAAGGGCGTGCGCCAAGGTCTGTGGAGCGCTGGATTGCAGCTTGTTGTATGCGCCCATGTTCTCCCAGAACCACTGCAGGAAGCGCAGCTTCGCCATGTCCTCTTCGGACATCCCTTCGAACTCGGCCGGATCGCCGGAAGGGAAGGAGAAGATCTGAGTCACGTGCACGCCGATCACTCGGTCCGGATCGACGCGCCCGACCTCGGGAGCGATCAGCGAGCCGGCGTCATTGCCGTGCGCGCCGTAACGGTGGTACCCGAGCCGGCGCATCAGCTCCGCCCACGCCGCGGCGATGCGGTACCGGTTCCAGCCCTTCTCGTTGGTGGGCCCTGAGAAGCCGAAACCCGGGATGGACGGGATGACGACATGGAACGCGTCGGCCGGATCACCGCCGTGCGCGCGGGGATCGGTAAGTGGACCGATGAAGTCCAGGTACTCCACGAACGACGATGGCCAGCCATGCGTCAGGATCAGCGGCGTGGCGTCCGGCTCGGGTGAGCGGACGTGCACGAAGTGGATGTTCTGGCCGTCGATCTCGGTGCCGAACTGCCGGTGGGAATTCAGCTCGGCTTCCACTGCGCGCCAGTCGAAACGTTCGCGCCAGTACTCCACCAACGTCTTGACCTCTTCGAGGGGTACGCCGTAGTCGGTGCCCGCGCCGGGTAGTTCATTGGTCCAGCGAACCTTGCCGAGCCGGTCGGCGAGGTCGTCCAGATCGGCCTGCGGGATCTCGATGCGAAATGGGCTGATGTCGGTGTTTGCGTCCATGCCTCAGACGTTAGAGGCGATATAGGAAGAGTTTATTCCTAATATGCTGGCAAACTGAAAATCATGTTGGAGACTTCGGCACGCCTGCTCCGCCTGCTGTCCTTGCTGCAGGCCCGACCGGACTGGTCAGGCACCGAGTTGGCCGAACGGCTCGGGGTGAGCACCCGCACCGTGCGCAACGACGTGGAGCGGCTGCGCGGCCTCGGTTACCCGGTACACGCCACCCGTGGCTCGGTTGGCGGTTACCGCCTCGGAGCGGGTACCTCCCTGCCACCGCTGCTGCTTGATGACGAGGAGGCCGTCGCGGTGGCCGTCGGGTTGCAGACGGCCGCGGGCGGCAGCGTCACGGGCATCGAGGAAACCTCGCTGCGTGCTCTTGCGAAGCTGCGACAGATGCTGCCGGCGCGGTTGCGCAGGCGGGTAGGCGCGCTGCAGAGCTCCGCGGTCCGGGTACCTGCCGACGCGCCGGGGCCGACGGTGAGCGCCGAGGTACTCACCGTGCTCGCCGCGGCATGCCGGGATCACGAGCGGCTGCGGTTCGACTACCGCGACCACGACGGCGCGGCGAGCCGGCGGATCGCGGAACCGCATCGGCTGGTGAACTGGGGTCGCCGCTGGTATCTGGTCGCCTGGGACGTTGAGCGGCAGGACTGGCGCACGTTCCGCGCGGATCGGGTCGATCCACGCCAGCCGACCGGGCCCCGGTTCAGCCCACGCGAGCCGCCGGACGACGACATCACCGCCTACGTCTCGCGCCGGGTGTCCGCCGCCGGCTGGCGATACCGGGCGCGGGTGACGGTGCACGCGCCGGCCGCGACGATCGCGGAGCGGATCGGCCCCGCGGTCGGCACGGTTGAGCCCGTGGACGAGCACAGCTGCGTGCTCGATACCGGGGGCGACACGGTCGAGACGATGGCGGTGCACATCGGTCTGCTCGGGGTGGATTTCTCCGTCGACGACCCGCCCGAGCTGGTCGCCTACCTCAACGAGCTGTCCGCTCGGTACCAACGTGCGACGCCAGGTCCGCCAGCGAGCTGAACCGGTAGTCGGGCGTGCTGATCTCCCGACCACGTCGAAGGTCAGCAACCGGAACTCGTTCAGCCGCGTCACGGAGTCACCACCAGTTTGCCGAAGAAGTTCTTGCTGACGAACTGCTCTTGTGCCGCCCGGAGTTCGCCAGCGGGTATACGGCGGCCAGCTGCGGCGCGAGCTCGCCGGTCGAGATATGCCCGAGCAGCTGTACGAAGTCGTCGTGAGTGCCGAACGACGAACCGATCAGCCGGCGACAACGTCCGCGACTACGTCGATGGATCGATCCCGCACCGCTGCCGCCACCTCGCCGGCCAGGTCGCCCGCGTCGCGATCCACGGTGGCCTCGGCGCCAAGCCGGTTGGCCTGATCTCGCTTCGCGGCTGCCGTCACGGCCACCACCCGCGCACCCCGCACCGTCGCCAGCTGGATCAACGCCGACCCGACGCCGCCGGACGCACCGGTAACCACGATCGTTTCCCCGTGCCGGAGCGCGGCACGGTTCAGCATTCGCATCGCGGTGGTGTACGCGGTGGGGAACGTGACGAGCTCGGCGTCACTGAGCGAGCTGTCGACCGGATGCGCGTTGCTTGCCGGCACGGTAACCAGCTCCGCGAAACCGCCGTCCCGCTCGCTACCCAGATAATCGGTGTTGTTCAGCGCGGCCGACCCGGACCCGCACCTCCCCAGGACCGGCCCGCGGATCCGGCACGTCCTCTCGGTACTCCAACTTCTCCGGCCCATCGAACCCGGTAAGCAACACCGCACGCATCGCCGCCCTCCTCGTGAGTCTTTTTCGGGGTTATAGCACCCAAAAAGACTCACGAGCAGCCGTGCCACCAGTGTCCACATCGGATCTCGCGTGGGGCGAGGCGAACCGGGCTCAGGCGCCGGTGCCGGCGTGGAAGACGAGTCGAAACTTACCGATCCACACCTGGTCCCCGTCGGTCAGTGGTGCCTGGTCGACGGGCGTGTTGTTGACATACGTGCCGTTGAGGCTGCCGACGTCAGCGACGATCACACCGGCTCCCGAGTGCCGGAATTCCGCGTGTCTGCGGGAAACCGTGGGGTCGTCCAGCACGATTCCGCAGTCCCGGCCGCGTCCGGCCGTCGTGGTGCCCGCATCGAGTGTGAACCATCGGACACCGCCGGGTCCCCGGGCAATCTCCAGTAACGCGGACCCGGTGGCGGCCGTGCCGGCGCCCTCCTGGGCTGGCTGCCCGCTCGGGCGACCAGCCGGAAGGTCACCCGGCGTCATCCGGCGGGTAGCCTCCGGTTCGTCGGCGCTCCCCGACAACGGGGTTTCGAATTCCATGGCGTTCAGTGTGGCGCCTAGCGGCACTGGGAAGGAACCCAGTCCGGAAACCCGGTGCGGGAAAACCCAACACCGTTAGCCGACCTCAACATCGGCCCTTCCGCGCTGTTTTTCCTTGATGAACAGCAGCAACACCAGGCCCGCGAAGATCAACACGGTGTCCAAGATCACGGCAGAGTGCCAGTTTCCGGTGTTATCCCGCAACATGCCGCTGATCGCGGGCGACAGGATCGCGCCGATCTCGCCGATCAGGTTCATCATGCCGAACATGGAGCCGAGGTGGGCGGGGGTGGTCAGATCGGCGGCGAGTGCCTGCGCCTGCGGTTGCAGCGCGTTGAACGCCAGGCTCGCCACGAAGATGAGCGCTCCGAGCACGAACAGCGACTGTCCGCCGTTGACCAGGTAAATCGTGAACAACAAGGTGAGCACGCCCTGCACGAACGTGCACAGCACCAGAACGCCCTTGCGGCCCCGGCCGTGCCGCTTCGTGTAGTCGGCCAACCAGCCACCGGCGGGAAAGCCGAGAATCCCGGCCACACCGAAGAACACCGCGGTAAGCGCCGCCTCGAGGAACGTCGACCCGGACGCGGCGTCCGCCACGATGGACACCGACCAGAAGCTGAAGAACCACAGGTTCCACAGGATCGGGATGAACGCCACGTAGATCAGCACCAGGTTCCGGTTGTAGAGCACCGGGCGGATCTCCGAGCCGAGCCGGGAGAACACCAGCGCGACCAGCCCCAGCGCCACCGCGGTGATCACCAGCGCCACCGCCCACTCCGGCAGTCCCGCCTCGGTGGCGATCACGTACACCAGCATGATCACGACGAGGAAGACGAGGCCGTAGCCGCTCAGCCGTTTGAGCGCGGCTGGATACGCCGGCTTGAACCGGAACTCCTCCGGCTGCCGCCGGAAGAACCAGTGCATGCCAAGGCCGATGCCCGCGGCGAGCACACCCGAGAACAGGAACGGCATCCGCCAGCCGTTGTCCGCGCCGAACCAACTCGTGCCGAGCGAGATCAGCGGGGATGCCAGCAGGTAGGCCAGCGTGATACCGAGCGCAAGGCCGGTGATGACGATGCCCATGCCGAGGCTGCGTTTTTCCAGCGGAGTTTGCTGGGCGATCACGCTTCGATCGTTCGAGTAGAACATCCCGGCGCCGACCCCGGTGAGCACCCGCATGGCGACCAGCACAACGAGGCCGGTAGCCAAGCCGGTGAGCACGGTGGCGACACCGGCCGACACGATGCTGACCACGATGACCGTGCGGTGCCCGACCTTGTCGCCGACGAACCCGCCGGGGAACTGCATCAGGGCATACCCCGCGAACAGCAAGCTGCCGACCAAGCCACCGACCGCGTGCGGATTGTCCGCGCCCTGGAACAACGAAACCTCGTTGTCGATCATGTATGTGATCACGGGCCCGGTGACGGTCCGGTCCAGCGCGCTGGCGAGCCAGCCCAGCATCAGCCACCACCACAGGCCGTAGTAGTTCGGGACCGTGCGCGCGCTAGGTGCCGTTGACATGCATTGCCTCCCTCAACTCCGAAGTGGCCGGCGTAGCTTGTCAGGAATGCACCCGGTCGTGAACTCTTCTCGTTCCATCCATCGGAATGCCCCGAGATCGAACGAGCGGGTTCAGGCGGATGCCGAGGATCTGGCCAGGATCCCAGCGCCGGCCTACGCCGGGTGAGCGCCGGGATCAGCTTCGCTCGTCGTGGCGGCGCCGCCCGCCGGCGTCGTACAGCGGCAGCAGCCGGTCGTAGCAGGAGCTCTCGAGGTGCCGGCGCATCGCGTGTTCCGCGGCGTCCTTGTCCCCCTGCGTGATCGCATCGACGATCGCCTGGTGTTCCTTGATCGTCTCGGCGCCGATCGTCCGGTGGTAGTGCAGGCGGAAGATGTGCAGGTGGCAATGCGTGCGTTCGAAGGCGTGGCGAACCTGGGGACTGCCAGCGAGCTCGGCGATCAGCACGTGCAGCCGGGTGTCGTGCGCGGTCAGCGCCTTGTATTCGGCATAGCTGTCCGACTGCGGCACCTCGGTTGCCGCCATCTCGGCGCGTAGCTGCTCCTTGTCCCCGGCCGCCACCCGCTCGGCCGCCCGCGCGGCAGCCCACGGTTCGATCAGCAACCGGAACTGGTACAGGTCTTCGAGCTCTTCCTTGGTGAGCAATGGCGTCGCGCGATAGCCGCGCAGCGGCTCCTTGGCCACCAGCTCCGCCGATTCCAGGCGTGCCAGCGCTTCGCGGACCGGAGTCGGGGACACCCGCAGCTGGCGGGCGAGGCCGTCGATCGACACGCGTGCGTCCGGCTCGATCTCGTGATCCATGATCAGCGCCTTGATGGCTTCATAGACGTCGTCGGCGAGCACCGCCCGCCTCGGCAGCGGCTTCGCGGCGGCCACACCCTGAGGCCGGCGGCCGTCCCCCCAGTGCGTCCTCGCTCGGCCGCTCATCGAGTCCTCTCCGCGCCGGCCCTTGCCAGCTACTCCGGGTAGTCCGGATGCTTCGGCCGACTGCTCTTGACGGTGTCGCTCCCTACCCCAATAATCGCATAGCCTATTTCATAAATCCTATAGTATTCGCGCCAGTGGGGACCACGATCGGCGAGATGGGGCGCGTTCACAAAGAACCGACACTGTTGTCGAGACGCAGGGACGAGCATGGCGACCCAAGAAACAAACCGCGGCGCGGATCCTCTTCTCCGACTCCCCGCGGCGCCCGATGGTCTGCGCAGGCGCCGGGTCAACCTGACGACCTTCCTGAAATTCTTCGGCCCCGGCGCGATCATCGCATCGCTCACTATCGGTAGCGGCGAGTCGGTGCTCGCCTCGCGGGAGGGCGCGGCGTTCGGCTACGTGGTGCTGTGGGCGGTAGTCATCGGTGCGATCGCGAAAGGCGCACTGGTCTACGCCTCGAACCGGCACATGACGTTGACGGGCGAACACCCGATGACCCGGTTCGCGCGGGTGTTTCCCGGACCGCGCGGCTGGTTCCCGCTGCTGCTCGCGGTGATCTGCATCCTGTCCTTCCCCGGCTGGACCAGCGGCGTTTCGGTGGCGCTCGGCGACTATCTCGAGTCGGTCGGCGCCGGTAACAGCACGATGTATGCCATCGCGGTCGTGCTGGTCGCGGCCGCGCTGTCGTTCCTCGGCGGGTACCTGCTGCTGGAACGGATCCAGGTCGCGGTCGCCGCGCTGATGGTGGTGATCGTCGTCGCGGCGGTGTTCGTCTCCCAACCGGACTGGCTTGCCGTGCTGCAGGGCCTCGTCCCGCAGAGTCCCGAGTACCTGCCGTTCGTCGGCGAGAAGTACCCGGACATCGCGGAGACCTCGGGATGGGTCGAGCTCACCGTGTTCATGGGCGGCCTCGGCGGCGGCATGTACGACTACATCGGCTACACCGGGCTGCTGCGCGAGAAGAAGTGGGGGATGCTCGGGCACCAGGAGATCGAGGGCATTCGCAAGCGGTTGCTCACCATGGGCAAGCGCGAGCGGATGCCGCTGTCCACCGAAGCCGCCGATGTGGCCACCGCCCGCGCGTGGAGCCGGGCGCCGCTGCTCGACATGTTCGCCGCTTTCGTCGCGATGGCGGTGATCGCCGGTGCCTTCATGATCAACGGTGCGGCGATCTTGAGTCGCCAGCAGCAGATCCCCGACGAGGACAACGTCCTCACCCACCAGTCGCAGTTCTTCGGTGCGGTGGCACCGGTTTTCGAGTACTTCTACATCTTCGCGGTGGTCATGGTGCTGTTCGGCACGGTGTACGCGCTGTGGGAGGTCTACAGCTGGACCGCGTACGAGAGCCTGTCGGCGGTGTCCGAGCGGATCCGGCGTCTCGGCCAGCGGGGTCTGCGGCCCTACGTCTACGGGTGGACCGGACTGCTGGCGATCCTGATGATTCTCACCGGGGCCGACTTCGTCGAGCTGATCACTCCGGCTTCCATCGTCGGCGGGGTGCTGGCGTGTGGTATCTACGGCGCGGGACTGCTCTACGTCGACAAGGTCAACCTCCCGCAGGAATACCGGATGAGCGGGCTGGTGCGCTGGCTGGTGGGACTCGGCTCGGTGTTCCTCACCGTGTCCGGCGTCATCGCGTTCCTGCAGTACCTCGAGGTGCTGTCCTGATGCCCCGCGTGGTGCGGCCGGGTTATGCCGCGATCGCCGTGGGATTCCTGGCACTGGCAAGCATCCGGGCGGTGCAGGGCGCGCCGGTGTGGGCGGTGGTGTTCGTGCTGGCGGCGGCGGCCAACGGATGGCTCGCGGTTCGGGCGCCCGAGGAGGCTGCCGAGTCGCGGCCAGCCCCGATGCCGGACGGCGATCGGGTGCGTCGCTCGCTCGATCGCCAGCAGACGTCGGCCCGGCAGTGGCAGCTGTTTGGCGCGATCGGCGCGGTTCTCGGGTGCGGCCTGCTATTTGTCGAACCGCCGCTGGCGATCCTCGCCGGTCTCACCGGCCTGTTCTGCCTGTTCCGCGCGCGCCGGGCCCGCCGGGACGTGCACACATTGCGGCAGCTAACCCACGCGGATTGAGGCTGTCCGTTCAGGGCAGCGTGATCCGGGGCGGTGTCCAGCTACAAACTCGCGTGAGGTTGCGGGCCACCGCACGCTGCGGGATGAGCCGCATGCCGGCGTTGCGCAGCGCCACCGCGAAGGGGTTGACCAGTTGTGGCCCCAGCCGGCCGGACCAGTACGAGGCACGGGCGATCTGCTGGCTGCGCGGCCTGCGCTCGGCGTCGTAGTGGCGGAGGGCTTCGGTGACGGTGCCGAACCGGGCGCAGGCCGCGACCAGGACCGCGGCATCCTCCAGCGCCTGGCACCCGCCCTGGCCGAGGTGCGGGGTCATCGCGTGCGCGGCATCCCCGAGCAGCGCGACGTTCCCGTGCACGTAGGAGCCCAGCGGCGTGCGAAGGTAGCGGATGTCATGGCGAAGGACGTCAGCGGCGGGTGTGGCGTCGATCAGCTCAGGTATCGGGGAATGCCACGCGAAATGTTCCCGAACGAACGCGTGCTCGTCCGCGTCGCGGGCACCCTCGGGTGCGGGCATGGCGCCATACCAGTAGATCCGGCCGTCCACCAGCGGCACGATGCCGAATTCCCTTCCCATGCACCAACTCGTGGCGATCTCGGTGTGCTCGTCGCGGCGGCAGATGGCTCGCCAGCTGGTGATCCCGGAATAGCTTGGGCCGGGGTGGTCGGGCCAGTACTGGGCACGGATTCGGCTGTTGATCCCATCGGCGCCGACGACGAGATCGGCCGGCGGCAGATCGAGTCCCGGCACGGTGCCGTCCTCGGTTAGCTCGCCGATCCGTACGCCGGCGTGCAGCGCGTCGGGCGGCAGGGCCTCGAGCAGCGCGGTATGCAAGCTTGCGCGGTGTACGCCGAGCATCGGCCTGCCGAGTCGCCGCGCCAGACTCTCGCCGTCCATGTGCAGGAGCCACCGCCCGGTGCCGGTGCGCATGCCGCCGGAACGCTGCGGTGCGCCAAGATCGCGAACCTGCGCGTGCAGACCGAGTGCCTCCAGTGCGCGCAACGCGTTGGGCCACAACGTAATCCCCGCGCCGATCTCGGCGAAAGCGCTTGCCTGCTCCAGCACCGTGACCCGCCAGCCGATCCGGTGCAGCCCGACCGCGGTGCTCAGCCCGCCGATACCACCACCGACCACTACCGCATGCGGCATAACCCCTCCTCTACTGCTGTAAATGGCTTACTCTACAGCAGTAGAGGATCGGATACCGTACGGGTGTGCCAGCGGAGACGGAACGAACCCGGCTGATCGCGGACGCGGCGATCGCCGTGCTCGCGGAACACGGCATGCGCGGCCTGACCCATCGCGCCGTGGACAGGGCAGCGGACCTGCCGGTCGGCTCGACCTCGTACTACGCGCGCACCCGGGCGGCGCTGCTCGAGCTGGCGATGGCGCGGATGGTGGAGTCGGACGTGGCCGAAGCCAGCCCGGTGCCGGAGCTGTCCGATGTGGACGCGTTCAGCCAGATGGTCGCGGAATTCCTGCATGCCACGATCACTGGCGGCCGGGCGCGGATGCTGGCGCGCTACGAGTTCGCCCTTGAGGCGACCCGCCGTCCAGAACTGCGCGCGATATACGACCGCGCCGGAGCCCGGCTGCGCGAACCGGCGGTGGCGCTGCTGATGTCGGCGGGCTCAGTGGAACCCGAGCGGCAGGCACGCGCCCTGATCTCGTTCTGCGAGGGCATCCTGTTCGATTCGATCGCGGGCCTGAACCACGACAACCCGCCCGGCGCCGAGGAACTGCGCGACGGTGTGCGTGAACTGCTCAACGGCATGCTGGCCCGCCCTCCTGCCGGTGAGCCATGAGCACATGTCTGTAATCGTCTAAAAGGTATTGAACACCTTACGCCTTTCCGGTACGGTAATTGCTAAAGGACAGTTTTACCCCTTTCAAACCGCGAGGGTGGCGTGACGATTCGACAACCCGAAGCACCGGCTCCCGCACGGCCCGGCCGCACGGTGATGCTGCTCGGAATACTCGTGCTCGCCATCAATCTGCGGGCCGCGCTTGCCGGCTACCCGCCGCTACTCGAGACCGTCCGGGCACAGCTGGGGATCTCGGCTGGCGCGGCTGGGCTCGTGCAGACCGGAGCGGTGCTGATGATGGCGGCCGGGTCGTTCGCCGGTTCGACGGCCGGCCGCCGGTTCGGCCGGGAGCGGGCACTCGGCGCCGCGGTGGGACTCGTGGCCGTCGGCAGCCTCACCCGCGGCATCTCCGCTGTCGGCCCGCTGATCGGCGGCAGCCTGCTGATCGGCTTCGGTATCGGGGTGGCCGGAGTGCTGCTGGCCGGGGTCGTCAAGGAACACCTCGCGGCCAGGGCGGGCGCGGTGACCGGTGGCTACGTGGTGTCCATGATGGTCGGCTCCACGGCTTCCAGCGCCGTCGCGGTGCCACTCGCGGTGGCGATGGGTGGCTGGTCGCTTTCCCTCGCCGCGTGGGCGGTGCCGGCCGCGTTCGCCGCGACCGCGTGGATCGCGATGACCCGCCGGATTCCCACCCCAGATCGCTCGGGTCCACGCGCCGCGCTGCCGTGGCGCACCGGGTTCGCCCGGCTGGCCGCGTGCTACCAGGCCGGCACCTCGCTGATCGCGTACGGCTGGCTGACCTGGCTCGCGCCGTACTACGAGAGCCAGGGATACAGCCCCCAGCACGCCGGGCTACTGCTCGCGGTGTGGAGCCTGGCGCACGTTCCGGGCGCGCTGCTCGCGCCCGCGCTGGCCGAGCGGCGCAGGCGCTGGCGGTTCTGGTCGAGTTCGACGTTGTGCTGCACCGTCGTCGGCACCCTCGGCGTGCTGCTGGCACCAATGCCGCCGGTGATCGGACCGTGGCCGTGGGTCGTACTCATCGGGATCGGCGCGGGCGCCGGGTTCCCACTCGGGCTGACCGTGATCACCTGGCGCACCCAGGACAGTGCCGCGAGCACCGCGACCAGCGGTCTGGCGCTGGGTGTCGGCTACATCGTCGCCGGCCTTGGGCCGTTGCTCATGGGAGTGCTCATCGACCTGACCGGCGGCTACCCGGCGGCGATCGCCGTGTTGCTCGCCGCCACGGCCACCCAGGGCTTCGCGATCGCCAGGATCGGTGATCGCCCGGCGCGCAGCATGCCTCAGACTGTCCATTGACGACAGTGGGGTGGCGGTGATTCACGCGGCCGCCCGGCGTGTCATGGCACCCGGCGACATGGCCGGTGGCATCATGCCGCCTAAGCGTGATCCGGAAGGGGTGGCCGATGCCGGGGTATGAACCGATCCGGGACGACGAGGCGACCGGTGTTCTGCCGGGTACCGTGGCTGCCGCACACCTGGAGTCCTGCGCCGCCGGGCTCGCCGGCGGGGTGGGCCCGGCAAACGTCCGGGAGTGTCTGGGGCGGGTCGGTGATCTCGCCGAGGTCATCCAGTATTTGGTCGCGGGCCAGCAGCACATCTCGAGCACTCTGGCGGGCCTGGCCGAGCACGTACACGACCGGCACGTCGCGGGACCACTCGCGACGGCTCCAATGGACGACGTCGTCGCGCTGACCGAAGTGCTGCGCGCGGCGGCAAGCGCTGCCCGCCATTCGGCCGAAGCGCTTGCCGAAACCGCACCAATGCTGGAAAACGTCGCCGAATCCGCAGGTCCGGACACCCGTTTGTAGCTACCTACGAACCCGGGTGCTGGGTACTCTCCGATTACCGGAGCGAAAAACCACGCTTCAATGCGAAGCCACCTTCCCGTGGGCTCCGGTTAAGGCGATGTCCAGGTAGCGGGAGTGGGCCAATGCGCAGCGTGTGGAAAGGCAACATCACCTACCGGGCGAGCGCGATACCGGTCAAGGCATACGGCGCGACCGAGGAGCGTGGCATCGATCTGCATCAGCTCCACGTGACCGACGGTGGGCGGATCCGGATGAAACGAACATGCGAGCTGGACGGCGAGGAAATCCCGCCGGCCGAAATCGGCAGGGGCTACGAGATGCCGGGCGGCGACGTCGTCACGCTCACCGAGGAGGATTTCGCCCTACTCCCGGCTGCCACCCGGTCGATCAAGGTGTGCGCGTTCGCACCGCTTGAACAGCTCGACCCGGTCTACTTCACCAAGAGCTACTACCTTGAACCGGAAGTGACCGGAACGAAGTCATACGTGCTGCTCAGCGAGGGCCTGCAGCAATCGAGGAAGGTCGCCGTCGTCAGGTTCGCGTTGCGGCAGCGGGAATCGCTCGGCGTGCTGCGGGTGCACGACCAGGTACTCATCCTGGAAACGATGCTGTGGCCGGACGAGGTCCGCTCGGCCGACTTCCCGTTCCTGCACGAGGATGTCGACTTGCGGCCAGCCGAGCTGCGCGAAGTCGTGTCCTCGATTGAGCAGCTGTCCACGAACTTCGTGCCGACCGATTACACCGATCACTATCGCGAGGCGCTCGACGAGCTCATCACGGCGAAGGCCGAAGGCCGTGAGGTTGTCCGGCCGGCGGCAGCCGAGGAAGAGGCCGGCGCGGCGGATCTGGTGACCGCGTTGCGGGACGGGGTGGCGGAAAGCGAGGGAACCGCGGAGTCCGTGCGCAAGGCGCGCGACGCGGAGCGTAAAGCCGGGGAGGCGAAGGAGACCGCCAAGAAGGCGGCGGCGCGGCCGCGTACCCGTAGCAAGCCGAGGCAATAGGGCCTGTTCCGTGGATCTTGGTTCGTGTGACCAGGTGTCGCTGCGGTGCTCACGGGCCGCGCCTACGTTGGGGTTATGTCAGTCTTTGATCGAATGGTTCCAGACGACTTCGAGCAGGTAGTGTTCTGCCACGATGCGAACACCGGCCTACGGTCCATCATCGCCGTCCATGACACCAGCCTCGGCCCGGCGCTCGGCGGCGTGCGGATGCGGGCCTACCCACGCGAGGAAGACGCCCTGACGGATTGCCTCCGGCTGGCGCGGGGCATGACGTTCAAGGCGGCGATCGCCGGGGTGAACCTGGGCGGGGGCAAGAGCGTCATCATCGGTGACCCGAAGCACGACAAGACCGAAGCGCTGCTCAAGGCGCACGGCAGGTTCATCCAGACCTTGCACGGGCGGTACATCCCCGGCATGGACTCCGGCACCGAGATGCGCGACCTCGAGGTGATCGCGACGGAAGCCGATCGGGTTTCCTGCGTGCGAAACGATCCGTCCCCGATGACAGCGCTTGGCGTGCTGGAGGGAATCAAGGCGTGCGTGCACGCTCGCTTCGGAACCGGCTCGCTGGACGGGGTCAAGGTGTGCGTGCAGGGCGTCGGGCATGTCGGCTCCTCGCTCGCCGGCAAGCTCGTTGCCGAGGGAGCGGAGGTGACGGTTGCGGACGCCGACGGGCCGCGCGCGAAAGAGGTTGCCGGCGAGATCGGCGCGACCAAAGTGGACGCCGACGCGTTGCTGGCGACCCCGTGCGACGTGCTCGCGCCATGTGCGTACGGCGGCGTCATCGACGACAGCACCGTGGACACGCTGCGGTGCGCGATCGTCGCGGGCGGCGCGAACAACGTGCTGGCCGAACCACGGCACGGCGAGGAGCTGCAGGCCCGCGGGATCCTCTACGCGCCGGACTACTGCATCAACGCCGGCGGTCTGATCTCACTCGAGGAGGAGATCCTCGGTCACGACGAGCAGCGCACCGAACGTCGAGTTCGGTCCGTTGGCAAGCTCGTCGCGGATGTGCTCCGTCGTGCTGAACAGGACGGCGTCTCCCCCGCGCACGCCGCCACGGCGATGGCGACCGAACGACTCACAGCGCTTTCCGCGGTCGGTCCGAAGTACGTGTCACGCTGACGCCGGTGCGCGCGGTCTTGTGCTGCGGCCTGGCCGCATCAACTGCCTCGTACCCCACACCCCGGGTTCGTTTTCCGCTGGGCCGAAGTGTGGGGTGATGGTTTTCCATCACCCGAATGTCGGGCACTCGATGAGGTGTTCGAAAAGTGTCGGTCGGGTGGATAGAATCAAACACATGAACGCACCCGCAGACGCTCTGGCCGGTGGTGAGTTGTGGCAGCTCACCGGCCAGGAACTGCGGGACGAACTCCACACGGCGGAGCGGGTGCTCAACCGCGCCTTCGGACGATCCCTCCAAGTGATCAGCGAATTCCTGGCGCGGGGCGACACGTGTGGCTACTCGAGTTTGCGGCGGTATCTGCAGGACGCGGTGAACCTCACCGACACGGACGCCCGTCATCGGATCACCTACGCCCAAGCCTTGATCGGGACCCGCACCGTCACCGGCACGGAGATGCCGGCGCCGCTGGCGGAGACCGGGCAGGCGGTGGTGGAGGGGGTGGTGAGTCCGAGGCAGGTGGAGCAGATCCACAACACCCTCACCGACTTGCCGGAGTGGACTTCGGAG
>WHSZ01000044.1 GCA_009379845.1 Pseudonocardiaceae bacterium | reverse complement strand
GCCTTTGCAAGGCAGGGGTTAGGGGTTCGATTCCCCTCAGCTCCACGCGGCTGAAGCATCGGTACCTTCTGCGCCAGCATTGGCCTGCGGTTATGTCGGTCAACGAGGGCTACCGATCGACCACCGGTTATGTGACACAATCCGAACTTTCGCCCTCAGGTGGGCGTGATCCGGCCTCCCGCCGACGTTCGGGCGATGATGCCGGGTTCCGGGTGCGCCGCGGCCGGGGAGGGATTGGGTGCGGATGGAACTCGACGTTCGACCGAATGAAGCCGCCGCACCCAGGTATCCGGGTCCGCCGGTTTCAGCTCGTCGTCGGCGAGCCCACCTGGAACTCGGCGCCGAACGGGTCGGTAATGTCCGCGAGCCGCCCGTAGATCATGTCGAAGGGCTCGGCCACAGTCCCGCCGGCGTCAACGGCCCGCCGCACCGCCGCATCGGTGTCCTCCACTTGGAACAGGGTCGTCCAGCGGGACTTCCTGGCCGTCGGGTCACCGAAGATGCCGCCGATCTCGTGGCCGTCCGGCCTGCGCAGGAACGTGAAGTCGACGTCTGACATGTCCGGGTTGGCGTCGAGCGTGTAGCCGAAGATCGCAGTGTAGAAATCGCGCGCGGGCACCGGTTCCGCAGTGACCAGGTCGTTGCGGAGCAGGGCGTTCGGCTCGTTGACTATTTGGCTGCCGATGTGGGCACCGGCCTGCCACAGTCCAAACTGCGCACCGGTGGTGTCCCTGATGATCGCCATCCGGCCTTGGTCCATCACGTCCATCGGGGCGGCCAGGATCGCGCCGCCCGCGCCCTCGGCCTTAGCAGCCGTGGTGTCACAGTCGTCGGTCGCGAAGTAGAGGTTCCACCAGAAGTCCGTGGCCTCGGGATCGGGATTCGGCATGATGGCCGCGACGGGCTTGCCACGTAGTAAGCAGGTGGTGTAGCGGCCGGTCTCCTCCGGCCCCACGTTGAATTCCCAGCCGAACAGCGCGCCGTAGAACTTCATCGCGCGGTCGAGATCCGGGATGCCGAGGTCGATCCAGGTAGGTGTTCCCGTCGGTTGGGCGGTGGTCAGCTCGCTCATCGTTTCTCCCCGTCGTGGTCGTGTAGTGGTGACGATAGCGACCGGGTCTGACAGCGGCGCGCCGTCGAACACGGGGATGACGTCGAACAGGCGGTTGAGCGCTGCGGGTGACCGCACGATGATGAGCACGGTCCGCGACGTGTGCACAGTCGCCCACCGGCTCCCGGCCCCGGCCCCCCGGCCTGATTCTAGATTCTAGCTGCTCAACGCATTCTTGATCTTGCTCTAAAGGGTGAATCCCCTCGGTTGGTGATGATCGCCGCCCCGACACCGGCCCAGTCTACGAAACCGGCGGATACGGACTGCGGCTCTGCGGCGAAGGCCTGGGCGCGGACGTGCCCGGGGTTCGGGCGGTATCGGTAGGCTTGTGCGGATCAATGCCCACAAGGGGGAGACGCCGGCGTGAGTGGCGAAGGGCCGGACGTGCGCAATGTGTTCGACGGCCGCGCGGATGTCGTGTTGCAGGCCGGAAGTGTGCATGGTGGTGTCCACCTGCACACCGGACGCCCACGGGAGGCGCCGCGGCTGGTTCCGGTGCCGACGCCGCATTTCATCAACCAGCGACGTGTGCTGGCGAAGGCCGACGCCGTGCTCGAGTTGGGCGCTGATCGGCCGCGCATTCTGGTCTTCGCCGGCCCGCCAGGAGTCGGCAAACGGGAGGTCGCGCGGTACTGGCTTCACCAGCATTCCGGCGATTTCCCGGACGGGCAGTTTCACGCGGATTTGTCGTCGGGCGCGGACGCGGACGGGCTGGTGAGCGGGAAGCTGCTGGAGTTCCTGCTCGCCGCGGGTATCGACTCGTCAGCCATTCCGGACACGGTGGACGGGCGGGCCGCGTGTTTTCGCAGCTGGTCGGCAGGCAAACAGGTCGCCGTCGTCGTGGACAACGCGCTGACACCCAGCCAGGTGCGCATGCTGACGCCGGCGTCGGGGCAGTCCGTTGTACTGGTCACGGCCGCGCAGGACCTCGACGCGCTGCGCGTGCGGGATCTGACGACGTTCATCGACCTGTCCCCGCTGGAGGACGACTTCGCCGTCGACCTGCTCGGTCGTCTGGCCGGGCAGGAGCGCGTGGCCGCGGAGCCGGCCGCGGCACACGAGCTGGTGGACCTGTGTGCCGGGCTGCCGATCGCGCTCTGTGTCGTCGGTGGGTTGCTCAGCACGCGCCGGTCACGTCGTCCCGGCGGCGTCGGACGGGTGGCGGGTGAGTTGCGCGACGAACACGCGCGGCTGTCCGGGCTGTCCGCCGGGGCCGACCTGTCGGTCAATGCCGTCTTCAACACCGCCTACCAGCGGCTTTCGTCGGTGGCGCAGCGGTGCCACCGCGCCCTCGGTGTTCACCCCGGGGTCGCCGCTCGGTCCGAGGACGTGCTCCGGGCGATGGTCGCAGTGGAGGACGTCGCGGGGGAGGACTCGGTGGCGGATGCCGTGGACGAGCTGGTCGCGGCGGGCCTCGTGTACGAGGACCCGGACGGCGAGCGTTACCGGCAGCACTCGCTGCTCCGGTTGCACGCCGTCGGCCTCGCGAGCGCGGATGAGAAGGCCGGGACGCTGGCGCGGGTCTTCGACTACTACGTGCCGCGGGCGGTGCGTGCCGGGCATGCCGTGATCCCCGGCCGTGGCTGGCTCGTCACCTTCTTCGGTGATGTGCCGGGCGAGCCGGAGCAGCCTGGGGAGGTCATGCGGTGGTTGCGTGCGGAGCGGGAGAACCTGCGTGCCCTGATCAAGCCGTTGCGGTCGTCCGGCCGCGTCGACGACCTGCGCAAACTGGCGATCGCGCTCTGGCCATTGCACGAACGCGACAAGCACCTGGATGATCTCGTCGCCTTCAACGAGGCGGCCATCAAGACCGAGCGGCCCGGCGAGCAGACCGGCTTGGGTGCCCTGCACCGCATCCAGCTGGCATTCGCGCACCTGCATCGCGGTGACGCCGGGGCCGCCCGGGGCTTGTGCGAGACCGCCGTCACCGCTGCGGCCGCGGCCCGGATCCCGACGCTGGAGGCGACCGCCGTGGAAACGCTCGGGCTCGTGTTGCTCGCGCTCGGCGAACAGGTCGGCGCCGAGGATCTGTTGCGCCGGTCGTTCGGGATGGCGACCACGATCGGCGACTCTCGCCGTACGGCCATAGCCAGGTTCCACCTGGCCAAGGCGTGCCCGCCCGCGGAGGCGGTGCCGATGCTCGAGGACGCGCTGGCCGCCTTCGCCGACCCCGCCGTGTCGGATGAGTACAACGCGGCCAAGACCAGGTGGTGGCTCGGCCGGCGGCTGACCGACCTCGGGCGGGTCGCCGCCGCGCGCGCTCAGCTGGACAACGCACTGACCTTCATGCGGTCCGAGCAGATGGTGTACGACCAGGCACGGATCCTGGAGAGCCTCGGTGATCTCGCCGTGGCCGCCGGTGACACGACCACGGCCGCCAAGCGGTTTCGGGAGTCAGTGGTCATCACCGAGTCCTGCGGGTTCGTCCCCGACACGAAGCGGGTCCGGAGGAAGCTGCACGCGCTCGACGGTGACGACGTGCGTTCCGGCCCCGAGGCCGAGTGACAGCGCGCCACGCAACTCCTCCGGATCGCGGCCGCTGGTCAGCCATGCGTGTACCACCGACGCGCAGACCCTGGCGAGTGCCGCGTCCCCGGTGCACCGAACTTCCAGCCCGGTCGCGTCGATGACGAGCCACGACCGGGCGTCCAGCATCCCGACGGCGAGCAGGCACCCCGGCATGCTCGCCAGTACGGCGGCCGCGTCCCGCGCATCGGGCACCACCACGATCTCCGCGAGCTCGAGGAACACCCGGTACGGCTCGGTCACGTCCACCGACAGGTGCGCGCCGCGCGGCATCCCGTGCGCGACGCGCACCAACTCGGCCGGATAGCGGGTGATCACCGCGCGCCGCTCCGTCAGCTCCACCCGCACCAGTTGCGCGCCGGGTTCCCGCTCGATGTCGGGCGGGACCGGAATGGTGAGCGGCTCGGCGGGCCAGATCGGTTCCGGGAGGTCGAGCAGGCGATAGAACTCCTTGCGCACCAAGGACATGGCCTGCTCGGGTGCGGAGGTCGCCAGGGCGGTCACGGACGCGAGGCCTGCCGGGGCGGGGCGCTCGAGCAACGCGTCGAGCTGCTCAGGGTAGGGGCGGTCGTGGTCCAGTCGCGGCGCCAGCCGGATGAAACGGCCGATGGCCGAGTCCGGCGCGACCACATCCGTCGGTGCGGCGGCGAGCACGGTGGGTACGCCCAGAGCGGCACCGTAGAAGGTGACCGACCCATGATCACCCACGACGAGATCCGCCGCCACGAGCGCCGCCCGCCACCCTTCCGCCGCAGGCAACAGACGTACTCCCGCCCGGTGCGCTGACTCGGTCCACACCTGGATCTGCCACGGTGTGTGCCACTGCCAGACGTTCGGATGCAGGGCCAGCACCACGCGGTAGTCGTCAAGTGGCAGGTTCGCGGCCAACCGGGCCGGGAGATCCGGGTACCGGCCGAACAGGGACGCTTCGCCCCAGGTGGACGACACCACCACGAGCCGCCGGTCGCCGACGGTGCCGAGTGCCCGCCGGTACACCGCCCGTAACGGACGGCTCGCGAGCATCCGATCCAGGCACGGATCCCCCGCCAGGACCGCGACCCCGGCGGCGTCGGCGCAGTCCCTTACCAGCCGATCGAGTTGCTCGGCGTGGGACAGCACCAGCGACGACGGGATCAGTTCACCGTCGTCGAGCAACCACTCCGCGGACAGCCCGAAGACGGGTTCCGGGCTCCGGGCTCCGGGCTCCGGGCTCCGGGCTCCGGGCTCAAGTAAGTACTTATTGTAGCCCATGCCATGAGGGATGATCATACGTGGAGCGTCGAGTTTCCGCAGGTCACCGCCGTGACTGGCGGCGACAGCAAGATCGAAATGCCGAGTCGTGGCCACGTCCCACGGCAGCGGCCGAATGCCGAGATCGGCAAGAAATTGCTCCGTGCCGTCGACGAAGGCGGAGTACGGCGGCACGGTGAACGTCGTCTGGACACGCAGGTCGCCACCGACGAGTTCGGCGACGTCGAGCAGCCGGGTCGCGGCGGTAACATTGTGGACGACGGCGAGCACGTCGCGCGTCGTGCGGACGGTCGGCCATGGGGCCGGACCACTCAGATCCTCACTCAGGGTCAACTCCGCGCTCGAACGTGTCCGGCCAGGTCAGCCTGTCGAGGATAACCCGGTGCCACGACACCGCCGATCAGAAGCTGACAACGCCTTCGGCGCCGCGCCGTCGGGATCGTAGAGCAGACCCTGGGAATTTGGGTCAAGGCGTACTGATCTGCGCGGCAACTCCTGCGATGTACCGGGCGAGCGTGGGCCGATCCGGAGTGATGAAGGGCTTCTCGGTTACTAGGACGTGATGCATCGCTGCGGTGATTATGAATCCGAAGGCTTCGACGTCCACGTCTTCACGCACGTCGCCTGTGCGTTGTCGGTTCTGGAGGAACTCGGTCATGAGGGCCGCCCATGACCTGGTGAGCCCTGCGTCGACCACAGCGCGGAAGAGTTCCTCACCTCGTGGACCTCGGCTGATGTGGTCGACCAGCACCGGCGCTACTGAAGCGAAGTGAAGGTCGGAGAACTCCATTAGCCGATCTGCCAACGCACCCCCTGGGCTCGCTACCCAGTCGTCGAGCTGCTGGGTCAGCTCGACGATCGAGTCCCATGTCAGTTCCCATATCAGCTCGTCGCGTGACGAGAACGCTTTGTACGACAGCCCGACAGCTGTGCCCGCCTCAGCGGCAAGGGCTCGCATCGTCAGGCCCTCCACGCCATCACGTGCGATCACGGCTCGCGCATGTTCGAGGAGCCGAGTACGCAGCGCGTCGACGTCTACGGCGGGGCGTGGCGACATCTGTCCTCCGAGGGTTGCCGTCAAACCCTATCATGAACTACTGTTCATGAATGTACGTTCACGATTCGGACGGGAGCCGTTGATGACCACCTCAGAGGTTCGACAGCACGATGGACAGGAGCCCTTAGGCGCCGGCAAGGTGCTCTTGCATTTCATGATGTCGCTGGACGGCTTTATTGCCGACGCCGACCAGGACGCGATCAGCTGGTCCGAGGGCGCGACGTTCCGCCCCGGTATCGCCGAGGAATATGGCAAGAGCATCGGCGCGATACTCGGCGGACGTAAGGGCTGGGACGCGTACCCCGTTCCCAGCGCCCCATATGGCGGCGCCATGGCCCGACCGGTGTTCATCCTCACCCACCATCCCGACGATGCCCAACCTGCCGATGGCGTGACCTTCCTCGACTGCGACGTGGCCGAGGCAGCGCGGATCGCGCTGGAGGCGGCCGGTGGCCAAAACGTCGCGGTCTTCTCTGGATCGATCGGCAGCCAGTTGCTCGAACGCGAACTGATCGACGAGATCCATCTGCACATCGTCCCGATCCTCCTCGGCGACGGCGTTCGACTGTTCGACAACCCCGGCGGCACACCCATCCGGCTTGAGCTACTGAGCGGTGACGAGCCGAAGGCAGTGATCGACGTCCGCTACCGCCCTGTCGCATCGCAGCAGGGTGCGGCGTTCTGATTTGGCCCCACCTGGCGCAACAAGTGGGGAGAGCCTTTCTCCCCATGGAAGCATCGGCAGCATGGTCGAGCTCCGAGACGCGACGCCGGCCGACGCCCACGCGATCGCCGACGTGCTGGTGCGGTCCTGGCGTGCCGCCTACCGCGGTCTGCTCCCCGACGATGTGTTGGCCGGCCTGTCCATCCGCGACCGGGAACAATTCTGGTCGGACGTCCTCACCGCCCGCCCGCCGCACACCCGCACGGTCGTCGCAACGATCGCAAGCGCCATCGTCGGCTTCGCCGCGACCGGGCCACCGCTCGTGCCCGCCGACCGCGCCGACCCCACTCTCGGCGACCTGTACGCGCTCTACCTTGCCCCCGACGTCTGGCGCCACGGCATCGGTACCCAGCTCCACGCGACCGCCCTCGACGGGCTCCGATCCTGCGGTTTCACCCACGCCGGCTTGTGGGTTCTCGATACCAACGAACCCGCCCAGCGCTTCTACCATCGCCACGGCTGGACCGATACCGGACGTTCCCAGCTCGACCAAGGACCCGGCGGCATCGAGCTGCACGAACGACGACTCCACCGCGACCTGAGCCACTGAACCAGCAACAAGTGTGAACTGGCCTGTTCATCCGGCGTGCCGCGACGGCGTCGACGTTGAGGGATCTATCGGGTCCGTAGTGACAGCACGGACTGACCTCCGTCACCCGCGCGGCACTCAGCAGCACACCGCCGGCCAGGTCGGCCAGTAGAGTCGGTTGCATGCGGCTGGGCATCGCCCATCATTTCGGTTGGGCAGTGGCCGTCACGGCATCCGCGGACCACAGGGTCGTGGACCGCCGCCGAATTGAGCTGATCGAACCTGGCATGCCGAGGGCACCGATCCACCACGAAGGCAAATCTCTCGACGATGCCGCGGCAGCCGCGCTGGTTGCGAAGGTGCGCGCGTCGGCGATCCGGGCAGCGTCGGCCGCTCTGGACCAACTCGCCACCGCATTGCCCGAGCCGATTGTGTCGATGTCGCTGCGGTCCTGGCCGGTCGACTTCCCGGACGACATCGCGGTCCAACGTCGCGTCCCCTACGAGTCTCGCGCCGACTCCGTCATGTACCGCCAGGTGCTGGCCGAACTCGCACACGCACGCGGCTGGGCGGTCCACTTCTATGACCCCAGGGAAGTGGAGGGCCAAGCGGTCAACGTCCTTGGTGAGCGGGCCGACGAGATGCTGCACGGCCCGCGGGCAGCGCTCGGGCCACCTTGGACCAAGGACCATCGGATGGCACTCGCAGCGACGATCATGGCCGGCTGAACTGCCGATCGCTTATCCGAGAATTTGCCGGGATCGCCGCGCGGTGAACGCGAGGTCGAACTCGAGCAGGCTGGTCGGCTCGATCCTGCAGTACGCCCACGTGTTGTACATGTCCTGCCCGCCGAGCTCGGCCGGTGCACGCATACAGACGAGCGATGCGCCGCCCACCCGGAAGTCGAGTTCCGCGCGCGGCGATGTGAAGCCGTGCGGCCCCCACCACCGGGTTACGTACCCGGGGTCCGTGCCACGCGCGCCACACCTCCTCGACGGGAGCGGCGAACTCACGGGTGCTGACGACATCGTAGGTGTCGGACATGTCCGAGCCCCCGGTCTCCAGGTTGAACGGTTGTACCGATAAAGACCGGACGGACGGCAAGGACTCATCGCGGCGAGAACCACCGTGCTCAAGACGGACCGCGGATCGTCGGTGTTGGCGCCTATGCTCGCCGCGTGATTAACGGCGGACACGTCATCATCTACAGCCGCGATGCGGAAGCCGATCGGGCCTTCTTCCGGGACGTGCTGAACTATCCGCACATCGACGCGGACGACGGTTGGCTGATCTTCAAGCTGCCTCCGGCCGAGATCGCCCTGCATCCAACGGACGGCCCGGATTCGCACAAGTTCTATGTCATGTGCGACGACGTCGAGGCGACCGTGGAAGAACTGACGGCGAAGGGGGTCGAGTTCACCGAGCCCGTCACCGATGCCGGATGGGGACGGCTGACCAGGTTTCGGCTGCCAGGTGGCGGCGAGGTAGGCATGTACGAGCCGCGCCACCGGCGGGCTACCGACCTGTAGGGCAGGCCGAGCAAGGGGTTCGTCAGCCGGCGCCGGCCATCGCCGCGAGTCGGCGGGCGAGCAGGGTGGCGGCCTCCCGCAGCTCCGGAGGTTCCAGCACCTCCGCCTCGAAGCCCAGCCGGGTCACGTGCATGGCGAGCCAGTCCAGGTCCTCCCCGCCCGCGATGAGCACGCACCACCCGTCGCGATCGTCCTCGACGCGTCCCACCTGGGGCGGCACCAGCTCCCGCACCCGGTCGGGCGAGGTGTGCAGCCGCACCCTGGCGAGGTGCCGGTACGGCGCCGCGGTCACGGACTGCTGCACGTAGGCGACCGGGTCCGGATGCTCCCTCGCCCGGAAACGCCAGGTCGTCGCCACCACCTCGCGCATCCGGTCCAGCCGGAAGGTGCGCCAGTCGTCGCGGTCGACGTCCCAGGCCATCAGGTACCAGCGACGGCCGGTGGCGACCATCCGCACCGGCTCGACCGTGCGCTCGCGCTCCCCGCCCTCGCGGGCGGCGTAGATGAACCGCACCCGCACGGCGTCGCGACAGGCCCGCGCGAGCGTCACCAGCACCTCCGCATCGATCTCGACCCCGGGGCCGACCAGGGTCTCCGTCGCGCCGTGCACCGCCCGCACCTCGGCGCGCAGCCGGGGCGGCATCACCTGGTCGAGCTTCGCGAGCGCCCGCAACGCCGCCTCGCCCGCCCCGGCGACCGTGCCCCCGGACGCGAGCCGCAGGGAAACCGCCGTCGCGATCGCCTCCTCGTCGTCGAGGAGCAACGGCGGCAACCGGGTGCCCGCGCCGAGCTGATAACCGCCGCCGACACCCGCCGTCGCCTGCACGGGGTAGCCGAGCGCGCGCAGCCGCTCCACGTCGCGGCGCACCGAGCGGTCGGTGACCTCCAGCTTGGCGGCGAGCTCGGCGGCGGTCCAGGACGGCCGGCGCTGCAGCAGCTCCAGCAGCCGCAGTACCCGCTCGGTCGTCGCCTCGACGGTCACAACTCCACCTCGCTGGCGCTCGGCTCCGTCGTGCCCGACGGTGCTGTGTCCATGGTTCCCTCGCTGCGCTCGGTCACGTGCTCATCGTTTCACAGATCGCGGAACGATCCTGTCCGCTATTCGCGGGAGGCTGTCACCATGACCGATCAGACCTGGAACCATCTGCTCCGAGACCAGATCGACTGGCACTGGACCAACCAGCTGCGCGATCGTCTCGGTGGGCTCACCGACGACGAGTACTTCTGGGAGCCGGCGCCGGACTGCTGGAACGTACGCAAGCGCGGCACCGGCCCCGCACCGATACAGGGCGGCTCCGGCGCGATGACCATCGACTTCGCGTTCCCGGAGCCCGACCCGCCACCGTTCACGACGATCGCCTGGCGACTCGGGCACGTGGTCGTCGGCGTCCTCGCGATGCGCAACGCGGCGCACTTCGGTCGCGCGCCCACCGACTACAACTCGTTCTGCTACGCCGCGACCGCCGCCGAGGCACTGGCCCAGCTGGACGTGGAGTACGCCACCTGGCAGGCCGGGGTCGAGTCACTCGGCGAAACCGGCCTCGCCCGCCCGTGCGGGGATGCCGAGGGCCCGTACGCCGAGAGTCCGCTGGCAAGACTCGTTCTGCACATCAACCGGGAGCTGATCCACCATTTGTCCGAGGTGTGTCTGCTCCGCGACCTCTACCTGCACACCCGACGGGAGGCGAGCTGAGATGGCCCGCGAGGTCCAGATCACCTTCGACTGCGCCGACCCTGCCAGGTTGTCGGCGTTCTGGGCCGAGGCCCTCGGCTACCAGCTACACGACCCGCCCGAGGGCTTCGAGTCGTGGGAGCAGGCCCTGGAAGCGATGGGCGTGCCGCCCGAGAACCGCAACGACGCCTCGGCCCTGGTCGACCCCGAGGGCTCCGGGTCGCAGCTGTTCTTCCAGCGGGTGCCGGAAGGCAAGCAGGCCAAGAACCGCGTCCACCTCGATGTGCGAACCGCGCCCGGCCTCGAGGGCGACGCGCGGATGGCGGCTCTTGAGGCGGGGGCCGAGCGGCTGGCAACACACGGCGCCACCCGGCTCAAGCGCTACGAGCCCGATCCCCCGCTCGGCTTCGGTCACATCGTGATGACCGACCCCGAGGGCAACGAGTTCTGCCTCGACTGATCGGCCGCGCTCTGGTTCGCCCGCAGCATCCGCCGCAACGCTCAGCCCTCGCGCAGCACCGCGTCAAGGCGGGCGGCGATGTGCGCGTTCTGGAAATCGAGTGTCGTAGTTGGACCCACTACACTGCGCTCGGCTTGCCCCGCCGCGAGTCATGAAGCGCCGAACTGGGGAGACTGGAGATGACCGACGACGCCGACCGTGAGCAGGTCGCACCGAAGGATCCACCGACAAGGCCGAGTGGCCTCTCGCTGGCAGCGCTCGTGCTCGGTGTCGTCAGCCTGGTGCTGACAGCCGCCGCGTGGGCCGCGTGGTTCTTGGTGGTGCCCTCGGGCTCATCCGTTTCCTTCGGCTGGTTCGCCTACACGCCCCGGCAGGAATCCGCGCCGTTTGAGGCGATCGCGCCGCACGGCTGGATCGGCGTCGTGGTGGCTCTGGTGATCGGGGCGCTGTGGTTCGCCATGTTGCCGGCCTCGGTCCTCGGTTTCGTGTTCGCCCGCTTGGCCCGCCGCGGCACGGAACCCGGCTCCGTGACCGCACGGGTGGCGCGGGCTGCCATCAGCACCTCAGGACCGGCGCTGTTCCTCGCGCTGGCCGGGGCGGTGCTGTTCTGCGTCGCGTTGTCCGCACCGGAACTGAGCGGAATGCGGGGATTCAGCGGCTGAGATCGACGCCGTGCCCGAGCCACCGGCCGACCACGTCGACGTATTCCTCGGGGACCTCAAGCGGCGCGGCGTGTCCCGCCGAGGCGAACACGTGCAGGTGCCAGTCCGGCCGCCGAGCGAGCACCTGATCCACCGCCTGCCGCTCGACAAGCGGGTCCTCCGCACCCCACAGCAGCAGCACGGGCGCGGTGATGCGGTCGATCGCATCGAACACGGGGCGGCGGTTCACGAAGATCCCCGAGACAACGGACCCGAAAGCCGTTGCCGCGTATGCCATCTTGCTGGGATCCGAGCGGAGCTCGGCGAGCTGGTCCGTCCACAGCTCGATATTCTCCGGCGCGATCCTGGACGGGTCTCCGCCCATGGTGTCCAACTCGCTGGGGTCGAATCGCTCCAAAATCCGGAGCTTCTGGTCGATCGCCCGCCTTCCCCAGAATCGGAGCAACCCACGCGCCGCGGCGGGGCCGACCGCGATGGCCAGGCGTCCAAGGGTCTGCCACCCGACCCATTGCGCCGCGGTCAATCGGGCCGGCAACGGCGGATTGGCGAGAACGAGCCGCTCGACGCGATCGGTCGCGGCCGCGAACCGCAACGCCACCGCACCTCCCAACGACCAGCCGTGCAGGATCACCCGATCCAGCCCGAGCGTGTCGGTGAACGCGCGCAGGAACCGCGCGTTCGGCTCGACACGTGGCGCGTTGACACGCGGCGTGCCGGTGTGGCCGAAGATCGATCCCGGCAGATCGGGGGCGATGACATCCCCGTACGCGGTCAGTGGGCGGATCAGATCGAGCAAGAACGTCCCGCCGGCTGCAAGCGGATGTATCAACAGTTGTGGCGGTGCGCCCGGCCGCACTCGGGAGCCCGCATCGGCCCGCAGGTAGTGCACGCCGGTACCGCACACGTCGACAGTTTCGCTGCGGATCCCGCTCCAGCGCGCCGATCGCGCGCCCCAATCGCTGTACCGCATCTGGACATCCGAGGTGAAGGACGAGTACACGGTAGCCAGTCGGCGCTTCACTGGGCTATTAGGTGCCGCAACCTACCGTGGCGTTTGATGGCTTCCAATAACGCGACAACCACCGAAAGCAAACCCGAAGGCGAGCAGGAAGAAACTCCTGATCCCGAACAGCCACAGGGGCCGTCCTCAAGCGAGGCGGGGGGCGAGGATCAAGCAGCCGAAAACGAGACTGCCAGCGAGACCTCCGATGAGGGTGCGGACACCGCGAAGGACTCGGCAGGCGGCTTCGTGGGTGGCGCCGCCGCCGTCATCAGCGCCGGACTCGGGCTGAGTTCCCTGACCGGCACGTCGGTCGGCGAGATGCTGCGCAGCCGCGAGGAGTTGATTGGCCAGATCGAGGCGGGCACCGGTGGCGGTGGCGACCAGATCGAGGCCTTCTACGGCGCTCCCTGGAACGCGACAGCGCTCGTCAACGGCATCTTCGCGTTGATCGCCGTCGTGATCGGCGGCGTGCTACTGGCGGTTCTCATCCCGCGGGCGAACAGCACGCCGTGGGTGAAGGCGGTGGCACTGAGCGGTGTCGTGCTTGGCGTGATCGGGCTGCTGCTCGCGGGCGGCATGCACTTCGACCTTTTCGCCAACCCGCCCGAGTTGCCTGCGGGACCCGCGGCCGGCCCTGGTGGCTGAGTCGCAGTGGGCTGAGCCGCGTCGTTTCCCGTGAAACACCGGCCGCGCCCGTGAATACAGTGGCGTTACAGCGACCATACGTACTCACGGGCCGGTCGGCGCCAGTGCTTCGTTGGCGGTCAGGCACCCGTCCGTCGTCAGCTCCAGGTTCGCGAGCGAGGCGGTGTGCGCGGCGTCCTCGGCCGCGGTCACGCAGTCGCTGATCACGTGCACGGTGAAGCCCAGATCGGTGCCGTGCCGGGCGGTCTGCTCGACGCTCAGGTTGGTGGCCACCCCGGTCACCAGGATCGTGTCGATGCCCCGCCCGGCGAGCCGGTCGGGTAGGTCGGTGCCGGCAAGCCCGGACAACTTCTGGGTGTCCACAACCCAGCCTGCCTCTGGCGGCCCGGCCATCTCCGGGATCAGCTGCGCGCCGGGAGCCTCCGGCCGGAACGCGTCCTGCGCCTCGCCGACGGCTCGCATGAACGCGGTGTTCCGCACCAGGCCGCCCTCGCCTTCCGGCACGGCGAACCGGATGAAGATCGGCAGGATCCCGGCGGCGTGCGCCGCCTCGTGAAACCGCGCGGCGCGCTGCACCACCCCGCTGCGGGCCACCGGTTCGCTGAGCATGTCGGAGAAGAAACCCTCCGGCTTGATCACGTTGACCTGCCAGTGCAACGCGAGAACGGCGGCTCGCCGCGGATCGATTGCCATGCCACGATCCTGCCGTACCCGACCGCGGCGGCGTCAGCCCGCCGCCCGGCGGCAGGATTTCAGATCGGGCGACCGGGCGTTCGCGATGATGTTGTGCTGCGGGTACCGGCTGGAGCGGGGTGGGCGAGTTCTGGGGTGCGCCGGCTGGCCAACCGCCGCGCCGCGCCGGGTCCGTCCCTGCGCGGGTACCGTGATCACCGGCTCGATGTTCGGAGCTACCGTCTCGGCGTACAGCCAGATCAACTCGTCCATCGTGTACCGGCCGTCCGCGCGGCGCCGGATCAGGTGTTCCTGCGTGAGCACGTCCAGCAGCCTGCGGCTCTCCTCGTCTGGCAAATCGGTGATCGCGGCCACCGACGTCGAATCGAAGTCCGGCCCTTCGAGTAGCGGCAACGACTGGAACACGTATCGGGCCGCGGGTTCCAGCAGCTGGTAGGAACGCTCGATGCTGGGCCGTACCCCGGTCGGCTCGTCCCCGGCGATCTCAAGCGCGGCCAGCCGCTGTGGGCCGGCCAACCGGGTGAGGTACTCGGCAAGGCCCGCGCCGGACGGGACTCGTGCCGTCGCCGTCCGGATCGCCAGCGGGAGGTATCCACACAGCCTGGCGACCTCCGCCGCGTGGCCGGGATCGTCGAGCCCGCGCTCCACGAGTTCCCGCGCCGCTTCCGGGGAGAGCACGTCGAGTCGCAGCCGGTGCGCGCCGTGGCTGGCAGCCAGGCCTGCCAGCGCGTTGCGGCTGGTCACCAGCACCGAGCAACCGGGGTTGCCCGGCAGCAGCGCCCGCACCTGATCCGCGGAGCACACGTCGTCAAGCACGATCAGCAGCCGCCGGGACTCCGCCAGGGTCCGGAACAGCGCGGACAGCTCGTCCACATCGGACGGTAAGTCGTCGCTGTCGACGCCGAGCGCCCGCAGGAACCTCGGCAGCACGTCCACCGCCGAGCGCCGTCCCGGCCGGTAGCCGCGCAGATCCGCGTACAACACCCCGTCCGGGAACGCCTGCTTGAGCCGTTGGGCGACGTGGATACCGAGGACCGTCTTGCCGACACCGGGCGCGCCGGACAGCACGGCGATTGCCGGCGTGCTGCCGTGCTCGGCCGGGCGCAGCAGCCGCACGGCATCCTCGGCGAGCTCGGCACGCCCGAACAGGGTGCCGCAGCCGGCCGGCAGCTGGTTGATTGGACCTTCCGGGGTCGTCCAAGGGGTCGTCGAAGGGGCCGCGGTCGAGCCGTCCGGCATGCTGCGGGCGAGTACGGATTCCGTGCCGAACAGCCGGGGATCGTCGGTCAGCATGGCCTGCTGGAGCTCCCTGAGCTGATCGCCCGGTTCGATGCCGAGCTCGGAGCGCAGCAGCCGGTCCGCGTGCTGGAAGGTGTTCAGCGCTTCGCCCCGCCTGCCCTGCCGGCACAGCGCGACCATCAGGGATCCCCACAGCTGCTCGCGCAACGGGTACTCGTGCACGAGCGAGCGCAGCTCCGCGACCAGGGCGGCGTCGTTCCCGCTCGCCAGGTCCGCGGAGATCCGCTCTTCCAACGCGGTGAGCCGGAGCTCGTCAAGCCGCTGCGCTTCCGGTTGCAGGCAGCCGTTGCCGAGGCCGCCGAACGCGGGACCGTCCCACAGCGCCAGGGCACGCGCGTAGCTGTGCCTTGCGAGATCGGGGCGACCTTCCAGCACCTGGCCTCGCGCCCGCTCAACCAGCCGCTCGAACAACACGGCGTCCACCCGATCGCCGTCCACCTCGATGCGGTACCCGGTGCCGTCCCGGATCAGCAGCTGGTGGTGCTCGGTCGCGGCGAGCGATCGCCGCAACCCGGATACGTAGGTGTGCACCAGCCCGCGAGCGGTGGCGGGCGGGTCGGTCCCCCAGATCGCGTCGCTCAACCTGTCCGGCGGCACCGCCTTACCCGGCTGAGTCAGCAGCGCGGCCAGCAAGGCGCGAGGCTTCGCGCCTCCGACCGAAACCAGTTCGCCGTCCGCGTACGCGCGAACCGGGCCCAGCACTTTGAAATCCATGTGTTCCCCAGCGGTCTTCGCGACTCAGGAGGGTGGGACAGCGGCTGCCGATCGATCTCCCATCACCCGAGCGTGTGACCAAACCGCGACACAGTTTAGGTAGGGATAAACCAAAAATCTACACTTCTAGACAATTTTCAACGCGCTGCGTGTACAGACGAAGGCGGGTTGTCACCAGCGCCATCGCGGCACCAGCGACAACCCGCCGGGAAGGTCAGTATTCGGTTATCTCTCGCTCACTGCTGGCCGGCCGCTGCCGCCTCTGCCTCCGCGATCAGTTCCCGTGCCTTGCCTTCTGCCTCGTCATAGCGGTCCGGGTAGGCGGAGCGCTGCACGCTCTGCGCGACCTCACCTGGCGTCCAGCCGGGGTTGTTCGCGGCGTTCGGGATGGCCTGGTCCAGGTAGGCGTTGGTGGCGTAAACCGGGTCCTGGACCTGCTCGGGCGTGCCCCAGCCCTGGCTGGGACGCTGCTGGAACACGCCGAGGGAGTCGCGGTCACCGCAGTCCAGGTTGTTCATGTGCGACTCGACCCACGCGGTCTCGAAGGTGGAAAGCAGCACCCGCTCGTCCACGCCGCGTTCCATGGCCACGTCGTAGACGATCTTGTTGACCTCCGGGTCGTGCTCGGACGGGATGGAGTCGCATTCCTTGATCATCTGGTCGGTTGCCATGCTCATCGGGACGTGTGATCCCGGCGCGAGCAGAGCGTCGTCCGAATTCTGGTCGGCGTTCGCCATGGAGCCGGAGAGTCCCAGCGCCATGGCGGCACCGGCGGCCACGGCCAGCATGCGCAGGCTTGCCCTCTTAGCGTGCACAGGTATTCCTTTCGTCGTACCGCTCCAGCAGGGGATGCGCCCGGGGGCGCGAGAGCGGGCTGCTGACGATGCTAGGAACCGTTTCTTCAAGCGTTCTGTAAATCCACTCTCACGTGGCTGCCGCCTCACCCCCGAGGGCGGGACTACGCAGCTCGGCCATCCGAACCTCCGGATCGTTTCGCGGCCGGCTGGATCGAGCCGCGCCCCGCGATGAAACCAACGCTTGCCTGCACCACGGTTACCAGGCAGAGCATCACGAGCGGCGTCGACCAACCCCCGGATATCGAGTGCAGCAACCCGAACAGCGGCGGACCCACAGCGGCGAGCAGGTAGCCGATGGACTGCGCCATCCCGGAAAGCGCCGCGGACGACGGGGTGTCCTGCGCCCGCAGGCTCAGCATGGACAGCGCGAGCACGATGCACAGCCCGCAGCCGAACCCGCTGATCGGGCTCCACAGTGGACTCAAGTCGGGAAACGCGAGCAGCCCGAGGTAACCGACCAGCGAGGTGAGCGACGCGGCCGAGGCGAGCACGCGCTGATCGGGCAGGCGGCGCATCAGTAGCGGCACGATGAGGCTCGCGACGACACCGACCCCCTGGAACACGAACAGGTACCAGCCGGCCGCCGCCTCGCTAACCCCGTTGTCGTGCAGCACGCTCGGCAACCACGTGATCATCACGTAGAACCCGTACGACTGCAGGCCCATGAACACGGTGACCGCCCACGCCAGCGGCGATGTCCACGGCAGCCGAACCGCCAGCGCGCTGCCCGGTTCGGCGTGCGTGCTGCCCCGCCGCGTGGTCTGCGGCAACCAGACAAGCGTGGCAAGCAGGGCCAGAATCAGCCAGCAGCCGAGCGCGGTCCGCCAACCCCCCGGCACCGCCTCGCTGATCGGCACCATCACCCCGGAGGACACCGAGGCCATGGTGCCCATCACCACGACGTAGGCGCCGGTCATCATGCCCACCGACCCAGGGAAATCGCGCTTGATCAGGCTCGGCAGCAGCACGTTGACGACCGCGATACTCACGCCGATCAATGCCGTCCCGGTGAACAACGGGACCGTCGAGGGCATCGAGCGCACCGCGAGCCCGATTGCCAGCGACAGCAACGCGGCGAGCAGGGCGCGTTCCAAGCCGAGCCGGCGGGCCAGTGCGGGGGCAAGCGGCGAGACGACGGCGAAGGCCAGCAGCGGCAAGGTGTTCAGGGCGCCGGCCGTGGCTGGAGCGAGACCCAGCTCCGCGGACACGGTGCCGAGCAGCGGGCCGACACCGGTGAGGCTCGCCCGCAGGTTCGCGGCGACCAGCAACAGGCCGGCGATAAGTAGTATCCGGCCGCCCCAGGCGCGGGCTTCCGGTCGTACCGCCACGTCGGGCACCGCCACCTCCATCGGGTCCGACGGCAACGGTTACAGCGTCGCCTGCTCGCCGTAGATCTGCAGCCGGAGATCCCGCGCCTTCGTCATGTGCTTCCTGGCCAGCTCGGAGGCGCCGTCCCGATCCCGGTTCGCGATCGCCTCGATGATCTCGTCGTGCTCCCGTAGGGCTTCCGCCCAGCGTCCCTCCACGGCCAGCGTGGTCGCCGGATACCGGGCCAGATGGTTGTTCAACCGGGTCAGCAGGTCGACGATGGTGCCGTTGTGGCTGGCCGTCCAGATCGCCTCGTGCACCGCGCGGTTGTTCGCGGCCATGGCCACCGGATCGGACGGGTCGGTGGCCGCCATCGCGCTGGCCATTCGCCGCAGCCGCACCAGGTCGAACTCGCTGCGCCGCTCCGCGGCCCCGCCGGCCGCGGTGGACTCGAGCGGGATCCGAGCCTCGTAGATCTCCAGGATCTCCTCGGGGCTGCGTGGCCGCACGCGCATGCCGCGATCGCCGCGTTCCACCAGCCCGTCCTGCTCAAGGCGACGCAGCGCCTCCCGGATCGGCGTGCGGCTGGTGCCGTAGCGCTGCGCGAGCACGAGTTCGACCAGCGGGGCACCGGGCTGGAACGCACCGGAGGTGATCTCCCCCCGGAGCCTGTCGTACACGTCCGCTGACACCGCTTACCTTTCGCCGTCTACGAGGAGGGTACCTGCGGATCAGCGAGGGCTTGCCCGGTCCAGCGCTCCCACAGGGTGGCGATCGCCGAGTAGTCCAGCCGGGCCAAGCCCTCGGATACACCCAATTCGTACACGGTGTGCGCGGCCTGCACGGCGAACAGCGGCACGCCCGCATCCTGCGCGAGGGCCAGTGCCAGGGTGGAGTCCTTGCGGGCCGCCTCGGTCGGCATCCCGCCGTCGTAGTCGCCGCGCAGCACCCGTTCGGTGAACCGGTGGGTCAGCGGCCGGACCAGCCCGCCGTCCGGCCCGCCCAGCAGCCCTGCCAGTTCGGCGCGGGACACGCCGGTCGCCGCGGCCATCGCGCCGGCCTCGGCGAGCACCACCATCACGGCGTGCGCCACCGCGTTGTTGATCACCTTCGCGGCCATCCCGCTGCCGAGCTCGCCGCACCGCACGATGTGCTCGCTGAGGGCGGTCAGCACCGGCCACACCGCGTCCACGTCCTCCGGTGCCCCACCGACCAGCAGCGGCGCGGTGCCGGCGGCCGCCTGGCTCACTCCGGACAGGATCGCCGCGTCAACCAGCCGTGCCCCGGTGGCCGCGCCGCGTCGCATATCCGCCGGGTTCACCGTGCTGGTCTCCACCACCACGGTGCCGGGTGGCAGCTCGGTGAGCACCGCGAGTGATGCTTGCGGGGTGGGCAACGAGAACACCACGACGTCCGCATCGGCGAGGTCGCGGGCGGCATCCACCAGCCGCACCCCGTGCTCGCGTTCCGCTGCGCCGCGGCGGGTCTCGTCGAGGTCGAAGCCGAGCACCGGCCATTCCTTGCTCAGCCGGCCGGCGATCACACTGCCCATATTGCCCAGCCCGCACAGGCCTACCGTCCGCATGCCCCGCTCCTCGGTCGTCGACCCGAATCCCAATTCGCACCCATTTTGGGGCCGGGGATCAGGTCCGGATGGCGAACGGATCCGGGGTCTGCCCGGACAGGTCCACCATGACGTTCTTGGTGTTCAGGTATTCGTGCAACGCCTCGAGCCCACGTTCCCGGCCGTAGCCGGACTGCCGGGTGCCACCGAACGGCGCCTGGGCGGCGGCCGCGCGGTAGGTGTTCACCCACACAGTGCCGGCGACCAGCTGGGCGGCGACTCGGTGCGCGCGGGTGAGGTCGTTGGTCCAGATCCCGGAGGCCAGCCCGTACTCGCTGTCGTTCGCGATCGCGATGGCGTGCTCGGTGTCCTCGAACGGGATCACGCTCAGCACCGGGCCGAAGATCTCCTCGCGCGCCAGCCGCGCGGAGTTGTCCACATCGGCGAACACCGTTGGCCGCACGAACAGCCCAGGGCCGAGGTCTTCGGATGGTTCCGCGCCCGTCAGCCGGTTGGCTCCCGCGTCGACGCCCTCCTCGATCATCCCGTGGATCCGGTCGTACTGCGGGCGGTTGGCCACCGGGCCCATCTGGGTGTCCGGCAGCCGCGGATCACCGAGCCGGATGGCCCGCGCCCGCTCGGCGATCTGCCCGACCACCTTGTCGTAGACGGACCGCTGCACAAGCAGCCTGCTGCCGGCGATGCACGTCTGACCGCCCGCGGCGAAGATGCCGGCCACCGCGCCGGTGACCGCGCGATCCAGATCCGCGTCCTCGAACACGATGTTCGGCGACTTCCCGCCCAGCTCCAGCGTCACCGGAACCAGGGTCTTCGCCGCGGCCGCCGCGATCGCCCTGCCGGTCGGCACGCTGCCGGTGAAGCTGATCCGGTTCAACCCGGGGTGCTCGGCGAGCGCGGCGCCGGCCCGCGGCCCACCGGTCACGATGTTCACCACGCCGTCAGGAAAACCCGCCTCTCCCAGCAGATCGGCCAGCCGCAGCGTGGTCAGCGAGGCGTGCTCGGACGGTTTGACCACCACGCAGTTACCGGCGGCCAGCGCGGGTGCGAGCTTGTTGGCAAGCAGCTGCATCGGGGAGTTCCACGCGGTCACCAGCGCGGCCACCCCGACCGGCTCGGCCACCGTGTAGTCCAGCGTGTCCGGCGAATCCAGCGGGATGGTGCGGCCGTGCAGCTTGTCCGCGTACCCCGCGAAGTACCGGTAGTTCCGGGCCGCGAACCGCGCCTGGCCGGTGGTTTCCCGCAGCAGCTTGCCGTTGTCGCTGGACTCGAGCAGGCCGATCTCGTCGGCGTGCTCGGTGATCAGATCGGCCAGCCGGTGCAGCAGGCGTGCCCGTTCGACGCCGGGTGTCGCACGCCATCCGCCGGTGAACGCGGCCCGCGCCGCGGCGATGGCGTCCGCGATGTCCGCAGGGCCGGCGTCCGGGATACGGGCGAATTCCTCGGCGGTGTACGGGTTGATCGCGGGCAACTCGGCGCCGGTGGACGCGGGCAGGCGTTCGCCGCCGATCAACATCCGGTACCCGGCGGTCATGACCACGTCCGCCACTCGGTCGGTACGCGGGTGGCCGTCATGCGCGCCTCCTCATACAGATTGTATGCAACGGTAGACACGGGCATCCTGCGCGTCAACGCGCGCGAGCCGGCGCGGGGTGGCCCGGCCCGCGTCGGGAAGGCGGGCCGGGCCGCTGGGTGTCAGGCGCCTTCGGTCCGGATGGGGAAACCGTCGATGGTGGCAACCGTCCGGTTCGGGTACTGGGGGTGTACCAGGTCGATCGGTTCGCGCAGCTCGTGCTTCGCACCCTTGGGTGGGAAGTTGTCGACCTTTCCGACCAGCTTTCCCGGCTTCGTGGTGGTGAGCACGAGCGGATCTTCCACCCGGTTCGTGTTCGGAACGTGGTAGCGCTTCTCGATGCTGAGCGTGAAAGCCAGGCTGAGCGTTTGCTGCCAGCTGGGCGGATGCTTCCCGGTCAGCTCCAGCACGCTGTCCGCCTTGATGTTGCCGTTCTGGTGGTCGATGGTGAGCTTGCCGAATCCGTCGGCGCGCTCGTCCTCGGACACCATGTGCAGCGCTGTCACCCTGAGCTTGAGCTTCCAGCGATCGGTCTGGCTGGAATCCCGCACTCGAAGCTTGATGCTGCCCTCGAAGCTCCGGGTGATCTGCTGGCCGTCCACGGTGAGCGGAACGTCCTCCGCCGTCACCTTCATCGGGAGCGCCGAGCCGGCCGCGGGCGGGGGCGGCGCATCCGGCATGGCCGAGACCTGGGAGGCGCCGAGCGCCGCCGCCACCATGGTGGCGGCACCGATCACCAGGGCCTTCAGCAGGACGCCGCTTCGGGGTTTTGCCGGTCTCTTCCGGTGCTTGCCGCCTTTCCGGGTTCCCGAGCCGCTCATCGCCGGTGTCCTTCCGTAGCCGGACGCTGCCCACTCGAAGCTAGTTCGGCGCTGAACCGGACACATGGGGTAGCGCGGGTGGTGTCCACCGTTGGGCGACGATCTTCACTCCGCCGTGCGGTTCGGCTTGACGTGGCGGCAAGACCGGCATCGACCGGGGGTGATACCCGCGGCGTTGACTACATTACCCCCCTAGGGTATAAATACCGATGTCGGTTCGAGCCCGTACGCTTACCGGATACGTGTAACGGGTATCGTAGAGGCACCGGCACGATGTCCCTGCGACACAAGGAGAACGCTGTGGCCGAGACGACTTACACCGTGACCGGGATGACCTGCGAGCACTGCGTGCGGTCGGTGACCGAGGAGGTCGGCAAGCTCGACGGGGTGTCGGATGTGGCCGTCGAGTTGTCCTCCGGCACGGTAACCATAACCAGCGCGGCGCCGGTTCGCGACGAGGACGTCCGAGAGGCCGTCGAGGAGGCCGGTTACACGGTCTCCGCTGCCTGAACCGTGCACACCACAACGAAGCTCGCCGCCTTCGGGGCCGCCCTCGCGCTGATCGCCGGGGGTGCCTGGGTGGCGGGTACCGTGGTCGGTCCGTTCGAGGGAACGGCGGCGGAGCCTTCGGCGGCGGCCGGCCAGCGAAGCGAAGCCGGAACCGCAGGCCAGCGGACCGGCGACGGCGCTGGAATGGCGCCGGCCGAGGATCCGGCCGGGCTGGCCACGTCCAGCGGCGGCTACACGCTGGTCCCCACCGAGCACACCCTTGCCGCCGGCGGTAACCAGCCGTTCGCCTTCCGGATCGTCGGCCCTGACGGCGAACCGATCACCCGGTTCGACGTGGCGCACGAGAAGCGGATGCACCTGATCGTGGTTCGCCGGGATACCGCGAACTACCAGCACGTGCATCCCAGGATGGCCGCGGACGGCACCTGGCGGATCGGCCTTGACCTGCGGCAGCCGGGCAGCTACCGGGCGTTCGCGGACTTCGCGCCGACCGGCGGCGAGCCGACCACGCTCGGCGTGGATCTCTCCGTGCCCGGCGACTACCGGCCCGCCGGCTATCCGGCCGTGAATACCGACACGGTGGATGGGTATAGCGTGACGATGAAGGGTGATCTCACCGCGGGGCAATCGTCGACGATGACCTTCACGATCCGCGAGAACGGCCGCGAGGTCGCCGACCTGCAGCCGTATCTCGGGGCAGCCGGGCACCTGGTCGTGCTGCGCTCCGGCGACCTCGGCTACCTGCACGTGCACCCCGAGTCCGGCAAGCGACTCAGCTTCCAGGCCGAGGTGCCCTCCAGGGGTACTTACCGGCTGTTCCTGGACTTCAAGCGCGGCGGGCAGGTTCGCACCGCGGAGTTCACCGTGCCCGCCGGCCAAGGCGCCGAGGGCACCGGGGACACCCACGGCCCCCACGGCCCCCACGGCACCGAGACGCCCGCGGACGAGACCCATCAGGAGGGGCACGGATGAGTTCGGCGCTACGGGATTCCGGCAAACTCAACGAGATCGAGCTGGCCATCACCGGGATGACCTGCGCGTCCTGCGCCTCCCGGATCGAGAAGCGGCTGAACAAACTGGACGGCGTCACCGCGGCGGTCAACTACGCCACCGAGAAGGCCAGGGTCGCCATTCCAGCCGACCTCGATCCCGAACTGCTCGTCGAGCAGGTCGAGGCGGCCGGATACCAGGCCGAGCTGCCACGATCCGAACCCGACGACAAGGAAGCCGGGGAAGCCGACGACGACCCGGCCCGGTCACTGCGGCAGCGGCTGATCGGTTCGGCGGTGCTGTCCGTGCCGGTGATCGCGCTGGCGATGGTGCCGGCGTTCCAGTTCACCTACTGGCAGTGGATCTCGCTGACGCTGGCCGCACCGGTGCTGGCGTGGGGCGCCTGGCCGTTCCACAAGGCGACGTGGGCAAACCTGCGGCACGGCGCGGCCACCATGGACACGCTGATCTCGATGGGCACCATCGCGGCGTTCAGCTGGTCGGTGTACGCCCTGCTGTTCGGCACCGCGGGGATACCCGGTATGACGCACCCGTTCGAGCTGACCGTGCAGCGGACGGCCGGGGACGCGAACATCTACCTGGAAGTGGCCGCGGGCGTGACCACGTTCATCCTGGCCGGACGGTACTTCGAGGCGCGCTCAAAGCGCCGGGCCGGAGCCGCGCTGCGGGCCTTGCTCGAGCTTGGCGCGAAGGACGTCGCGGTGCTGCGGGACGGCGTGGAACAGCGCATACCCACCGGGCAACTGGCCGTCGGCGACCGGTTCGTGGTGCGCCCAGGCGAGAAGATCGCCACCGACGGAACGGTCCAGGAGGGCAGTTCCGCGGTGGACGCCAGCATGCTCACCGGCGAGTCCGTGCCGGTCGAGGTGGCGGCGGGGGACACCGTGACAGGGGGAACCGTAAACGCCGGTGGCCGGCTGGTGGTGCGGGCCACCAGGATCGGCGCGGACACCCAGCTGGCGCGGATGGCCAAGCTGGTCGAGGACGCGCAGAGCGGCAAGGCGGATATCCAGCGGCTGGCCGACCGGGTATCCGCGGTGTTCGTGCCGATCGTGATCGCGCTGGCCGTCGGCACGCTGGCGTTCTGGCTCGGCGCCGGTGGTTCGGCCGCGGCCGCGTTCACCGCCGCGGTCGCCGTGCTGATCATCGCCTGCCCGTGTGCGCTCGGTCTGGCCACGCCGACCGCGCTGCTGGTGGGCACCGGTAGGGGCGCCCAGTTCGGCATCCTGATCAAAGGGCCGGAGGTGCTCGAGTCCACCCGGCGGATCGACACCGTGGTGCTGGACAAGACCGGCACCGTGACCACCGGCGAGATGTCGCTCGTCGATGTGCACACCACCGAGGACGAGTCCGAGGTGCTGCGGCTGGCCGGCGCGCTGGAGAACGCCTCCGAGCACCCGATCGCGCGGGCGATCGCGCGCGGCGCCGCGGAGCGGGTCGGCGAGTTGCCCGAGGTGGAGGATTTCGGGAACGTCGAGGGCCTCGGCGTGCGGGGCACCGTGCACGGGCGAGTGGTGCTGGCCGGTCGCACCGCGCTGCTCGAGCAGTGGAGCCAGCACCTGCCCGATTCGCTGGCCACCGCGAAGGCGGCAGCCGAGGCGCGCGGCCAGACCGCCGTCGCGGTCGGCTGGGACGGGCAAGCCCGCGCGGTGCTCATCGTCGCGGACACCGTGAAGCCGACCAGCGCCGAAGCGGTTCGGCGGCTGCGTGGGCTCGGCCTGACCCCGGTACTGCTCACCGGCGACAACGAGGCGGTCGCCCGGTCAATCGCGGCCGAGGTCGGCGTCGACGAGGTGATCGCCGAGGTGCTGCCAAAGGACAAGGCGGACGTGGTCGGGCGGCTGCGGTCCGAGGGCAAGGTGGTGGCGATGGTCGGGGACGGCGTGAACGACGCCGCCGCGCTCGCCAAGGCCGATCTCGGGCTGGCCATGGGAACCGGTACGGACGTGGCGATCGAGGCGAGCGATCTGACGCTGGTACGGGGCGACCTGCGGGCGGCCGCGGACGCGATCCGGCTGGCCCGGCGCACGCTTGGCACTATCAAGGGCAACCTGTTCTGGGCGTTCGGCTACAACGTCGCGGCGTTGCCACTGGCCGCCGCTGGGCTGCTCAACCCGATGATCGCGGGTGCTGCGATGGCGTTCTCCTCGGTGTTCGTGGTGTCCAACAGCCTGCGGCTTCGCCGGTTCCGCGGCACCACGTAGCCCGGCGCGGTATCGGACCCGACCAACCACGCTGAACGCACGACGAAGGCCGGACTTGTCGTATTCCGGCCGCAGCCGGTCGTGCGATTGCGGTAGGCACAGCCGCAACAAGAGCCGAGGTCATATCGGCGGCCCGCCCGTAACGTCGCTGTAAAGCATCCGGCTCCCCCAATGGTACGAGGTCGCCACCATGACTCAGCGCATCGATCCCGCTCGGACGTCGGGACTCGGCGCCATCGCCGGCCCGGTGCCGTTCGTGCTGATGTATCACTCGGTCGCGCCGTACCGGGAGGACCCCTACCTGGTGACCGTCGACCCGGCCAGGTTCGCCCGGCAGCTGGACTGGCTACGCAGGCGGGGCCTGCGGGGGACCTCCATGCGGGAGCTGCTGGCCGCGCGGCGCGCCGGTACCGGTCGCGACCTTGTCGGGCTCACCTTCGACGACGGGTACGCGGACTTCGCCGAGTACGCGCTACCCGCGCTGCGGCGCCGCGGGTTCGGCGCGACGTTGTTCGTGATCGCGGGGCGGCTCGGCGGCCAGAATGACTGGGACGCCGAGGGGCCGCGCAAACCCCTGCTCACCGCGAACGCGGTGCGGGAGATCGCGGACAGCGGAATCGAGATCGGCTCACACGGGCTCACCCACGTGTCGCTGCCGCAGGCGGACGACGCCGAGCTGATCGAGGAGATCGCGCGCAGCCGCTGGCTGTTGCGGGACGTCACAGGGCAACCGGTGGACGGCTTCTGCTACCCGTACGGCCAGGTAACCGAGCGAGAGGTGCGCGCGACCGGTGTCGCCGGCTACGACTACGGCTGCGCGATCTGGCCGTCCGAACCGGCTAGCCGGCACTCGCTGCCGCGCACCTATGTCGGAGACGCCGATTTCCCGCTGCGGCTACGGGCGAAGCACCTGAGGCACCGGTGGATCTGCCGCCGGCGGATCGGGCCGCGCCGATGACCGAGATCGATTCCAGCACCCCGGCCGTGGTGCTGAAGTTCGACCCGAACCCGATGCACCACGGCGGGCTCGGCGTGATCCGCAGCCTCGGCAGGCGCGGCGTCCCGGTGTACGGGGTCCACGAGGATCGCATGTCACCCGCGGCGACCTCGCGGTACCTGGTCGGCCGCTGGTACTGGCGCGCGGATCCGGATGACGTCGAGCGGGTACACACCGAACTGTTGCGGCTGGCCGAGCGGATCGGCCGGCCCGCGGTGCTGCTGCCGACCGATGACGCCGGCGCGATCTTCCTCGCGGAGCACGGCGAAGGGCTGCGGCACGCCTTCCGGTTTTCCGCACCGCCGGCCACGCCGCCGCGCCAGCTCGCCGGCAAGCACTCGCTCTACCAGCTCTGCCAGGAAAACGGCGTGCCGTGCCCGCAAGCCGGCTCGCCGCGATCCCTCGACGAGGCAACGGAATTCGCCACCCGCACCGGCTTCCCGGTGATCGCGAAGCTGGACACGCCGTGGCGGCCGCACGGCACCCGGCTGCGCAGCACCGCGATCCTGCACGAGCGCGCCGAACTCGTCGAGCTGTACGACACCTGCGCGCGGCACGGTATCGGCGTGCTGCTGCAAGAATTCGTGCCAGGCGACGACTGGTTCTTCCACGGCTACTGCGACGAGGACTCGGTGTGCCGGCCGGCGTTCACCGGCGTCAAGGACCGCTCCTACCCGGCGCACGCCGGCCTGACCAGCCTCGGCAGGTCGGTGCCGAACGAGCTGTTGCGCACGCAAGCCGTCGAGCTGCTGAGCCGGCTGGGCTACCGGGGAATCGTCGACCTGGACTTCCGCCTCGACAGCCGGGACGGCACGTACAAGCTGCTGGACTTCAACCCACGGCTCGGTGCTCAGTTCCGGTTGTTCCGGGACACCGCGGGCCTGGACGTGGCGCTCGCGGCGTACCTGGACCTGACCGGTGGTGTGATCGCCGAGCGAGCCCAGGTCGCCGGCCGCCGCTTCCTTGCAGAGAACTACGACCCGATCGCCGCGCGCGGGTACCGGCTGGGACCGCGGTCCTGGGCCGCCTCGCTGCGCGGTGTCGACGAGCTGGCCTGGTTCGCGCGCGACGACCCCCGACCGTTCGGGCTGATGTGCCTGCGAATGGGCTGGCGCGCCGCGACCCGCGGATTCAGCGCCGGGGGCCGGGAATCCGGCTCCGGCGAACCCAGATACCGGCCGGGCAGGGCGGCTCTCGCCCCCGGCCCAGCGAGGCAGGAGCAATAACCATGACGGATACCGTCGACGTCGCCATCGTGGGCGCCGGGCCGTACGGCCTTTCGGTGGCCGCGCACTTGCGTGCGGCAGGGGTGCCGTTCCGCCAGTTCGGCAAGCCGATGGAGCTGTGGCGCACAGCCATGCCGAAGGGCATGTTCCTGAAATCCCAGGGATTCGCGTCCAACCTCGCCGATCCGCACGGCACGCACACCCTCGCCGCGTTCTGCGCGCGGACCGGGCGGGGATACGCCGACTACGGCCGTCCGGTCGAGCTGGACACCTTCCTCGCGTACGGCGAGGATTTCCAGCGCGCGCACTCCCCGGACCTGGAGCCGGTGCTTGTCGAACGGCTCGGCGGTAGCACCGAGGGCTACCAGCTGACGCTCGCCGACGGCTCGCGGGTTTCCGCGCGCGCCGTGGTGGTGGCCACCGGCGTCGAGCACTTCGCGTTCGTGCCGCCGCCGCTGTCCGCGCTGCCGCCCGAGCTGTGTACGCACAGCAGCGCGCACACCGATCTCGGAGTGTTCGATGGCCGGCGTGTCGCGGTGGTCGGCGCCGGGCAGTCCGCGCTGGAGACGGCCGCGTTGCTGCACGAGCAGGGCGCCGACGTCCAGCTGCTCGCCAGGGCGCCACGCGTGGTGTGGAACGGTCGGCCGCTCGACCCGCACCGCCGGCTGTACCGGCAGCTACGTGAACCGGAGGCCGGGCTCGGTTCCGGCTGGGGCACCTGGCTCTACTCGCGGCATCCCGCGCTGTTCCGGCGGCTGCCGGAGGCAACCAGGGTGTACCGGGCGAGGACCGCACTCGGGCCCGCGGGTGCGTGGTGGCTGCGCGAGCGGGTGGAAGGCGTGCTCCCCCTGCTGCTGGACTTCGCGGTGGCAACCGCCGAACGGGACGGCGACCAGGTGCGGCTCGGGGTGGTCGGCAGCCGGGACCGGCGCGAGCTGACGGTGGATCACGTCATCGCTGCCACCGGGTACCGGCCGAACCTGCGGCGGCTGGCGTTCCTCGACGACGGGCTGCGTGCCCAGCTGCACGAGGTCGCTGGCACACCGGCGGTCGGCCGCGACTACGAGTCGTCGGTTCCCGGCTTGTACTTCACCGGACCAGCGGTGGCGCCCACCTTCGGCCCGGTCATGCGGTTCGTGTACGGCGCCGCGCACGCGGCGGGTGCGGTGACCCGCGGCCTCACCGGTGCGCCGCGTGGAGTGCCGGTCGGAGCCGCCCGATGACCACCGAAACCTTGCGCTCGGCACCCGTGGGGGTGGTGTCCAGCGCGCCGCCGGCACAGCTGGCGCGGCCGTCCCCGCTGCCGGCGATCGACGTGCTCGCGCTGGCCGTGGCGGTGGGCATCGCCGGGTTCGGCTGGCTGTCCGCGGGTTACGCGCTCGCCGTGCTGACGGTGCTTGCCTGGCAGGGGATGTACCGGGTGCGGATCACCCCGCGGGTGGCCGACGAGGTGCCGCGCCTGCTGGTCGCGGTCGCGATCCCGCTGCCGCTCGCGTCCTCCGGCACCGCGCTGCTCGCCGCCGGGTTGCTGATCACGCTGCGCGGCGTCGGCTACCGCGCGCTGTGCGCGGCCCGTGCCAGCGGCCGGCTGGTCGAGCCCGCGCTGCTGGTTGGCGACGTGGCGGAGCTGGCGAAGCTGGTTCGTGAGCACCCGGAGCTGGGCTTGGTGCCGCGCGAGTTCCCGGACGGTATGCCGCCGGCCGAGCTGGCGGAGCTGGTCGCCCGGCACGGCATCCGGCGGGTGCTCGTCCGGTCCGCCGAGCCCCGTGACGAGCTGGTTTCCGCGCTGCGCACGGTGCGGGAACTCGGCGTGGACGTCTGCATGGTGCCGTCGCTGCCCGAACTCGGCCTCGCGGTGCCGAGGGCGAGCCTGGACGAGGTGTGGGGTATCCCGCTGATCCCGCTGCGCGGGCGCCGGCTGGCCGGACCGGTGAAGCGGGCCTTCGACGTGGTGCTCGGCACCGTGCTGCTGATCGTCTTCGGTCCGCTGCTGCTCGTACTGGCGGTCGCGGTCCGGCTGCGAAACGGCCGGCCCGCGCTGTTCCGGCAGCTCAGGGTCACCGGCGCAGGCCGGCAGGCTTCGATCATCAAGCTGCGCACCCTCGACGAGCACCCGGACCCGGACACCCGCTGGGACGTGCCGATCCGGCTGTCCACCCCGCTCGGGCGCTGGCTGCGCGCCACCCATCTTGACGAGCTGCCGCGGTTGCTGAACGTGGTGCGCGGGCAGCTTTCCCTCGTCGGGCCGCGCCCCGAACGGCCGCACTTCGTCGCGCGGTTTTCCGCTGACATCCCGCAGTACCGCGATCGGCACCGGATGCCGGCCGGCATCACCGGCTGGGCACAGGTACACGGGCTGCACGGGGACAGCTCGCTCGCCGATCGGGCGCGGTTCGACAACCAGTACATCGAGTACTGGTCGCCATGGCTGGACCTGGTGATCTTGGCCCGCACCGTGCGGGCCCTGGCAAGCCGCCGAGGAGGCGCACGATGAAAGTTCTGCACGTGATCACCGGGCTGGGAGTGGGCGGTGCGGAGCTGCAGCTGCGCTCGATCCTGCAGCACACCCGGCACACCTCGGACGTGGTGACGCTGTACAACCCGGGGGCCGTCGCGGACATGATCCGAGCCGACGGGGGACGGGTATACGACCTCGGGATGCGCAGCAACACCGAGCTGTCCGCGCTGCTCCGGCTGCGCAAGCTGATCAGCGACGGCTGGTACGACGTGGTGCACACGCACCTCTACCGGTCCTGCGTGTACGGCCGGCTCGCCGCCCGGCTGGCCGGTACTCCGGTGGTGCTGAGCACCGAGCACTCGATCGGCGAGACGCACCTGGAGCGCAGGCGGATGACCGCGGGGGTGCGCGCCCTGTACCTCGGCACCGAGCGGCTGTCGCAGGCCACCATCGCGGTGTCCGACGCGGTGCGGGATCGGCTGGTGAACTGGGGAGTGCCGGCCGGCAAGCTGACCGTCATCCCGAACGGCCTCGACTTCGACCGGGTGGCTTTCGGCGCGGAGGCACGGTCGCGGGTGCGCGCCGAGTTCGGCATCCCGCAGGGCAGCTACGTCCTCGGGGTGCTCGGCAGGCTGGACGCGAACAAGCGGTTCGACCTGGTGATCGAGGCGGCCGCGCCGCTGCTCGGGGAGGACGCCAAGCTGCTGGTGGTCGGCAACGGCGCGGAGCGGGAGCGCCTGGAGAGCGTGGCGCGTGGCACCGGGGCCGCCGAGCACGTGATCTTCGCCGGTGAGCGGCACGACGTCGCCGCGATGTTCTCCGCGCTGGACCTGTTCATCGCGTCGTCCGCGCAGGAGACCTTCGGGCTGTCCGTGTTGGAGGCGCTGGCGAACGGCATGCCGGCGCTGTACACGACCTGCCCCGCGCTGGATGGCGTGGTGACCGACCGGGCACGGCAGGTCGCGGGGGACGCGCCGGGGATGCGGGGCGCGATCGCCGCGGAGATGGCCGGCGGCCGGCGGGAGCGGGTTGGGGTGCCGGCGATCCGCGAGCTGTACGGCATCGAAGCGGTCACCGACCGGATCGACGGGTTGTACGAGCGGCTGCGGTCCGGCAGCCAGCGCGGATCCGTCCGGACCGGCTAATGGTGTCGCGGGTGGCCGTGGTGATCACCCGGCTGGAAGGTGGCGCCGGGCTGCTGGCGTTGCGCGGCGCCATGGCACTTGATCCGCGGCGCTACCGCTGCACGATCATCACCGGCAGCGGTAGCGAGCTGCTGGCCACCGCGCACACCGCCGGCCTGGAAACCGTGCTGGAACCCGCACTGCGCGCGCCGATCTCGCCGCGTTCCGATCTGGTTGCGTTGCGGCGGCTGGGCTCGTTGCTGCGCCGAGGGCGTTTCGACGTGGTGCACACGCACTGCGCGAAGGCTGGCGCGCTCGGCAGGCTCGCCGCGCACCGCGCGGGCGTGCCGAGGATCGTGCACACCTTTCACGGTTTCCCGTTCCACGAGTTCCAGTCGCGAGCGCGCCGGTCGGCGTACATCGCGATCGAACGGCGGCTCGGCCGGATCACCGATCAGGCGCTGTGTGTCGGCACCGGGGTGGCCGTCGAGGCGGTGCGGCGCGGGCTCGTCGCGCCGGATCGGGTTCGCCGGATCGGTGTGGTGGTTGACGACGTCGCTCCGGCCGGCCGCGCCGAGGCTCGTCGCGCGCTCGGTCTGCCGCAGCAGGCCACCGTTGTCGGCGTGGTCGGCCGGCTGACCTACCAGAAGGCGCCGGACGACTTCGTCACCGCGATGCGGATGCTCGGGAGTTCGCACGACGTGATCGGTGTCTGGGTCGGTGGTGGGGAGCTCGCGGGCCGGATCGGGAGCCTGGTGGCCAACCTGCCGGACGCGCACGTGGTGCTGGCCGGCCACCGCACCGACGCGCGGCGGCTGCTGCCGGCGTTCGACGTGTTCGCGCTGCCAAGCAGGTACGAGGGCCTGCCGACGGCGGTGGTCGAGGCGATGACGTGCGGTGTGCCGGTGGTAGCCACCGCGGTGAACGCCGTCGCCGACGTGGTGGTGCCGGGGGAAACCGGACTGCTGGTGCCGCCCGGCCGGCCCGAGCTGCTCGCCGGCGCGGTGCGGCGGCTGCTCGACTCGCCGGAGATGGCGGCCAGGCTGGCCGCGGCCGCGCGGGACCGGGTGGCGGGGCGATACGGGATGGCCGCGCTGCGGGACGCGCTCGAGGAGGCTTACCCGGTCAGTCCGGGCGCAGCCGCACGCCGAGCCGTTGCTCGACAACCTTGACCGCGGCGCTGTGGTCCAGCTCGCCGTGCCCGTCCGCGACCAGCTGTTCCATCGTGCCAGCGGCGGCCTCGAACACCTCGAGCGCCGAGGGATCGTCGAGGAGCTGGCGGACGATCTCGATGTCTTTGACCTGGTGGTGTGCCGCACCGCCCGGCCGGAAGTCGCCGTCCAGCATGCGCTGGCCGTGCAGTTCGAGTATCCGGCTGGACGCGTAGCCACCGAGCAGCGCCTCGCGCACCGCGACGGGATCCGCGCCCAGCTTCGCGGCCAGCGCCAGCGCCTCGGCCACCGTCCCGATGGTGGATACCACGACGAGCTGGTTGCACGCCTTGGCAATCTGCCCGGCCCCGGATTCGCCACACACCACCAGCCTGCCGGCCAGCGCCCGTAGCACCGGATCGACCGCGTCGAGGTGTTCCGCGCTGCCGCCGGCCATCACGGCAAGCGTTCCGGACCGCGCGGCCGTTGGCCCGCCGGAGACCGGGGCGTCCACCAGGCCGCGGCCGCGTTCGGCGAGCTCAGCCGCGAGCGCCCGGCTGTCCGACGGTGCGCACGTGCTGGTGTCCACCACGACGGTGCCCGGCGGCATGCCGTCCAGTACCGCGTCACGGACCTGCGGGCCGGCCGGCAACGAGGTGACCACGACAGGCGGCTCGCCTTCCTCGACGGCGCGCGCCACCTCGGGTATCCCGTCCACAACGGGCACGCCGCGGCCGGCCGCCGCTTCCCTGGTGGCCGCGCTGCGGGAGGTCGCCGTGACGGTGAACCCAGCGTCCCGCAACGCGAGCGCGATCGGTACACCCATCGACCCCAGCCCGATCACTCCTACCGATGCCACCTGCTCCTCCTCACCTACTCGCGCAATATGCATCCATATTGGGGTCACGGGTCGAACCACTGGAGGGCGAACCAGAGTTCCATGCGTACCTGCGGATCGGCGAGGTCGACGCCGAGCAGCCGCTGCGCGCGGCCGACGTGATGCCGCACGCTGTTCCGGTGCGCGTTCAGTGCGGTGGCCGTGCGGTCCCAGTTGCCGTGCTGCGCCAACCAGGTGCGCAACGTGCTGACCACCCGGGGCTGCCCGGCCAGCGGCGCGAGCAGTTCCCTGGCGAACGACCGCGCGCCCTCCGGGTGGATCGCCGACGCGAAGCCGGTGTCCTCGGCGCGTAACGAGTGCCCGACCACGTTGGCCCGTTCCAGCAGCAGCCGTGCCTCCCGGGCGGCCTCCGGGAGCTCGGCAGCCGGCCGCGGCCGGCTCACCGCGGCGAGCCCCGGCAGCCGCGCCAGGTCCACGTCCCCGGCCACGATCGCCACGCTCTCGCCGACCAGCGGGGTGCCCAGCTCGGCCAACCCCGACCCGGCCACCACCCGGTACGGCGAACCGGGGCGGCCGAGGACCCCGTCGAGCAACTCCTCGTTCGCCGCGCCGTCCACAAGGAGCCCGGTGGTCAGCGAGCCGAGCGAGGTGCTCGTTGCCCGCCCGGCAAGCACGCTGAGCAGCGCGAGCGCCACCGCGAGCACGCCGCGATCGGTGACGTCGAACCGCGCGGGTTTGCCGGCCGCGAGCACCAGCTGCCCCTGCTGCACCGGCTGGGCGACGACCCGCGTGCCGTCCACCAGCTCGGTGGCCGCGCTGCGTACCCCGGAGCCGCCACGCACCCGCTCGGCGAGCTCCCATACCTCCGCGGGCGTCGCGGTCTGCGAAGTCTCCGAGGTCTGCGAAGTCTCCGAGATGCCCGAGCCGACGAGCTCCGAGCCGACGAGCAGGGCCCACCCGCCGAGCCACTCGGACAGCGTGCGCAACACGCCGACGGTCGGCTCCGGCCCGGCAGCCGCGGCGGTCAACGCCCGTTGCGCGTCGGATAACCGGCGCAGCGCGGCCTGCGTGCGGCTGGTCAGCTCCTCGCCCACGGTGCGGCACACCGCGAGGAACGGGGTGCGTTCCGGGATCTCGAGCAGCGGCAGCCCGCGCCGCGCGCACGCGTCGATCAACGGTCCCGGTACCGCGTCGAACACCGGCGTGACCCCGAACCCGAGCGCGGTCACGCCCGCCCCTGCCAGCCCGGTCACGTAGCGATCCACCAGTTCCGGCTCCGGAACGAGATCCACACCGCAACTCAGCAGCAGTTCCTCGCCGAGCAGGTACGGCACCGGATCGGTCAGCTCGCTGACATGCGCCCAGCGCACCGGCCGTTCCAGCGCGTCATCCGAGCCGGCGAGCACGGCGACGCCAAGGTCATCCCGCTCGACGATCGCCCGCAGCGGGATGGTCGTGGCGAGAAACTCGGCGCTGGCCATTCCATCCACAAATTATCCACACTGTGGACGGAATATCCAATAGCGATCATCGCATGGGGTCCTTAACGTCCCCAGAAAGCGGCGGCACGTACCGCCGGAACGCCGTCCCCGGAGGGCGCTATGGCTCTCGACTATCTGGTGATCGGGCTTTACATCGCCGGAATGCTGGCCATCGGCTGGCGTGGCGTGCGGCTGGCCAGAACGCGCAGCGACTATCTTGTCGCCGGCCGCAGGCTCGGCGGCTTCATGTACTCCGGCACGATGTCCGCGGTCGTGCTCGGCGGCGCGTCGACGATCGGCGGCATCGGACTCGGCTACACCTACGGGATCTCCGGTTCCTGGCTGGTTATCACCATCGGCCTCGGCATCCTCGTGCTGCACGCGCTGTTCGTGCGGCGGATCGTGAAGCTGAAGGTGTACACCGTCGCGGAGATGCTCAAGCTGCGCTATGGCGGCGCGGTGGACGTGATCTCCGGCGTGGTGATGTGGGGCTACACGCTGATGCTCGCGGTCACCTCGATCCTGTCCTTCGCGACGATCTTCACCGTGCTGTTCGACCTGCCGTCGATGGCTGGGATCGCGATCGGCGGCGGGATCGTGGTGTTCTACTCGGTGCTCGGCGGGATGTGGTCGATCACGCTCACCGACATCGCCCAGTTCATGGTGACCACGGTCGGCATCCTGTTCCTGCTGCTGCCGATCAGCCTGCTGCGGGCCGGCGGGTTCGGCGCGCTGCGCGACCGCCTCGGCCCCGATTTCTTCGACTTCACCAGTATCGGTGGCGCCACGATCCTGGCTTACCTGCTGACGTACGTCTTCGGGCTGCTGATCGGCCAGGACATCTGGCAGCGGGTGTTCACCGCGCGCACCCCGAGGATCGCGACCGGCGGTGGGCTGGCTTCCGGGGTGTACTGCATCGCCTACGCGATCGCCGGTGCGCTGATCGGCACCGCGACCAAGGCGCTGTACCCGAACCTCGGAAACCCGGACGACGCGTTTGCCACCATCGTGGAAGGGATGCTGCCGGCCGGCGTGCGCGGCCTGGTGCTGGTCGCCGCCCTCGCCGCGCTGATGTCCACGGCGAGCGGTGCGCTGATCGCGTGTTCGGCGGTGACCACAAACGACATCTGGGCGCGGTTGCGCGGCCAGGCCCGACCGTCCGGGGAAGGCGAAGTGCGCGGGAACCGGGTGGCCACCCTGGTGCTCGGCGTGCTGGCGATTGGCATCGCGGTCGCGGTCGACGACGTGGTCGCCGCGCTCACCGTGGCGTACAACATTCTGGTCGGTGGGCTACTGGTGGCGATCCTCGGTGCGCTGATCTGGAAGCGGGCAACCCGGATCGGCGCCGGGGCCTCGATGATCACCGGCTCCGTCGTGGTGGTGGTGACCATGGTGATCAACGGTCTGCTCGCCGAAGAGGCGATCTACTACGGGCTCGGCGCCAGCCTGCTCGCCTACGTCGTGGTCAGCCTGCTGACCACCCGCACCGAACCGGAAATCCTGCGCACCTGGGAAGCCCGCCTCTCCGGCACCCCCATCCCCGACGGTGTTGCCGTGAAGGCCACCTTACGGGCACCCAACGCCCCGAATGTGCCCCTCGGTCGGGAGCCGCTTGACATCCGCGCGGACGAGAACAAGGAGAACGAATGAGCAACATCGGGCCCACGGACACCTCGGAGCTGCCGCGGTTCGCCGGATTCGCGACGTTCGCGCGGCTGCCGAGGATCGACCAGGTGTCCGATGTGGACATCGCGGTGCTCGGGGTGCCGTTCGACGCCGGGGTCTCCTACCGGCCGGGCGCCCGCTTCGGCCCCGCCGCGGTACGCGAGGCGAGCCGGCTGCTGCGCCCGTACCACCCCGCGCTGGACGCCTCGCCGTTCGACGGCACCCAGGTGGTCGACGCCGGCGACATCGCGATGAACCCGTACAACATCGGCGCCGCCATCGAAACCCTGCAGCACGAGGCGGAGCGATTCGGGGCGCGCGGCACCAAGCTGGTCAGTGTCGGCGGCGATCACACCATCGCGTTGCCGCTGCTGCGCGCGGCAGCCGCCAAGCACGGACCCGTCGCGCTGCTGCACTTCGATGCGCACCTGGACACCTGGGACACCTACTTCGGTGAGCCGTACACGCACGGCACCCCGTTCCGCCGCGCGGTGGAGGAAGGCGTGCTGGATACCGAGGCGCTCTGCCACGTCGGGACCCGCGGCCCGCTGTACGGCAAGGCGGACCTCGATGAGGACAAGCGGATGGGGTTCGGCATCGTCACCTCGTCCGACGTGCTGCGTCGCGGCGTGGACGAGGTGGCCGACGCGCTGCGTGCCCGGATCGGCGATCGCCCGCTGTACGTCTCGGTGGACATCGACGTGCTGGATCCCGCGCACGCGCCCGGAACCGGCACGCCCGAGGCTGGCGGCATGACCAGCCGCGAGCTGCTCGAGATCCTGCGCGGGCTGGCCGGCACGACGCTGGTCGGCGCCGACGTGGTCGAGGTGGCGCCTGTTTACGACCACGCGGAGATCACCTCGATCGCGGCCTCGCACGTCGCCTACGACCTCGTCACCCTGCTGGCCAAGGAGCGCGCCGGTGGCTGACCGCACCGGTGGCGACCTGGTCGTCGAAGCGCTGCGGGCGCTCGGCGCGCGGACCGTGTTCGGCATCCCCGGCCAGCACGCGCTCGGGCTCTTCGACGCGCTGCACCGCGCACAGCAGCCGAGGTTGATCTCCTCGCGGGTGGAGAACAACGCCGCGTTCGCCGCGGACGGTTTCGCCCGCCGCACCGGGCAGGTCGCCCCGCTGCTGGTCTCCACCGGTCCGGGCGCGCTGCTCACCCTGTCCTCGCTGCAGGAGGCGCGGGCGTCATCGGTGCCGGTACTGGTGATCTCCAGCCAGGTGCCGCGCGCCGGGCTTGGCGGTGGCCGGCACGGCTACCTGCACGAGCTGCCGGATCAGCAGGCGAGCGCCGCGGGCGTGGTGAAATCCACCAGGCAGCCTCGGGCCGCGAGCCAGATCCCGACCGCGCTGCGCGACGCGTGGCTGGAGGCGGCGAGCCCACCGGCCGGCCCGGTGTGGGTGGAGATTCCGGAAGACGTACTGCTCGGCCCCGCCGAGTTGCCGGTGCTGCACGAGCTCCCGGTGCGGGTGCCGGAACTCGCGGCACCGCCCGAGCTGCTCGTGGAGGCGGTGCGATTGCTCGACGCCGCGAGCGACCCGGTGATCCTCGCCGGTGGCGGCGTGCTACGGGCCGGTGCCGGGGCGGAGCTGCGCGCGCTGGCCGAGAAACTCCGCGCCCCGGTGCTGAGCACGTTCGGCGGAAAGGGCGCGTTTCCGTGGCAGCACCCGCTTTCCGGGCAGTCCTGGCTGGAGGACTGGCACTCCACCGAGTTCCTCGCCTCAGCGGACGTGCTGCTGGTGGTCGGTTCCGGGCTCGGCGAGCTGTCCAGCAACTACCACACCTTCCGTCCACAAGGGACGCTGGTGCAGATCGAGGCGGACGCGGGGAAAGTGGCGGCGAACCACCCGGCGCTGGGCATCCATGCCGATGCACGCTCCGCGCTGGCCGCTTTTTCCGGCGCGGTGACCGCGCGGCAGCCGGACGGCCGTGCCGAGGCCGCCGTCGCGGAGCTGCTCGCCAACATCCGGTCCCGGTTGGACGGTCAGGACCTGGCGCTGGAGCGCCGGTTGCTCGCCGACGTATGGGCCGCGCTGCCGGACGGCGCGCCCAGCTATTGGGACATGACGATCCTCGGGTACTGGGCGTGGTCGGCGTGGCCGGGGCGGATGCACTCCGCGCAGGGCGCCGGCGGGCTCGGCTACGCGTTTCCCGCCGCGCTGGGCGCCGCCGCGGCCGGCGGTCCGGCGCTCGCCGTTTCCGGGGACGGCGGCGCGATGTACGGCATCGCCGAACTGGCCGCCGCCGTGCAACAGCACCTCGACGTGACCTGGCTGATCGTGGACGACGGCGGCTACGGCATCCTGCGCGAATACCTTGGCGCCGGGACGGCCGCGACCGAACTGTCCCGTCCGGACTTCGTGGCACTGGCGGAATCCTTCGGCGTTCCGGCGACCAGAACCACCGCCGAGCGGCTCCGCGGCGATCTCGCCGACGCGCTGGCCGAATCGGGTCCACGCGTCGTCGTACTCCCCGAGCGCCTCACCATGTTCGCCGCCACCCACCCGGCATCGCCATGACAGCTTCGACGAAAACTCTTCGACGAACACCCGCATCAAACACGTGATGAGCAGGTTGACATGAAAACCGTGAAAACCGCGCGCACCGCGCGCGCCGCGCAGCAGCGCGTTATCGACATCGAAGTGCACGGCGTCGAACCCATCCCGGAAGCCGAGCGCACCTCCACCCCGTGGGACCTGTTCCGGTTGTCCTTCGGAGGGGCGAACACCTTCGCGACGATCATCCTGGGATCGCTGCCGATCGCCTACGGCCTCGGTTTCGTGCCGGCGATGACAGCCACCTTGGCCGGCGTGCTGCTCGGTGCGCTGATCCTGGCGCCGATGAGCCTGTTCGGGCCGAAGAACCACACCAACAACGCGGTGTCCTCCGGCGCGCATTTCGGTGTGGTCGGCCGGATCGTCGGGTCCTTCCTCTCGCTGCTCACCGCGATCGCGTTCTTCTCCATCTCGGTGTGGGTCTCCGGTGACGCACTGGTCGGCGCCGTGCAACGGTTGTTCGCCGTGGACGGTGGCGATCTGCTGCGGGGCGTCGCGTACGGGATCATCGCGGTCGCCACGCTGGTGGTGTGCATCTATGGCTACCGGTTCATGCTGGCTGTGAACAAGGTTGCCGTGGTGACCTGCACCGCCGTCATGCTGCTCGGATTCTTCGCCTATGCCGGCAGTTTCGACCCCGGCTTCGCAGGGCACGGTGGCTACGTGCTCGGCGAGTTCTGGCCGACCTGGGTGCTCGCCGCACTGACCGCGATGGCCAACCCCATCTCGTTCGGCGCTTTCCTCGGCGACTGGTCCCGCTACATTCCCGACGCCGTACCGAAACCCCGGGTACTCGCCGCGCCGCTCGGCGCCCAGCTGGCGACCCTGCTGCCGTTCGGGTTCGGGGTCAGCACCGCCACCCTGGTCGCCGACCCGAACAGCTACATCGCGGGACTCACCGCGATCTCCCCGCTGTGGTACGCGATCCCGCTGATCGTGGTGGCGCTGATCGGCGGGCTGTCCACCGGCACCACCGCGCTGTACGGGACCGGCCTGGACTTCAGTTCGATGTTCCCGAGGCTGTCCCGGGTACAGGCCACCGCGCTGGTGGGTTCGCTTTCCGTGGTGTTCATCTTCCTCGGCTCGTTCGTGCTGAACGTGGTCTCCAGCATCAACGCGTTCGTGACGCTGATCCTGCTGTGCACCTCGCCGTGGATGATGATCATGATGATCGGGTACTGGGTGCGGCGCGGCTACTACCTGCCCGACGACCTGCAGGTGTTCAACCGCGGCCAGCGGGGCGGCACCTACTGGTTCGCCCGCGGGGTGAACTGGCGGGCCATGGCTGCTTGGCTGCCGGCCACCATCACCGGATTGCTGATGGCGAACACGCCGCTGATCATCGGCCCGCTCGCGGACATCGCCGGTGGGGTGGACGTCAGTCTGATCGCCACGCTGATCGTGGCCGGGGTGCTCTACCTGGCGTTGATCCAGCTGTTCCCCGAGCCGCGCGCGGTGTTCGGCCCGGCAGGACCAAGGCTGGTCCGGGCAAGCGGCCGGCCGGTGGCCGCGATCGCGGACGTGCGGTCCTGAGTCGTTGAGCTGCGAGGACCCCGGAAAGGCCTTATCACCTGTTTAAACCTGAAAGTTGGCTGTGAACACCTGAAATGGGGCATTCCGCGCCCGCGACACACGTTGTTACGGGTGTACAACTCCAACCAAGCAATGCCGCCCTAAGGGGTAAGCCCAAATGACCACAGCATTCGCACTGAGCTCGGCAACACCGAACATGCCGACCACACCAACCTTGCCGACCGGCTGGCCGATCGGTTCCTACGACTCCTACGAGCAGGCCCAGCGGGCCGTCGACCACCTCGCGGACAGTGATTTCCCGGTCGCGGACGTCACGATCGTCGGCGTCGAGCCGATGCTCGTCGAGCGGGTGGCCGCGAAGCTCACGTTGGGGCGTGTCATGCAGCGGGGGATCGCCTCCGGTGCCTGGTTCGGGCTGTTCGTCGGGCTGCTGCTCAGCCTGATCAACCCGGGAGCCGGCATGGTACCGATCTTGATCGGCCTGATCAGCGGCGTGGGATTCGGTGTCGCGTTCTCCGCGGCCGGCTACGCCACCACTAAGAAGCGGCGCCGGTTCGTATCGCACAGCCAGCTGGTCGCCCGCCGCTACGACGTGCTCTCCCAGCCGCGCAACGCCGAACGGGGCCGCGACATGCTGGCCACCTTCTCGATGAAGGCACCGGCGCGCAGCTGATGACCCGCTGGAACGAGCTGAGCCAGCGACAGCGGCTGGCGATCAGGGTGGGGGCCGCCGTCCAGCTCACGCTGGCGATCGCCGCGTGGCTGGACCTGGCAAAGCGACCCGCGTCCGAGATACGCGGCTCGAAACGCGGCTGGGCACTGGCGATCCTGGTCAACTTCGTCGGCCCGATCGCCTACTTCTGGCGCGGCCGCGCGAGCCGCGCGAGCCGCACGAATTGAGCGGGCCATCACGATGGACTACTGGGAGCACGGCCGGGGCGTCGGCCGGTGTTGGCTGGGCGCCGGCTGGCTGACCGGCTCAGTTCAGCTGTTGCCCGCCGGGCAGCACCCGCCGCGGTGTATCCTTGCCGGCGTTCCAGCTCATAGCCCGGTGAAACTGCTCCTCAGACAGGTGCGCGCGACGCCGCACGCGTTGCAATGACGCGCCATCCATCCCGAGCTGGGTGCTGGCCCTGACCAGCTGGCCGAACCACAACTGCTCGTCCACCCACCGGGCGCGGGCGTTCTTGGCGAGCCGATCGAGCTCGCCCGGCGAGCACACCACCACCTGCCGCTAGCCATCCTGGCTGGGATCGGACGGGTGCACGGCCGACGAATCGACTACCAGTGCGACGATCTTCTCGTGTACCTCGACGGTGCGGCCGCAGCCCTCACAACGGGTGTACACGGGGTGATGTGACGCGGCGGACCCGTTGGCCGCGATGACCTCCCGCTTGGCGCTACGGGACTGCTTGCCCTCCATTCGTTCGTCCCCTTTGGTGTTTCGGCGCCGTATCGGGAGCGTGACTCGCGAACGGGGTTGGCCCTGCGATGACGGCACCTTCATCGGTCCACGGACGCATGCCCCCCGGAGGCATCAACTACGGACCGTACTTCTTCCGGGTGGCCTGACCCAGTGAGCCGAGCAAATTGCACTCGAATTGACCACTGTACGTCAGCACCCGCTGGTCCGGGCCACGCTCGAACGCTGGATGACGGATACTCCCAGTAAAACACGAGATACTGCAATATTGGCGCATCACAGACATTGACATGCGCGAATCCACCGCACACGATGTTCGGATGCAGGCCGACCACAGATCCAGTGAGCTCGATCGGCGGATCGTCGGCGCGCTCCAACTGAACGGCAGGGCGTCGTGGAGCGCGATCGCCAAGCATGTGGGTGCCAGCGAATCCACCGTGCTTCGCCGCGTCGGGCAGCTCGCCGGGCGCGGGCAACTCCGGGTGATCGGCGTGGTCGATGTGCTGCGCTGCGGGCTGGGGGTGCCGGTTCTCATCCGGTTGCACTGCCGCCCCGGTACCACCGAAGCGGTGAGTGCGGAGATCGCCGCCCGGCCGGACACCCGGTACGCGAGCGTGCTGTCCGGTAGCGCGGACTGCGCGGCCGAGGTCGTGCTGCCCAGTCACCGGGACATCAGCCGGCTGGTGCTCGACGAACTGCCGGCCAGCGAGCGGCTCACCGATTCCGAAACGCTCACCGTGATGCGCACCTTCACCTCCGCGCACGACTGGAACCCCGGCGTGCTTGACGACGACGCCGTTCGCGAGCTGCGCGGCGGCGAGACCCGCCCGTTCGAGGAACACTTCTGGGAACGTGCACCCGAGCGGCTGGACGAGCTGGAGCTGGCGATCATCGCCGCGCTCGGTGAGGACGGCCGGATGTCGTTCAAGGAACTGGCCAGGCAGGTCGGCAGCAGCGAGTCCACCTCGGCGCGCCGGGTGGATTCCCTGGTGCGCAGGGGCTGCCTGCGGTTTCGCACGCTGGCCGAGCCGGAGCTGCTCGGGTTCAACGTCGAGTTCATGCTGTGGCTGTCGGTACTGCCCGCCCAGCTGGACGAGGCCGGCAGGCAGCTGGCCAGCGACCCGAACACCAAGTACCTCTCCGCGACCACCGGCCGCTACAACCTGGTCGGCCAGGTTTCCCTGCGGCACTACGGCGAGCTCTACCGGTACACCACCGACGTGATCGGCGCGCTGCCAGGGCTGCGCGCCTCGGACATCACCCTGCAGCTGCGCACCCTGAAACGCGCCTGGACCCCAACGCCCGCCGCCGCGGGCCACACCCTGGAGCAGACGTGACCGAACAACCCTGGCAGTGGACCGAGGCCACCTGGCGCGGACACGTGGAACGCGTCCGGGCCGGACGCTCGCTGCGACCAAGCCACTGGCCGGACGGAGCGAAGGTGGCCGTCGCGCTGTCCTTCGACAGCGACCACGAAACGCCCGCGTTGCGGGACGGCGATGTGCTGCCGGGCAAGCTCGCGCAAGGGGAGTACGGCGCGCGGGTCGGTGTGCCACGCATCCTGGCGCTGCTGGCGCGTTACCAGGCGCCGGCCACGTTCTTCATGCCCGCGGTCTCCGCGCTGCTGCACGACGGCGAAGCGAAGTCCTATGTGGACGCCGGGCATGAGATCGCGCTGCACGGCTGGATTCACGAGCGCAACACCACGCTGGACGGCGCGGACGAGCGGGAGCTGACGTTCCGCGCGGCGGACACCCTCGAGAAGTTGACCGGCATTCGCCCGGTTGGCATCCGCACCCCGTCCTGGGACTTCTCCGCGAACACCCTGCGGATCACCAGGGAACTCGGGCTGCGGTACGACTCCTCGCTGATGGCCGACGACGAGCCGTACGAGCTTCTCGAAGACGGCGAACCCACCGGCGTCGTGGAACTACCGGTCGAATGGATCCGGGACGACGCGCCGTACTTCATGATGGACCGGTTCACCGCGCTGCGGCCGTACACCCCGCCGCGCGGCGTGCTGTCCATCTGGCGGGACGAGTTCGACCTCGCCCGCGCCGACGGCGGCCTGTTCCAGCTGACCATGCACCCGCACATCATCGGGCACCGATCCCGGATGACCGTGCTCGCCGAACTGCTAGAGCACATCGCGGGGCATTCCGACGTCTGGTTCGCCACCCACGCCCAAGTAGTCGAGCATGTGCTGGAGGCGTCATGACCCTTGAGCCCACCGAAACGGCGCCCGCGCCGCACAAACTCAAGCCGGCGCAGCGCAAAGCCATCGTGGCCGGCGCCATCGGCAACACCGTCGAATGGGTCGACTGGGCGCTCTACGCGACGTTCTCCCCGATCTTCGCCGCGCAGTTCTTCCCACCCGGCGACGACGCCGCCGCGCTGCTTTCCACCCTGGCGGTGTTCGCCGTCGGCTTCCTGATGCGGCCGATCGGCGGTGCGGTGCTCGGCGCCTACGCGGACCGGCACGGCCGTAAGAAGGGGCTTACGCTCACCATCTCGTTGATGGCCGGCGCGTCCATGGTCATCGCGGTCTGCCCGACCTACACCGCGATCGGCGTGCTCGCTCCGATCGTGTTGCTGCTCGCCAGGCTGGCGCAGGGCTTCTCCGCGGGTGGCGAGTTCGGATCCTCCTCGGCGTTTCTGGTCGAATCCGCCGCCGCGGGGCGCCGGGCCTTCGCCGGGTCGTGGCAGCAGGTGTCGGTGGGTGCCGGCGTGCTGATCGCCTCGCTGCTCGGCACCACGCTCACCTCCGCATTGGACACCGCGGCGCTGGAATCCTGGGGCTGGCGGCTGGCTTTCGTGATCGGCGGGCTGCTCGGATTCGTCGGCCTGTGGCTGCGGCTGTCCGTGCACGAGACCGAGGTGTTCCAGGACCTGACGCGGCACGGCAGGCAGCGCCGCAACCCGCTCGGCTCGATGCTGCGCGATCACCCGAAGGCCGCGCTGCGCGTCGTGGGGATCACCATCGCCGGCACGCTGATCTACTACGTGTGGATCACCTACATGCCCACCTTCGCGCACGTGACCACCGGAATCCCGCTCAACCAAGCCCTGCTGGCGAACACCCTCGCGATGGTGGTCTTCCTGGTGCTACTGCCGTTCGGTGGGCTGCTTTCCGACCGGATCGGCCGCAAGCCGACGATGACCGCGTTCGCCGTCGGCTTCCTGGTATTCGCCTGGCCGGCGTTTCACTTCATGGCAGCGAACTTCTGGGGCCTGCTGCTGATCGAGCTGATCGGCGTCGTGCTGATCGTCGGCTACTCGGCCAACTGTGCGGTGATCATGGCAGAGCAGTTCCCCGCCGAGGTGCGCACCACCGGGATTGGGTTGCCTTACGCCCTGGCTGTCGCGATCTTCGGCGGCACCGCGCCGTACATCACCACCTGGCTGAACACCAACGATCTCGGCAACCTGACGTGGATGTACGTCGCCGCGGCCGCACTGATCGGCGCGATCGTGTACCTCACCATGCCGGAGACCAAGGGCACGGAGCTCGAGTGAGCCACCACGTCCTGATCACCGGGGCCGCGAGCGGGATCGGCGCGGCCATCGCCGACCGGTTCGCAGCCGACGGCCGCGCACTGTCCGTTGTGGACCTGCGAGCCGAGCAGCTCGGCGCAACGGCGGAGCGGTTGCGGGCCGCGCACCGGGTGCCGGTCACCGAGATCGTCGGCGACCTCGCCGACGCGCCGTTCGCCGAACAACTCGTGGACACCGCCGGCCAGCCGGACGTGCTGGTCAACGCCGCGGGCATCTACCCGGCGACGCCGCTGCTTGAGATGACCTCGCACACCTGGGATCGGGTGCAGGACGTGAACGTGCGCGCAGCCATGCTCAGCACCGTCGCATTCGGACGGTCGTGCGTGGCGGGCGGAAGGCGCGGCGCGGTGGTGAACATCTCCTCGGGCGCGGCCACCAGGGCCCGACCCGGCGCGGCGCACTACGCCACCTCGAAGGCCGCGCTCGAGATGCTCACCAAGGCGTGTGCGGTGGAACTCGGACCGCACAGGGTGCGGGTGAACGCCGTGAGTCCCGGATTCGTGACCGTGCACAGCGCGGCTAACCCGGTCACCGCGGAATACGCCGAGGCCGTCTCGGTCAACTCGCTCGGCCGGAAGGGCGACCCCGAGGACATCGCTCGCGCCGTGCACTGGCTGGCAGGCGAATCGGCCGAATGGATCACCGGCGCGGTATTGCGGGTGGACGGCGGCGCCTCGGCCGGCACGTCGGCGCTGCCGCTGCACTGGGACGGGCACACCGCACTGCAAGAAGGCAAGGAAATTCCATGATTCGTACCGACCCCGCCCGCCCGTACACCGTCGTCGGTGCCGGCGCGATCGGCGGCACGCTCGCGTTCCACCTCGCCCGCGCCGGGCACCCGGTGCACGTGATCGACATCGACGAGGCGCACGTGGCGGCGATCCGCGCCCGCGGGCTGGTGCTCCGCGGACCGAGCGGTGACCAGCGGGTGTCGGTGGCGGCGAGCACGCCCGATCAGGCGCCCGCACGTCTGCGGCGGGTGCTGCTCGCGGTGAAGGCCCAGGCCACCGAGGGGGCCGCCGACTGGCTGGCGGATCGCCTCGAGCGGGACGGGTTCGTGGTATCCCTGCAGAACGGGCTGAACGAGGAGGCGATCGCCGCCTCGATTGGCGCCGAGCGCACCGTCGGCGCGTTCGTGAACCTGTTCGCCGACGTGGTGGAACCTGGCGTGATCCGGGACGGCGGTCCCGGCGCGCTCGTCGTCGGCGAGCTCGACGGCACGGTGAGCGACCGGGTGGAGGAGATCGTCGCGGACCTGCAGTCCTGGGGCGCGGCCAAGGCCACCGACAACGTGCCCGGCTACCTGTGGGCGAAGCTCGGCTTCGGCGCGATGCTGGCTAGCACCGCGCTCGTGGACGCGCCGATGGCCCAGCTGATCGACGAACACCGACCGTTCATGCAGGCCATCACCGCCGAGGTGCTCGGCGTCGCCCCGGCAAGCCGGCTGGAGGCATTCGACCAGTTCGACCCCGGCGCGTACCTTCCGTCGGCGAGCGAGGCGGAGCGCGAGGGCGCCACCGACCGGCTGGTCGCCTGGCTGGACACCCAGCCGAAGGACCGCAGCGGGATCTGGCGGGACATTGCGGTGCGCCGCCGCCCGGTCGAGGTGCACCAGCACTACCGGCCGGTACTCGCCCGCGCCGACGAACTCGGCCGGCCGATGCCACTGCTGCGTGCCATGCTGGTCACATTGGCTGATGTCGAGGCCGGCCGGGTGCCGATGGGCGAGGAGCGCCTGGTCGAGCTGGAACGGTGGATGAGCCGATGATCAACGAGCTGCACGGCTGGGTCGGCAGGCACCGCGCGGAGATGCTGGACGACGTGGCTCGCTACGTGGAACTGGAAACTCCGAGCGACGACAAGGCAAGCCTCGCGGCCGGACTGTCCTGGTTGGACGGGTGGCTGCGCGAGCGGATCGGTGAACCGGCCCGCGTCCGGCAGGTGGACGGCGGCCATAACGGCGACACCCTGGTGTACGACTATCCCGGCGAGGGCGAGCCGATCCTGCTGCTGTGCCACTACGACACGGTGTGGGACAACGGGACCCTGGCCGGCTGGCCGTTCACAGTGGACGGTGACAGGGCGAGCGGGCCGGGGATCTTCGACATGAAAGCCGGCTTGGTGCAGGCCGTGTGGGCGGTGCGCGCGCTGCGGGCCGAGGGTCTGCCACGCCCCGCGTTGCGGCTGGTGCTGAACGGCGACGAGGAGATCGGCAGCCCGGCATCGCGCCCGGTCATCGAAGACGCCGCGGCAGGTACCCGAGCCGCGCTGGTATTCGAGGCAGCCGCGGACGGCGCGATCAAGACGGCCCGCAAGGGCGTCGGCATCTACCGGGTGACCGTGCACGGGCGGGAGGCGCATGCCGGCCTGGATCCGACGAAGGGCGTCAGCGCGGTGGACGAGTTGGCCCGCGCCGTGCTCGCCCTGCACGCGCTCACCGACCTGGACGCCGGCACTACGGTGAACGTCGGTGTGATCTCCGGGGGCACCCGGAGCAACGTGATTGCCGGAACGGCGCAGGCGGATCTCGATGTCCGGGTGCAAAGCGCGTCCGAAGTGGACAGGGTGGACGCGGCGCTGGCGGCGCTGCGGGCCCACGATCCGAGGGCCACGCTGACCGTAGACGGCGAGTGGAACCGCCCGGTGATGGAACGTACCGCGCGAACCGGTGCGCTTTTCGAGCTCACTCGCGAGCTGGCCGCCGGGATCGGCGTTGAACTGCGGGAACGCGCGGTCGGCGGGGCCAGCGACGGCAACTTCGTCGCGGCGATGGGGCTGCCGGTGCTCGACGGGTTCGGCGCGGTCGGCGACGGCGCGCACGCCCGGCACGAGCACATCAGCGTGCGCGGCATGCTGGAACGTACCGCGCTGGCCGCGGCCGTGCTGCGCACCCTGGCTGGCGAGGAATGGACGGGTACTGCCAAGCTGTCCGGGTGAAACGCTTCGAATCCTTCGACGGCACCACGATCTGCTTTCACGAATGGGGATCCGCGCGGAACACAAACCTACCGCCGGTGGTGTTGCAACACGGGTTCGTCGCCGATTCGTACGCGAACTGGGTGCAGCCCGGCGTCGTAGACGCGCTGACCGACGACGGCCGCTGGGTGATCGCGGTCGACGCGCGGGGGCACGGTGCGTCCGAGAAGCTGTACGACACGAGCCGGTACGGCGAGGCGAAGATGGCGCAAGACCTCGGCGCGCTGTTCGACGCGCTGGGGGTCAACAAGGTGCACCTGGTCGGCTACTCGATGGGCGCGGTCGTGTCGTTGCTCGTCGCGTCCGAGGACCGGCGGGTGTCCCGGCTGGTCGTGGGCGGTGTCGGCGCGGGCATCGTGGAACTTGGCGGGGTGGACACCCGCGCGGTACCGACCGAGGCACTCGTGGCGGCGTTGACCACGGACGATCCGGGGACGATCGAGCACCCCGGACTCGCGGGGTTCCGGGCGCTTGCCGACGCCGTTGGCGCGGACCGCGCGGCGGTGGCCGCGCAGGCCGGCGCGATGCACACCGGCGAGATCAAGCTGGACCGGATCACCGCGCCGACCCTGGTACTCGCCGGCGACGCCGATCCGCTCGCCAGCCGCCCCAAGGTGCTGGCCAACGCCATCCGGAAAGCGCGCGTGCGGACGATGCCGGGTGATCACCTCAACGCCGTGCTGGAACCCGCGTTCGCCGACGCCGTAGTGAGCTTCCTGAGGTCCTGACGGGTGCGGGGCTCCGGCCCTGCGTGGGGGTGTGGGGTGCGCGGAGGGTAATGGTGTCGCTTCTCGGGTGTCCAGGGCGCCTGTCGGCGTCGCTGCGCGACGAACCCCGCCGGTGGCGGGGTCGCCCGTGGACTCCCGAGCCTCGGCGACACCATTGCGGGCATGGTTGCGGGCAGGCGCAGGGCCTGCCCG
>WHSZ01000103.1 GCA_009379845.1 Pseudonocardiaceae bacterium | reverse complement strand
GGCGTGCGCGACACCAAGAACCGTACCGCCGGCCACCTGACCGTGCCGGCCGTCGAGTGGACGGCGTTCCTCGGCGCGGTGAAGTCCGGCAAGCTCGACTGATACTCAACTACGGCGGCCCCTCGGTTGTGATACCGAGGGGCCGCAGTCGTCTCGAGCAGCCCAGTCTGCCAGGTCGGCGCTGCAGACACGGTCAGGCTCGCGTCCACTGGCGTGTGTGCTGCGATGGTCGTGCACTCGCGCAGGCCAGGTCCGCCGCCGGAACACGGACGAGGCGTGCTGCGTCTCATGTCTCCGCGCACTTGACCGTGCCGGAGCAGTCCGTCACCCGCGTTTCGCCACTTCTGGCCCGGTCCGAACCTCGATGACGGACTGCCTATGGCCACGACGGCCTACGCTGGCTGGACGCACCGGTCACCGGTGCGGCTCGCCTCCACTCGGTCACGACGTGTCGCTGTCCTCGGCATGCCAGAGCATTTCAGCGACCCGTTCGGCGGTCAGCTGCATACTGTGCAGCGCGCCGGGAATCCGATCCCGGCCGAAGCGGTAACGCGGTCCTTCCACCGTCAGCACCGCGACCATCGTTCCTGCCGCGTCGCGTACCGGGCGAGACAATGCGAGCAGCTCTTCCTCGAGCTCGTTGTCAATGATGGAATAGCCCTGCTCGCGGACTTCCTTGAGTTCCCGCAGCAGGGCCTCACGGTCCACAATGGTCCGGGATGTGAACGCCTCGAGCTTCTCGGGAAGAAGTTCCCGGACTTTCTCGGCCGGCGTCTCGGCCAGCAGGATCTTGCCCGTCGAACTCGCGTGCAACGGAAAGTGCTGACCCACGTGGTGGCGCACCGCGACGCCGACTACGTGCGGACCGATGGCCTCGGCGATCAAATCGAAGTCGTGACGCGGATTTGGCACCGACAGTGTGACCGTCTCGGTCAACTCGGCAGCCAGCTCATCCAACGCGGGCTGCACCCTGGCAACCAGCCCCGCGTACGGCTCCGCGAGCCTGCCAAGCCGCGCCAGCTCCCAGCCGAGCGTGTAGTTGTTCTCGAATCGATCGACCAAGCCTTCGCGTTCGAGGGTGGAGAGCAACCGGAACGCCGTCGGCCGCGCGATACCGGCCTCGGCCGCCAGGATGGTCACGGACGCGCCACTGCCGTGATGCGCGAGTACCCGGAGCAGCCGCGCGGCCTTGACCACCGACTTGTTGGTCAAGTCCACTGGCTCGCTCGGGGTGCTCATCCCGGCTTCACTCCTCACCCGTCGCACCCGCCACGCACACCAGCGGGCAATCCAGCCACCATCGTAGGGAATGGACCGAGCCGGCCCGGTGCACCCCGGAGGGCACGGGACCGCGACGACCATGGTGATGGCGTCGATGATTCCGGGACCGTCCCGGCTCAGAGGTAGCCGACGGCGAGGTGTCAGGGATCTGGGGGATCTCGTGAGTTCAGGTGAGAGATTCGCGGAGACGGCCGCGGTGGAAGACCAATGGCTCGCCGCGCTCACCAGCTGTCAGATGGCGTACGTGGGCGATCACGATGAGGTGATCGCCGGCTTCCCATTCGTGGGCGGTTTGGCCGTCGATCCAGGCATGAGCTCCGGAAATCCGCGGTGCGCCGTCGGGGGATTCGTGCCAGTCCAGAGCGGCGAACTTGTCACCGCCCTTGCTGGAAATGGCCCGGCAGACCACGTCCTGCCCGCTGGCGAGCACGCTGGCGCTGAAATGGCCTGCCGACCGGATTTTCGGCCAGCTGCTCGAGGTCCGCGCGACGCTGAAGCTGACAAGCGGAGGGTCCAATGACAGGGATTGGAAGGTGCCTACGACGAGTCCAGCTGGGTGCCCGGTGACCGTCTCGCGGCCGGCCACGACGACGACACCGGTAGGCAGCCGTCCCAGCACGTCCCGGTAGTGGCGTGGTTCGATCGCTGAACACGTAATCGTCATCGAATCCCTCCGGTAGCGGATGTTTCGGGCGACGCGGCGAGTTCGGCGACGACCTGCCTGGCGACGCGGAGTCCGCTCTCGATGGCTCCGTCGATGAACCCACCCCAGACGTTGGCGTAGTCGCTGCCCGCGAAGTGCAGAACGCCTTCGCTTCGCTGCTGGGCCGGCAGGTACCGGGTGAGCTGACGTGGCCGCTGCATAAGCCAGGTTTCCCGGGAGTACGGGTCGGACATCCAGTCATGTCCAGTGACCTCAAGGACGTCAAGGTCGTCGCGCCACACGCGCAGAGCCCTGCTGACGGCGTCGATGTCGTCGGGAGAGATCTTTCCGGAGTCGGCCCCGAAGGAGACGAGTACGGCGTCGTCGCCGCCGAGGAACTCGGTGCGCACCACCGAAAGCGGATGGCCGGCGGACGAGTAGGCGAAGAAGGGCTTGATGGGGCCACGTACCCTGATCCAGACCTTGACTCCCTTCGACGCTGTCTTTTCCCGGCTGGCAGCGCGTTTTTCCTCGCACAGCTCGGGCGAAACCGCCAAGTCACCGATGATGTTTTGCGGCAGGGTCAGCACGACGCGTCGCGCGGTGAGGCGGTCTCCGCTTGCTGTCGTCACGACGGAACCGCTCGTGTTGTGCTCAATGTGGCGCACCTCGCGGGAGGTGCGGATGTCGGCGTGGGTGTCCGAGACGATCGCGTCGACCAGCGCCCTGGTACCCGAAGCGAGGCGGAAGAGCGCGGACGCCTCGTGCATGAGGTGCCAGGAGCCGGCGGTGGCGGCGGTCCAGCGCAGCGCGCTGGTGAACGCACCGTCCTCGAGAGGGGCGTTGAAGTGCCCCACCCATGCGGCTTCGTTGGCGTTGTACTCCTCGACGGGTAGCTGGAGCTCGTCGAGCTTGTCGCGCACGCTGTATCCGTCGACCGAGGTGAGTCCGTCCACCGAGACAGGTTTGTCGGGGCGAGGGATCCAGCGCATCGTCTCCGCCAACAACCGGCGCATCCCCGGGTCGACGAGTTCCATGAAGCCGTCGAGAGTGCCTTTGCGGACCTCGTCGCCTGCTAGCCAGTAGGCGTCTTCGGGGCGCGGCCCACGGGTGACTTCCAGGCCGTAGCGAGTGATCTCCGACCACACGTGCGGCTGGACCCAGTGCACCCACGTTCCACCCATTTCCAGGTCACGACCGAGCCGGCGGTCCGTCCACACGCGACCCCCAAGCCGGTTCCGGGCTTCCAGCACGACGACGCGCAGACCGGCCCTGCCGAGCTCGCGGGCGGTGATCAGTCCGGCGATCCCGCCACCCACCACGACGACATCGGTTTCCTCGTTCACAATGGCACTCCTTGGCGTACGGCGTTTCCGCGTGACTTTCGCGATGATCAGGTGAGCGCTACGGGCCGGCCGACGTTGTGGTCCAGGTCGCGTGCCGCGGACGCAGGGTGGTCGGGGAGGGTCAGGTTTTGCCCCACTCCGTAGAACTTCTCCCGCAAGGTGCCAGCGCCGCGGTCATAGCTGTCCTTTGCGAGCCCCTGGCGGCGGAGCTCGGGGAGCGCGAGTTCGATGAAGTCGTTCCAGCTGGCCGGTTTGCTGGCGTAGCTGAGGTTGAAGCCGTCGATCTCGGCCACGTCCCGCCAGCGGCGCAGCTCGCGCGCCACGGTTTGCGGTGACCCGACTATGACCGCGCCGGTTCCTCCGATGCCGAGGAACTCGGCGACCTGGCGCGGAGTCCAGATCCGGGTCGGATCGGCTTTGGAGAACATCTCGACGACGGAGCGCACCCCCTCGGTTTCGGCGTAGCGCAAGGGCATGTCCGGGTCGTATCCGGAAAGATCGATGCCGGTCCATCCGCCGAACCGCGCCAGGGCCCCTTCGTAGCTGACGGACCGAAGGTACGACTCGTACTTCTGGTGTGCTTGCTCATCCGTAGGGGCGACGATGACCGTGATCAACGCGATGACCTGGACGCCGCGGGGATCGCGCCCTGCCGCCGCGGTCGCCTCACGTACCTTCCGCACGCTGCGTTGGGAAAGCTCGGGCGTCATGGTGTTGATGAACACCGCTTCGGCGTGCGTTCCGGCGAAGGCGAGTCCTCGCGACGAGGCACCGGCCTGGAACAGCACCGGGGTGCGCTGGGGCGACGGTTCGCACAGGTGGAATCCGGGGACCTGAAAGTACTCCCCATAGTGGTTGATCGGGCGGACGCGACCGGGCTCGACGTAGGTCGCCGATTCCCGGTCGCGGACGACGGCGTCGTCCAGCCAGGAGTATTCCCACAGCCGGTAACAGATCCGCATGTACTCCTCAGCGAGGTCGTAGCGCTGGTCGTGGGGGATCTGCTTGCCCATGCCGAGGTTGCGAGCGGCCGACTCGGAGTAGGACGTCACGATGTTCCACCCGACTCGCCCGCCGGTCAGGTGGTCCAGGGTGCTGAACTTCCGCGCCAGCGAATACGGCTGTTCGTAGGTCAGCGAGCAGGTGACCCCGAACCCCAGGTGTTCGGTGACCGACGCCATCGCCGACACGAGCAAAGCCGGGTCGTTGACCGGGAACTGCGCGGCGTCCCGCATCGCCGCCTCCGGACCTCCCTCGTAGACGTCGTGGTAGCCGACCGTGTCCGCTAGGAAAATCCCGTCGAAGCAGGCCTCTTCCAGCAGCTTCGCCGTGTCGGTCCAGTAGTCGAGATCCGTGTAGCGGTGTCCCTGGTCGTCGTCGTGGCGCCACGAGCCGGCGGTCAGGTGCGCCGGCGCCTGAATATCGAAAGCGAACAGCTTGAACGGACGGTCGCTCATCACGTCTCCTGGCGGTGACTAGGTCGCATTCTCATTATGAACACAACGTTCACTTAATGAACGTACGTCGGAATTGTGGCCCAGTTTCGCGACGCTCGTCAAGCGGGCCGCCGGGGGCCATCGACGACGATTACATTCTCTTAAGCTGGGATAATGATCAACGTCCAGGTTGACATCCACGGATGACCGGTCGTACGGTACTGAACGCAATGATCATTATGTGAACGCATACGTATCACGGCCCACCGCGAAGAGATGTGTGTCGCGATCGATGAGTAGCAGGCCGAGACCGTGCCAGCCGCACCGAGGCCGCCTCGCCTCACCCGCCAAGAAGGCGCGTAACTCGATACTCGCTCGCTGCCCCCGATTCGGCGTGTTCGGCCGTCGCATTGACCGGTTCCGCACCGCTCCCGGCGGGGCTACTGTCTCCCGGCGGGGCTACTGTCTCCCGGCGGGGCTACTGTCTCCCGGCGGGGCTACTGTCGTTGACCGTGACCGAACCCTCGCAGCCACGCACCACTTGCGCATCCCTGGCACCCGGGTCGGCTCGATGGATGGCAGGGCTCGACACATGACGCGAGACGACGTCTTGACCCTGTGCGCCGACCTGCCGGGCGCCGTCGAGACCTACCCCTTCGGCGACGATGTGACCGTCTTCAAGACCGGCGGCCGGATGTTCGCCCTCATCACCCTCGAGGAAAACCCCGGGAGACTGACCCTCAAGTGCGATCCGTCGCTGGCACTGGAACTGCGGGCCCGGCACCCGTCTGTTCAGCCCGGCTATCACATGAACAAGCGACACTGGAACACCGTGACCCTGGACGGGTCGGTGGATGACGACGAACTCCACGAGATGGTGGAACACTCATACAAACTCGTGAGCCGGAAGTGAATCGGCCGGACGGGACGATCTCCGCCCCGACCACGAACCGGCCACGGAGCCTGAGCCCGCCAAAACGCGGTCGTTAGCGCGCACAACTATCGCGGTTAGCCCGCTAAACGCGGTAATGAGCACGGCCGCGTTCCGCGCCTCTCGCACGTCGACCTCGCTGTCCATTGTGGACATATCGAGGCTCCGCGACGCGTGGTAGTGAAACTGGAAATAGCCCGGATCGCCTCACCTCGTTGGGCTAGTTGAACCACTCGAACGAGCAATTTCACGTTTACAATGCGTCAGGGAGTAGACGAAGGCCCACATGTCGGGGGGTGGTGCCGAACGAGAAGGCGGCCAATCAGTGGGACGACACCACGCGCGACATGCCCGCAAGCGAAGACGCAGCTCGCTGGTGTTTTCCAGTGGAGTGCTGGTGGTGCTGCTGCTGGCCGCGTGGTTGACGGTCGACTTCGTGAACGACCGGTTCGGGTTGTGGGGTTGCGACGACCAGGTGGAGCTGTCCGTCGCGGCGGACCCCACCATCGCCCCCGTCATCAGGGACGTCGCGAGGAACCAGCTCCCGGAGGCCGACAGCGCGCAGACCCGTTGCATCCGGGTCGACGTGCGAGCCCGGGACTCCGCCACGGTGTTGAGGGCGTTGAACGATCCCGGCATGGGGGCCCGCAGCCTCGGCTCGCCGGTCGACGTGTGGATCCCGGACGCGTCCAACTGGCTTGATCGCGCGCGCGACGCGCAACCCTGGAAAGTCCCGCGAACCGGGCCGTCCATCGCCTCCAGCCCGGTGGTTTTCGCGCTGTCCGAGCAGCTGGCCAAGGGCAACGGCTGGCCGGACACCTCGCCCGCCCCGTCGTCGGTGCTGAAACCGGACGACGCCACGCGGATCGGTGTCGCCGATCCGACAACCGATACCGCGGAAATGTATGGGCTACACGGCATCGTCAAGGCTGCCGGCGACGGCACCACGGCCACCGAGCGGCTAAGGCAACTCTCCCTGAACGGCGTGACGGAACGCTCCGAGCTCTTCCAGAACGTCGCGCGCCCCACCGACGCCGAAGCCGGTATCGATGCCTTCCCGGCCTCGGAGCAGCAACTGTTGCAACACAACGAGAACATCAGGCCGGGCGCACCTGGCTCGATGGTCGCCTCCTACTCCGGCCAGCTGCCGTGGCTGGACTATCCGTACGTGAAGCTGCCCTCCTCGGGTGACCGGCAGCGCGACGCGGCCAACCGGTTGCTCGACGTGCTGCGGGGTGGCGAGACCGCCGATGTCCTTGGCGCACACGGACTTCGGACCGCGGACGGGCGGCTGGTCGGCAACGACCAGGACAACAGGGTCAGCAACCGGAACGCCAAACCCGTCGCCACCCCTGGCAGGCCGGAACTGACCGGCACGATGCAGCGCTGGGCCAACGCGGACGCCGTTGGGCAGGTGATCTCCGTTGTCGACGTGTCCGGCTCGATGACCGCCGAGGTGAGCGGCACCGGCAAGAGCCGGATGGACGTGACCCTGGAGGCGACGGCCGAGGGGATCGGGCTGTACAAGAAGAACACCCAGCTCGCGCTCTGGGAGTTCTCCACCCGCCTTGACGGGAACAACGACTACCGCGAGGTCATCCCGTACAAGGCAGCCGGCGAATATGTGGAGAACGGTGACACCAGGCGGCTCCCCGAACTGCTGTCCGACCCCAAGGGGGCCACCGGGCTGTATGACACGACGCTGGCCGCCTACCGGCACGCGATGCGGCACTGGGACGCCGGGCGGATCAACGTTGTCGTCATCCTCACCGACGGGCGCAACGAGGACCCGGACGGGATCGGCAAGGACGAGCTGCTCGCCGAGCTCGGCGAGCTGACCGACTCGGAACGGCCGCTGCCGATCGTCTTCATCGGGCTCGGCACCGACGTGGACCCCGGCGAGTTGGACGAGATCACGAATGTCACCCAGGGGCAGACCTTCCTCGCCCCCGACGTCACCGATATCCGGAAGGTGTTCTTCTCCGCGTTGAGCAAGATGTCCTGCCGGGACGCGTCGTGCGGCGGGTAGCACGCCACACCGGCCAGCTGCCTACCACGTAGGCTCATTCGCCGTGAACGGCAGCAACACAGGCGACAACCCAGGCAGCAACCTGGGCAACAGCCAACACAACCCTCCAGGAAACGCGGGCACCGAACAGGCCGCCGCGCTGGCCACCGAGGCCGCGATGGCCCTCGCGGAACGGACCGGCGTGGCAAAGCACGACCTCGCCGTGGTGCTCGGGTCCGGCTGGCGACCGGCCGCCGACGAGATCGGCGAGGCCGAGACCGAGCTCGCCGTGGCCGAGCTTCCCGGCTTCGTGGCGCCATCGGCCGCCGGGCACGGCGGCACGCTGCGCTCGCTCGCCGTCCGTGACAAGCGTGTGCTGATCATGCTTGGTCGCACGCACTTCTACGAGCAACTCGGCGTGGCGCGGATCGTGCACGGCATCCGGACCGCAGCGGCGGCCGGCTGCCACACCGTGCTGCTCACCAACGCGGTGGGCGGCCTGCGCGACGGGCTGACGGTCGGCCAGCCGGTGTTGATCAGTGATCACCTGAACCTGACGGGACAGTCCCCACTGGTCGGACCCAGGTTCACCGACCTGACCGACCTGTACTCCGCGCGGCTACGCGAGATCGCGAAGAACATCGACCCGTCGCTGGCCGAGGGCGTGTACGCCGGCCTACCCGGTCCGCACTTCGAAACCCCGGCCGAGATCCGGATGCTGCGCACGCTCGGTGCCGATCTCGTTGGCATGTCGACCGTTCTGGAGGCGATCGCCGCGCGAGCCGAAGGGCTGGAGGTGTTCGCGCTCTCCCTTGTCACCAACCTGGCGGCGGGTATCACCGGCGAACCGCTCAACCACGAGGAGGTGCTGGAAGCCGGACGGGCCGCGGCGAGCACGATGGGGCGGCTGCTGCGCCAGCTCCTGGAGCGGGCATGACGTTGCGCCCTCGGTTGCGCGACGCCGCGTTTCGGTGGCTCGCCGACGAGCTTGACACCGATGATCGCGCGGAGCTGCAGCGGATACTGGCCAGTGCGATGGGCGGTGACGAGGCGAGCGTGGCCGAACTCGCCGAGCGGATGGCGGGGCCGCTGCGCTTCGGCACCGCCGGGTTGCGCGGGCCGCTGCGCGCCGGGCCGAACGGGATGAACCGCGCGGTCGTGGTCCGGACCACCGCAGGCGTGGCGGAGTGGCTGCGGAACTCCCGGCATGCGGGAGCGACGGTAATCGTCGGCAGGGACGCGCGGCACGGCTCGGAGGCGTTCTGCACGGACACCGCCAGCACGCTGGCCGCAGCGGGTTTCGACGTGCGCGTGCTGCCCTCCCCGCTGCCCACCCCGGTGGTTGGCTTCGCGGTTCGTGAACTCGGTGCGGCGGCGGGAATACAGATCACCGCATCGCACAATCCGCTTTCCGACAACGGCTACAAGCTCTTCGACGCGGCCGGCACGCAGATCGCGCCGCCGGTGGGCGAGCAGATCGAAGCGGCGATCGCCGCCGCGGCACCCGCGGTGTCGGTGCCTCGAGCGCACACCTGGAGCAGGCTCGGCGACGAGGTGCTCGAGGCGTACCTGCGAAGGCTCGAAACTCTCCCGAAAGGCACCCATCGGACACTGCGGGTTGCCGCGACCGCGCTGCACGGTGTAGGCGCCGCGACGCTGCGCGAGGCGTTGCGGCGCAACGGATTCACCGACCTGAGCCTGGTCGCCGAGCAGGCCGACCCGAACCCGGACTTCCCGACCGTCACGTTTCCGAACCCGGAAGAGCCGGGCGCCGCGGACCAGCTGCTCGCCCTCGCGTCCGAAGTGGACGCCGACATGGCGATCGCGCTTGACCCGGATGCGGACCGCTGCGCGCTGGGCGTGCCCTTGCCGGACGGGTCGTGGCGGATGTTGCGTGGCGACGAGGCCGGCGCGCTGCTCGGCAGCCACCTACTGTCCACGTTGGATCGACAGGCGCACCCCGATCCGCTGGTGGCCACCACGATCGCGTCGTCGTCCATACTGCGCTCGATCGCGGCGACGCACGGGGTGCGGTGTGATCTCACCCAGACCGGGTTCAAGTACCTGGTGCGCTCCGGTGACGGCGCTGGCACCGGGCTGGTGTTCGCCTACGAGGAGGCGCTCGGGTTGTGCGTGGACCCGGATGCGGTCCGCGACAAGGACGGCATCTCCGCGGCCGTGCTCGCCTGCGACCTCGCCGCGACGCTCAACGCGGATGGCCGCACGCTGCTCGACGCGCTCGACGAGCTGGCCATCGAGCACGGCGTGTACCTGACCGACTCGCTGTCCCCCCGATTCGAGCGGACGTCCCGGATCGCCGAGCTGATGGCCGAACTGCGCGCCGATCCGCCCACCGTCCTCGCCGGCCGCGAAGTGTCCACCGAGGACATGTTGCCCGGAGCAGACGTGCTGCGTATCGCGGGCGAGGGCGTGCGCGCACTTATCCGTCCATCCGGGACGGAGCCGAAACTCAAGGCGTACTTGGAAGTGGTGCGACCGGTTGCCCAGCCGGACGAGTTGACGGCCGCCCGAGCGGCTGCCGACGCGCGGCTCGCCGACCTACGAGCCGATGTTTCCGCACTGCTGGACGCGTAACGGACATCTTCACACGGTCTTCACATTCCTCACCATCGGTGGTACACGTTTAGTTGAACAAGCTAACTAAACGTGAGGGCGTGGTCGGGATGGGTAACCGCCGCCTCGGGTTGGTCGTGTCGCTGGCGATGTCGCTGGCCACGGCATTGACCGCCACCCTGCTCACACCGGCCGGCGCGGCCGCGACGCAGCCGGACGAGTACCGGGTGACCGGCTTGACGGAACCCGTCACGCTGCGGGTTGATCACTGGGGCGTACCACATCTGTACGCGCGCAGCACCGACGACGTGTTCCTGGCGCAGGGCTTCAACGCCGCGCGGGACCGCCTCTTCCAGATCGACCTGTGGCACCGCCGTGGCCTCGGCCGGCTGTCCGAAGCGTTCGGCCCGGACTACGTCGAGTGGGACCGCGCCACCCGGATGTTCCTCTACCGCGGTGACATGCGCCGGGAATGGGACAGCTACGGCCCGCGGGCCAAGCGCATCGCGACCCGGTTCGCCGACGGCATCAACGCCTACCTTGACTGGCTGGACGAGCACCCCGAGGCGCTGCCAGAGGAGTTCCGGCGGCTCGGCTACGAACCGTCCAGGTGGAAACCGGAAGACGTGGTCAGGATCCGCAGCCACGGCCTGACGAGGAACCTGACAAGCGAGGTGGAGCGTTCCAGGGTGACGTGCGCGGCCGGGCTGGACGCGGATCGGGTACGCAAGAAGCTCGAACCCAAGTGGGAAACGACCGTGCCGGCCGGCTACGACCCGTGCGCGCTACCCGACGACGTGCTTGACACTTTCGAGCTGGCGACCCAGGACGTGGAGTTCTCGGCCGAGCAGGACCGCGTCGTCGCGACGCCGGACGCCTCGACGCTCGTCGACGCGCGGTCCGAGGGCAGCAACAACTGGACGATCAGTGGTTCGCGCACCACGACGGGGCGAGCAGTCCTTGCCAACGATCCGCACCGCAGCCACGCGGCGCCGTCGCTGCGCTACCTCACCCACCTCTCCGCGCCGGGCCTGAACGTGATCGGCGCCGGCGAGCCGGCCCTGCCGGGCATTTCCATCGGGCACAACGGCACGATCGGCTTCGGGCTCACGATCTTCCCGCTCGATCAGGAGGATCTCTACGTCTACCGGCTGGATCCGAACGATCGGTCCCGCTACCGGTACGGCGATTCATGGGAATCGATGCGCACCATCACCGAGCGGGTGCCGGTGGCCGGCGGGCCCGCCCAGAACGTCCAGCTCCCGTTCACCCGGCACGGTCCGGTGATCAAGGTCGACGAGCAGCGTGGCCTCGCCTACGCGGTGCGCACCGCGTGGCTGCAGCCTGGCATGTCACCGTACTTCGGCAGCGTGAAGTTCATGGGGGCCAAGAACTTCGCCGAGTTCACCGAGGCGATGCGGAACTGGGGCGCGCCGACCGAGAACCAGGTCTACGCCGACGTGAACGGCAACATCGGCTGGGTGCCCGGCGGGCTGGTGCCGAAGCGCAGCGGCTACGACGGGCTGCTGCCGGTGCCGGGTGACGGCCGGTACGAGTGGGACGGTTTCTACGACGGCGATGACCTGCCGCGCAGCTACAACCCGCCGGAGGGGTACTTCGCGACCGCGAACCAGATGAACCTGCCGCCGGATTTCCCGTACCGGGAAAAGAAAATCGGCTTCGAGTGGACCAATCCGTACCGGTTCCAGCGGGTCACCGAGGTACTGGACGGCAACTCGAACGGCTCGGTGGCGGACTCCGCCACGTTGCAGAACGACCAGCTGTCCATCCCGGCGCGCCGCGCACTCGCCGTTCTCCGCGATACGTCCATTGAGGACAGTGGGGACGGTAAGGATGGTGAGGCCGCTGCGGCGGCGCGGCTGCTGCACGGCTGGGACGCCGTGGAGTCCGCCGATTCCGCGCCGGCCGCCCTGTTCGAGGTGTGGCGGGTGCGCCACCTCGAGCCGGCGTTCGTGCGCGCGGTCGCGCCGAAGGCGGCTGAGCACATCGAACGGCCCGATACCGCCGTGTTGCTCGAAGCCCTGGAACGACCGGACCGCTGGTTCGGCGAGGGCGGCCGAGCGAAGCGGGATGCGCTGCTGCGTAGCACGTTGGCCGCCGCCTACGCCGAGACGAGCCAGTTGCTCGGCCCGGATCCGCGGCGGTGGCGCTGGGGCGACCTGCAGCACTCGCTGTTCGAGCACGCCATGTCGGGCGCGCTCGACGAGCCGGACAAGCAGCGGTTCAACGTCGGCCCGTTCCCGCGCGGCGGATCCGAGCACACCGTGAACGCGTCGAGCTTCTCAACCGAGACCTTCCAGCACACCTCGGGTGCGTCGTTCCGGATGGTGCTGGATATTGGCGACTGGGATTCCTCCATCGCGACGAACACGCCAGGCCAGTCTGGCGATCCGAACAACCCGCACTACCGGGACCTGGCAAAGCCATGGAGCCAGGGCGACTACTTCCCGCTGTCCTACACCCGGGAAGCCGTCGCCGCGAACACCGAGAGGGTGATCCGGCTCATCCCTGCGGGATGAGCTCGTGAGTCTTTTTGGGTGCTATAGCACCCAAAAAGACTCACGAGGTTGGTGTTGCGAGTGGACTCGGCGGCAGGCACGCTCGGGCGCGTGCCCAAGCTGCTGATCGTGCATCACACGCCCTCGCCGAACGTACAAGCCATGTTCGACGCCGTCGTGTCCGGTGCCACGACGGACGAGATCGAGGGTGTCGAGGTGGTGCGCCGCCCGGCGCTCGGCGCGACGGTCGCCGACACGCTCGACGCGGACGGCTACATTCTCGGCACGCCGGCGAACCTCGGCATGATGTCCGGTGCGCTCAAGATGTACTTCGACCAGATCTACTACCCATGCCTGGACGCCACCCAGGGCCGCCCGTACGCGCTGTACGTGCACGGCGCCAGTGACACCTCGGGCACCGTGCGCGGCGTGGAGAGCATCGTCACCGGGCTCGGCTGGGAAAAGGTGGCCGCCCCGCTGTCGGTGACCGGCGAACCCAGCAAGGAAGACCTCGCGGCCTGCTGGGAACTCGGCGCCACGGTAGCCGCCGGCCTGATGCCCGACTCCTGACCAGCCGGTGAGTACTTCGCGTTGCCATAGCGCCGCGAAGCACTCACCGATCGTGGGCCGCGACGGGCTCCGCGGGCAGCTCGGCGGGGACGCGGACCGCGCGACGCCGGCGGGACCACCACACGAGCGCGCAGGCCAGTGCCGCGACACCAAGCACGATCCAGCCCGCGGTGCCAAGCATGCGTTCCAGATACCGGGCCGACGCGCCGGCGAACGCGCCGAGCCCCACGTACACCCCAGACCACAGCAAGCCTGCCGCGATCGACGCCGGCAGGAACCGCCGGTACGGCAACCGGGAGGCGCCCGCACCGGCTGGTGACAGCGTGCGCACCACCGGAACCATCCGGGTCAGCAGCACCGCGGCCGCGCCGTGCCGGTGCAACGCCAGCATCGCGCGGTCCCAGTGCCGCACGCCGAGCCTGCGCACCAGCCTGGTCTCCCGCAACCGAACGCCGTACCGCCTGCCGAGCCAGTACCCCACGTGATCACCGATCGACGCGGCGAGCCCGACGACAAGGAACAGCAGGCCGAACCGGACCGGGCTGGTGGCCGTGGTGCCGAGCACCAGCACCCCGGCCTCGCCGGGAAACACCATCCCCACGCCGAGCCCGGATTCGATCGCCGACGCGGCCCCGGCCACGAGCAGCACCAGCGGGAACGGCAACCCGGCAAGCGCGTCGATCACCCGCGGGTCTCCTCGACCACCCAGGACAGGTACTCGGAGCTACCACCCGTGATCGGTGTCGCGACGATCTCCGGAACGTCGTAGCTGTGGTTGGCCGTGATGTGTTCGGTCAGCGCGTCGAGTTGGTCGGCCGCGGTCTTGATCTCAACCCGCCATTCCTGCTCGGTCTGCACCTCGGATTCCCAGCGGAACACGCTGGTGATCGGCCCGACGATCTGCGCGCACGCACCCAGCTTGGCCGCGACGATGCCGGCCGCGAGATCACGTGCGGCGGCCTCGGAGTCGGTGGTGGACGCGACGATCACATGCTCTTGCGCTGACGTGGACGACATGGCGCCCTATGGTACGGCGCCCGTCAGGCGGATTCCTCGTGCACCAGATACGGCTCCTGCCCAGCCAGGTCACGCTCGCACCGCTCGTAGTTGGCCACCTTGTAGTTCAGCACCTCGAGACAGTTCTGCAGTTCGGCGATCCGCTCCAGCACGTCCGAGCGGTGCTCGATCAGGATCTCCTTGCGCCGCCCGGCGGTGGCCAGCCCGGCGTGCCGCAGATGCGCGTACTCCCGCATCCGCCTGATCGGCATCCCCGTGGTGCGCAGCTTGGTCAGAAAACCGAGCCACGCCATGTCGTCGTCGGAGTAGGCGCGCCGACCACCCGGATCCCTGGCGGGCGGCTCCACCAACCCGATCCGTTCGTAGTACCGCAGCGTGTCAATGGACAGCCCACTACTGCTGGCAGCCTCGGCAATCGAATATGTCACGACACCGACGTTAGAAGCTGGAGTGCACTCCAGGTCAACTCCAGGGGCAAAAAGTGGCCAAGGACGTTTGAAAACACCGTCCGAGTTACGCTGATTCGCATGCCACGGCCGAAGACACACGACGACGTACTACGTACCCGCTTGCTGGACCGCGCAGGCGAGCTGTTGTCCTCCGAGGGGCCCCAATCGCTGAGCCTGCGAAGGCTCGCGGCCGACGTGAACACCTCGACCACCGCCGTGTACTCGCTGTTCGGCGGCAAGCCCGCGCTGGTGCGCGAGTTGTACGTGGAAGGCTTCCGGCGGTTCGGGGAACGGCTGGCCGAACTGCCGCGCACCGGTGACCACATCGAGGATCTGATCCAGCTCGGGCTGGCCTACCGGGAAAGCGCGCTCGCCGACCGACACCTGTATTCGATCATGTTCGGAAAGCCCGTCCCGGAGTTCGAGCCGGACGCCGAGGCCGCCGCGCGAGCAGGCGAGTCGATGCGCCCGCTGCTGAACGTCGTGCGCGCCGGGGTTCAGTCCGGCGCGATCGGCGGCGAGACGGCCGAGGTGATCGCGATGGCCGCCTGGGGACTGGCACACGG